>CP158972.1:1661666-2383333 GCA_040429635.1 Tamlana crocina | reverse complement strand
GTGCTTTCGGTAATCAATACCACCAAGGAAATTTCAAAAAAAGACCTCGGAAAACTTTTCGAGCGGTTTTACCAAGATGATACCACGGCCGAAGGTGTTGGGGTAGGGCTGGCATTGGTAAAGGAATTGGTAACACTTTCAAAAGGAAGAATAATTGCGAACAGTATCGATACCAATAAAATTCAATTTACGGTGACGCTTCCGGTAAGTAAAAAGGCATTCCAACCTTCAGAACTATATAAAAATGACATTGAAGAGGAGTTGCTTTGTGATGGACATGCTGAAGCAGATTTGAACGACGATAGCCCCAGTTTGCTTATTGTTGAAGATGATGCCGATATACGGGCGTTTATAGCTACTATTTTTAAAAGCAATTATAAAATAATTGAGGCCAAAAACGGAAAAATAGGCGTTAAAAAGGCACTGAAGCAAATCCCCGATTTGATTATCAGTGATGTGATGATGCCGATCCAGGATGGTATTTATTTGTGCAATACTTTAAAACACGATGCGTTAACTAGCCACATACCCATAATACTTTTAACGGCCAAAGTGGGCGAGCAAAACATAAAAGAAGGCTTAAAAACGGGAGCAGACGCTTATGTAACTAAACCTTTTGATACAGAAACCCTAAAGTTACGGGTTGAAAAATTGATTGAAAACCGCGAAAAACTTCAAAAGCATTTCAGTAAAGGGTTTACGGTGAACCCCGATATTCAAATTTCTTCCACCGAAGAAGACTTCTTGAAACGTTTAAAAACGGTGCTGGATGATAATTTAATCAACCCCGATTTTACAAGTGTGGCTTTCGCCGAAAACATGGGCATGAGCAGAACGCAATTGCACAGAAAATTAAAGGCCATTGCCGGTGTGAGCACTTCAGAATTTATTAGGTCGCAACGTTTAAAGCTGTCCATAGATCTTTTGATAAAATCAGATTCAACAATTTCAGAAATCGCTTATCAAGTCGGTTTCAATACGCCATCCTATTTCATTAAATGCTTTAAGGAAGTTTATAATTGCACGCCAAACGAATACCTTCAGAAAAACTGAATGTTTTTAAATACAGGTTTTTAAAGGCTTTTTTAGGGATGTAACATTTATTGCATACTCTGTAACATATCTTCTATCGTTATAGAAATTCTGTGAGTACATTAGCAAAACCAAATATTTATGCCAGGTTTGAAATGGTCGATTCTGTTGCAGATAACAATGAGGAAAAAATATATATGAGTATTGACCATTTGGAAAAGGGTACTTATATCCTACATATTTTACTGAAAAACAAAATAGTTAAAACGATAACTATCACTAAGGAATAAAAGAGGCTATTAATCAATCCTTTGAATAGGGGGATAACAAAAAATGTAGAGTTGTCCCCTTATTATTCAAAAACAGTCCATTAAAATGCGTTGCTTTTACATAAATATAATCACCCTTTTTTTGTCCCTCGTACATTTGTGCGCGCAACCTACCTTTAAGTTGGATTCCATTCATCAATATTCGTGGGATGAAGGTCTAACCGATTGGAAACATAATACAAGAGACCTTTATAAATACGATAACGGCGGAATAAAAGAAACCAATCTTTTACGCCTTGTTTTAAACGGAGATGTTTGGGAAAATTTTTATCAATTCAACAAGTCGTACGACGGTAATAACAATTTAACGGAAAGCATATTACAAAATTGGGGAGACGGTATGTGGAATAACGGATCGAGGGATAGTTACACCTACGATGCTTCGAACAACACCAAAACATTTAGTTATGCCATATATTCGGGGGGCAATTGGATGGTTTTCAACGAGAATGTTTATGAATATAATTTACGAAACGATATTGTTGAGGACCATAGCACCAAACTTGATTTCGCCACTTTGATGATGGTTAACGATCAACGTTTAAATTACTTGTACGACGCCGATAACCTTCTTGAATTTGAAATATTGGAAGAATGGCGTGATGTCATTACAGATTGGGAAAATGAAGAACGTAAAAAATATACCTACAATATCGATGAGCAGATTATTCTAATTGAAATTTATGGCTGGAGTGTCAGTTCAATGGAGTGGGGTGCGCCTTACCGCCAAACCATTATTGACTATAACGAAAGTAATTTGCCCACGGTAGTAACCGAACAGACTATTGCATCGGGTTCATGGGTAAACACGGTAAGGGTGGAGAACACCTATGACGGCAATAACAATCTAGTTGAAATTTTGGGGCAGGAATGGAACAGTAGCACCGAAGAATGGGAAAACTCATATCGGCAGCTGAGAGGTTTTGACACCAATAACAACGAAATTGAATTGATTTTTGAATCGTGGAATGCTTCAACCGAGATGTGGGAAGGATTTTTAAGATTGGTTAAATTTTGGTCAGAAGAAGGTGCTTTAAATGTTGAAGATTCAAATCTTCAAGCCGAAAATATAGTAGTTTACCCAAATCCGGTTATAGACGATGTAACCATTAAAGGGAACAACCTATTAAAATCTTCAGTAAATGTTGTGCTGTTTGATGCTTATGGGAATAAAGTGAAACAAGAGTCAATTAAAATTGGAACAAAGGAATTGAAAATGTCTTTACAAAATTTAAGCTCGGGCATCTACTTTTTATGGTTTGATGACCAAAGGATTTATAAAATGGTAAAACAATAAAATATTTAAAATTAATTGAGCGCTATTAATCAATTAGGGAGACCAGCGAAAGTTGGAAAAAAGAGGGTGGGAGCCCTCTTTTTTATTTTTAATATTTTAAATAATCTACAATCTCCAAACCGTAGCCGATAAGCCCCACACGTTTGGTTTCTCCGGAGTTAGAAATTAAACGTAGTTTGTGAATGTTAAGGTCGTGCAGTATTTGTGCCCCAATACCAAAATCTCTATTATCCATAGCTATTTTAGGTGCTTTGGCAATAGTGTTTGGTTTTTGTTCGGCTTTTAAATATGATAGTCGCTTTAGGATATTGGTAGATTGCGATTCCTGATTTATAAAAATGATAGCGCCTTTTCCAGCGTCATTAACCACTTTGAACATATTGTCCAATTGCTTGTCGGCATCGTTGGTTAATGTACCAAGAATATCGTTGTTAACTAATGTTGAATTGATTCGTGTTGGAATCTCCTCGTTATCTTTCCATTGGCCTTTTGTAAGTGCGATATGCACTTGGTCGTTGGTGGTTTGTTGGTAAGCGCGCAACCTAAAATTACCAAAACGGGTTTCGATATCGAAATCTTCTTTTTTCTCAATCAACGAATCGTGCTGCATTCGGTAAGCCACTAGGTCTTCAATAGAAACGATTTTTACATCGAGTTTCTTCGCGATGTCATAAAGCTGTGGCAATCGGGCCATCGAGCCGTCTTCGTTCATGATTTCAACAATAACCCCTGCTGGATTTAATCCGGCTAGTCTGGCAAAATCAATGGCCGCTTCGGTATGCCCCGTTCTTCTTAAAACGCCACCTTCTTTGGCTACCAATGGAAAAATATGTCCTGGTCGAGCCAGTTCAAACGGTTTGGTATCACGGTCAATTAATGCTTTTACGGTTTTAGATCTGTCGCTGGCTGAAATTCCTGTAGTAACCCCATTACCTCTTAAATCAACAGATACCGTAAAGGCCGTTTCCATGTGATCGGTATTGTTTCTAACCATCATATCGAGATCGAGTTCTTTACAACGGGTTTCAGTAAGTGGCACACATATCAATCCGCGGCCTTGGGTGGCCATAAAGTTGATCACTTCTGGAGTTACTTTATCGGCAGCAGCCAAAAAATCACCTTCATTTTCACGGTTTTCGTCATCAACAACAATAATAACTTTTCCGTTTCTTATATCATCAATAGCTTCTTGAATGGTATTCAATTTTATTTCAGAGGCGTTTTTCTGTGTCGTGGTTTCTGTTGTCATGCGGCAAAGATATTGCTTATTTTAAAGAGTCTAAACAATTTCGTTTTAAGTCTTCCTTTATTTTTTGATTGAGGAAGAGGAAGGTTATCATATAAAGTGGAAGCCCAATTATTAAAAGTAAAATTTTTGGTCGTTTTCGGGTTTTGTTGATATGGCTGTAAAACTGAAAGGCGTTTTTTATGGATTTTATGTAATAAATCACGAATAAAATTAGTGATACTATACTAAGTTGAATGGCCGAATCTGCCAACGAAGGCAATTTGTTATTTCTAAAAACGAAAAATAAAACCAACAATACCGCCCCAATAAAATAAAGCGTTTTTGCAAATGTTACATGGTTTTGGTAATCTTGAACAATGTCTTCAGATTTTAGGAATTCATCTTTAATAATGACGCCGTTGTCCTTTAGTTTTTTGGTTTCAATCCCTCTGGCTTTTAAAATTTTTATGGCTTCAAAACGAACGGGCTCTTCGTGGCCCAAACTCTCATAGTTATTGATAATATCGACAAGTTCTTCATTTTTTTGGTTGGAAAGAAATTTATAATCAACCGAGTTTTTTTCCTTTATTTTAAAGATGCGTTTAAGTGGTTCAATTACACTGTCAAAATCAAATAGACCTTTATCTTCCGTCGCTCTTTTGGTTAAAAAGATACCTAAGGGCAACATCACCAAAGTAGAAAACCAACTAGCTAAAATAGGGTTGAATCCACCATTTTTAGCACTGTTGGTGGCAAAAATCCCGATGAAATGGTATGACAAAAACAACACAATAGCAATAACCATGGGCAGCCCAATACCACCTTTTCGGATTAAAGCACCCAATGGAGCACCCACAAAAAACAGGATAATACAGGCAAAGGCCAAAGCAAACTTTTCGTGGAACGAAATAACATGCTTGTTAAGCCACGATTTGGAGTTTTTTAAAGTGACTTCTTTGGATGAAATGAGTTGCTTTGAAGAAGCAATGGTTCGCAACGCAGATTCTACCATCTCGATTTTCTTTTTAGTATCGAAAATATTTAGAATGGCCCCGGTATATTCTTCTGTTATGCTATCGTTCTTTTTAGAATTGACAGGCGTTTTTTGAATTTGTGGCAGGCCCGATCTTACCTCTAAATTTTTTGCAAAAGTTTCATGCTCTTCATCACTTTTTTTAACGAGTGAATCGATGGTTTTGTTCAAATCAACCACATCGAGCATATTGTACTTATCGGTTTGCGATTGCTCATCAAAATCAACTTGATTCATATTCGACAAATCAATGTTGATAATCTTCTTTTCAAAAGCACTTTTGGCGAAGGGTTGCCGTTCTCTGGTTTTTAGGTTTTTGGTCTCCACATCTTGGTAAAGGTTGCCATCGAGAAGAATAAGCTTTAAAACGTTCGAATTTTCCGCACTGGTTAACTCACCGGTTTTCGATTTTATTACCGTTGTGTTTTTTCGGCCGTTATTGCCTTTTATATGGATGGTAACATCTTCCAAAAACTGTCCGCGGTCACCACTCTTCTTTTCAACTTTAATATTGTAATCGGTGCCTTCAATAGCATTGAACTGCCCTTCGGCAATGGCCATGGCTGGTTTTAACTTAGCGATATTTCGGCGCAAATTATAAGAATTGAGCTCGGCCCACGGAATAACGTTGTTCGAAAAGAAAAACGTAATAATACCCAGCATCACAATAAAAATACTGAGCCCAGACATGGCACGTTGCAACGAAATTCCGGTAGATTTCATGGCAGCAAACTCATAATTTTCGGCAAAGCTACCAAATACCATAATGGATGAAAGCAGAATGGTAAGCGGTAATACCAGCGGAATAAGCTTCGGCATAAAATACACCAAAAACTTAACGATAACAATCAGATCTAAATCTTTACCCGCCAATTCCTTTATATAAAGCCAGATGGTCTGTAAAATAAAAATCAGCATGAGTATAATAAACACGCTGAAAAAGGTTTTTAAGTAGGTTGTTAGTATGTAGCGATCTAAAATTTTCACTCGTTAGGCGATAATCGGGATGCAACCGTTTTTCTTGTTTGCGGAAACACCCCAAAATTGTTGATGTTTTTTGAAATATGGTAAATAGATCAGACCGTTGTTTTAGTCTAATTTATTAATGTAATAGTCTTTGTATTTACTGGCATCAAAGGTAAACAAGCTTTTTGATATGGGCGTATTCGTTTTAAAAGAATTAACGGTTAGTGTGGTTTTTGTACCGTTTTTTCCAACTTGAATCAGGTTATAAATATGTTTGGTATTGGCATCAATCCCTAAGAGGATATTTTTGATTTCTGAATTCGAATCGATGGGAGTCAACTTTACATACTGGATTTTTCTTCCGTTTATGTTCTGTTGAATATCGGTTTGGTAAGTATAACCGTCTTCGTAGAACGATAACATTTTGCTTGGGGTAATGGCGTCGTTTTCCTCATCAATGGTTGATGTAATGGTCACTTCCTCGTCTTCTGGGCTAATGCTATAAAGGGTTTTTCCATCAAAAAGACGGGTAACCCCCAAAATATTCAAACGGTATTTTTCGCCCTCCAAAACCACATCGCCTTTGGTTTCCTGTTTAATGTTTTCAGAAAGGTTTTCTAAAGTATATTTAAAATCGAGTGAAATATTCTCATAGGTTTTTACCTTTTCTGAAACTTCGTTTAAAAGTGTTTTGGCTTTATTTTGAGCAAAAACATTAACGGAAAGGGCAATCATTGCAAGCGCAAATAGTTTTTTCATTTCAAGTATTATATTTCGTTTTCTAAAAGTTTTTCTAAAGCTGTAATATCGGGCACCAAAACCTGTCTGGCTTTACTGCCTTCAAAAGGACCAACAATGCCTGCAGCCTCCAATTGGTCGATTAAACGTCCGGCACGGTTGTAGCCCAATTTTAATTTTCTTTGCAATAGCGAAGCCGAACCTTGTTGTGCCGTTACAATTACTATGGCTGCATCTTTAAATAGGGCGTCGCGATCGGCTATATCTACATCAATACCTGTGCCACTTTCTTCGCCAACGTACTCGGGAAGCATATAAGCATCGGGGTAGGCTTTTTGTGAACCGATAAAATCGGTAATGCGTTCCACTTCGGGAGTATCCACAAAGGCACATTGCACACGAATAAGGTCGTTACCTTGGGTGTAAAGCATATCACCACGGCCTATAAGTTGGTCGGCACCAGAGCCATCCAAAATGGTTCGGGAATCGATTTTTGAAGTTACCCTAAACGCGATTCGAGCTGGGAAGTTAGCTTTGATGATACCCGTAATAACGTTAACCGACGGACGTTGCGTGGCGATAATTAAATGGATACCAATGGCACGGGCCAGCTGTGCCAAACGGGCTATAGGGGTTTCTACCTCTTTACCAGCTGTCATAATCAAATCGGCAAACTCATCAACAACCAAAACAATATATGGTAAAAATTGATGGCCGTCGTTCGGGTTGAGCTTTCTTGCCTTGAATTTAGCATTGTACTCCACAATGTTTCGGCACATGGCGTTTTTCAACAACTCGTAGCGGTTGTCCATTTCAATACATAGCGAATTTAGCGTATTGATAACCTTGGTATTGTCGGTAATAATGGCATCTTCGCTATCGGGCAGTTTCGCCAAATAGTGGCGCTCAATTTTATTGAAGAGCGTCAATTCCACTTTTTTCGGATCTACCAAAATGAATTTCACTTCGGCAGGATGTTTTTTATAAAGCAATGAAGTAAGAACGGCGTTAAGCCCCACCGATTTACCTTGCCCCGTGGCACCGGCCATAAGCAAGTGCGGCATTTTTGCCAAATCGACCACAAAGGTTTCGTTGCTAATGGTTTTTCCGAGGGCGATAGGGAGGTGCATTTCAGAATTTTGAAATTTCTTCGATGCAATGACCGAGCGCATGGAAACAATAGTCGAGTTTTTATTGGGCACTTCAATACCGATAGTTCCTTTTCCGGGAATTGGCGCAATAATTCGAATACCCAAAGCAGACAGCGATAAAGCAATATCGTCTTCCAGGTTTTTAATTTTTGAAATTCGGATACCGGCATCGGGCACAATTTCATAAAGTGTTACCGTTGGCCCAATGGTAGCTTTAATGCTGGAAATACCAATTTTATAGTTGCTGAGGGTTTCAACAATGCGGTTTTTGTTTTCCTCAAGCTCTTCTTGATTGATTTTAATGCCTTCGGTATCGTATTTTTTTAGAAGTTCCAAAGTAGGGAATTGGTATTTTGCCAATTCTAAAGTCGGGTCGAATTGTCCAAAATCCTCAACCAATTTATTGGCAAGGTTATCGGTTTCTGAGATTTCTTCCTTTACTTCTTCAACTTTTATTTCAAGGTCTGTTTCTTCGTCTTCACTTTCGTTTACACGAACTTCCAAAGGAGCAGGTGTTTCCTTTTTAGTGTCCTTAACAGGTTTTAATTCGGGTTCAATATCTTCTTCATCATCATCCAAAGGAATTTCGAAAGCCGATTTTATGGCTTCGGCTTCTTCCGTTAAATTGTTGTCCAAAGGCGCTATTACATCTTCTTTCATGCTTGAAAGTTCTTCTTTAATGTCTTTCTTGGCCGATTTAAAAAGCATTGAAAAACTTTCGAAAGTGAGCTTAAAACGAATTGCCAAATAGGTAATCAATCCGAATAAAAGAAGTAGGGCAACACCAATTTTTCCGATGTAATCTTGTAAAAAAGTGTTGAGTTCAAACCCAACCGTACCTCCTAAAATATCGTTTTTGCCGCCAAAGAATCCTAAAAGAATCGATGTCCATATTATAATAAGGATGCCCCAAAACCAATGTTTTCTCAGTTTGGCTTTGTTGATGTTCATCAGCACATAAACGCCCGATAGAAAAACCAATCCTGAAAATATAAATGAAGCTACCCCAAAACCACGTTGGATAAAAAAATCGCTGAGCCAAGCCCCCGATTTACTAAGCCAGTTTTGTGTTTTTACTTCACGAGACGTGAATTCCGTAAGTACACTTTGGTCTGCTTTGCCCGTAAATAAAAACGATACAAAAGCAATAAAAAGGAGCAAACCTAATATAGCCAAGAAACTGCCCAAAACCAATTTTTGTTGGTTGTTTAGGTTAAATTTTGGCAGTGCCAACCTTTTTTTTGTTGTTGGTTTAGATTTGGTTTTCCTTTTGGCCATTAATGCGGGAATGTGGAATTGAAGTTATTGAATGGGTTTAATGCTAAATGGTTTAACAACTCAGCAAAAATACAAATTACTAACGTTTATCCTAGAGGGAATATTATTTTAAAAAATCTTCGGAAGGTAAATGATCAGCCCCACAATTACAGCAAAAACAGAGGCGATAAAAACCGCCCCTGCTGCTAAATCTTTTATTTTGCCTATTTTAATGTGGTATTCCGGGTGTATAAAGTTGGCTATTTCCTCAATGGCTGTATTGGCGCCTTCAATACTCATTACTAATGCGATGGCTAGAACTTGTATCATCCATTCGGTGGTTGAAATTTCAAAGTAAAAACCAGCTATGGTAACCAATACACCAATGCAAAACTGAATTTTTATACTGGGTTCGGTCTTTAATAACAACAACGCACCTTTAAAGGCGTAGCGCACACTTTTTGCCCGGTTAATTAAAAGTGGTTCTTTTTTATTATTCATAAAGAGCTTCTAGTGCTGCTTTGTAGTTGGGTTCATCTACGGTTTCGCTTACTTGTTCGGTGTATTTTACCGTGCCGTTTTCATCTAAAACCATCACGCAGCGGGAGTGCAGGCCTTCCAATGGGCCATCAACAAACTCCAATCCGTAGTCTTTTCCAAATTGCCCGGTTTTAAAGTCCGATAAACTCTCTACATTTTCAATGCCCTCTGCGGCACAAAAACGGGACTGCGCAAAAGGCAAATCGCGAGATATGCAAAGTACTTTAGTGTTTTCCAGTTCGCTGGCTTCTTTGTTAAATTGTCTTACTGATGCGGCACAAGTGCCTGTATCTACACTCGGAAAAATGTTCAATACCAGTTTGCTGCCTTTGTAGTTGGTTAAACTTTTTGTGGATAGGTCGGTTGCTGTCAATAAAAAATCGGGAGCTTTACTTCCGGTTTCAGGTAAGTTTCCAGCGGTGTTTATTTTGTTTCCTTTTAAAGTGATAGTTGCCATGTTATTTTGTTTTAAATTAAGTGATAAAAATAAGGAATAATTGTGCGTTAAATTGAAAATGATAAGTGAAATTTTAGCCCGTTTGTTAATATTATGTTAAAGCATCTGTTTTTAAAAACCGCAAAGTATTATGAATCGTTTGTAGTGTATAATCTAAAAAATCAAAATTATGAAAAAGTCAAATTTAATTGTCGCATTTGTTTTTACACTATCATTGTTTACAAGTCAATACATCACGGCTCAGAATAGTACGATGAAGGAAGATACCAAAATGGTTGGTGGTGCTGAAATGTACCCAAGTAAAGACATTATTGATAATGCTGTTAATTCAAAAGATCACACCACTTTAGTTGCAGCTGTAAAAGCAGCCGATTTAGTTGGAGTTTTAAAAAGCAAAGGACCTTTTACTGTTTTTGCACCAACAAATGATGCCTTTAGTAAACTACCCGATGGAACAGTAGATAGTTTACTTATGAAAGAAAACATGGCTGCATTACAGAATATTCTAAAATATCATGTGGTTTCAGGAAAATGGAGCGCTAAAGACATTATGGGAATGATAAAAAAAGGTAACGGAAAAGCTGAAATAGAAACCGTGAGCGGTGGAAAGCTAACAACTTGGATTAAAAACCACAATGTTTATGTTACTGATGAGAATGGAAACTCATCACAAGTTACTATTGCAGATGTAAACCAATCTAATGGCGTTATCCATGTTATTGATACGGTATTATTGCCTAAGTCTTAAAAAAAGATAGTATAATTATTAATTTAAAGCCATTCTTTTTAGATGGCTTTTTTTTATTGTTTACATTGTGTTGATAGGTTTTTTCAATAAACGGATAGTTTAAAAAAATGAATTTCGTATAGATTCAGGTTTAAAATTATTAATTTTATGGAAATGAACAACTAATAAAATCAAATTAATAATGGAGAATAAAATGCACTCAAATGGTTCGTCAATGGGCAAGTGTCCTTTTGGCCACGGAAGTAACACTGCTTCTAGTAAAACGGTTACAGAATGGTGGCCCGAAACTTTAAACTTGGATATTTTACACCAGCACGACACCAAAACTAACCCGTTTGGAAAAGATTTTAATTACCAAGAAGAATTAAAAAAACTGGATGTTGAAGCATTGAAGAATGATGTCCGTAATTTGATGACCGATAGTCAAGATTGGTGGCCTGCCGATTGGGGGCATTACGGAGGTTTAATGATTAGAATGGCTTGGCATGCCGCGGGAACGTACAGAGTAGCCGATGGCCGTGGAGGCGGAGGTACCGGAAACCAACGATTTGCGCCACTTAACTCTTGGCCCGATAACGCAAGTTTGGATAAAGCACGACGTTTACTTTGGCCGATAAAGAAAAAATATGGCAATAAAGTTAGTTGGGCAGATTTAATCATTTTAGCCGGTACAATGGCCTATGAAAGTATGGGGCTGAAAAGTTACGGATTCGCTTTTGGACGAGAAGATATATGGCACCCTGAAAAGGACATTTATTGGGGGGCTGAAAAAGAATGGTTAGCGCCAAGTGATGAGCGTTACGATAGCGTAGATAAACCCGATACCATGCAAAATCCGTTGGCAGCCGTGCAAATGGGGCTAATTTATGTAAATCCTGAAGGTGTCAATGGAAATCCAGACCCTTTAAAAACAGGAGCGCAAGTTCGGGAAACTTTTAAACGTATGGCTATGAACGATGAAGAAACAGTGGCGCTCACCGCTGGCGGACATACCGTTGGTAAAATGCACGGTAATGGCGATGCCAGTATTTTAGGTGAATCTCCCGAAGGAGCCAATGTGGAAGAGCAAGGTTTTGGATGGACCAACCCTACAAGAACTGGAGTTGGTCGCGATGCCGTTACCAGTGGTATAGAAGGGGCGTGGACTACCCATCCTACCAAGTGGGACAATGGCTATTTTGAAATGCTATTTAAACACGAGTGGGAGTCGGTTAAAAGCCCTGCGGGAGCTTGGCAGTGGGAACCTGTAAGTATAGCAGAGGAAGATAAACCCGTTGATGTTGAGGATGCTTCAATCCGTAATAATCCTGCAATGACCGATGCCGATATGGCCATGAAAATGGATCCTATTTACCGAGAGATTTCTTTGAAATTTAAAGAAGATTTTGAAGGGTTTTCAGATGCTTTTGCCCGTGCTTGGTTTAAATTAACGCACCGCGACATGGGACCTAAAGATCGTTGGTTTGGTCCGGATATACCTCAAGAAGATTTAATTTGGCAAGACCCTATTCCGAAAGGAAAGAAAGATTACGCTGTTGAGGCGGTTAAAGCTAAAATTTCAGATTCAGGATTAAGCATTTCTGAAATGGTTTCAACAGCTTGGGACAGTGCCAGAACGTTTAGAGGTTCAGATTTTAGAGGAGGGGCTAATGGTGCTCGAATCCGTTTAGCACCTCAAAAAGATTGGCCTGGAAACGAGCCAAAACGATTACAAAAAGTATTGTCTGTACTCGAACCGATTGCCAAAGAATTTGGAATCAGTGTTGCCGATACTATTGTTTTAGCTGGAAATGTAGGCGTTGAAAAAGCCATTAAAAATGCAGGCATGAACGTTAATGTGCCATTTGCTCCAGGGCGTGGCGATGCTACGGCAGAAATGACCGATGTGGAGTCTTTTGAATATTTGGAGCCAAAAGCCGATGGTTTTAGAAATTGGCTGAAAGAAGAATATGTGGTGAGTCCGGAGGAATTGCTTTTAGACCGTACTCAACTTATGGGTCTGACCGCTCCTGAAATGACTGCTTTAATTGGCGGCATGCGTGTTATTGGGACAAACCATGGCGGTACAAAGCATGGCGTGTTTACGAAAAACGAAGGTGCTTTGACCAATGATTTCTTTGTGAATTTAACCGATATGGCCTATAAATGGAAACCTGCAAAAGACGGTATTTATGAAATTGTAAACCGTAAAACGGGTGAAGTAAAATGGACAGCCACTCGTATTGATCTTGTTTTTGGTTCAAATTCTATCTTAAGATCTTATGCCGAAGTGTATGCTCAAGATGACAGTAAAGAAAAATTTGTGAACGATTTTGTTGATGCTTGGGTAAAAGTGATGAATGCCGATCGTTTTGATCTGTAAGTTTTCAGGTTGAATTACTACTGAATAGAAATTAAAAAGGAGCTGCTTTTGTTTTAAAAGCAGCTCCTTTTTTTTGCTAATCCATATCAAATCTTAGTCCGATGGAAATATTATTTTGGTCAGTTAATTGGTCTTTAAATAGGGGAGATAAATCGTATTTTGCATACAGTGCAACGTCGTCAAAAGCAATGTAACCACTTATTCCGTAAACTAAATTTGAAGTATTAAAACTGTGTTTCTGTTTGTCTTTTTTACGTTCGCCACCCATAGTATATTTTAGTTTTTGGCGAGTGCCAACATTAAAACCGCCATAACCACCAAAACCTATTTTGAACTTATTACTTGTTGAATATCTAAAATAGTTGTCGCGTTCAATCTTTTTTGAAGGCCCTAATTCAAAATGAACGGGAAACACCAAATTAGTTATCGATAGTTTTGATTTTTTAAGATTAGAAGGAAATTCCTCTAGAAAAGTTTGGTCATTTTGTTGAACAAAATATTGGTTATCGTTTGGTTTTAATCCGTTTATTTGAAAAGAAACCCCATATTTAAGTCTCAAAAAATTTGAGTTTTCAAAAACTCGGGTTTTCCAAGCCCACCCTGCTTCAAAGAACCGTGAGCCACCAAATTTGTATGGAGAATCGTTTAAACTTTCACCCTCAATAAAGGCATTGTTCAGTCCAAAAGCCAAAACGAACTCGCTGCTGGTACGCCTGTCGTATTTTTTTGGTTTGTCTTTGGGTTGTGTAATCGTATATGTCTCATCATTAATGACGATGCCAAAAACGTGTTTGTTTGCGGTTCTGTTCAAGCCGTAATCATTACGCTTTAAAAGTTCAATTTTATTGTTAACAATGGCTATTCGGTTTTCAATATTCAAAGCCGCTATTTTGGCCGCTTCCATTTTTAATTCCTGTGCCTCTTTTAAAGTGATTTCGCCGTTTTCAATTTTGGTGTTGATAGCTTCAACTTGAGTTTTTAAATGTTCTTTTTCTTCTTTTTCAATGGTTAACTTGACCTTTTCCAGCATCTCAATATTTTTTTCGTTCTTGATGGCCGGAATACTGTCTTGTGCAGGGATGAGTTGCACGCATAACGTGAATACCAGTAATATTAAGTACTTAATAATTGTTTGCATAACTGTTCGTTTTTAATGGGCTAAATTGGTTTTAGCATTGATTGATTGATTGATTTTCAGTATTTAAATTTGACAGAAATTACTAATCATTGCGTTGGGCTACCGCAGTTTTTACAGTGTTGTAACTTGCTTTTATGGCTTCAAAAACTTTGGTTCTAAAGGACTGATCGAGTTCGGCCTCAACACCTTGAAGCAATGCGTTGGCATCTACAACGCCAGTGTTTTTATCGATTATTCGATTTAATTTTATTTCCCGCTCGGCTATTTTTAAGAGCGCATCGATATCGGCATCTGTTACCTCTTGGGTTTGTTTGAGTTCGTGAACCTGCGCTACCACGTCTTGTATTTTTTGTTCCTCGAAAGTTAGAGATGAATTAATTGAGGGTTTGTCTAAAACCTTAGTATTTGACTTTTCGGGTACAGAAACAATCTCTGTTTGGGTATTGTTGAAATCTGGAGTAATTGTTGTGGTCTTTTCAGCGGGCTGCGTTTTCATGGGTTTTGGTTCTGGTTTTTGGGTATCAACCATTTTTACATCTTCAATGTTGTTGTTTGGTAAGATGTCGTTCTGTTCAGTTTTTGGAGTTGTAACTATTTTTTGTTCTTTTTCAATCGTGCTATTGGTGCTGAAAAATGGAGTTGCAACAAATGCTACACCAACAATGCTTGCGGCCACACCCAACCACCAATAGAGTTTGTTGTTATTGGGCTTTTGTTCATTATCCAAACGGTTTGAGAGTTTTTCCCAAGCTTGTTTTGAGGGCTGTAAGCTGCGTTTTTCCAGTTTATTTTTTAACTCCTCTTCGTATTTAAGTGGTGCCATAACTCGTTACTTTATTTATCTTTTTAATTTTCTCCTGAAGCATTTTTCGTGCTTTAAACAGTTGCGATTTTGACGTGCCTTTCGATATGTTGAGTATTTTGGCTATTTCAGGATGTTTGTAGCCTTCAATGGCATACATGATGAAAACCACTTTGTAGCCCTCGGGAAGTCCGTCGATTAATTCTTGAATCATGCTGACTTCAATATCAACATTGATGTGGTCTGCGTAAGCGTCTTGGATCGGAATGTCTTCCATTGAAAACTCAATCTTTTTTTGTTGCCTTAAAAAGGAAATAGATTGGCGAACCATAATTTTGCGGATCCACCCCTCAAAACTGCCTTCATTTTTAAAACTGGATAGGTTTTTGAAAACTTTAAAAAAGCCATCTAGCATCACGTTTTCGGCATGTTGTAGGTCTTTTATATAGTATCTGCAAACACTGAGCATTTTTGGAGCATACATCTCAAACAAAACGTGTTGTGCCTCACGATTCTGCTTAACAGCCTCTTTTATAAGCTGTGTTTCGTTTTTATGGAGTTGTATAACTTTCAAAAAAGATTTCATTTTTGCTTTCTATTTATAAAGACGCAGTTTTTTTGTAAAGGGTTGCCTGAGCAGTAATTATTTTTTTGTATTTCGGATTTAAAGTTAAGTATATAAATGTTTTTTTTGTTTTTAAGGAGAATGATGACGAAAATAGACCCAACCATAACGTTTACAGTTTTAAATACTTCAAAAAACGATTCTCTATTTATTGATGTGGGCATTAAGATTACTTTGGCTGTTTATTAACCCAAAATAATCTAAAAACATGAAAACAAATCTACTTTCTTTAATTGCCATATTTATAGTTGCGATTGGCTATTCGCAAACTTTTACGGATAATTTTATAAGCTATACTGTTACTTCAGCAACTACAGTTGAAGTAGCTGACTATGATGATGTAAATGGAAGCCCAACAGTAGTCATACCAGCTTCTGTAAGTTATAATTCTACAAATTATAGTGTAACAAGTATCAAATTTCTTGCTTTTCAAAATAGCACAATTACGAGTGTTGATATACCAGACAGCGTCACAATAATAGGTGTTGGTGCTTTTAGTGGCAGTACATTAAATACGGTTAGTATTGGCGATAGTGTTGTTACTATTGAAGGCAGTGCTTTTTTAAATTGTTCTTTAACTAATGTCACTATACCAGATAGTGTTACAAGTATTGGCAATTACGCTTTTCAGAATAACTCACTGGTAAATCTTTTTCTTGGAAATAGTGTAGCAACCATAGGAAATTGGGCTTTCACAAGTAATCAGTTAACAGCGCTTACCATCCCAAATAGCGTAACAACTATTGGAGATTTTACTTTTCAAGGTAACCCGTTAGCGTGTATTATTTCAGAAGCTACGGTACCACCTGCAATAACAACCAGTACTACTTCTGGTATGGATACGTTTAATACCAATCGTAGTAATATCGACTTATCAATACCAACAGGTACAGCAAGTACTTATGCGGCTGAAACATGGACTGGATTTAATAGTGTTACTGAAGGACTTGCAGGTACTTTTACAATTGATAACATCACCTATCAAATCAATCCTACACCAAATAATGAGGTTACAGTTATCGATTATAATACTGCTGGCGGAACAGTAGTGAATATTCCAGCTATGGTATCAAGTGCTTGTACTTCTTTTTCAGTAACTACTATTGGTGATTATGCTTTTCAAAATAAGGGATTGACTTCTGTAACGCTTCCGGATAGTGTTCTTATTATAAGGGAAAACGGCTTCTTTAATAATAGTATAGCAACTGTAACAATTCCAGATAGTGTCACTCAAATTAGTGATGGTGCATTTGCCAACAACAGTTTAACAAGTGTCGTTATTGGAAACAATGTTACAAGCATAGGGGAATACGCTTTTAGGTTTAACAGTATAGCAAGTTTAACGATTCCCGATAGTGTATTGAATATTGAAGAACTTGCTTTTGACTCTAATGTGATAACCAATTTAGATTTGGGTAATGGGGTTCAAACTATTGGAAATCTTGCGTTTAGGTTTAATCCTGGTTTACAGTCTGTAACTATTCCAGCCAGTGTGACTTCTATTGGCGAAGGAGCATTTGCAACACCAACATTAACGGAAGTAATAGCTTTGGGCGCTACACCTCCATCCATTATAACAAGTGGCACAACTACCGATACTTTCTCTACAGACCGAAGTAACATTCACCTGTACATTCCATCAGGTACAATGGGAGCTTATGTTACAAATTCTGGGGCTTTATGGACAGGTTTTAATCCAGTAACCGAAGGCGCTTTGGGGATTTCTGATTTTGAGCTTGATAATGATATAAAAGTCGTTTCAACCTTAAATCAAATTGAAATAAAACATTCCGAAAGCATCCAGCTGCAAGGTTTTAATATTTATGGAATGTCTGGTGCCAAAGTAATGGAAGGGAACAAAAATACTTTTACCACAGAAGTGCTTTCAAAAGGCATTTACATAATAGAACTGAATTTTGATAAAGGCAGGATGGCAAAAAAGTTTGTAAAGTAGATGATGCGTATAAACTCCACTACTTTTTAGGCTCATTCATTTTTTAATAACCGCAAGCATTTTATTCAGTTGCTTGCGGTTAGTTGTTAAATATATTGTTATTTAGCGTTTAGTTCGGTTGATTCTCTATGAAAGTATTTCAAATCTTTAGTGTTGTTTTAGTGCTTTTTTTGTCTTTTGGCAAAGTCGCTCTATCCCAAAATAGCCCAATAGATAGTCTCAAAATAGAGCTGATGGAGCATAGCGCAAACGATACTACAAGGGTACATCTTTTAAATGCATTGGCTTTTTCTTATTTTACCAGTGATGTTGCTTTATCTGTTGAATATTTGGAAGAAGCTAAAACAATCGCCGAAGTTATACATTTTGAAAAAGGAAAAGCAAGGAGTGTATATATTAAAGGGATAACAGAGGCTATACAATCAAATTATAATCAATCACTTAGGTATTATGACGAAGCGTTGAAACTATATGAAAATATTGGTTTTACAAAGGGAGTAGCAAATTGTTACAATGCCATTGGGATAGCATATAAAAACAAAGGAGAGTTAAAAACGGCAACTACATACCTTAAAAAAGCAATCGATATAGACGAGAAAATAGGAAGTAGCAATCTTTCTGCTAGCTTATTAAATTTAGGAACGGCTTATTCGGATTTGGGAGATTTTGATGAAGCCATTATCTATTTAAAAACGGCACTATCAATTGCCGAAAGTGAAAAAAACGAACAACGGGTTGCCTATAGTTTAAATAATTTGGGCACTATTTATAACCTTCAGGGCAATTCTCCTCTTGCTTTAGAACACTATAATAAATCTTTGTCCATCCATGAAAAACTTGGAGATAGCATCAGTATTGCCCATAACTTTTCAAATATGGCCTCTCTTTATAAGCTTCAAAAAAATAGTGAAAAGGCAATAAGCTATTATGAAAAATCTTTGGGTATTTACGAGCGAATCAATAACAGGCATCAAGTTGCCGCAACATTAAATGGCATTGGAGGAATCTACGAGGAAAAGGGAGATTACAAAAAGGCTCTACACTGTTACCTTAAAGCATTACGCATTGGTAAAGAGCTTGGGGCGAACAGCGAAACGGCATATATTTTAAACAACATAGGTGGCATTTATTTCGTGAATGGAGATTATGAAAAATCAGAACAACACTTCAAGGAAGCAAAAAATGTCAGCTTAGAAAATGGAAGTAAGGAAACATTGTGTGGAGCTTATTTAGGACTAGCTAGAATTAATATACATCAAAGAGATTATGGTATTGCTTTGGGTAATGTGCTCAAAGCAAAGAGGATTTCTGAAGAATCTGGGTTTTTAGAGTCTCAAAAACAAGCTTTTGAGATGCTTTCAGAAATTTATGCCAAAACAGGTGATTATAATAATGCATTTAAAAGTCATCAACAATTTAAAATATTAAACGATAGCCTGTTCAATAAGAAAAATATTGAGAAGATTGCACAACTAGAGTTTGAATACAAGTACCAACAAGCATTGGATTCTGCTAGCATAAGAGAATTGGAACTAACAAAAGCCGTAACCGATACCAATAAAAACTTAGCAAAAACGCAGCGTGATTATTTATGGGCTATTATAAGTGTGCTTTTGGTTTCAATTCTATTGGGCTCTTCAATTTTTTATGAAAAACTAAAAAACGAAAAAGCCAAAACGCAAAACGCCGTTATAGAACAGAAATTACTACGCTCGCAAATGACACCTCACTTTATATTTAATTCCTTATCGGTTTTACAGGGTATGATTTTAAATAAAGAAAAAACTAAGTCGATTCGTTATTTATCAAAATTCTCAAAGTTACTACGTATTACACTAGAAAATTCAAGGGAAAAAATGGTTTTGTTGTCACAAGAATTAACAGCCATAAAAGATTATTCGGCACTTCAAAACTTGGAAAGCGATAATTACAAATGTAATGTCTTAGTTGAAGGTATTATTGATGTTTCATTGTTTAAAGTTCCACCAATGCTCATCCAGCCATTTGTTGAGAATGCCATAGAGCATGCGTTCATCAAACAGCAAGACAATCGAAAAATTGAGGTTAAATTAGACTATGTAGACAAAAAATTAATTTGTACAATTACCGATAATGGTATAGGAATTAATTCTATGCCAAAGGGCAAAAATAAAAACAAGAATTCACTAGCCACAACCATAACATCCGAGCGTTTAAAAATATTGTCTAAAGATTTTAAAATGAAAGGATCTGTAACTATTGAAGATCGGCAGAAATATAACGAACCAGGCACAATGGTAACCTTAATCATTCCCCATGTTTTACTTAAAGTATAATGAAGACAATAATAGTAGAAGATAAGCCATATATTAGAAAAGGGTTGCTTAATTTATTGCAATTAACAGATATAAAAGTGGAAGTTGTAGGCGAATGCGGAAGCGTAAAAAAAGCCGTTGTTGTTGCTCGTACATGTAAACCAGATTTGGTGTTTTTGGATATTAACCTGACCGACGGAAATGCTTTCGATTTTTTAGAGCAAACCGAAAACCTTAATTTCAAGGTTATCTTTATTACGGCTTACGAGGAATATGCCTTAAAGGCTTTAAAGATTGGAGCGGTTGATTATCTTTTAAAACCTGTAGATCTGGAGGAACTTGAAATAGCTTTACAAAAAGTAAAAAAAATTCCTTTAGCAAAGCAAAAAGAGCAAGTTAAAGTAGTAAAGCAGGTGTTTTCTGGAGAGAAGCCCAAATTGATATTGTCGCTTCATGATAGTTTTCAGGTAATCGATTTAAGTGAACTTCTTTTTTGTGAATCAGATAAAGGATATACAACGTTTTATTGTGTTGGAAGTAAAAAATATATCGTTTCAAAAACCTTAAAGGATTTTGAGGAACAGCTTTCTACCTATAGTTTTGTGAGACCCCATCAATCGTATATGGTAAATTTGGAGTACATCGACAAATATGAAAAATCGGGTACTATTCATTTAAAAAACGGTAAAAAAATTCCTGTATCGGCTAGAAAGAAGGAACATTTTACAACAACATTTTTAAATTGGATGAATCGTTTTAGAATAGGTTAAAAATAAAATCCTTGAACAGTTTAAATTATGTCCAAGGATTTTAAGAACCTATATTTTAATAAAAATCACAACTATAGGTAGTATCTCACTTCAAACTACCCACCATATCTTCTGGTTTTACCCATTCGTCGTATTCTTCGGCAGTAACGTAGCCTAAATTAATGGCTTCTTCTTTTAAAGTCGTACCATTCTTATGAGCGGTATTGGCTATTTCTGCAGCTTTATAATAACCTATTTTAGTATTCAAGGCGGTAACAAGCATTAAAGAATTGTTCAGTAATTTAGTGATTACATCGTGGTTCGGCTCGATGCCAACAGCACAGTTTTCATCAAAACTTACGCAAGCATTTCCAATAAGTTCAGCAGATTGCAATACATTGGCAGCCATTACAGGCTTGAATACATTAAGCTCGTAGTGACCTTGTAAACCACCAACAGAAACCGCAACATCGTTACCCATAACCTGTGCGCATACCATGGTTAAGGCTTCGCATTGTGTTGGGTTAACTTTTCCGGGCATAATGGAACTTCCTGGTTCGTTGGCAGGAATAATAATTTCTCCAATTCCCGAACGTGGTCCAGAGGCCATCAATCTAATATCGTTGGCTATTTTATTTAAAGACACCGCCAATTGCTTTAAAGCACCGTGGGTTTCAACCAAAGCATCGTGCGCCGCTAACGCTTCAAATTTATTGGGAGCCGTTACAAACGGAAGTCCAGTAAACTCAGCAATGTATTCTGCTACACGTTTACTGTAGCCTTTTGGTGTGTTTAACCCGGTTCCAACGGCAGTTCCGCCAAGTGCCAATTCACTTAAGTGTGCTAAGGTGTTTTCAAGGGCTTTTAATCCGTAATCCAATTGCGCCACGTAACCAGAAAGTTCCTGACCCAATGTTAAAGGTGTAGCATCCATTAAGTGGGTTCTACCGATCTTAACCACATTTTTAAAGGCATCCGATTTTTTCTTTAGGGTATTGCGCAATTGCTTTACCCCAGGAATAGTAACTTCAACTATTTTCTTGTAAGCGGCAATGTGCATACCTGTTGGGAAGGTATCGTTAGAAGATTGCGATTTGTTAACGTCATCATTAGGCTGGATGGTTTTCTCGCCTTCGCCGATTACTTTTCCGGCCAATTGGTGCGCTCTGTTGGCAACCACCTCATTAACGTTCATGTTACTCTGCGTACCCGAACCGGTTTGCCAGATTACCAACGGAAATTGGTCGTCGTGCTTGCCTTCTAAAATTTCATCACAAACTTTAGCAATTAAATCACGCTTTTCAACAGGCAACACACCCAACTCACAATTAGTATAAGCAGCGGCTTTTTTTAAGTATGCAAAACCATAAACAATTTCTAAGGGCATAGATGCCGCAGGGCCAATTTTAAAGTTGTTTCTGGAACGCTCGGTTTGTGCGCCCCAAAGTTTATCGGCAGGCACTTGAACCTCGCCCATGGTATCTTTTTCTATTCGGTAACTCATTTTGATTATCGTTAAATTTTAAAGTGGCTAATTTAATGTTTTTAAGGGCTTTTTGGTGTGAAATTTTAGAGTTTTTATTAAGGGTTTTTAACATATAAATAACGGTTTATAATTTAAAAACCGCTAACAATTAAGTACATTAGCTTAGCAAATACGAATACATTTTGTGTTTGATTTTTAATAACTTTAACTAAATAAATAAAAACAATATCATGGCAACAATTAGATTAGGAGACGAAGCCCCAAATTTTACAGCGCAATCTACCGAAGGTGAAATCAATTTTCATGAGTGGCTTGGCGATGGTTGGGGGATTTTATTTTCGCATCCGGCAGATTACACGCCCGTTTGTACTACCGAATTGGGTACTGTGGCAAAATATAAAGAAGAGTTCGAAAAGCGTAACGTAAAAGTGGTAGCACTTAGCGTTGACGGATTGGAATCTCACAAAGGCTGGGTAAACGATATTAACGAAACCCAAAACACTACGGTAAATTTTCCGATTATTGCAGATGAAGACAGAAAAGTATCTGAACTTTATGATATGATTCACCCCAATGCCAGTGAAAAATTTACGGTACGCTCGGTATTTGTAATTGGTGATGACAAAAAAGTAAAGCTTATCATTACTTATCCGGCATCAACAGGACGGAATTTTGAAGAACTACTTCGTGTTATTGATTCGTTGCAATTAACGGCTTACCATAAAGTGGCCACGCCAGCTAACTGGAAACACGGTGAGGATGTGGTGATTTCGCCAGCGGTAACCAATGAGCAAATTCCAGATTTATTTCCTAAAGGGCACAAAGAAGTAAAGCCTTATTTAAGAATGACCCCGCAGCCGAATTTAAATTAGTGGAAAACTCTGTTAATAAATATTACGCCAATATTGTATAACAAAGGGCTTTGCACTATCTTTGCGTAAGATTTTTTAAAAGACACTTATTATTATGTTTGATTTTGACCAATATTTAGGCTTTTTAGCATTCTTAACTATCTTAACTATAGGGTTTTGGTTAATGATATTCTTGTTGACTTTTGTAATTCCTTACTGGATTGGAGGTTCGCTAATTGAAAGATTAAAAGAAATTAGAGAAGAAAAGAAAGCGAAACGCGAAGCGGCTCAATAATCACTCTAATATTTAAATACAAAAAAAGGAAGTTCAAGTTGAACTTCCTTTTTTTGTTGGCACCCATGTGGTGGGCTTAAAATCCCATATCGTCATCATCATCTCCGTTATTCTCACCTCTATTGCGTTCGCTGCGTTTCTTTTGTTGGTTGAAACGATACATTAACGACAGGTTGATTTGGCGTTGTCGCCACTGTCTTTCGCTATATCTTTCGTAAGAATCAGTGGTCGTGGTGCCTTGGTACTTTCTGGAATTTAGCAAGTCTCGCACGTTTAATGATACGGTCGCATTGTCATTGAAAATTTCTTTACTGAAAGCGAGGTCTATAGATAAAATACCGTCTCGTTCACCTTGCGTACTTTCTCTAGCACCCATATAAAAAGCATTGGTTTGCCAATCTATTTTGGCAGGTAATGTTATCTTACTACTCAATCGCCCAAACCAACTGGTATTTTTCACGCTATAGTCTTTACCATTAAATTCTCCATCGGTTTCAAATTGAAAAATATTAAAACTAGAATTTAACCTAAGCCATTTGTTGGGGTTGTAAAGCAAGCCAAATTCACCACCTGTTCTTTTGTTGGTCGATAAATTTACAGGAATGGTTCTAATGATATCGATACCATCAGTGGTTTGTAGTCCAGTATTTTCCTCAACACGCTCAAACGAATCGGTTTCATGTTGGTAATATACCGATGTGGTAAGTGTTAATTTGTCCCAACGTTTTAAATAGCCCAAATCGAAAGCGCTGGCAAAAGCAGGGCTTAAATTAGGATTGCCCTGAAAAATATTGGTTCTACTGGAACGCGATGGGAAGGGGTTGATGTACCACCCTCGCGGTCTATTAATCCTTCTGTTGTAGCCAAATGTAATGCTTTCTTCGGCATTGTCTTCATCGCCAGATAAATTATAAATAACGTTTACGGTAGGGAAGAGGCCCAGGTAGTTGTTGTTAAAATCTGTATCAATGGGGAAACCATAAAATTCTTCAAGTTCTTGGGCTGTTAACCTGGAATCTATTTTTCCTTTTAGCTGCGTGTTTTCCAAACGCAGTCCTAAAAGAAATGAAAATTGACCAAATTTGGTGCCGTATTGTGAGTAAAAAGCGTTAACGTTTTCGCTATAATCAAAAACATTCGATAGCGCATCGTTTACTTCCAAATTACCATTGTCTAGATTTTCTTGTTCCAATAAGTAATCAGTAACCGAGTTTTCGAAATTACCCCTGTAACCAGCTTCAAATCTAGCATTTTTACCTATGGGAAGCACATAATCTATTTGAAATAACGATTCGTTTTCGTCTTCATCTTGCGTGATGTTTTCAATTTGAAAAGGTTCGGCATTGGGTTGGCTGATAATATAATCTTCGTTATAATATGTAAACTGCTCCTTGTTACCGGTCTCAATTTGAATGTCGGCAGTAAGTTCATGACCGTTATCATCAAATTTTGTAATGTAATTTAAAGCAAACTGAAAATTTCCGCCATCTTCATTTTCCTTTTCCACACGTTGGGTTTGCTCCACTAAGTTATCATCAATAAAACGATCGCTTATGTTTATGCCAGTATCCCTATCTTGTCCGTAACGATAAAACACAGTGCCTGTTAGTGAGGTTTTTTTAGAAAGGAAATACTCCATGCCTAAACTAGTATTGTAGTTTCTGTTCAGGCGTTCAACATCTTCGTCTTCGCGAACCCTATCGACTTCATCTATATCTGCGTTAAAATAATCAGTATCACTAAAGCTGTTTCTTGGCGAATCAAAATAGCGGAACCCTAAATTAGAAAATAGGTTGAACTTTTCTGTACGGTAATTAAGATTAGTTGAAAGCCCTGCATTATCGGGATTTCCGACGGTTAAATTTACCGAACCATTAAAGCCTAAAGTTTCTTTTTGCCTTAAAATGATATTTAAAATTCCGGCAGTACCCTCGGCATCGTATCTGGCCGATGGCGAAGTAATCACTTCAACCCGCTCGATAGCTTCTGCAGGTAGTTGGCTCAACACGTTGGTGTCACCAAAACCGGCCATGGCAGAGGGTTTTCCGTTAATTAAAATCCTAACGTTTTCATTGCCCCGTAAGCTAATACCACCTTCAATATCGACGGATACGGAAGGCACGTTGTTCAACGCGTCGCTTACCGTACCACCGGCTGTGGTAAGGTCTTTTCCGATATTATAGATTTTTTTATCGAGCTTAATTTCAACAGTAGTTTTTTCTGCAATCACTTCAACGGCTTCGAGGGCTTCCATATTGACTTCCAATGAAATGGTGCCTAAATTTATGTCGTTGGACAAATCTTTGTTTTCGAGGGTGATTTTTTTGTATGAAATATATTCGATGGTAATATCGTAAAGCCCATTTTGCACAGGAATGCTGAATTCGCCATTTAAATCGGTAATGCCACCTTCAACTATTTTGTCCTTTTTTTTGCTAAAAAATGCCACAGTTGCATATTCCAAGGGTTGTTGGGTTTCTTTGTCGATAACTTTTCCTGAAACAATTATTTTTTTGTCGGGCAGATTTGTGATGCTTTTAGGTTGGGCAAAAGCAATTGAAAAAATAAAAAGAGAAAAAATAGTAACTAAGGTTCGGGTCATGATTAGGTTTGATTAATACATATAAATACTCAAACTATAGACACTGTTAGAAGTCTATAGTTTAAAACGGAACCTGTTAAATTGAAGTTAATTAAAATGAAGAAATGTTAAAAACAAAATTAAAGTATGTCATTGATCTTTTCGGTAGGTCGTCCAATTACAGCTTTATCGCCATTTATCACAATAGGGCGTTCAATGAGTTTTGGATTTTTAACCATGGCAGAAATAATTTCAGCATCACTTAAACCTTTGTCTTTAAAGTTTTCTTTCCAAACGGCTTCATTTTTTCTAACCAGCTCAATTGGTGAAATGCCTAATAAATCAATGATCTTTTTAAGTTCGCTTTCGGTGGGTGTATTTTCCAAATATTTTACAACTTCAAAATCTTTTCCAGATCCTTCGAGTAGTGCTAAGCCTTGTCTAGATTTTGTACATCGGTTGTTGTGGTATATGGTAATCATGATAAGTTTATTTGATAGTTTTTTAATGCTTCTTTAAGCTGCTCTGGATTTTTAAAATGAATGCCGTTAATGCCCAATTGGTGGGCTGCTTCAATATTTCTTAAATTATCGTCAATAAAAATGGCATTTTCGGGAGCGATATTGAAGCGATTTAACGTGATGTCATAAATTTCCTTGAACGGTTTTCTGGTCTTTTCATCGCCCGAAACGACAATGCCTTCAAACCACTTTAAAAACTGAAATCTGTTTTGCGCAATAGGGAAGGTTTCGGAACTCCAGTTTGTTAACGCGACAATTTTAAATTCCTTCGAATCGATTAATTGTTTCAAAACATCAACTGTGCCTTCAATGGCACCGCCAAGCATATCTTCCCATTGGCCATAAAACAGTTGAATATATTCTTCGTATTCCGGAAATTTTTTAACCAAATCGGCGGTGGCTTTTGCTAACGGATAGCCCGCATCTTGGTTTTCATTCCAATCGCTTGTGCAAATATTTTCCAAAAACCATTTTGTTTTTTCCTTATCGTCATTAAAGGCTTTCAGGAAAACATACTCTGGATTCCAGTCTATTAAAACACCTCCCAGATCAAAAATGATAGTGTCAATTTTAGCCATAATCTATAGAGTAGAGGAGTCTTCTTCTTTTTGGCCCATCATCATTAAGTATGCTTTTAGGAACGCATCAATGTTGCCATCCATAACGGCATCCACATTTCCGGTTTCGTGTCCGGTGCGAACGTCTTTAACTAATTTATATGGATGCATCACATAATTTCGAATCTGGCTGCCCCATTCTATTTTCATTTTCCCGGCTTCAATATCGTCGCGCTGCTCCATTTGCTTTTGCAGTTCGATTTCGTATAACTGAGACTTTAGCATTTGCATAGCGCGAGCACGGTTGTCGTGCTGTGAACGGGTTTCTGAACAGGATATTTGAATACCAGTGGGCTTGTGTGTTAACTGCACTTTGGTTTCCACTTTGTTTACGTTCTGTCCGCCAGCACCGCTAGAACGGGCTGTGGTGATTTCGATATCGGCAGGGTTGATTTCAATTTCAATGGTGTCATCAACCAACGGATAAACGTAAACGGATACAAAACTGGTGTGACGTTTGGCGTTACTGTCAAACGGGGAAATGCGTACCAAACGGTGTACGCCGTTCTCGCCTTTTAGCCAACCGAAGGCAAAATCGCCGTCAATTTCTAAAGTAACGGTTTTGATACCAGCCACGTCACCTTCCTGAAAGTTAAGTTCCTTGACTTTAAAGCCGCTTTTTTCGGCATACATTAAATACATGCGCATAAGCATGCTGGCCCAATCGCAGCTTTCGGTGCCACCCGCGCCAGCCGTAATTTGTAACACGGCGCTCAGACTATCTCCCTCGTCAGAAAGCATGTTTTTGAACTCCAGTTTTTCAATAAGTTCTAAGGCTTCCTCAAACTTGTTTTCTACGTCTTCAGCACTAGCTTCTTCCTCTTTGAAAAACTCGTAAAGAACTTCGAGGTCTTCCACTAAAGTTTTGCCACTATCATAGTCTTTTATCCAACTTTTTTTCTCCCTGAGTGATTTCATCACCAATTCAGCCTGTTTGGAGTCGTTCCAAAAATTGGGGTCGAAAGTTTGTTCTTCTTCGTTTTGTATTTCTATCAGTTTGGCATCTATGTCAAAGATAGTGCCTAAGTTTGTCTAGGCGGGTATTCAGATCTTTAATTTGATCGGATGTTATCATTATAATTTGTTTTTTGCAAAAATAGTGTTTAATGGGTAGAAAGTTGGATTATCTAGCTTTTGTTTTTACTGTTAAATATAATTACTATTTTTCGGTTGAATAAAAATAAATTGAAGCCAGCTTTAAGTGCTTCGCTACCAGTTTACATGAAAAAAAGCTATCCTAAATTTTCTGTGTTACTTCCCGAAGGCGATAGTAACTTACTGCCTTTTGTAGTAAATTGTTTATCCCGAAAAAGAGGGGTAAATATCTATGTAATTTCAAATAACCCGAAGGCAGAGGTTAGAAAATCGAATAAAATCAAAAACTTTTCCAGTTACCCAAAGGCAAAATCAGAAGAGGAATGGGTTGCTAACTTAAACACAGAAATGAAAAGGTTTAAGATAGATATTATTTTACCTTTTGATGAGTTTGGGATACAGGCTGCAATTAAATTTAAAAATCAAATTCTACAAAATGAAAAGCTGGTGTTTTTGCCCAGTTTAGAGCATTTTTTGCTATCGAACAACAAAGGCGCTTTGGCTCAGCATATGAAAGAGCATGGTGTTTCCGCTCCAAGTACGTTTCTGTTTGAAAAATACGAGATTTGCAAAAAATCACCTATTGATTTCCCTATTATATTAAAACCCCTTGAAGGCTATGGAGGTGGTCGTGGTATACATAAATTTGAAGATAATGATTCTATGCAATCGTTTTATTCTTCAAATACGGTGGAAGTGCCTTATTTGATTCAGAGTTACATTGAAGGTTATGATATTGATTGCAGCGTTTTGTGTAAAAACGGAGAAATTTTGGCATATACTATTCAAAAAGGCTTTTTAGCTGGGACTGAAAAATTTGGACCCAATGTAGGGGTTGAATTTTTATACAGGGACGACATGCTTAACGTGGTGAAGCGTTTAATGAAATCACTAAACTGGAATGGTGTGGCCCATATCGATATGCGGTACGATAAAAGTGATGGGAGTTATAAAGTTGTTGAAATCAACCCTAGGTTTTGGGAAACCACCGAAGCTTCCGAAATTGCTGGTATAAATTTCCCTTTTTTGTACTGCTTGTCCTTTTTGGGAGTTGAGTTTAACCAACCGAAGTTTCAACAAACTAAGTTTTTAAATTTAATAGGATTGAGTAAATCCATAAAAAAGAACAAGTGGTTTGTATTCAACCTAAAATTTATTCTTGGAAATACGCCTTTAAAATATTATTTAACAGATCCAAAACCTATGTTGAGTATTGTTTTTAACAAATTGAAAAGTGTTTTTAGGTAATTCGAAAATAAGAGGGCTTATTAATTTATGGCCCATGTAAATCAGCTATGATTTGGTGTCTTTATCTATTAAACTTTATATTCTTTTTCGGTAGAAGGATAATTGGTTATTTTCGTTTAAAAATCTAAGAAGCCAAACTTGAAATTAAGTCTATCAAAAAAATATTTAGGGTATTCTACTTAAACAAATCCATCCCCGGAATATTAGGCATGCCTTCCTTAGCTAGCGCTGCCAGCTCGGCTTCATTCACTTTGGTAGCTTTTTCAATGGCTTTGTTTAGGGTAAGGATTAAGTAGTCTTCAAGCTGCTCTTTGTCTTCAAGCAATTCGTCGGCCATTTCAATAGATTTTATGGTTCGGTTGGCCGTTAAAGTAATTTTTAACTTTCCGTCTTTACTGCTTTCGTCAACCAAAACGGTATCCAATCGCTTTTTGGTTTCTTCTACTTTCTTTTGGGTTTCTTTTAGTTTGCCCATCATGTTCATCATATCACCAAACATATCTTTTTAATTTTGAAGTTGCCATGCAAAACTATATAAATTTCCTATTTTTGAGCCCTTAAATTTCAAGAATAAAATTGTTTCCGTTGAAAAATATCATGCAAGCCCCAGTAGCAAAAAAAATACCTGAAAGGTTAAGTATTCATGGCGATACTAGAATTGATAATTATTATTGGTTGAATGACCGTGAAAACCCAGAGGTTATAGACTACCTAAATGCTGAAAACGCTTATACGAAGCAGCAAATGGAACACACCGAAGCGTTTCAAAAGCAGTTGTTCGAAGAGATGAAAGGCAGGATAAAGGAAGATGATACTTCGGTGCCATATAAACTCAACGGATACTGGTATTTAACACGTTACGAAAAAGGAAAGGATTACCCTATTTATGCTCGAAAAAAGGACTCTTTGGATGCACCGGAAGAAATATTGTTCGATTGTAACAAAATGGCCCATGGGCACGCATACTTTAATTTAGGAAGCATAGCCATAAGCCCTGATAATACCATGGCGGCCTTTTCGGTGGATACCGTGAGCAGGCGCCAATACAACATTCAGGTTAAAAATTTAGTGACAGGCGAGGTGTTCTCCGATAAAATATTGAATACCACTGGTAGTGTGGTTTGGGCCAACGATAACAAAACTTTGTTTTATGCGATGAAGGACGAAGTAACCCTGCGTTCGCATAAAATCTTTAAGCATGAACTGCATACCGATACCAAAACTGATGCAGAGGTGTACCACGAAACCGATGAAACTTTCCATACGTTTGTGTACAAATGTAAATCAAAGAAATATATTGTTATTGGTTCGTCCAGTACATTGTCTTCGGAATACAGGGTACTGAATGCCGATACGCCGAATGGCGATTTTAGGATTATTCAAGAGCGTATGCCCGATATGGAATATTCAGTATCCCATTATAATGACAGTTTTTATATTATTTCGAATGTCGATGGCGCTACCAATTTCAAACTTTCAAAAACCGATGAAAACAAAACAGGAATTGAACATTGGAAAGACGTTATTACACACAGAAAAGAAGTGCTTTTAGAGGATATCGAAATTTTCAAAAATTATTTGGTGCTGAATGAGCGGGAAAACGGACTCAATAAATTACGAATAATGAGTTGGGACGGAAACGAGGATTATTACTTGCCGTTCAATTCTGAAACTTACACGGCTTACGTGGGCAATAATTCCGATTTTGAAAGTCCGGTGTTACGTTATGTGTACAATTCCTTAACTTCTCCAACAGCGGTTATCGATTATAATTTCAAGACGAAACAAAGTGAAATAAAAAAAGAACAACAGGTTTTAGGTGGTACGTTTAACAAAGAAAACTACGAATCAAAGCGTGTATGGGCCACCGCAAGAGATGGTGTTAAAATCCCAATTTCGTTGGTGTACAGAAAAGGAGTGAAGTTAGATGGCTCCAATCCGTTGCTCCAATACGCTTATGGTTCTTACGGCTCTACTATAGACCCTTCATTTTCTAGCATCCGATTGAGTTTATTGGATCGTGGATTCATTTATTCCATTGCGCATATTCGTGGTGGTGAATATTTAGGAAGGGATTGGTACGAAAACGGAAAATTGTTGACCAAAAAGAACACCTTCACCGATTTTATTGATTGTTCAAAATATTTAATCGAAGAAAAATATACGTCGAACAAGCATTTGTATGCTTACGGTGGTTCAGCTGGAGGATTACTCATGGGGGCGGTAATAAATATGAATCCCGAACTTTATAACGGTGTTTTGGCAGCAGTACCCTTTGTTGACGTGGTAACTACGATGTTAGATGATACTATCCCTCTAACAACTGGAGAATATGACGAATGGGGAAACCCCAATCAAAAGAAGTTTTACGATTATATGAAATCATATTCACCTTACGATAATGTTGAAGCTAAAGACTACCCGAATATGTTGGTCACTACCGGCTTGCACGATTCTCAAGTACAATACTGGGAGCCTGCAAAATGGGTAGCGAAGTTACGTGAGCTAAAAACAGACCATAATAAATTGCTGCTGCATACCGATATGGATGCGGGGCATGGCGGTGCTTCTGGGCGTTTTGAGAGTTTAAAGGAAGTGGCCCTAGAGTACGCCTTTTTACTAGATTTAGAAGGAATTCATGGTCAGTAAAAAAAAAAGTTTTATTTTTGTTCGATTTTAGGCTGCATTTTCATTTGAAAAAATGGGCAGTTTTTAAAAAGCTTATATGGAACACAGAAATCAAGTATTTGATAATGTATTAGATTTAGTAGGCAACACACCGCTTGTTAAACTCAATAGAATAGCTTCCAAATTTGATGGCGATTTTTATGCAAAGGTTGAATCCTTCAACCCAGGGCATTCTTCAAAAGACAGAATAGCACTTTATATTATTGAACAGGCTGAAAAACAAGGCATTCTTTCTCCGGGTGATACTATTATAGAAACCACTTCGGGCAATACGGGGTTTAGTATTGCTATGGTGAGTATTATCAAGGGGTACGATTGCGTTTTGGCGGTAAGTTCAAAGTCGTCGCCAGACAAAATTGATATGCTAAAAACCATGGGGGCAAAGGTTTATGTTTGTCCCGCGCATGTAAGTGCAGACGATCCACGTTCATATTATCAGGTGGCCAGAAGGCTTCATGAGGAAATGAAGGGGTCTATCTATATAAACCAATATTTCAATCAGTTGAATATTGATGCGCACTATCATTCTACTGGCCCAGAAATATGGAGGCAAACCGGAGGTAAAATCACTCATTTGGTAGCTTGTAGTGGTACCGGAGGAACCATTTCGGGTACGGCCAAATATTTAAAGGAGCAAAATCCAAATATTAAAATTATTGGGGTGGACGCTTTTGGATCGGTTTTGAAAAAATACCACGAAACCCGTGAGTTTGATGAAAAGGAAATCTATCCGTACCGAATTGAAGGTTTAGGAAAGAACTTAATTCCAGCGGCAACAGATTTTGATGTTATCGACGAGTTTATAAAAGTAACTGACGAAGATAGCGCACATACCGCAAGGCAAATCGCAAAAACCGAAGGGATGTTTGTTGGCTATACTTCGGGTGCTGCCACACAGGCGTTGTTGCAATTGGGAGAGGAAAACCGATTTAAAAAGGGCGATTATGTGGTGGTGATTTATCCCGATCATGGCGCACGATATATGAGCAAGGTTTATAGCGATAAATGGATGGAAGACCAAGGCTTCTTTGATAGTGTTAATGAGGCTTCGGCGCAAAACATCCAGTACATAAAATAAGAATATATCAAGCAAATAAAAGAGATGTTTTTTGCGACAAAAGCAAAATGGCATCTCTTTTTTTATTTTATCAATAATTGAACAATAAAAATTATGTTCAAAGCAGATAAATATTTAATTTTGCACGAACTAACTAAGAGCTAAAGCTTTCTTTGAATTTTCTAAACACACGGTGTTGTATTCCCATAAAGCGTTTATTTGGTTGTAGTTACGTTTTAACTTTAATTAGCAATAAGAAGATTTTAGTAAATGAAGGATTTATTTGATAAGATTTACAAAGACAAAGGGCCATTAGGGAAATGGGCTTCCCAAGCTGAAGGTTACTTTGTGTTTCCTAAATTGGAAGGGGAAATTTCTAACCGAATGAAATTTCAAGGAAAAGAAGTGATTACTTGGAGTATAAACGACTATTTAGGCTTGGCCAACCACCCAGAGGTAAGAAAAGTAGATGCTGAGGCGGCTGCACAATACGGATCGGCGTACCCTATGGGAGCGCGAATGATGTCTGGACACACCGATCTGCATGAAAAACTTCAGAATGAATTGGCTTCTTTTGTAAACAAAGAGGCAGCTTATCTTTTAAACTTTGGCTATCAAGGTATGGTATCAACCATTGATGCACTTGTTGCCAAAGACGATATTATTGTTTATGATGTAGATGCGCATGCTTGTATTATTGATGGTGTTCGTCTTCACATGGGGAAACGCTTTACATACAAACACAACGATGTTGAAAGTTTAGAGAAAAACTTGGAGCGTGCCACGAAAATGGCTGAGCAAACCGGAGGAGGGATTTTAGTGATTTCTGAAGGTGTATTTGGTATGCGTGGTGAGCAAGGGCGATTAAAAGAAATTGCTGCACTTAAAAAGAAATACAAATTCAGATTGTTTGTTGACGATGCCCATGGTTTTGGTACTTTAGGTGCTACAGGCGCTGGGGCGGGCGAGGAGCAAGGCGTACAGGATGATATCGACGTGTACTTTGCTACTTTTGCAAAATCGTTGGCCAGTACAGGAGCTTTTATTGCCGGTGACCAAGAAATCATTGATTATTTAAAATATAATTTACGTTCGCAAATGTTTGCCAAATCATTGCAAATGCAATTGGTGGTTGGTGCATTGAAACGTTTGGAAATGTTGAAAACCATGCCAGAGCTAAAAGCGAAGCTTTGGGAGAATGTTAACGCATTGCAGTCGGGCTTAAAAGAGCGTGGTTTTGATATTGGAACAACCCAAAGTTGTGTGACTCCTGTTTACTTAAAAGGAAGTATTCCTGAGGCTATGGCTTTGGTTAAGGATTTGCGTGAAAACTACGGAATATTCTGTTCTATAGTGGTTTACCCGGTGATACCTAAAGGAATGATTTTATTAAGATTGATTCCTACAGCAACACATACTTTAGAGGATGTTCGTGAAACGCTTGATGCTTTTGATGCTATTAGGGAACGATTGAATAACGGAACTTACAAGCGTCTTTCAGCTGCGGTTATGGCAGCGATGGGGGAGTAAAATAGAAATAAATACCAATAAAAAATCCGATTCTAAACTTAGAATCGGATTTTTTTTATGCTAAATCTTTTCTGTAGGTTTTTCTTCGTTTATAAACTTCAGGGTCAAAATGTTTCCATATTTTCTTTATGGCTTCGTTGTCTTCCAATTCTGGGGTTCTGTAGCACATCTCTATTCCTTTTTGTTTAAAGGTGTGGTAGTACTGGTTAAAAATAACTGCGTGTACACCTTTGTTTTGGTAATCGGGGTGTACGCCAATCAAATAAAAACTAGCATCTTTGCTGTGTTTTTTTGCGTGTAAAATATGCCTGAAACCAAATGGGAACAGTTTGCCGTTCATTTTTTGTAATGCTTTTGAAAACGATGGCATAACAATGGCAAAAGCTATCATTTCGTCGTTTTCATCCATGACAAACTTGATGTATTCGGGATTTATAAAACCAATAAATTTCTTTTTGAAATACGCTTTTTGAATATCGTTAATAGCAACAAATGAGGACAGTTTCGCGTAGGTTTCATTAAACAGGTCGAACATCCTATCGGCATAAGGCATCACATCTTTTGTAGAAGTGAAGTCTAAAGCTCTAACCTTGTATCGTCGTTTTATTAGTTCATTCGCTTTAAGGAAAAACTCGGGCTTTACGTTTGAAAATGGAAATCGACTTTCGCTATACGATTTTTCAATTTTAAAGTTCGCTGCCTCGTAATGCTTTATGTAATAAGGGTGGTTGTACCAGGTTATCATAGAGCCAATAATGTCGAAGCCCTCGGTTAAAACCCCAACTTTGTCCAAATTTGAAAACCCAACGGGGCCTTCGGCATATTCCAAATTGTGTTCCTTTCCAATGGCTTCCACTTGGTCGAGTAGTGCTTTAGATACTTCTAAATCATCTATAAAATCGAACCACCCGAAGCGCATTTTCTTTTGGTTTTGTCCGTTTATTTCCAACCAATTGGTAATAGCGGCAATTCGGCCAACAATTTCATTGTTTTTATATGCTAGAAACAATCGGGCTTCGGCATCGTTAAAAACGGGATTTTCATTTTTGTCGAAGGTTTTCATTTCCTGGCTGATGATGGGGGGCACCCAGTATTTTGAGCCTTTGTATATGGAGAAAGGAAACTTTACGAAGGCTTTAAGCTCTTTTTTAGTTTTTACTTCTTTGAGTGTTACCATTGGTTTTGGTAGGGTTGGTTTATAATTTAGTTGAAATCTATTTCTGTTTTTTGTCTTCTTTGCAAAGGTTCGTCAATATTGTCTTTTTTACTCTTTTTCGATTTTCTATTTCTGTTGTTTCGGCGTTGCAGTTCGTCTTCCATCGAAGTGCCATTATCCACTTCTTTGTCTTTGTGGAAATCCAATCGGTAAGACATTCCGAAATTTACACTGAAAACAGAAGGCGTGTCTTTGGTGTTAAAAGTTAGTGCTGTATCCAATTGAAAATCTTTTCCCAGCAAGTAGGCGCCGCCAAACCTAAAGAGGTTATCGGCGTAAAAATCACTCTTAATACCTTGCGTTTCACCAAAAACAACCCATTTTGGACTGAAAGAATGTGTCAAGGTTAAAATATATTGAAAATCGGATTGGTCTGTTCCAATACGGTCTTTTATAAAATTCATTACAAAAACCCATCCGCCCGAAAAGTTATTTTGGGTGGCAATCATCACTTTTGGACTAAAACCTTCAATGCCAGGTGCGGTGTATGGGTTGTTTTCGGTATCATAGTTAGCACCCGCATAAATGGCAACGGCAGGAATTAAGGTTTTCCATTTAAATTGCCGGTTGGCTTTCCAGCTGTAAAGATTGGGTTTGTCTTCTTCTGCATTTTTATAAGGGTCGTAAAGTAGGTATTTTGCCCCAATGGCTGCAAACTTAAAGTTGGCGCGGTCTTCTTCAGCATTAAAGTTCGATGCAAATGTTTTGGTGTCGTTTTGGTAGGTGCCTTCAATGTTAATTTCCAGTTGTTCAAAAAACAGTCCGTAGCGAGCGGCAAAATCAATTCCGAAACCGGAAACATCGTATGCTGGGGCAGGAGTGCGCTCTTCTTTAATGATATAGGGGCCAACTTCCAATTGGGCTACATTGGTGCCTACTGAAAAGGCGCTCCGTGAAACACCGGGACGGTTGGAATTAATAACATCTGTATATTGCGAAAAGCCTTGGAGAGCTGTGAGGCTTAATAAAACGAGTAAAGCAGATTTTAATGGGCTCATGAATTGTAGGTTTGCTAAATCTTGTGAGATTTTGGTTAAAAGCATTTCCAAATATAGATATTTTATAGATTTTTTATCATTTTTCAACTGTAATTAAACCAGTAGAATTGTATTTTTGTTTTAAATTTCAAACAAAAAGAAAATGGGTTTATTAAGAACCATACTCATTATAGCTCTGGTTTATTATGCCATAAAAATATTATCTCGGATTTTTGCGCCTTTTTTAGTGAAATATGCCGCGAAAAAAGCGGAAGAACGTTTTGGGGGGCAGTTTGGTAACTTTCAGAATACTGGCCGAAAAGAATCCGTGAAAAAAGAAGGCGAAGTAACCATTGATAAAATTCCAAACAGGAAAACTTCAAATAAAGAGGTTGGGGATTATGTGGATTTCGAAGAAATTGATTAATTTTCGATTTCATTTTTCTTAAAAAAAATTCATGCCATTTTCTTTTAAAAGATTCCTTCCACACATACTTATTTTATTAGGGTTTGTTGTTGTTTCTCTAGCTTATTTCTATCCCGTTTTACAGGGAAAGGCTATATATCAAAACGATATTGTACAGTTTATTGGAATGAGCAAGCAACAAAAGGATTTCAAAGCCGAAACTGGCGAAGAAACCTATTGGACCAATGCTGCTTTTGGAGGGATGCCCACCTATCAATTGGGTGCGCGTTACCCGCATAACTACATTAAAAAATTAGATTTAGCGCTTCGGTTTTTACCTCGTCCTGCCGATTATTTATTTCTTTATCTCATAGGGTTTTATGTGTTGTTACTTGCATTAAAAGTTGATTTTAAACTAGCCGCTTTGGGCGCATTGGCTTTTGGTTTTTCAACGTATTTAATCATAATTTTAGGCGTGGGGCATAATAGTAAGGCGCATGCTATAGCATACATGCCGTTGGTGCTTAGTGGTGTTATTCTGGTCTTTAGGAAAAAGTACGTGTTAGGCTTTTTATTAACCACGGTGGCAATGGGGTTGGAACTGGTGGCCAATCACTTCCAGATGACTTATTATTTAATGTTTCTCGTTATTATTCTTGGAATAGCGTATTTGGTTGATGCTTACAGAAAGAAATTGTTGCCGCATTACTTTAAATCTGTCGGCATAATGGCCGCTGCGGTTGTTTTGTCTATAGCCTTGAACGCGACTAACATTTTGGCCACTAGCGAATATGTGAAGGAAAGCAAGCGTAGTAAAAGCGAGTTGACCATTAATGCCGATGGCTCTCCGAAGGAAAATTTATCCTCGGGGTTGAGCAAAGATTATATAACCCAATTCAGTTATGGGTTTGCCGAAACCTTCAATTTATTTATCCCAAGATTTATGGGTGGCGGAAATGCCGAAGACGTTGGAAAAGATTCTGCAACCTACGATGCTTTTAGGAAATTAGGCGCTACTACCACGCAAGCTGCACAAGAAGCCAAACGGGCACCGATGTATTGGGGCGACCAACCCATTGTTGAGGCGCCCGCTTATGTAGGGGCTGTGGTTTTATTTTTGTTTGTTTTCGCTTTGTTTTTGGTTAAAGGCCGATTAAAATGGTGGCTGGTTGGCGGCACCGTGTTTTCGTTGCTATTGTCTTACGGAAAGAACCTAGGTTTTTTAACTGATTTCTTTATCGATTATGTACCAATGTACAACAAGTTTCGGGCGGTAACTTCTATTCAAGTGCTTTTAGAACTTTGTGTTCCAGTGCTTGCTGTTTTCGGTTTGGTGCGCTTATTTAATGATTTTGAAAAGAAAGAAGAAAAACTGAAGGCGCTAAAATATGCCACTGCCATTGCTGGTGGATTGGCATTGGTTTTTTTGCTGTTTAAATCCTTGTTATTTGATTTTGTTGGTGTAAATGATGGTTTTTACCGCCAAAACTACGGACAAGCCTTTGTCGATGCGCTTAAGGAAGATAGAAAAACCTTATTTGTTGAAGATACGATGCGAAGCTTGGTTTTGGTGCTGCTTTCTGCAGGGGCTATTTTTATGTTCCTAAAGGAAAAATGGAAACAGCAATGGGTAATCGGTGCTTTTGCCATTTTGATTTTGTTCGACTTGGTTGGTGTGGACAGGCGTTATGTCAACGATGATGATTTTGTGCCTAGCATAGCTATGAGCAAGCCTTTTGAAGCTACCGAGGTTGATAATTTCATTTTAAAAGACAAGTCGCATTATCGGGTGTTCGATTTGGTTTCGGGGCCTTCAAAACCATCGTATTTCCATAATTCACTAAACGGTTATAACGCAGCTGAATTAAGGCGGTACAGTGAAGTGTTTAGTTTTTATGTGTCAAAAAACAACCTAAACGTGCTCAATATGCTCAATGCAAAATACATTGTGGCGCAAGATGAAAAGGGCAATGCGTTTCCGTATAAAAATGATGAGGCCAACGGAGCAGCTTGGTTTGTAGAAAGTTTAGAAAAAGTCAATTCTGCCAATGAAGAAATTCTGGCTTTGGATAGTTTGGATAATAAAAATAAGGCGATTTATTCTGCTCAAAAATCATTGGAATCTTTGGATGGACTGGAAACTAATTATGATCCTTTGGATTCACTTTCAAATATTGAAATAAAAGAAGTTAAGCCTAATTATTTAAAGTATCAATCGAATAATGAAAACGATGGTTTTGCGGTGTTTTCTGAGATTTATTATCCTGATGGTTGGAAAACATTTATTGACGGAAAAGCCGTTGACCACATGCGCGTCAATTACATTTTAAGAGGCATGCCGATTCCGAAGGGAGAACACGTTATTGAATTTAAATTCGAGCCAGACGTGGTTAAAACCGGGAGTTCAATTTCATTAGCGGGTTCGATATTGTTTGTGCTGTTGTTGGTCGGCGGATTGTTTTACGAGTTTAATAGGAGTAAAAGTGCCTAAAAAAGTACTCATTATAACTTACTATTGGCCACCAGCCGGCGGGCCAGGCGTGCAACGTTGGTTGAAATTCGTTAAATATCTGCCTCAGTTTGGTGTTGAGCCTATTGTGTATATTCCTGAAAAGCCCAATTATCCTTTGGTTGACGATAGTTTAGAGTCAGAAATTCCAAATGGCATCACAATACTGAAACAGCCCATAAAAGAGCCTTATAGATTGGCTAAAGTGTTCTCGAATAAGTCATCAAAAACCATCAGTAAAGGAATTATTCCTGAAGAGAAAGAGCAATCGCTTCTTGATAAATTAATGCTTTTCGTACGGGGTAACTTTTTTATTCCAGATGCAAGAGTGGGCTGGGTAAATCCATCCGTAAAGTTTCTTTCGGAATATATTCAAACTGAAAATATAGAAACCATAATCACTACGGGGCCGCCGCATAGTTTGCATCTAATTGGTTTGCAGTTGAAAAACAGATTGAATATTAAATGGTTGGCAGATTTTAGGGATCCTTGGACTACTATTGGGTATCATAAAGCATTGAAACTAACTAAATCGTCTGCAAACAAACATAAGCTTTTGGAAAAGCAGGTTTTGAATACGGCAGACCAGATTATTGTTACTAGTGAAGTGACAAAAAACGAGTTTGAAGAATTAACAAATAAGCCTATCGAGGTTATCACTAATGGTTATGACGATGAAGCTATGGTCGATTTTCAAATGGACAAAAAATTTACTTTGGCACATATTGGCTCGCTGTTGTCTAAAAGAAATCCTGAAAATTTGTGGAAGGTTTTGGCTGAATTAATCAATGAAAACGCTGATTTTTCAAAAGATTTTCAGCTTAATTTGGTCGGTGCAGTGAGTGAAAATGTAAAGAATTCACTTAAAAAATACAGTTTAAGTGATTATGTAAATGAAATTGGTTATGTTTCACACAAAGAATCAATTGTGTTTCAAAAAAAATCACAACTATTGTTGTTGGTTGAAATTGATTCCGAAGACACCCAATGCATCATTCCAGGTAAATTGTTCGAATACATGGTTTCCAATAGGCCGATAATCGCATTGGGGCCAAAAGGCTCGGATGTTGAAAAAATCATCAGGGAAACCAATACCGGGCAATATTTTTATTATAGTGATTATGGTTCATTAAAAAATACTATCTTACAGTATTACGACGCGTATAAAAATAAAGGCATACAGTCGTATCCCATAGGTTTGCAAAAGTACCACCGGGAAGCGCTAACGCAATCTTTATCAAAATTATTATAAATGGGCATAGTTGCACTACAATCCTTTAAAAACATTATTTCTACCTATTTGGGCTTTTTTATTGGAGCAATTAATACCCTGTTTCTTTACACCGAATTTTTAAGTGATGAATATTATGGCATGGTAGGCTACATGCTCTCTTTGGCCTACGTCATTATGCCGCTCATGGCTTTTGGGGTTCATAATACTTTAGTGAAATTTTATTCTACTTTTAAAACTCGGATTTCGGTAAATGGTTTTTTAACGCTGATGTTGTTTTTGCCTATTACTGTGATCATTCCGTTGGTGTTTATTATTTATTCATCTTATGATTTTATTGGCAATTTTCTATCGCAAACCAATGCCATTATTAAGGATTATTTATGGCACACCGTAGTTATAGCGATTGCTTTGGCTTATTTTGAAGTGTTTTTTGCTTGGTCTAAAGTGCAGATGAAAACCGTGTTCGGTAACTTTATGAAAGAAGTATTTCATAGGGCAGGGGCGATGGTATTACTGTTTTCCCTTCATTTTGAATGGATAAATCTTGAGCAATTTATGGTTGGGCTGGTTGTGGTTTATGTATTGCGGATGTTGGTGATGAAAATTTTTGCTTTCAGTGTTCGCTGGCCAGTACTTACTTTTAAAAAGATTAACGGATTATCGCGGATTTTAAAGTATTCATTTTTAATTATAATAGCTGGTTCCATTGCTACCATACTTTTGGATGTAGACAAAGTGATGTTGGGGCAGTACATCAAAATTGAAGAAATAGCCTATTATAATGTGGCCATTTATATTACGGCGGTTATAGCTGTGCCCCAGCGGGCCATGCATCAAATATTATTGCCTTTATCGGCTAAATATTTAAACGAACGGGATTTTGAAGCTCTGGGCGACCTGTATAAAAAAAGCTCGCTAAATCTTTTTATTGTTGGCGGATTTATTTTTTTGCTGATTGTTTTAAATATCAATCAGTTGTATCGCATAATTCCAGAGGAATTTAGCGTAGGGCTTTTTGTGGTGTTTATCATTAGTTTGTCCAAACTGTACGATTCGTTGTTGGGGAGCAATAATGCCATCCTGTTCAATAGTGACTACTACAGAATGGTTTTGGTTTTGGGGGTAGCATTGGTCATTTTGATGGTATTGCTCAATATGGTGTTTATTCCCAAATTGGGCATCAATGGCGCAGGATTGGCTACTTTTTTAGCGGTTTTTTTATACAATTCGGTTAAGTTGTATTTCGTTTACCGAAAGTTTAAAATTTTTCCATTTACACGCTTTACTTTAAAAATAGCAGGGCTTATTTTATTTAATATACTGCTGTTTTATTTTTGGGAGTTTCCGTTCCATCCTGTTGTTAACATCGCTTTAAAATCAGCATTAATTACAGCGGTTTATGCTTTTGTAGTTTTAAAGTTTGATTTTTCAGAAGACATTACCGCATTGATCAAACGCTACATTAAAATTTAAGATGCTTTTTAAAAGAGAAAACCCCGCGATGTTGCTTTGAGGCAAACTAATCACAGGGCTTTCCAAACTAACCAACCAAAATTTTTAAAATCGTCTTGATCTTGTATTGTTATTAGAGCGGCTTGTGTTATTTGCGGCTCTAGTCTTTTTATTATTTGTCGCCTTTGTTACTGTGCGTTTTTGAACCGTTTTTGGTTTATTAACTGCTTTGCGTTGTGTAACTTGGGCATTTCTTGTGTTTGAACTTCTAGTATATGTACGTTTATTTGTGCTTTTTGGTTTTTGTACTACCGTATTATTTTTATGTGGTGTTGAAATCCGGTAGCTAGAGTTGTTGTTTCTGTTAGGGGTATTTCTAACAGTTTCTCTTGTTCTTTGGGTTTTGTTAATTTGGGAATTGTTCCTTGATGGTGTTCTTACCACTTTATTGTTTTCCCGCTTAACGACTTGCCTTTTCACATTTGGAGTATTTCTTTTTATAATATTATTACTGTTTCGACGAGTCGTTTCGTTTTGTGTTACATAACGTCTGGAAGTGGTGTTTCTGTTTACCGTGGTAATATTTCGTTTACTGCGATTTACGGTAGCATAACTCCTGTTTCGGTTAATGGCATGTCCACGTCTTGAAGCTACAGATGTTCTCGGTCTATAATTATTGTAAAATGGTCTGTTATAAACATACCGAACAGGCTTGTAGTAACGCCTGTATGGTCTGTTGTAAACCACGCAGTAGTCATAAGCTGGTACGCTATAGTAGCGGTGCCAAGGTCTGTAAACATAGTTTCTGTTATAAACATTGATGAAACCAGTGCAGTGCGAAAATACATTTCGCCTGTTATAGTGCACGTAAAGTCCGCCTACACGAGATACATACCCGAAATTATTGTAAAACACATTAATGTTGCCAACCTGGCTAATCCTACCGTAATAATCGTAAAAAATGGGTGTGTTTTCAATTTGAATAATAGCGCCAAACTCATCATATTGCACATAGGCGCTATAGTTGTATCCAGAATTAAAACTTAAATTAACGTTAGGCGCCCCAATGGAAACGCTAAAACGTGGGTTGTTATGTAAAATATTAAAATCGAATTGCCCATCTGGGAATACAGAAAACTCAATGCCGTTTTCAACAAATATGAAAGAGTTGCCATAACCTCTATTGTAGATGTTGATTTCCTCTAAATGTTCTGAATTGGTGGTTGTGGCTGCGCTAACGGAAAACCCTGTAAGGGTTAAACCTGCTAATAAGAATATAAACTTTTTCATAATATATAGTTTTAAAATGTAACTCGTTTAAAGAATTACAAACAGCGTGCCAAAAAGCAGAAAGGGGATTTTAGGTGTTTTATGATGTTGTTTTTCAGTTTTTTTACATATTTGCGTTTTTAATCCTAAAATTTTACATATTACCGTTTAAGTTAATTTTTATTTGTTTATATCGCTTAATGCACATAATTTAGAATGTATTAATCTTGTAAGCTATTTTTTATGGATGTTTTAGATCAGATTTTATCAAAGAGTAAACCTATTGAGGAAACAATAGATTTTGATGCGCAACGGTTTAAAAAATATTATTTAAATAAGAATAGGCCAGTGGTGCTAAAAGGATATGGTGATAATTGGGTGGCCAAGGAAAAATGGACGCTCGATTTTTTAGCAAATCTTGAAGTGAAAAATCCGGTATCTTTAGAAATTGGGGCGAATAATCAGCAGGAAACCAACTTTGTAAAAGAAAATTTAAAAACCTACATAGAAAGTATAATTAAAGAAGAGCATAAGGACAAAAAAGACAGGGCATATCTCACGTTGTTTAATATTTTTGATCGCTTTCCACATTTAAAAAAGGATGTCGATTTATCCATATTAACACAATTTACCAGAAAAAATAATATTTATGCTTGGATTGGCCCGGAGGGTACGGTAACAGGATTGCACTATGATTCTTTAAATAATTTGTTGGCTCAAGTGAAAGGCCGAAAACAGGTTGTTTTGGTAGCTCCCAAGGACAACAAAAATATGTACATAAGTGATAAGTTTGAATTAGGGGCTACGTCAAGCGAAGTAGATATTAATAATTACGACGAGTCTAAGCACCCCAAGTTTAAAAATGTTGAGTTTTTCAGCACGATTTTAGAGCCTGGTGACGTGCTGTTTATTCCTAAGAAATGGTGGCACTATGTAAAATCATTAGATACTTCAATAAGCATCAGTAATTTTGGTGCGCTTTTATTTGATGTGCTTTTTACTGAAACTATTGAGAGTATCCAGTACAGCTTACATTGTCGAGGATACTATAAAAAAGGCAATTGTACTTGCCATAAAGAGGTTGATGGTAAAGTGTTGAGTAAGTTCGGTTAATTTGAAGAAACTAACAAAAAGTGTTCTTTAAAGTTTGAAACAAAATCATTCATGTGTTTTTTGTTTTCGTCACTTTTCCGGATTACTAAATAATGATTCCTTTTCAAACCTTTGCCTATTTGCTTGTAAACTAAGTTTTCAGAAAGTTTAAATGCCTTTAAAGCCCATTTGGGCATGCAGGTTATTCCTAAGTTGGAATCAATCATTTCCAGGGCTACCTGTGTGAGCGGTACAGCAGATATTTTTAACGGGGAAATTTTATTGGGTTTTAAAAATTGTTCGTGAACCGATACGGTTTCAAGCGGGTAGGAGTGGATGATTAAATGCTGGTTGGTAAAATCGTCTGCGGCTAAGTATTTTTTGTCATTCAAAGTATTTTCTTTGTGCATAATGGCGAAAATTTCATCTTCGAAAAACTTGAAACCTATTAGATTCTTGTCTGTGGGTTTTGAGGTAACAATTGCTGCATCAATTTCTTTAGATTGTAATTTTTCAATGGGCTGATGGGTGGATTCCAAAATCAATTCAATATTAATTTCGGGGTACAGCCTCCCCATTTTTTGAATAAAATGAGGAAAACCATGGTAAAACGAGAAACACTCGGTGCTTACCTTTATGGAACCGGTAGATTTTGTTTGTATTTGCTTTATGTTATCTAAACCTTTTTCAATGCTTTCAAGCACATTGTTACCTATATGGTAAAGTTCCGTGCCCTCTTCGGTTAGCGTCCATTTATTGCGGGCCCTAAAAAATACTTTAAAGCCCAATTGCAGTTCCAATTCTTTTAGTTGATGGCTTAAGGCAGACTGGGTCAAAAACAATTTTGAAGTAGAGTTGGCCAAACTTCCTTCTTCGGCAATGGTTTTTATGAGTTTGAAATACTTTATTTCCATTTGACAAAACTACAATTTTGTAAAGGATTGATGCTTGATTTTATTTCAATTATAAATTAGAATCATTCAATTATTTAAGGTGAAAATCGTGTTGATATTCTATAATATTGCAAAAAATATCTATGATAAAACAGAAGATAAATAGAACCATTCGTCTTTCTAAATACATTTTATACAAGGAAACCTTGGTAGATTACAAAGAAAAGTTTTGGTCTTTTATTGGTGCGTTTATGGGCATAGGCTTAATAGCCATAACACAATCTCGTTTCTTGCCAGAGGTAGAAAGTTTGTTTTTAATAGGTTCGTTTGGAGCTTCAAGCGTATTGATTTATGGGGAAATACAAAGTCCGTTGGCACAGCCCAGAAATTTAATTGGCGGACATATTATTTCAGCGATTATAGGTGTGAGTGTGGCAAAATTATTCCCAGATATTTTGTGGTTAGCGGCTTCGTTGGCGGTAGGCCTTTCCATTGTTGTGATGCAGTACACCAAAACATTGCATCCGCCCGGTGGAGCAGCAGCCCTAATAGCAGTTATCGGTGGAGAAAAAATTCAGAGTTTGGGGTATTGGTATGTTTTGGCGCCGGTGCTAACCGGAACGCTTATCTTGTTGGTTGTAGCTTTGGTGTTCAATAATATTACAAGTAACAGATCTTATCCTGTTAAAGGTAGGTACGTGAATTTTCCGTGGCAAAAGAAACGCTAGTCCTAATTAAGTTTCGGGGTTAAATACCTTCCAATTTCTGAAGATTTGCACTTTACTATTTCTTCGGGAGTACCTGAGGCTACAAGATTTCCGCCATTTTCGCCCCCTTCGGGCCCTAAATCTATAATATGGTCGGCACATTTTATTAAATCAATATTGTGCTCAACAACTATAATAGAGTGCCCTTTTTCAATTAAGGCGTTAAACGATTTCAATAGTTTTTGGATGTCATGAAAATGAAGCCCAGTTGTGGGTTCATCAAATATGAAAAGGGCTCTTTCTTTGTTACTTCCTTTACCCAAAAAGGTGGCGAGTTTAATACGTTGGGCTTCCCCTCCTGAAAGGGTAGAGGAGCTTTGCCCTAAAGTAACATAGCCTAGCCCAACATCTTGCAATGGCTGAAGTTTATTTTTTATTTTGGTTTGTTCAGTTTTTTCAAAAAATAAAATGGCATCATCAATGGTGAGGTTTAAAACGTCGTCGATACTTTTGTCGGCAAAAGTGACTTCCAGAACTTCTTTTTTAAAGCGTTTGCCTTTACAGGTATCGCACTCTAAATGCACATCGGCCATAAATTGCATTTCAATGGTAACTTCGCCCTCGCCTTTGCAAGTTTCACAGCGTCCGCCATCCACATTAAATGAAAAATGCTTGGCTTGGTAGTTTCGAATTTTGCTCAATTTTTGTTTTGAGAACAGTGCCCGTATATCATCATAAGCTTTTATATAGGTCACCGGGTTAGATCGTGACGACCGCCCAATAGGGTTTTGGTCAACAAACTCGATGTGTTGGATGTTTTTGAAATTCCCATCCAATTTTGAAAACTGCCCTGGTTTGTCGCCAAAATCGGTGAGTTCTTTTTGTAATGCCGGAAATAGTATCTTTTTTACCAAAGTACTTTTTCCACTACCAGAAACACCCGTAACCACGGTAAGCATTCCCAAAGGAAAACGTACATCGATATTTTTCAGGTTGTTTTCACGAGCGCCAATAACATCCACGTAATATTTTGATGTTCTTTTGGCCTGTGGCACTTCAATGTTCAAATCTTCATTGAGGTATCGGGCGGTTAGGGAGTTGGAAGCCAAAATGTCGGTAAAACTGCCTTCGGCCACCACGCTGCCACCAAAAGTCCCCGCTTCGGGACCTATGTCTATAATGGTGTCGGCGGCTTTCATAATATCTTCATCATGCTCAACCACAATAACGGTATTGCCCAAATCGCGCAATGATTTCAATACCGAAATCAACCGTTCTGTGTCTTTGGGATGCAAGCCTATACTAGGTTCATCTAAAATATACATCGAGCCCACCAAACTACTACCCAACGATGTGGCCAGATTGATGCGCTGACTTTCACCACCCGAAAGCGTATTCGATTTTCGGTTTAGTGTTAAATAATCCAAACCTACATTGGCTAAAAATGAGAGGCGGTTATTAATTTCTTTCAGTAATCGGTCGGCAATTTTGGTGTCGTAATCGTTCAATTCCAATTGTTTGAAGAAACTCGCCAGTTTGCTCAGCGGCATTTCCACTAAATCGGTAATGGTGGCACCCGCAATTTTAACATAATTGGCTTCGGGGCGCAAGCGTTTTCCGTTGCAGGCTTTGCATTTTGTTTTTCCGCGGTAGCGCGACAACATCACCCGGTTTTGTATTTTGTATGCCTTGGCCTCCAGTTCTTCAAAAAAGGAATTTAAGCCTTCAAAATATTTATTGCCATCCCAAATCAATTGTTTTTGTTCGGCACTCAACTGAAAATAGGGCTTATGAATGGGGAAATCAAATTTATGGGAATTGTTCACCAATTGGTCTTTATGCCAACTCATGCTTTCGCCACGCCACGGAAAAATAGCGTTTTCGTAAACCGAAAGCCCTGTGTTGGGAATCACCAAATCTTCGTCAATTCCAATAATATCTCCATAACCTTCGCATTTTGGGCAGGCGCCATAAGGGTTGTTGAAACTGAACAAATGTACATTCGGTTCCAGGAAATTAATGCCATCCAATTCAAATTTATTACTGAATTGCCGCTGTTTTCGGTCTGATAGGGTTTCAATAAAACATTCGCCTTTGCCTTCAAAAAAAGCAGTTTGAATGGAATCGGCCAACCGGTTGAAGAAATCTTCGTCGTCTTTGGTAATGATCCTATCAACTACCAACAACACCTCGTCTTTTTCAGAAACCGATTCTATTTCGTCAATCCTTAAAACGTCGCCGTTCACCTTCAGTCTGGCATAGCCTTGCTGTGACAGAGTTTTGATTTTGTTTTCCATGCTGCGGCCTTCTTCCAAATATATGGGAGAGAGCAGCAACAATTTTGCCCTTTCGGGGAATGATTTTAGGTAGTTTAAAACATCGGTAACCGTATCTTTTTTAACTTCATCACCAGAAACGGGCGAATAGGTTTTTCCGATTCTGGCGAACAATAGTTTTAAATAATCATAAATCTCGGTTGTCGTACCAACGGTTGAACGCGGGTTGGTGGAATTCACCTTTTGTTCAATGGCAATGGCCGGTGCAATACCTTTTATATAATCGACTTTTGGTTTGTTCAGTCTACCTAAAAATTGCCTGGCGTAACTCGATAAACTTTCAACGTAACGACGCTGGCCTTCCGCATAAAGCGTGTCGAACGCCAAACTGGATTTTCCCGAGCCGGAAAGACCCGTAATCACCACTAATTTATTTCGGGGTATAACAACATCAATATTTTTAAGGTTGTGCAGTTTTGCACCTTTTATGATGATGTTTTCTTTGGGGTTTACTTCAGAAATGCTAGTATTCATGGGTTTTAAAGGCAATAATCCTGCAAAGATAGCATAACGAACCGAGCATAAAAAATGCAATATTGCTTAACGAAACGTTAAAAATAATCATTAATTTTTGTTTTTTAGGAACGATTGTTGTTATCTTTGGGAAGATAATAGCCATTAAATCAATTTCTGCCTATAGCATAATTTTACTTTTAAACATTTAACCCCAAGCTAAGAAGCCTTTGTTTCTATGCACTAAAAGTAAATATTATGCAACACGAACTTATTACCGATGCTGCTTTGGTAAGTAGCTATATTAAGGGCAACGAAACAGCTCTTGAGACCTTAATTGTTAGGCATAAACAAAAAGTTTACAGTTTTATTTATTCGAAAGTTTACGATAAAGATGTCGCTGAAGACATTTTTCAGGATACCTTTATTAAAGTGATACGTACCCTTAAGCGAGGGTCGTATAATGAAGAAGGTAAGTTTTTGCCTTGGGTAATGCGTATTTCGCACAATTTGGTTATTGATTATTTTAGAAAAAATAACAGAATGCCCAAATTTGATAATGCCGGTGAATTCAGTATTTTTTCTGTGCTGAGCGATTCCTCATTGAATGCTGAAAAGAGTATTATAAAAGAACAGGTTGAAAATGATGTTCGCCGCTTGGTTGAAGAATTGCCCGAAGACCAAAAAGAAGTGCTGCTGATGCGTATTTATAACGATATGAGTTTTAAGGAAATATCGGATAGGACAGGGGTGAGCATTAACACGGCTTTAGGGCGTATGCGTTATGCTTTGATCAACTTGAGAAAAATAATTGATAAACATAATATCGTTTTGACGAATTAAAATACAATAAAGTAATTTTTGTTGCGTTATTGATTTGAATTAACCCTTAAATTGATAAAATGGCAAAACTTTACTCTGAGAATTCTATTAATAAAATAGAAAAATTACAACCGAAGGAAGAAACGGTTAATTTTCTTCTAAACTATTCTAAGGCTTTAAGTGTTATAAGTTGTAATAATTTGAAGTTTGAAGCACTTCAAAATTGAGTTTATGAAAGCCCTGATTGAAAAATCAGGGCTTTTTTGTTTTATGGTATTCGTTAATTACAGATTGCCTGCCAATGGTTTTGGTAATGATGTCCTTTTCCAAATCCCAGCCTCTTGCCGGCGAATATTCCCTCCCGTACCATATAATCTGAAGGTGCAAATCGTTCCAAAGTTCTTTTGGAAATAAGCGTTTGGCATCCTTTTCAGTTTGGTTGACGTTTTTACCGTTGCTCAAGTTCCAACGAAACATCAGTCTGTGAATGTGCGTATCGACTGGAAAAGCGGGTACACCAAAGGCTTGCGACATTACCACACTGGCCGTTTTGTGCCCCACAGCAGGAAGCGCCTCCAAGGCCTCAAAACTCTGGGGTACTTCACCGTTGTGTTTTTCAATAAGAATTTTTGATAAACCGTAGATGCCCTTGCTTTTCATTGGCGATAAGCCAACAGGTTTAATAATGTCGCGAATTTCATCAACCGAAAGTTTTACCATGTCGTGAGGGTTGTCGGCCTTTTCAAAAAGCAGTGGTGTAATCTGGTTTACGCGCACATCGGTACTTTGTGCCGACATTAATACGGCAATCAGTAATGTGTAAGAGTCTTTGTGGTCTAACGGAATGGGAATTTCGGGATAGAGTTCGTTTAAGGTTTTTATAACAAATTCAACCTTCTCTGTCTTGGTCATAAATTGTACATTTGTGAAAAACCAAAGTTAATACTATGAATACATTAAAGCAAGGTGATGCCGTGCCAAATTTTTCGGTAAAGGATGAACAAGGAAACATAGTTTCACTAAGTGATTATAAAGGAAAAAAGTTAATTGTGTTTTTTTATCCCAAGGCCAGTACACCTGGCTGTACCAACGAAGCTTGTAACTTAAGGGATAACTATAAAGCCTTACAAGGTGAAGGGTATGAACTATTAGGAGTGAGTGCCGATAGCCAGAAACGACAGTCTAATTTTAAAAATAAATATGATTTTCCGTTTCCGTTATTGGCTGATGAAGACAAAGAGGTAATCAATGCATTTGGCGTTTGGGGGCCTAAGAAATTTATGGGGCGCGAGTTTGACGGCATCCACAGAAAAACATTTCTAATTGATGAAAACGGAGTAGTAGAGCGTGTTATTGATAAGGTTAAAACAAAAGACCACGCAGCCCAAATATTGGAAAGCTAGTTAATGAATGATAGTGTGAAAAAGAGGTCTTTAAAGTTTAAATTGTACCTGTTTGTCACATTAAGCGTAGTCGAAATGCATTAAAAATCAATATGCTAATGTTTTCGACTGCGCTCAAACTGACAATATTCAAGACTTTTTAAGTAGCTTTTTTTGTTGTTTTATTTTCTACGCCTGCTTAGGGTGAGCGGCTTTCGTGTGTAGCCGAAAAGTCGGTAATCCTTAATCAGTTCAGCAACGCCTTCAGGAACCATGTCTTCCCAGCCAACTTCTCCTTCAGAAATCATTCGTAAAATTTCTCGAGAGAATATATTCATTATATCTGAGTCGTAATCTTTAATATCGAGTACCTTTCCGTTGTACTTAAAGAATTTGTACAACTCTTTCATTCGCGGATACACTTTTAAATTTTCACTATTAATAAGTTCTCCAGTTTCGGGGTCGAGCATGGGGTACAAGTACACTTTTAAATCTTTAAAGAATAATTTGCCAAAAGCTTCCAGAATACCTCCGCTAATGTGACGATAATATTTTTCATCAAAAATTTCAATCAAATTACTAACACCCATGGCAAGTCCCATTCGGGCTTTCGTGTAGTTGGAGAAGTATTCAACCACCTTGAAGTATTCCTGGAAGTTGGATATCATAACCGAGTGCCCTAGAGAGCATAACAAATCTGCTCTATCAATGAAATCCTGTTCATCAATCTCTCCTTCAGCCCTTAGGTTGGATAGCGTAATTTCAAAAACCGTAACCGTTTTATCCTTGTCTACCTTATTTTCTTTGATGAACATTTGGTATGATTTCTCATACATTTCCATATTCACTTTGGTTACAGGCCTAAAGCTTCCGCGAAGTGCCAAAATATTCTTTTTGTAGAAAACCTTAGCGGGTAATACGTTGGTGCCATCGGGGCCAAACATTACCGCATCGGTCATACCGTTTTTAACCAATTGCAAACTCATTAATCGGTTGTCCACATTTTTAAAAACAGGGCCTGCAAAATTTATGGTGTCTATTTCCAGTTGGTCTTTATCCAAATGATCGTAGAGGTAGCGCAGTAATTTTTTTGGCTCATTATACTTGTAAAAAGCACCGTAAATAAGATTGGTGCCAAGTATACCTAAAGTTTCTTGTTGCAGTCTAGCATCGGTTTCCTTAAAACGAAGGTGAAGGATTATTTCGTTATAATCGCCTCCGGCTTCAACTTGATAACGAATGCCTACCCAGCCATGACCTTTAAACTGTTTGGCAAAATCGATAGTGGCTACTGTGTTCGCGTACGTGAAAAATATTTTGTTCGGGTTTTTTTCACGGGTTAGCCTGGTTTCAATGAGATTCATTTCATGGGCCAGCATTTTGCGTAAACGGGGCTGTGTTACATAGCGACCGTCGTCCTCAGCGCCGTAAATAGCGTCACTAAAATCCTTATCGTAGGCAGACATCGCCTTGGCGATAGTTCCAGAAGCACCTCCGGCCCTAAAAAAATGCCGGCAAGTTTCTTGTCCGGCTCCAATTTCGGCAAATGTACCGTAAATATTTTCGTTTAGGTTGATGCGCAATGCCTTAGATTTTAACGATGGGATATCATCAAACTCTTTATCTCCTTTTGTAGTAATCTCCATGCTTTTCAGGTTAAATTCAATAAAAAGTAAAGATATTAAATTACTATTTCAAACGAAAAAATAACCTTATTTTTGGCTAAAAATTACGATATTTTGAAAATTACCTTTCTTGGTACGGGTACTTCGCAAGGAATCCCCATTATTGGGAGCGACCACCCTGTTTGCCTGAGCAAAGATCCGCGCGATAAGCGACTTCGGGTTTCTGTTTTGGTGGAATGGGACAACTTTACGTACGTGATAGATTGCGGTCCGGATTTTCGATACCAAATGCTCAGGGCTAATTGCAACAAAATAGATGGTATTTTGTTTACGCATGAGCATTCCGACCATGTTTTGGGTTTGGATGATATCCGTCCGTTTTACTTTCGGCAAGGCGATGTTCCTATTTATGCTCATAAAAGGGTACTGAAAGAAATTAAAAAACGATTCCATTATTTTTTTGAAACCGAAAATAAATACCCAGGCGCACCCAGCGTTGAAGAAAATATTATAACAAACCAGCCATTTGATCTGAATGGATTAAAAGTTGTTCCTATAGAGGGTAAGCATGCCGATTTACAGGTGTTTGGGTTTCGGTTTAAGGATTTTGCGTATTTAACTGATATGAAAACGGTAGAAGATGCGGAAGTTGAAAAATTGAAAGGCTTGAAGGTTTTGGTGGTAAACGCGTTGCGAACCACGCCGCACCGTTCTCATTTCAATTTAGAGGAGGCTTTGCGGTTTATAGAACAGGTAAAACCTGAAAAGGCGTATTTAACACATATCAGTCATCTTTTGGGATTTCATGAAGAAGTTGAAAAAGCATTGCCTGAAAATGTATTTTTGGCTTATGACGAATTACAAATCACAATATAAATTTAAAGGATGAAACAAAAAATATTCATGTATCTTTTTGTGTTTTCGGTATTGCTGGTACTTTTCCAGTTCATGAATTCCAAACGTGTTTTTGAGGATATGAACCAAAAGCTAGGTACGTACAAAGATTTATCCAAAAAATATAAAGACTCAGTTGCAGTTCTTCAAGATGAGATTTTGGAACTCTCACACTTCAATTTATACAGAAATGAAGATGCTATCAGTTATTTTGAAAACGATGGCTATAATATTGATGAACTGATTCCTTTTATAAAAGACGAACTTTACAAGTTAAATGAAGTAAAAGGGCAGCACCCCATTGTGCCTTATGCAGCCAGCGAAGGCCGGAAAATGATGATCAATACCGTAAAGATGCTAAATCACAAATGGATTATTGCCGATTTTTCGGATGGTGAATATTGGGGCGAAATTTTCTTGACTTATGAATTAACGCCCGAAAGAGAATTAAAATTCAACCTTGTAGAGTATTTTCTTTACCCTTTTGATTAAAATTTATTCAGCGCGATAGGCAACGCCTTTTTGTTTTTTCGACTCCCCAACATATGAATATTCATAGGTGTAGGATGAATCGGTTGTGGTTAGGATTTTAAGGTGTACATCCTTTCTTTCGGCCATGTTTTTCGGATTGATGGTTTTAAAAATCACTTCGCAATCGTTAATCCAACGCAATTGAGCAGAATCTATTTTGTTGTCGTAAACCTCAACCTGAAGGCTTCCGCTGCGCTCAAATACCGATTTGTAAACGGTGCCTTCAATCTCTACTTCGCTGTAAAAGTTACCGGTTTTAAAATCCTGGCAATTTCTTTGGGATTCATAGCAATTAAATAAGAGCAAGCAGGCAACAAAAGGTAAAAAGCGCATAACATTAAATTTTTAGGCAAATGTAGTGAACGGCTGATTAATTCTTGAAATTTTTGAACGTTCCGTCCGAATAAAAAATAACAATACGTTCAATGGACTTGCCTTCGTTGTTTTCGATTTCTATTTGACGGTTGGTTTGAGGGGGTGCCGACGGGGCGACAGCTTTATCCGGAATATTGTTTTGTGCTTTTTCGTTTTTGGTGGTTTCAGAAGGAAAATATCCTTTTCCGTTAAATAGCCAATAAAGGTCAACATCGGGGAAGGTGTGCAGTACTTTTAAAATAAAATCTAAACTCGGTTTGTTTCTGCCAGATAAAATATGGGAAATACTGGAACGTTGAACACCTATCTTTTCAGCGAAAGAAGAGGCAGATTCTCCATAGTAATCAATGACTTTTTGGAGTCTTTCAATAAAATCTTCATTGTTTATCATTGTAAACTTTTAGTTAAGATTATTGGTGTTACAAATGTAATCATTTGCCTTTGATTTCAAAAAAATATTGAATTAAACCACTATTTAAGCTAAACCTTATGTTTACATTTTAGTTTATAAAATGCTGAAAACAAATATTTTAAATGTATTTTGTAAATGCACTAAGATTTTTGGCGATAGAGTGTTTAGGGGAGTGAATTTTCTTGTTTAATAAAGTAAACAAATGAATAAAAAACCTTGTTTACATTTGTAAAATTCTATTTGTTTACATTTGTGACAAATAAAAAACATGAAAATAGAAGCCCTTAAAAGCCTTTTTAAAAAACATAAAGAACTGGCGTTAAGTCACCGTTACATTACCAATAAACATATTGAGCCTCTACTCGAAAAATTTGATAATTCCGTTTGGCGTGAAACTATTGGTCAGTCGGTTTTGGGTAAACCTATTTATGGTTTAAAAATAGGTACAGGTAAAAAGCGCGTGTTGATGTGGTCTCAAATGCACGGTAACGAATCGACCACCACCAAGGCGTTGTTTGATTTGTTAAACACTTTATTGGCCAATTCATCTGGCGTAAACGATATCTTAGAGAGCTGTACACTGTATGTCATTCCTATTTTAAATCCGGATGGCGCCGAGGCTTATACTCGGGTGAACGCTAATGAAATTGATTTGAATAGAGATGCGCAAAATCTTACTCAACCAGAGAGCAAGGTGTTAAGGGCTGTTTTTAATAGCTTTAAACCTCATTTTTGCTATAACCTGCATGGGCAACGTACTATTTTTAGTGTCGGAAAGCGCAATAAATCGGCTATAGTGTCCTTTTTATCCCCAGCGCAAGATGAGGGTTGTACGGTTACGGAAAACCGAAAAGTCTCAATGGAAATTATTGCAGAAATGAACCGGTTTTTACAGGAACTGATACCAAGCCATGTGGGGGTTTACGATGATGCTTTTAACTTAAATTGTGTTGGGGATACGTTTCAGTCTGAAAATGTACCGACTATTCTTTTTGAGGCGGGGCATTATCCTGGTGATTACGGAAGGGAAAAAACACGTGAGCTCATATATATATCGTATTTAACGTCGTTACAATATATCTCCAATAATAAAATAACCGGACAGTTATATGAGGCATATTTCGATATTCCAGAAAACGAGAAGTGCTTTTTTGATGTTATAATTCGAAACGCTAAAATTGGAGTCGAAAAACATGATGTGGCTATTCAATTTCAGGAACGATTAATAGAGGGGAGAATTCAATTTATCCCCAAAGTGGTTGAAATTGGGGATTTAAATAATTTTTTTGGTCATAAAGAGATTGACGTTCAGGGTAATGAAGTAAAAACAGTAACAGGAGAATTGCTGAAAATAGACAGCGAAAACGTTTTCGTGATGATAAAAAATAAAAAAACTTCATTAATATCGGAATAAAGCATATGGTTTGCGTGTTATTTTTAATGAAAATGTATTATTTTTGGTCTTTATTTAAGAAAAGTTAATTATGGGGAAAATTAAATTAGACGAAATTGATCATCAAATTTTAGATATGCTGATTGATAATACAAGAATTCCGTTTACGGACATCGCAAAGAAATTATTAATATCTGCTGGTACAGTGCATGTTCGTGTAAAAAAAATGGAGGAATCCGGAATCATAAAAGGGTCTTCTTTAATGTTAGATTATAAAAAATTAGGGTATTCGTTTATTGCCTATGTTGGAGTGTATTTAAACAACACATCCCAAACTAAGTTTGTTTTAGAGCGTATCAATGAAATTCCTTTTGTAACGGTGGCGCATATTACTACCGGTAAATTCAATATTTTCTGTAAAATTCGAGCAAGAAGTACAGAACATGCCAAAGAGGTTATTTTCCTTTTGGATGATATTGAAGGTGTTTACAGAACCGAAACCATGATTTCTTTAGAGGAAAGCATTAATGATAAAAAACGTTTGATGCATTCTATATTTAACGATTTGTAAAAATAAAGAAATCCTAAATATCAATTAAAAGTCCTTTAATCAAAGGGCTTTTTTTGTGCGCTACAATCAGGTAGATTAAAATGCATTTCAAAGATTTTTTTTGACAATGTTAAGTCGTTTTAAGATGTTTGTATATACAGCTATTAATAATATTACTAACCAAACCCTCTCTTCCAATGGTATTCAACTCACTGGAGTTTTTTATATTCTTAGTATTTGTTTTCTTACTGTATTGGTTTGTACTAAAGAAGACCTTAAAGGGGCAGAATGTCCTATTGCTCGTTTCAAGTTATGTGTTTTACGGATGGTGGGACTGGAGGTTTCTGTCGTTAATCCTTTTGAGTACAGTAGTCGATTATTTGGTGGGACTTGCTATAGACCGCCATCAAGAAAAGAAAAAAAGAAGAAGATGGCTTTGGGTTAGTGTCTTTTTTAACGTAGGGCTTTTAGGCTTTTTTAAATATTTCAACTTTTTTGTGGATTCATGGGTAGATATGTTTACCATGTTTGGTTACAACATAAAAAGCACTTGGACTTTGCAAGTGTTGCTTCCTGTAGGTATATCGTTTTACACCTTCCAGACAATGTCCTACTCGTTCGACATTTATTATAAACGACTCAAGCCAACCACCGACTTTTTATCATTTGCTGCTTTTGTTAGCTTTTTCCCTCAGTTGGTTGCGGGGCCTATTGAACGAGCCTCCAATTTATTGTCGCAAATACTTAATAAACGCACTTTCGACTATAACCAAGCGGTTGGTGGCTTAAAGTTGATATTGTGGGGATTGTTTAAAAAGATAGTGATTGCAGATTCATTGGCGCCCATGGTAGATGATATTTTCGCCAATTACTCTAGCTATCCGGCTTCAACATTGATTTTGGGTGTTACCATGTTTAGCTTTCAAGTGTATGGTGATTTTAGTGGTTACTCCGATATCGCTATCGGCACCGCAAAGCTTTTTGGTATTGAATTGATGTCTAACTTTAGGTTTCCGCATTTTTCGAGAAATGTAGCCGAATATTGGCAGCGATGGCACGTGTCTCTGTCAACATGGTTTCGTCACTATATTTATATTCCGTTAGGTGGATCACGTGTTAGTAAGTTAAAATCGGTAAGAAACATTATTATCATTTTTTTGGTGAGTGGTTTTTGGCATGGTGCCAATTGGACCTTTATTTTTTGGGGAGCATTCCATGCGGTAGCTTTTATTCCGGTGTTTTTAATGGGTAGAAATACCATTTACAAAAACAGCGTGGTTGGCGAAAATTCCTTTTTCCCATCATTAATTGAAATAGGACAGCTCCTGCTAACATTTGGTATCGTTACGTTTTCGCGTATCTTTTTTAGATCGGAATCCATAACGAGTGCTTTCGGGTTTATAGAGCATATTTTTTCAAATTTTTCTTATGCTGAATACATGAATCCACAAGGGTACCGTATGATTGATTATTATTTGCTTATGGCCGCGTTCGTTTTGTATGAGTACCGAATGAGAAGGGATGAGCGTTCGCCGTTTAAGTTTAAATCGAAATATTTGAGGTTTGCCGTTTACACCATTATTATATTATTGATGATGCTATTTTATGACGATGGTGTTGATAGGTCGTTTATTTACTTCCAGTTTTAAACACAATGAAAAAGTTTGTACTGAAAATCGGCTTATATATAGTGCTAGTACTTTTAGCGCTTGAAGGGCTGGTGCGTGTTTTTCATTTGTATAATGATGTTCCGTTGCATTTGTTCATAGACGAGTACGGTATCCAAAAAACTGTTCCCGGTCAAGTTGGCTTTTCGGTTACGGGAAACCGAAGGATGAATTTTTGCGAATTCAGAATCAACAAATCGGGCTTTAACTCTTATCGTGAGTTTACGCCATCGGCCGATAAAATTGAAATTGCGTTAATAGGTGATTCATTCATTGAGGGGGTTAATCAGCATTATTACGATTCCACCGGCAAAAAGATTGAAAACAATTTAATTAAAAATATAGGGGTTTGCGAGTATGGCCGAGGGGGGATGATATGTCTGATCAATTACATATTTTAAATTCATATAAAAAAGATTTCGACCTGATTGATCATGTTTTTATATACATGAAGTTTGAAAATGATTTTAAAAGGCGTGAAATAAAGCCTGACCATGCTTTGGTGAATTTAAAGCACACCTTTAAATTCAAAATAAAAAATTATATACGATTATTAAAATATGCTAATGGCATTGGCCTTTTTGATGTGGTTAAAAATATGATATACGGTAAAAGGCCACAAAATAATGGAGAAGAGGAGCCCGGTCCTGAAGAGGAGTATAAGTTGGCGTTGGAGTATTTAGATAATTTCAAAGCGGTTGTGGGGCGTTATGGTTTCAATAAGGAAAAGAATACCTTTTTATTGGATAAGCGCAAAACCAGCCCTTTGTTTATTGAACACTGTGATAAAATGGGTTATAAATATTTAGATTTTGGACCAGCTTTTGAAAAAGAAACCAAGCCTACCATTTTGATTTACGATAGACACTGGAATGATAGGGGGCGAACCATTATAGCCTCTGTGGTGGCTGACTACATCAAGAAAATTGATTCTCGCCTGTAAGTCAACTTTATTGTTTTTTTAAGTATTCAGCTATTACCGAAGCCAAAATATTACGTCCGTGGTTATTCCAATGCTGATCGTAGATTAGCGTTGTTGGTTTTTTGGAGGCTTTCATAGCGGGGCCGAAGTCTAAATACTTGTACCCAATTGAATCGCAATGTTTTAAAAATAGGTCACTCGTTTTTTCGGAATTAAGAAGAAAAATCGTTTTGTTTTTGTCGACCGGAAATGTGCTAGTTAGGGTTTTAAAGTTTTCTAAATAGGTTTTGGTGTCTTCTTCAGAAGCGTGGTCGTCAACATATTCTCTTTCTTCGTTACTGTGCCCCGTCAAAGTATTTTTTAATCGCAAAAAAGCTCTAAATACTCCAATGTTTTGGGCGTAAGTGAGTAGTTTAATGTTGTCTTTTATTTTGTAAACCAATCTGTTTTGAAGGTTAACACGGAAATGGTTGGGCTTGTATTCGCCCCTTTCCAAATCAGTATAAAATTTCATGTAAATGAAAGTGTAATCTATATACTGAAATTGGTCTTTATACGCTTTGATTAAATGAAGTTGGTCGGCCAAATCGTAGCCCGAATAACCGTATTCAAAAACCTTTACTTTGTTATTCAATAAATCTTCAATTTTCTTTCCTGTAGATTCATAGAAGTTTTGGTGAAACCCTTCGATAAACGAATCGCCTATCAGGGCTATTTCGATATCTTTTTCATTAGGGGTAAATTCTCGGTACGAGTTAAACCCAGAACTGTTTATGTGATATTGGGCAAAGTTCATACGGCGGTTACCTGTTACGTAGTAGCCGTTTTGGTTTGGAGTATTTACCTCGACATTCAGTTCGTTAATTTCATACGGCGGGTATTGTTGGTACAAATGCAAAACACGTACCAGTCCTTCTAAACAAAGACAGATTAAAAAGGCATACAGTATTATTTTTCCAATTAACCGTTTCATAATTTTACTGATTGCTCGGTTTTAAGTTTAGGCGTTTTACAAAATCAATTTCATTAACTAGACCCATCACGTATTTGAAAATGGAGTGCCAATCAATTAAACAAAAGCATATTAAACGATATTGTCTGAATGAAATACCCATTAATTGACCTATTGACATGTGGAAAATAATGGCCGAAACCAAATAAATATTTCGATATTTACTGTTGATAAACACCACAAAGCCTAAAAGTTCAAAAAGCAAGGATCCAACTGATAATAAGATAATTAAAAATTTGTTATCTGTAATATACTGCGCAATATTGTTCCATTTTTTAACGGTTTGGTAATTACCGTAAGTATGGGCCACAAATCCAAATTCGTCCTTCCATAATTGTTCTGGTTCAGTTTGGTTGTCTGAAAACACTAATTGTTTGTCTCCATTTTTAAAGGAATCGGTATGTTCGTTTAAGTAGAAACTTAGTGTTGATCCGTTAAGCCACTTGATACCATGACCGTATCGCAATTTTGAAATGCCTGCCGAAAAATAGGTCAATACTAAAAGCAGTAAAATAAGATTGGTGCCCCAATTTGGAGTCATGTTTTGAGCTTCTTTTTGTTTGAAAAAACCAACAATCCAATGGTCAATGGAGATTCTCATCGACCCCGGCACCAAGGCTAAGGCGAAAATAACTTGACAGGGCAGTGACATATGGTGGTCAAAAAGACCATAGCCTTCTCCCATTCCGAAAACAGTAAAACCAACTATGGCAAGAAAAAACAAGCTTAATCTGCCCAAAAAGCCAATTACGGCACAGATACCAGCAACTAGGATGGCGTATTTTATAAGATTGAATTCATTTTGACTTAGTGTAAATAATGCATCGGGTAGCATATTCAAAAACCAAGTTTTTGAAAGCGAGTATGAAGCATCAAATTCAGAATAAAAACCATAGCCAAAATTTTCGAGTATTTTTTTTGTGAATAAAAAAGGGAGGGTTATCCTTAAGATACTAAGTGGGTTTTTGGTAAAGAGCTCAATTACGAAAAGTATTTTTATAATAACTGATTGCATATGTTATTTTGATGTTTGGTAAGCTGAAACGTAGCTTTTGGTTTTCGTATCAAAATGTCCAATGGTTTTTGGTCCAGATTGTGGTTCCCGATTGTGGTTCACTTTTACTGCACTCAATACAATTTTGTCAAAAGACAGGTTGTGTTCAACAGAAATGCTTTCGGTAAAATCATTAAAAAACTCATCCATTCTATTTTGAAAGGCTTCCGGGCTTTCAGATAATTTATCGGTAAAAGGGGAGATGTCTTCTGAAGAACCATAAACTTTGCTAAAAAAATGTCTGATAAAAAATTCATCGGGCTTACCGTAATAGTCGGTAAGGTCGGTGGCTATGGAATCTTTTACTCCTTCAAACTTAAGTAGGTACAAGTTGGTGTTATCATCAATATAATGCCCAAACATAGGAGCGCAAGTGTAAGGGAAGCTCTCTATGCCAAATACCATCACAAAAACATTTGGTATCAAAACCAATGCGATTATGACGGACTTGTAAATTTTTTTGATTTTCTGTGGAAACATATGAGGTTATTTACCGCAGCAAAAGCAGTTTTTAGATTTGTAATATCCTCTTCTGTGCAGGTAGTCAACGGCTCTGATTTTAAACATTTCGAAGTTTGAAAATCCAAAATCACTAATGCTGATAGAGGTATCCAACGATTGTACGTAGTGCCACCACTTAGATGGTACGTGCAGGACATCGCCTGGTTCTAATATTACCTTTATAAATCGGGCTTTTTTGAAATTAGGGAATTTTTCAGCGTTATAATTATTGATATCTACCTCACTGGCTTCACCACCGTTAATGTACTTTGAACTGGCATACATTTTTTTATTGTCTTTTGGCGAAACAATAATAAACATCTTTTTGCCTTTAATTTGGGCATACATGTTTTTTCCTGTATCGTTGTGGAAACCCGAAACGGTTCCTTTAGGGCCAATCCAAGCAGTAACATCGTTAATATCAACATGATTTTCAAAAAATGAAAAGTCGATATCATTTTTAAGGTCTGGGAAATATTTAAAAATATCCATAGTGGTCAGGTAGTCTTTTATGTCTTCCTGTTTCTCCTCGGCATCTTTTAACTTCTGTATGAACGACTGAAATGACGATTTTTTATACCGATTATCGTCCTGTATAAAGTTTCCGGAAAGCAAATCGACTTCTTTTTCATTTTTTAGTTTTAAAAAGAAATCTAAATCCCATGTTTTGGTAGCACCCCAATCTTTGGCCATACCTTTAATTAATACGGGCTTTTTGTTAAAATATTTATTTTTGAAAGTTTTGGAGTCTAATGAAGTTACCTCGTCAACAGGTTGACTAAGTTCAAGTACCTCGTTTAAAATATTCATACAGAAAAGGTTAAGTTAATTAGTGTAAATATCTGTTTAATTTTGTTCAATTTTTATAATAATCGATAAATTGTCAGATAATTAGATTTATGGGGTTGGTATAACAGCTACAAGGTGCGTTTTGTTTTTGTAGTCAATTACAAATGTGTTAGGTGTTTCACCCTTAAACAATTTAAGTTCGTCTATGTGCGCTTTTTTGGCATACAAAAACTCGAAAACTATTTTTTTGATGGACGCATGTTCCTTTGAGTAGATGTCTATTGGTTCAAGGTTGTTTGTCGATGTTTCTAAATCTTCTTCAATTGTGTAACTTACCTCTTCAGGAAATGTGTTTTTCCTGTTTTTTAAGGCTTTCAGTTTTTTAACATACTCATCAATGCCATAGCGTTTTAGTATGTTTTTAAACTGAATTTTATTGACTTCCAGAGTGCTCGCTAGTACTTGGCCAAATTTGCTTTTGTCATAAATAATGTGGTGTTCAAAATCGTAGATTAAATTGCTCCAACGTCTTTTGTACTCCAAGGTGCCGTAGGCCATATCGAGCATTAAATAGTTGTTATTTAAAGCCCATTCCAGTAATTTATAAATGGAGATATTGCCTAATGCAAATTTTGAATAATCAATATCGTAAGAAGGGATGGAAACGAATAAAATATTGTTAAAATGATGGTTTATACAAACATGCACCGGAATATTATTTTCGTAAATCACAAATATGGAAGCCTTCTTTTCAAGCACCATGTTATAAGTGCTTTCTAGGTAAAAGTCCCAATTATTGAGTATGTCGTTGCTTTCGTTTCTTTGGTCAAATCTAATGGAGAGCATTTTGTGGAGCTTGTCCATATAGTAATTGTAATCGTCTTTTGAGATGCTGCCGAAAAACATTTGATAGCTTACCGTAAAACAGTCTTCGAATCGCTTTTTTAACCGGCGGATATTGGCCCGAAAACTTTTACTGTACTCTTGGGTTAAAAAGCCATCGATGTTATTCATGTTTTTCAAGTCGATGGCATAACCGGTTATTTTTTTCTGTGGTACTTTTTTTATTTCTAAAGAAGGATTGTCCAGAAGCTCTGGCTTTAAATATAATGGGAATAGTTTTGTTGAAACTGGGTTTTTGGTTTCTGTACAATCTTGATTATGTTTGTAATAAACACTGTTATTGCAATTGTATGTTAAGGCTTTGTAATAGGAGGGGACCTGGTTGTGTTCGGTTAGGGTGGCGTAAAAATCAATGTACTTCATCGGTTTCATGTTACTTATTCCAATATGATTTTTTCAGTATTTTGTTGTCCCATTAAAAGGAAGTTTTTTGAATCTATTTGAAATATTTTCAATTGGCTATAATGCTCCTTGTTCAAATATAAAAAATCGTTTACTGGTTTTTTTAGAAAATCAAAGTTTGGATGGTTTAAAGTGATGGGAGAAAGTAATCTGCTTTTATCATTATTTGCATCCATGTGTTCCACTTTATATTCAGGAAACACTTCAAACGGATGACTTGCTGTGCTTTTGTTTTCTCTTAGCTTTTTATATGCCTCGTCTATTTTTAAGGTTTTAAGTAGGTTCTTCAGTTTTATAATTCCCATTTGAACGCTTGTTGCGAAAATGGCGGCTAACGAATTTTTGTGGTGAATAAAATGATAATCGTAATGATACTTATTATTGCACCAAATTTGCTTGTACTCAAGGTCGCCATTGCCCATATCCATTATTAAATAATCGTTTTCACAGCACCACTCCAAAAGTTTATAAACCATCATGTTGCCCAAACTGAATTTAGAGTAAGTGATATCATAACAGAAAATATGGCCGATAAATACTTTGTTGATATGGTAGTTTATTGATATGGCTACCATTCGGCCAGATGCGTAAGTGATAAATAACGAAGCTTCTTTGTTTAAGATTTTGTCATAAGTAGATTCGTGGTATTGATGCCATTTTTCTAGAATTTCGGTACTGTCGTCCTTTTGTGAAAAACGGAGCTCCAACATACTTTTTAGGGTACTCATGGCCCGATGGTAAATCTCTTTTTCAATGGCTCCGAAAAATAGTTTGTATTCTACATCAAAGCAGGATTCAAACCGTTTTATCCGTCGTAATATGGGTGAACGGGTTTTCGACTTTATGTTCTTTTGGAGATATTGGTCTGCAGTTTCACAGCCTTCAAGGTTTATGGCAAAACCATCTAAATTGGTTTGCTCGATTTTATTGATTTTAAGGGTATTGTCTGACAACTTATAACCAAAGTATTTGGGAAACAAAGTGATGACATAAGCCTTGCTTTGCGTTTTTTTTACGCTCTGCTTAAAAATGTCTTGTTGGTTACCAAAAGAAATCGATTCGTAGCAATCGGGAATTTGGTCCTTTTGGTAAAATGTGTTGTAAAAATCCTGTTTTTTTAAAATCGGCATATAGCGTTATTTAAAATAGCTTATTTATTTTTTTGAATACGATCTTTTAGAGCTTTGACCGTATTCTTTAAATTGATTTTTCCTGCTTCAAATTGGGCAATGGTATAGGCCAATGTAGATTTCTTTTTGTAAAAAACCAAGTATTCAATATCGTAAATAGAGTTGCACCATTTACTTTTATAATCGAAAACCCCGATGCCTAAATCAATATAGGGATATTGGTTTTCAATGGCCCAATTTAATAACATGTAGTTATCGATATGTCCCAAGCTGTATTTCGTGTAATCAGTATCAAACGAATGGGTTTCACTAAACAGTATTGTGTTGTTGATGTGCCGATTTACCGAAATGCTAATTGGTTTATCATCCGCATAAACCACAAATAAAGAAGATTTTTTAGCTCTTATCGATTCGGCTAAATCATCTGTGTTTTTATCCCACTCCATCAAAAACACATGGTCTTCAACTCGGCCGTCAAAGCGCCCTAAAATCATATTTCGAAGAGCGCTTAGAAGATTTTTACATGTTTCATCACTTATGTCTCCAAAATGATACTCGTATTTAACGGCATGTGCATCTTCAAGCTTTTTCATGGCGCGCTTTAAATTAACGCGCAGTTGTCTTTTGGTGAACTTTTTAAGGTAATCGTCGGTTGAATTGGAATCGGAAACCAACATAGCACCGCCCGAAAAACCATAATGCTCTATTTTTTTTACCTTATAATTGTCTTCATCAACCAGTTCGGCGTTAAGAAAGGTAGGGAAGAGGCTCATATAGCACACTTTGGGCAATTGGTCTTTGTTTAAAACATTGGGGTTTTTAAATTCTGATTTTTCGTAGCTCACCGATTTTAAGCAACCAGGAATAATGCCCTTACTACATTTGTAAAAATCCCATAAAAATTGATTTCTTTTTATGACCATGTTAGTTGTCTTTTTTAAAAATGAGTTTAGCGCTTTTTTTTATCCCCTGAAAAACAAATGTCTTTTCAGCGTTTATGACGTTGAATATTTTAACCTTACTAATATGTTCCGTCGAGGCATATAAAAATTCGTTGAGCGGTTTTTGCAAAAAAGCATATTCGGTATTACTTATTTTTATAGGTTTTAACTCTTCGTTTATTGGCGTTGGCGTATTGTAATCTTCAAATTTATATTGGTCTAGATCGGCTTTGTTATTTTTTTTTGGTTTAAATGAGGATAGTAGATTTCTAACCGTATCCATCACTTCTTTTTCAATCAGGTAATTGATAAAACGATATTTGTGCTTTAAATAAAATGTGTAAAGTTTTACAATGAAATTATCGTTTTTAGAAATAACTAGGGTATTGAAATTATAAGTTAAGTTGCTCCATTTTATTTTATAGTCAAAATTGCCGTAACCCATATCGAAAAAGGAAATGTTGTTTTTTAAACACCACTCCAATTGCCTGTATATTTCAACATTGCCCAAACTGAATTTGTGATAATCCAAATTGTACGACGAAATGGCGCTATACATGATGGTACCTTGATGGAAATTTAATGAAATTTCGATGGGTTCTTCACCGCTGTAAATCACAAAAAGTGAGGCGCTTTTGCTATTTATTAAATTAAAGCAAATATTTTTATAATAGTCCCAATCTTCAATCACGCGGTTTCTTCCTTTTCGTTCCTGAAACCGATTGTGTATCATGTTTAAAAGGGCGTCCATTAAATGGTTATAAGTGGAACTTTCAATGGAGCCAAAAAACATTTTATACTTTATATTGAAACAGTTCTCCAGCCTTTTTAATGTTCTTAGTGTGTTTTTTTTAAAGTTGGTTCCGGCGTTTTCTTTTAAATAATTGTCAATATCCGAAATAGGTTGAACATTAATACTATAACCTTTTTTATGAAAAACTTTTCGTGCGGTTAGTTGCGGAGGTGAGGTCACGTTTAAATAATCGGGGACCAGTATTTGGGTGTGAATTTTTGAATCTGCAACCTCGATTTCATTTGATTGATGAATAACCGAACCATCATTCTTTAGCTCCAAACGATTAATTGCCTTTGAAACTTTTCCCTTTTCAAATAAATCCGAATAAAAATTATTTTTAATGCGTAGGTTGGTTAACATAAATTATGTTGTATGATTATTTCAATAGTGAACGAACTTAGTTATGACGCAAGTTCGTAAGCTTGCGCAGCATTTTTACCTTTAAAAACAAAAATGATTTTGGGGCTGTTTTTAATCTTATACAATGTAAAATTACTAATGTGTTCGTTGTTTAAATATAGAAAATCGTAAATACTTTTGTTTAAAAAACTCACATTCTCGTTAAAAGGAATATTTTCTAAGTTTTCTGTCGGGGTTTCCTCAAAATTAAATTCAACTTCCTTTATTTCAGCTTCTATTTGTTTTGTGGTGTTTGGAGTCAAATAGTGTTTGAATTTGTTGATGGTTTGGGTGAGGTTTTTGTCCCTAGCATATTGCTTGAACTTTAAAAATAACGACAGACCATTAGCCAATAAAGTTGAAGGGATTGATTTGGCATCGTATAAAATATGGTAATAAAAATGGTATTGTTTATCGCCCCAGCGCTCTTTGTAATCGTAATAACCTTTTGAAAAATCGAAGGTTTTTATATTGTTTTCAAAACACCATTTAAAAAGTTCCATTAAATGGATTTTACCTAGATTAAACTTGTAGTAATCAATATCAAACGAGGTCATAGCAAAAAATAAAATATCGCTAGACAAGTAATTCAATGAAATAGCTATGGGCTTTTCAGCTTGATAAATAACAAATAACGACGCTTTTTTCTCTAAAATTAACTCGTAAACGGAATTGTAGTAAAAGGTCCATTCCTGTTCTTCAAGATTGTTGTTGGCTTCCGATTTTTCATCAAAACGTTTTTTCAACATGTCGTAAAACACATCAAAAACCAAGTCGTAATCCTGTTTTGAGATGCTTCCTAAATAGTGCACATACTTTACATCAAAGCAATTTTCCAGATTGCGTTGGTAGCTTTTAAATTTGTACCTACTTTTTTTACTGAAGGTTTTTTGAAAATAATCGTCAAAGTTTTTATAATTACCTAGTTGGGTAATAAAACCAGTGTATTGCCTTATTTTTTTTAGTTTGAAACTTTTGGGGACTTCGTTTTGTAATTCAGAGTACTCCGGAATATCATAAATAAGAAAGGTTTTCTTTTTTCCTGGGGTCCAATCCGCATTTAAGTTGGTTTGGTAAGAAATCCCTTTGGTTAAATTTTGCCCTAAATTGGTATGTAAAGGTATATTTTTACGAGGCTTAAAAAAAGAAACTCCGTTTATAAAATCGAAATGATAGGTTTGCTGATTTTTAATAAAGTTAGCAGACCATAGTTTTGTAAATGTTTTCGATGTAAACGGATTGTCAACTATCACGAATTAGTACTTTATTTCGTCTAACAATCGGTACGAAGGGAAAAAATCGGTTTCTTGAACAATTCCCTTTTCTTTTGTCAATTGGTCGCACACTTCTTTGTTTATTACTAGTTTCCAAAGATAAAAATCCTTGAAATCTTTTGAAAAGGACGATTTGAAATCAAATAGCGAGTCGTCGTCTCGACCGCCCAATCCACCTCCTAAATTGAAAAAAGTAAAACCTTCGTTGGCAGCCTTAAGGCGCATTTCGTCTATTAATAATTTTGTTGGCATTAAATCCAGATACTTTGTTTTTGATCCAGATAGATGGTAGTGTACTATGGATCCTACCGATATAAACATACTGGATGCAATAACCTCTTTGGTGTCATTATGAATGGCAGAAACAATCGTGGTTTTAAAACTGTCGCTTTCCGCAAGTTTATGAAAATATTCTTTGCTAAAATAATAAGATTTTTTTGCGTTAACACGATCCATGTTTTCATAGTATAGTTCTATGAATTTGTCGACACAAGCCTTAGAGTCTCCTGTTTTAATGTAGCAGTGTTTTCTAGCTTTATTAAGATGGGTTTTTAATCGGCTTCTATAATTTGCCCTTAGTATATCCGGGTTTTGGTTCAAATCTATATTAACGACTTTACCCTGGTGAATGGTTTGCCCTAAACCTTTCAGTATATTTTTTTGTGAATCGATATAAGGGTTGAGTCTGCCAAAAACAGAAATAATATTGTTGCTTTTAAAGTAGTCGGTTATTTTTTTTATAAATTCCGAATTATCAAAATCAGAAGGAATGTTTCCCGTAACAATTGGGCCAACATAGCCGTAAGTTGATGTGGCATCTTTATATTCACAGCCATTAATATATCTAACCAAAAGGGGAAGGGCGATTATAAAATCTTTAGTGACATATTTCAACAATATAGGATGTTCATTACTGTACTTAGCAATCTCATGGTAACCATAAGTGTGATAAAAATCGTAATTGTTCGATTGTTTTACGCAAGCATCCCAGTTCTTTTTATCGGTAATCACTTCAAGTTCACAGGTATCTTTGTCTAAAAACGAAAAGCCTTCTTTTTTTGGAGAAACGTATTCTGCTTTACCAGATAAGTCATCATGTAAAATTTTAGACAATAGTTTCGATATCCAGATAATTCTGCCACAATGCTCTACGTGCCAAACAGGTGCGTTGTTGATAACGTTCCCGGCCAAGAGTGGCCCCATAATATGGAGGTTCTTTTGTGTTTCAAGATTTTTATTGACCTTAAAGCCTATATTAGACGCGTTGGGCACACAGTATACTTTTTCAAGCACATTTTTAATTAGTGGTGAAAGCTTTTTACTGTAAAGGTTTTTTCCTCCAATACAATTAATAACAAGGTGGAAGTTTTTGGGATGAATTTCTTCCTCCTGTGTATGGGTATTTAAAAATTGAAGTTGGTATTCTGGTTTGTTTTTAATTTTTATTAAATCCGTAAATCTTCCAGCGATATGTTCAAAACGGTTCAGGCTCTTTAACCACTTAATGGTGTCTGAATAATGAACTCCTGCACAACGCTGTTTTTGCCCAATTTGATTACCATAGTTGCAGGCGAAATTAGCTAGTTCATCTTCGCTTAATTTACTGAGCAGGTTACCAAATGCAGCAGAGATTTTTTCAACTGTTGAAGCAGCACCTAACTGAATGGAATCCGATAAATCGATATCCTTAAATGCAGCGTCGGCAATAGCTTTTGCAGTAAGCTCTTTTTCGCTTTCAAGGCTTAGTAAGTTAACGGGTTTAAAGGCTTCTTTGCGTTCATAATCTATGTAAGCATCGGGAGCCCGCCCTAAAGTGGATAGGAAAACATAATTGATTGGGCGCGATTTGTTTTCGGCATTGTCATTTAACTTGTATAACATTTCAAGGGCACTGGCATTGGCACCTACAATCAATACATTGGTTATTTCGTCTTTAGGCCTTTTTCCTAAAAACGAATTTATTTTTTTCAGATTTTTGTTGACACTAGGATTGTAAGGCGTGTTAACCAACATTAAACCTTCTCGTTTTATAATATTTTGGTCTTTGTAAAGTTTTCGGGTAGGTAATGAGCCGACAGAAAGCACCACTTTTTTTGAAAGCACATATTCACCACTTTTTAAACTAATGTTGTAAACATCATTTTTTTGAACCAAATCTATCGCAGTACCCTGAAGAAAGTTGACTTCAGCCTTGTCCTTTAAATGGTTGACCTTGTTTTTTATTTTTTCGTTTATGTAGCACCCAAAAAAACGACGCGGAACAAATAGTTCTTCCCATTCGCCATTTTCGATAGCTTCAGCATGGTCAATAATCCACTTTTCGGTTAAAGTACCTCCTTCCGCTTTCATTTCTTCAAGTAGCCAGTCTTTGTTAATATTAAGCCAATTTATAAAAAGGCTTAACTCGGGCTCTGGTAAAAAGTTTCTGAGTGAAGTTATTAATAGGGTAGAGAAGCCCGACCTTTTTCCATAAGGAATACCGGTGTTGAACTCTGAAAATTTTTCTATTATAGTAATATGAATCCTTTTTTTTATGCTTGTCTTCTCCTCTAATAAACTCAAAAAATTAAGCAGTGAAAAGGATGTTGAAATCCCAGAGCCAATAAATGTTATATCAGATGTTTTTATAAGATTTTTCAAAATAACTAAGGTTTTACTGTTTTAATGATTTTACCTGGGTTACCAACAACCGTAGAGTAATCAGGCACATCTGCAATGATAACTGAACCGGCACCAATAGTGCACCATTTGCCTATCTTGACTTTTGGGATTACAACCGCACCTACGCCTACATGAGAACCTTCACCAACCTCAACGTGTCCGCAAAGCGCTGCTTTTGGTGAAACATGGGCGTAATCGCCAATAATATTATCGTGGTCAACACTAGCACCCGTATTGATGATTACATGCTTGCCTATTACTGTATTGGGTTGGATGATGGCTCCGGCGAAAACCACTGTGCCTTCACCAACTTTTGATGTGGGTGAAATAATCGCTGAATGGTGTATGGTTTTTTCAAATTTTGATTTTAAAAAATTAGCTATTTCAGCACGTTCGGAATTTTTACCAATGGCAATGATAACGGGGTCGCCATTATGAGGAAATTTTTCAATATTTTCCCTTAACCCCATGGTCACATTTTTAGAAGCTCTATGGGTTTGGGTTGGTTTGTCGTCAAAAGTATCAGTAACCGTGTAGCCATTTTGCTCAAGTACTTCCTTGATAACTTGAGAATGGCCGCCTGCTCCATAGATTCGAACGTTTTTGTTTTCTGATTTTGGGCTCATTATTATAATAGTTTGTTGTGGTAATATTAAAAAAATAAAAACAATGTTAGAGTTTTGTCTTCCGAATGTTTTTTACCTGAACATTTTATAGAATACTGTTTTTTCTCAGCTCATCCAAATAAGGCTGGGCTTTTGTAGCATCAGTTGCAATGTCTTTTGAAGCTAAGACTTTGTATATGGTTTTAACCAAAATTTTCAAATCTGTTTTCAAAGAAACTGTTCTTACGTATTCTACGTCTAATTTTAATCGGGGATCCCAATCTAAAAAATTTCTTCCGTTTACTTGGGCGAGTCCGGTAATACCTGGCCTTACATCATGTCTTAGTCGCTCTTCCTTTGTGTAATAAGGCAGGTATCTTGGCAGTAAGGGTCTTGGACCGATAATTGACATGTCTCCCTTTAGTACATTGAATAATTGGGGGATTTCATCAATGGATGCCTTTCTAACTATAAGTCCAACACGGGTTAGTCTTTCGGAATCGGACAATAAATTTCCGTTAGCATCCTTTTTGTCGTTCATGGTTTTGAACTTGATAATATTAAAAATCCGCTCGTTCTTTCCTGGTCTTTTTTGAAAGAAAAACGGTTTACCACTATTAACTATAAACAATAAAATGGTAGTGATTATAATAATTGGGGAAAGTAAAATCAAAGCAAAAAATGCAGCAAAAAAATCCAGAAAAGGCTTAAGTGTTGTTTTGTAACTCATTACAGTTAAAGTAGGTTCAACAATTTTTGGTCTATTTAAGAAGAGGGAAACTCAATAAAACCAGTCAAATATATAATTATCTACAACAAAAAGTAGCTTTGTTTTTATAATTCCGTTAACATTTAAGGTTTTCTCGTTGAGGGGAGTTTTTTCTTAATGCATTTATTTAATTTTTTTTGTTTTTCAAGTTTTTGTATTCTTCTAAAATAGCAGACCAAACTATTTTTTGTTCATATTTTTCCACTACAATGGATCTTGACTTCTTTCCCATGACTTTGACGTTCTCCTTGTTATTCAATAAAAAACGCATTTTGTCGTAGATAGCCTTATGGTTTTTGGTGGGAATAATATAACCGTTTTCACCATTTTTGATAACTTCATTACATCCGTTTATATCAGTAACTACACTAGTTAGACCCATGGCAGCGGCTTGTAAAACGACATTGGGAAAACCCTCTCTGTAGCTTGGAAAAATTAAGGCGTTAGCTATTGAAAAGTACGGCCTTACATCTGCAACCCACCCAGTTGTTATAATATTTTTATTAGACTTTATAGACGCTTCTGTTTCCGGGGATAAGGGGTCTAAATCATTCTCGTACCATCCAACAAGTAAAAGTTTAATGTTGTTTTGGGGATTGGCTACTAAATTAAATGCTTTTATTAACTCATTTACACCTTTATCTTTAACTAGTCTGCCTACATAAATGAACACATAATCGTCATCGTTGAGACAGAGTTGTTCCTTTGATCTCATTTCTTTTTTGAAAACATCATCATAAAGTTCAGGGTCAAAATGGGTTGTATCTATGCCATTGGAGCTTCCATTTGCTAATACTTTTAATTTGTTTTTAGTGGTAAATTTATTTTCAAGAATAATATCTACCAAACCATAGGAGTTAGGGTAAATTTTGGTGGCGCATGAATATGTTAGTTTTTCAACCGCGTTAAGGACGAAGCGTTTAAAGCCTGTAGCCTCAACCAGTGGCAGTCCAGCAATTGTATGCAGTCTATGTGGGGTTTTTGCTAAAAAAGCAGCAAGCATGGACAGGGTTCCTGCTTTAGGGGTATGTGAATGAACAATAAATGGTTTTTCTTTTTTTATTATATTATATAATTTATAAACAGCTATTAAATCTTTTACAGGTGTTATTTTCCTTGTCATTTCAACAGGGATAACTTTTACATTTTCCCTTTTTCCTACGTCTTCTAAAAAACCATCTTCCGGAGAAGATATTCCAATAACCTCAAAATGTTCGCTGACATATTTTAATTGACCTTTTAATAAACTTGCAAGAGACATAGGGACTGTTGTAACTCTTAATATTTTTTCTTTCATAAAACTTAAATAGGTTGAGAAATAGCTTTTTGTTTTGTAAATGAATTCGTATCGGAAGTAATATTTAAATGCTTTAGTTATTTTAACCTAGGAATAGTTCATATTCAATTAAAAGCTTAAAGTATTCGAATTTATCATGCTTAAATAATAAGTGTCAAATATATAATTATCTGTAATAAAGAGAGTGTGATTGATTATAAATCCGATTATAATTGTTTTTTTCTCGTTGAGCAACGTTTTGGATTGGGCTGATGTTCTTCATTGTTTTTGTAATAAATCGGACGAACAGCATTGTGCGAAATACCCTCTTATTGTTTTTTTGAGTGGCTTTTTTCTGCTTAAATAGTTATTAATATGTTGATTTTCTATTAGTTATTAACATTTTTGTTGATAAGTGTAGATAAATTATATTTTTGCAATCGAAAAATAATTGTGGTGTTAAACGTCCAAAAAGCGTTTTTCATCGTAAATGAAGGGATTAAATTTTTAAATTAAATAAAAAAAGGAATTGCAAAATGAAAAAAACAATTAAATACTGCCTTTTTGCGGTACTCTCGCTAGTTCAGTTTCAATCATGTGCCCATGAAGAACTTTTCGTTGAAGGGATTAACATCCAACAAGAAGAATTGATTGAATATGTTAATGAAGATTCAGCTACAAAGGATCCCGTGTTTTATTTTGACCCGAAGCGTTGGGGTATTGTAGAAGGGGGCGTATCTGATGATGTGGCTGTTAAAAACAGGGAGATTTTCAATGCTATCATGGAAAAACTAAGTAGAATGGGAATTGCCAAAATGGAGGTAGGGCCCATGGATGCTTATTTTAATGTAAATGCACGAGTTAATAATTACGAGATTAAGTTTCAAACAGCCATTCGTATTCCGTCTAATTTTGAATTAGTTATGAGTGATGAAGTGTTTTTGAGGGTGCAACCTAATTCAGCACATACGTACAGCTTAATGATGGTATTTAAGGGTGAGAACATTAAAATATCAGGTGGTAATTTGATAGGGGACCGCTGGGAGCATGATTACACTCCTGAAGTTGACCTTTATGGCAATGAATGGAATGCTCATGATTGGGGACATATTATTCAAATAGCTGGAGGTAAAAATATTGAAGTCAATGGTGTTAAAATATCTAACGCTACTGGAGATGGCATCGTTGTTTGCGAAAGTGTTATAAGAACAGATGCAAATGCTGTAATTTCGGAAAATGTTGTAATAAAAAACTGCGATATTTCTGAAATTAGGCGAAATGGATTAAGTTTTCTTGATGGTAATGGAATTCTTTTAGAAAACTGTAACGTTAGAGAAACTGGAAAGGGGCCTGAAAATCCTAAAGGTGTTTACAATACAGCGGGGGCCTACCCTAAATATGGTATTAGTTTTGAAGCTTACAGAGGGCGAGATGAGGATAATAATTTAATTGAATATCAAAGGATTGAAAACGTTGAAATCAGAGGCAATAGGTTTACTGGTAATTATGGAGGTGATATTAATTTGTACACATGTTCTAATGTTAATATTCATAATAATTATTTTGATTCGATGATAGCAAACATTGCATCCCATAGTATTACAATTAAGGACAATGTAATGGAGGCCAGAAAGGAATCTGATGGTAGCTATTATGAATTTGGACTTTTATTCAAATCAAAATTAGACCCACATGGAAATGAAATGAATTATGATTATACAATTTCTGGAAATGAAATTAAAAATTACATAAATGCTATTGTTCTAGGGGGTGAAAACTATAAAGTAGAGAATAATAAATTAATTGATTTTAAAGCGGGTATTACATTTTATAAATATTTGAATGGAGCTCAATTATCCAATAACACTTTTGAGTCAAGTGTTGAAGCAAGTTCTGGTTATGCATCTTTGGTCGCAAATACTACGGATGTTTCTGTGATAAACGAGAATATTTCTGTACTTTACAGACCTTTAAATATTAGTGGTTTGAAAGCTAATGTTTTAAGAAATCTCACTTTTGATAATTGTATTTTTAATTCAATTGATGGTAAACTTAATAGTATATCTGGATCTGAAAATATAACGGTAAAAAACTCTCGTTTAAATACTCAAATAAATGTGTTTAATTCATTAAACATTAACCTTCTGAATAATTTATTTTAAAGAAATCATATTTTGGTTAATTACCTATACTCCGCAATTTTTTTTGCGGAGTTTTTTATGACATAAACGAACGGAACATCGATAAAAAGCAGAGTTAAAGTGTGTTTCATCGATTTTTTTGTGTTTTTTGTCGTATTTATTTTTTTTGTTACATAATTTAGCAAAAAATAACCACCCCCAAATCGTTTTAAAAATGAAAAATTTATCGAAGAAAATGTTTGTAGCATTTATTTTTTTTATTTCATTAATTGCCTGTAACAAGGAAGAGGTTTTCTTGGAAAAGGAGGCTGAAATAGAAATTGTTGATGACAATGAAGAAGAACAAGAAGGCGAAAACGAAGATGTGATTGATACTTCTGAAGATAGTGAAAGAGATCCTGCATTGCCTTGTGAGTTTGAGTTAGGTGAGGCCTTAACAAATCAAACTGTTGTAATAAATTGTGCTTTAGATTTAGGTGGGGCTACTGTTGTTTTACCAAGTGGAGTTACTATTGTGTATGAAGGAGGAGAAATAACCAATGGGACGATTTACTTTTCTGATGACTCGATGATTGATCCCGAACTCTTAAATCAAACCCTGAATTTTGATGGTGCGATGCCACGCTTAACCAATCCGCTTTTTGTTTTTGAACCTGAAAAATGGGGCATAGTTGAAGGTAAGGTTTCCGATGAAATTGCGTTGAGTAATAAACAAATTTTGGTGAAAGTAATTTCTCTTATAAAAAATATGGAAGGAAATATTTTCTTGATAAATGATATTGATGCTTATTTTGATGTTAGTTCAAGTGTTAACAACCCTAAAATAAAATCAGAGAACTCTATTGTAATTCCTTCAAATTTCGAATTAAGAATGACTGATAATACATTTTTGAGGGTACAACCTACAAATGCTCATGCTTATAGCTTGATAATGGTTTATAAAGGAGAGAATATAAAAATCACAGGAGGCAATTTGATAGGAGATCGTTGGGAGCATGATTATACTCCTGTAGTTGATTTGTACGGAAAAACTTATTATTCCCACGATTGGGGTCATGTTACGCATGTTTCAGGGGGCAAAAATATTTTGTTAGAGGGTATAAAAATTTCTAACGGCGCTGGAGATGGTTTTGTTGTTCATGGTAGTACCATTAGGGCTGAAGATGGTTCTCCTGGTGATGCTGTTATTTCTGAAAATGTAACTGTAAGAAACTGTATTGTTGATGCTTCTAGAAGGAATGGCTTAAGTATTCTTGATGGTGACGGAATTCTTGTTGAAAACTGTCAGATCATCAATACGGCACTAGGGGAGAACCCTTCTGGAGTTGATTATAGTTCAGCGGGAACATGGCCTAGACAAGGGATTAGTTTTGAGGCTTGGCGAGTTAGAGAAGATGATGGTACACTTAAAGAGTATGAAAAGATTGAAAACGTAACCTTACGGGGCAACACTTTTAAAGGTAATGCCGTTGGTGATATTGTTTTTTTTACATGCTCATTTGTAACGGTTGAAGAGAATTATTTTGACTCCATGGTAACCAACATAGCCTCTCACGACATAGTAGTTAGAAACAATACTTTTGAAGCAAGAATTGAAAACGGCCAACCATTTGAGCACGCCATGATATTTAAATCAAGATTAGATCCATTTGGAGATGAATTCAATAGAAATTATCAAATTTATGGAAATAAAATTAATGGTTATAAAAATGGTATAACTTTAGCTGGTGATAATTATGATGTCCACGATAATAATCTTACTGAGTTTAAAACTGGTATTATTCTCGGAAATAAATTGCATGGCGCCGAAATTTATAATAATAAGTTAAATACAGATTTGCCTACTAGTTTTGGGTATGTGTCAAGAGGGGCAGACATAGTTAATGTTAATATAAGAAATGAAGAAGTTGATGTTACTCGAAGGCCAATTGACTTATATGATTTAATTGCAGATTCATCAAAGAATATTATTTTTGATGAGTGCAGCTTTAGGTCGTCAGACAATAAAGCAAATAATATTGATGGATGTGAAAATATTACTATTCAAAACTCAACAATCAATACAGATATAAACGTTGTTAATTCAAAAAATATACAACTGAAAAACAACAAATAAAATTAAGGTCGCTAGTTTGATTTTCTAGATAACCGTCGCATCTTTTTTTATAAAAAAGTTTAAATCTCCAAAAGTTACTGCTTTTGGAGATTTTTGCTTTTATAAGTTTTAATACTGATGTTTTACTGTTTGTTGATAGGGGTGGACAGCGTATGATAAGCCTAATACGGTCTACATAGATTGTTTGTTTCCATGTTGAGTCAGTATCTATTGTGTTAATCATCCCTGTTTTCTACGATGATATCCTCTCTGTTTTGTAAGTATTGACCTTGTTTTTTATTTTTAACGTGTTGGTTTACTATAAGTTATTAACAATTTTATCTTAGGTTCAGTTAATATCCTATTTTTGCGTTTTAAAAAATATTTTTTCTATTCGACGTCCAAAAATTGCTTTTTGTCGTAAATAAAGGGATTAAAATTGTAAACCATAAATAATAAAATTGTAAAATGAAAAAGCCTTATTTTCTTTTAATGACCCTGCTTTTTAGTGGTGTTCTATTCTCTCAACAAACCTATGTCCCTGACGATAATTTTGAACAGGCCTTAATAGAATTAGGTTATGATAATATATTGGACAATTATGTGTCCACAAATAATATCAGTAGAATTACGTATTTAGATGTTAGTTCTAAAGAAATTTCAAATTTAATTGGTATAGAAGCATTTGTTGCCTTAAAAAAACTGAACTGTAATTTTAATGATATTCAAACTTTAAATTTAACCTCTAATACATCTTTAGAAGAGTTGCGGTGTGCTTTTAATAAAATTAGTGATTTGGAATTTGATAATAACACTACTACTTTAACTTATTTGGATTGTGGTTTTAACAACGTTGATGATTTAGAAATTAGCAATAATCTTTTGAGTACTTTGTATTGTGATTATAATAGCCTTAGCAGTTTAAATTTAAATAGTAATAACTCAATAACTAAATTAAATTGCTCTTATAATAATTTGACGGCTCTAAACGTGAAGAACGGCAACAACGCCAACTTCACTTATTTTGATGCAAGGAACAACCCGGAGCTTTCGTGCATCGAGGTGGACAACGCTTCCTACAGCACATCGAACTGGCCGAACAAGGATTCGGGCACGGGCTACAGCAACGATTGTGAAGGAGGAAGTTCCCCAGGCCTTACTTACGTCCCCAATAACAATTTTGAGCAGGCTCTTATAGATTTGGGGCATGATGATGTTTTGGACGATTACGTGGTTACCGCCAATATCAGTGGAGTTACCACGCTTAACGTTTCGGACAGGGGCATATCGGACATGACCGGAATAGAGGACTTTGTCTCGCTTGTCACGCTGTCCTGTGGTTCCAATGGACTCGGCGTTCTGGACTTTCGGGCAACGCTTTGCTTGAATATTTGTACTGCCACAACAACAAGCTCACCGACCTTGACCTCAGTGGGGCCGCCAAATTAAAGGTGCTGTCTTGTTACCTAAACGATATTTCTGTCCTCGACCTAAGTGCGGCACCATCGCTAAGGGCCCTGTCGTGCGGGAGCAATGCCCTGACGGCTCTAAACGTGAAGAACGGCAACAACGCCAACTTCACTTATTTTGATGCAAGGAACAACCCGGAGCTTTCGTGCATCGAGGTGGACAACGCTTCCTACAGCACATCGAACTGGCCGAACAAGGATTCGGGCACGGGCTACAGCAACGATTGTGAAGGAGGAAGTTCCCCAGGCCTTACTTACGTCCCCAATAACAATTTTGAGCAGGCTCTTATAGATTTGGGGCATGATGATGTTTTGGACGATTACGTGGTTACCGCCAATATCAGTGGAGTTACCACGCTTAACGTTTCGGACAGGGGCATATCGGACATGACCGGAATAGAGGACTTTGTCTCGCTTGTCACGCTGTCCTGTGGTTCCAATGGACTCGGCGTTCTGGACCTTTCGGGCAACGCTTTGCTTGAATATTTGTACTGCCACAACAACAAGCTCACCGACCTTGACCTCAGTGGGGCCGCCAAATTAAAGGTGCTGTCTTGTTACCTAAACGATATTTCTGTCCTCGACCTAAGTGCGGCACCATCGCTAAGGGCCCTGTCGTGCGGGAGCAATGCCCTGACGGCTCTAAACGTGAAGAACGGCAACAACGCCAACTTCACTTATTTTGATGCAAGGAACAACCCGGAGCTTTCGTGCATCGAGGTGGACAACGCTTCCTACAGCACATCGAACTGGCCGAACAAGGATTCGGGCACGGGCTACAGCAACGATTGTGAAGGAGGAAGTTCCCCAGGCCTTACTTACGTCCCCAATAACAATTTTGAGCAGGCTCTTATAGATTTGGGGCATGATGATGTTTTGGACGATTACGTGGTTACCGCCAATATCAGTGGAGTTACCACGCTTAACGTTTCGGACAGGGGCATATCGGACATGACCGGAATAGAGGACTTTGTCTCGCTTGTCACGCTGTCCTGTGGTTCCAATGGACTCGGCGTTCTGGACCTTTCGGGCAACGCTTTGCTTGAATATTTGTACTGCCACAACAACAAGCTCACCGACCTTGACCTCAGTGGGGCTGCCAAATTAAAGGTGCTGTCTTGTTACCTAAACGATATTTCTGTCCTCGACCTAAGTGCGGCACCATCGCTAAGGGCCCTGTCGTGCGGGAGCAATGCCCTGACGGCTCTAAACGTGAAGAACGGCAACAACGCCAACTTCACTTATTTTGATGCAAGGAACAACCCGGAGCTTTCGTGCATCGAGGTGGACAACGCTTCCTACAGCACATCGAACTGGCCGAACAAGGATTCGGGCACGGGCTACAGCAACGATTGCGTTGTATCTAATAAAGTTTCGCAGAAAAAACAATCTGACGATAATGCCTTATTGAGTATGAATCAAGTTGAAAAGAAGGATTATAAGTTATATCCAAATCCAGTTGAAGATGTTTTGAATATTGTATTAAATAATGGGCTTTTACTTAAACAGGTAAAAGGCTATTCTGCTTATGGACAATTAGTTTTCGTTGAGAAGAAATTAAGTTTGGATTTAAATACTTTAGTTAAAGGCATTTATTTTATAGAAATCGAAACTAATAAAGGAATCTTTACCGAAAAAATCATGGTAAAATAGAACCTGTTTGATTGTATCCAATTAATCATCCTAAAAAAATAAAATTAAGGTAGTATCTCACAAAGTGTGTAAAGTTTAAATATCGAGGGTTGCAACCCTCGATATTTTTTGTTTATTTTTAAAATTTACATACTCATAAAGAAAGAAGGTTTTCTAAACGACGACTTTTTAAAACAGTTCAAAACAGGAGACGAACTGACCTCCTTTCTAAAATCCATCCAAAAGCGGGGCATCGAAAAGATGCTTGAAGGCGAGATTGATGCGCATCTGGATTATGAAAGGCAACAACAATCCGATAACAGCAATACCCGCAATGGTTACGCCTCAAAAAAGGTAAAGACCTCTTTGGGAGAGGCCAGTATCAAAGTGCCCAGGGACAGAGAAGCGTCATTCAACCCCATGTTGGTGCCCAAACGTGCCAATATGGTCGATGGCATAGAAAACGTCATTATCAGCCTTTACGCCAAGGGCATGAGCAATTCCGATATCGAAGAACAGATCCGTGAAGTCTATGGTTTTGATGTGTCCACATCCACCATATCACGTATCACAGATAAAGTGACCAATGATATTGTTGCCTGGCAAAACAGACCATAGGAGCCTGTATATCTGATTACTTGGATGGACGGTATTGTGTTCAAAGTTCGGGAGAACTCCAAGGTCATCAACAAGACCATGTACATTGCCGTGGGACTGCGCAGGGACGGTAAAAAGGAAGTCTTGGGGCTATGGCTTGGCAAGAATGAATCAGGCAGCCTTTTGGATGGGTGTCCTGACCGATATAAAGGCCAGGGGCGTTCAGGATCTGCTTATCACGGCCGCAGATAATCTTAACGGTTTTACCGATACCATTAAAAACGTTTTTCCTGAATCCAAGACCCAAATCTGCGTGGTGCACCAGATTCGCAACGCTTGCCGCTATGTGGTGTGGAAAGATAAGAAGGCGTTTGCAAAGGATATGAAAAACATCTACGATGCACCCACCAAAAGTGCAGCAAAAGCCGCTCTGGATGACTTTGCCCAGAAATGGAAACACAAGTACTCTTACGCTATCAAAAGCAGGGAAGATAACTGGGAAGAACTTACCGCTTTCTTTGAATTTCCTTTAGAAATCAGAAAAATCATTTACACCACCAACCTTATTGAAAACCTTAATGGAAAAATCAGGAAATACACCAAGAACAAACTCTCCTTCCCAACAGACGAAGCCGTTATGAAGTCCACTTTTTTAGCCCTTCGAGAGGCTACCAAAAAATGGTCGATGCCCATTAGGAACTGGGGCATTATTCTAAACCAGTTTTTGACTATATTTGAAAAAAGGGTTCAACTTTAAAAAAGCCAAACCCTCGATTTATAACTTACACACTTTACGGGATAGTGTCTATATTTTACTATTTGTTCAAAGAATTTTTTACAATTCTAAACTTACCACTTTTTTCTACATCAATATTGGTAACGTATTCTAAACTAATTTTCATTTTTTTTCCAACTCTATCCCTGAGGTTTTCTAAAAAAATACTTTCATATTCAGAGTCATATTGTTTGTCATCTTTTACAATCAAAACAATTATGCTATCAATTGAAGATTGCTGAACTTGAAATCTAATTATACCTTTTACACCTTTTAAGCAGTTTGAAATATTCCCTAGGTTGATTTTTCCATTTTCTTCAGAAAATATATAATCTGATATTCTGCCAAGAACTTTTTTGACAAGCGGATTGTTATTGCCACAATTACAGACCTCATCTTGAGACGGTAGTTCGATTTCATCACCAATGTCATACCTAATTAGTGGGGTGCCACTAGTATTAAAAGGGGTTACAACAAGTCGTCCTTTTCTAGATGGCATATCATTTTTATCTAAAACCTCAAAAACACCACTTTGTAACTCCATGTGAAGTTTTTTGTTTTTGCACTCAAGAATGAACGGAGCCCCTTCCGAAGAAGCATATTGGTTGTACAAATTAGTTTTAAAATAACCTTCTAAAACGTCTCGTATATCGTCAGTTATAGTTTCTGCCGTTGGGAATATCGCTTTTATTGTATTAGCAGGAAATGCTATGTTTTTGTTTAGCCCATATTTTGCTATTTCATATATAGTAGAAGGAAACCCAACCATATATTCTGGTTTATATTTTATTAAGTTATCTAGGTAAAAACCTAAATATTTATGATGTATATGAAATGTGGAATAGTATCTAACCTTGTGTAAGTTATCTGTTTTCCAAAACCGACAATTCTTTACATCTTTTGAGGTTAGGAGGTTTTTGCCACTGAACCAAGCTGTTTTTTTTCCAAGTTTGTAGCCGTACCAATTCCTAAAATTATCTAATATGGCAAATCGTTCTTGAACATCATCCAATGTATACCTAACTTCCAAAGATTTACCAGTAGTACCTCCTGTTTTACTGATTTCGCCTTCCTTTTTAGAAATGGTGTAAACCGATTCTATCTCGTCTCTTAGTGCTTCTTTATTAATTATAGGAAGATTCTTTAGGTCCTTGATAGACTCTATGTTGTCTACATTAATGTCCTTTAACAATTTATTATAGAATGGCGATTTTTCTTTAGCCTCATGTATAAAAACTTTCAGCTTATTAAGTTGGATGTTTTCTAATTCAGCTAAAGTTAAGTTTTCGTTTTGCTTGTAATAGTTAAGATACTTTCTGTATTTCCCACCATATCTTTTTTTATATGAGAGATAGTTGAAGAAACTGATCATGAATTCTTGAAAAAAAATGGGGCTTTGAAAGAATATCTTCTCACTTAATGATTTCATATAGTTAATTTTTGATTTAAGATAAAACAATCTATAACTTAATTAAGTTTTTTACTGCTTAATGAGCAATTTATTGGTTAAGGATGTCATGGTTTCACTTTCAAAATTATATTTTTCATTGAGTTTTATGAAATGCTCATAAATTGCGTTTAGTGTCTTTAAATTTTCATTGAGATTGTCTCCAAAATTATGAGGGTGCCACCATAAATGATATAGTTTGTTATTTTTAGCCGCATGGGTCATCGCTGTTTTTATTCGATGCAATTTTAAGGGCTCCAAACACATTAATTTTTTGTTATGGGGTCTTAAAAATCTCGAAGATGGGAGATTTAAACAATGTTTTGAATCTTTTAGTAATTCGTCAAAATGATAGGTGTGATATCCAAATATATTGAAGTAGCTATCTAATAAACGTAGTGCTTTTGGAAAATATCCCATTTTTTTGGGTATAAACACTTTGGAATTTTCATTTCCTCGGTATGATTTTATTCCGTTATTTGCACATATCTTTAGGTAATTGTGGTCAACTTGATTTCTCGGAAAAACAATACTTTCGATTTTGATTCCTGAATCTCTAGCGATATTAATTGCAGCAATGAGATCGGCCTGAAATTGGGTAGTGTCCTGGCCTTCTTCAAGACAATAATAATGGCAAAAAGTATGAGTGCCAATTTCATGATTCTTGTTCGAGGCAATTCTTTTTACAATATCATTTGCATAATGATATGGGTCTTTAATTTCATTTATTCCAATCATATCTATTAGCCGATATGGATTGAACTTTTCGTTTGAATACGAAGGTTTTATTTCGGGAATATACTGTTTCAGTTCTTTTTTTGATTTGCTGAAAAGAAAGCCTACCGTAGCAAATGTCAACCTAATACCATACTTATCACTTAAATTTAGCATCATGTTTATAGCTTCTCTGGTATTATTAAGATTTTCCTTATAATCGTTTACTTCTTTTACATCAAAAATACCCCAATGCAATTCGAAATCTAAAGATATTACAAATTTACCGTTCATTTATTAGTTGTTAAATTATTAATTTTGCCTTTTTAAAGGAAGTTTATATAAAAGGTAAAACAATATAGTTTAATGAGAAATACCCAATTGTAAATAAAGTTATATAATGTAAACTTTTTTTTGGGAATGAGTTAACCATAATGTGAGTGAATAATAGAGGTATTACTATCCAACTGTAAACCCCTATTCTATCCGAATAAGGGATGTTAAAATTCCAGAAAAATACAATTGAAGAAAACACAAAATATTTTATCAAAAATAAGGTTGTATCGTTTTTCAAGTTGCCTAATTTAATAAACAGAAATAAGAACAAAGAGTTGTATATAACAAAATCAGGCCTGAAACCAATTCTATAATTTGTCTCTCCTTGAAAATATAAACTTTGAACATCTTCTGTTCCAATTGAAGCCAAAAATGCTACTTTATTAAAACCAAAACCTGCAGCGGCCAAACCTATGCCTAAAATATAGAATAAGATAAAATAATTTAGTTTTAGTTTTTGACCAAAATGAGCTCCTAAAATGCAGGCGATGGGAATCAATACAGTGCCATGACAAAAATATGCGAGTAATAAAAATAAAAAGGCCTTCTTGTAGTTTTTTGAATCCATGTAATAAATACCAAATAAAACGAAGGGCACTGCCAAACCATTACGGATGGTGTTAACTTGATGCGTAAAGAAAACGAATGAACTTGCAATCATTAAAAACATTAATAAACTACTTCCTGAATAACCGTCATTAGTAAACTTCCGGACAAACTTGTACATACTAACATTAAAAATTATTGAAATTGCCAATGTGAAAATTGTAAAATTCTTAAACGGCAAAATCAAGAACATAATTAGTTCAAACATTAAATCTGTCTCGAAAAAGCTGAAAATTTCAAAAGGATTATTTAATCGAGTGCCTTGTAGAAAGTAAAAAAAATGATAGTTCCATGTATCTGTGCCTATTTTTATACCTCTGGTACCACATAAAAAAATGATGATAGTTACGAATGAGATTAAAATATTACGGTCCGATATGAGATAAAGAGTTTTGTTTTTAGTATATAGGTGTCTTACAATTAAGGAGCCAAAAAAAACAAACAAAAAAAGTAACCATGAATAAATAACAAAATAGTCCGCAGTTGTGAAATTTTTGAAAAAATAATTCATAAATACTTTTTAATGTTTATTTTTTTGCAACAATACTCGCTATTACACTTTCATGATGGTGAATATCGATAGAACTCATTGCACCAGACCTCCTCTTTACAAGAATATGCATCAACCCTGTATAATTAAATAATAGATAGGTTATAAGTTTAAAGGATTTCAAAAAATAGTAAAAAATACAGTAATGTAATCCTATAATTTTTCTGTTTTTCCAATACAGTTTTAGCGATTGTCTAGTCGAAATCAAATATTTCTTTAACGACAATTCACTTTCCTCTCTATAATATAGGCCTAAAAAATCTATATTACAAAAATGACTAGTCTCAACTGTTCTGACCCACAAGTCAAAGTCTTCTGTGCGGGTTAGCTTTTCGTCGTATTTATTTTTTTTAAACCATTCAGTCTTGCCTGTAATGGTTGGATGAACGGCCCAGCCACCAAAAATAATTTGTTTAAGCAAAACTTTTTTTTTCGCATAACCTTTTCTTATGCCTATTATTTGATTAGCCCCATCAATGGCCACAAGCCCGGTCCCCAATAAATCTACCTCTGGGTTATCCAATAAAAACTCAACTTGGATTTTTAGCCTGTCAGGATGCATCATATCATCAGCATCCATTCTGGCATAAAACACCCCATTAGCTAGCTTTGACAATTGATTTAGACGTGTAGGCAACTTAAAATTTTTGCCATCGCTAAAAACTTTTATTCTTTTATCTTTAGCTTCAAAATCTTTGGCAATTTCAACAGATTTATCAGAACTCCCATCGTCCATTAGCAAAAGCTCCCAATTTGAATAAGATTGACAAATTACTGATTTTATTGCACTTGCAAGATGTTTTTCAGTGTTATAAAACGGAATTCCTATTGTGACTAAGGGTTGGTTATTTTTTTCCATAAAATGTTTCTAATTTTTTTACACTAAGATCTATGTTAAAACCTTTTTCCGACAAAATTTTTTCTCTCGTTGTCGCTTCAACCTTAGGTTGTTTTGAAATGCTATTTATTTTCTTGAACCAGTTTTCTAAATCATCATTTAGGTCGCAAAACTCAATTAATCCCATTTTTAAATCTACTTCAGGTGAAATATTTGAGGATATTAAAGATGGTGTTCCACAAGCTTGAGATTCAACCAAAACAACCGGAAACCCTTCAAACAAAGATGGCATAATCATCATTGAAGAATTTTTCAAGATGGTAGCAATGTCGCTGCGTGTTCCATAGAGAGTAACTTGTTTCTCTAGATTTAGTTTTTCGACCAGCTCCCTTAATTCTTGATCCAAATGGCCTGACCCAACAATAGCTAGGTGAAAATTGAAGTTTTTTGATTTTAAATATTCTGCAAGCTTTAGAGTAAACCTATGGTTTTTAACCGGGCTCAATCTACCTATTTGAGTTATAACTATCGTATTTTCATCAATATCCTTATTGTTGAAAACTACTTGACGATTTATGCGCGTTTCAGTTATAAAAGCGCTTAAATCAATAGCATTGGGAAGAAAAGTAACGTTCTCTTCTTTTGGGAATAAAAATTTTCCTGCAATGTCTCCGCAAGCTATAAAATGAGTTGCATATTTAGAGATTAATTTTTTAGATATGGAATGGTATATCTTCCCTATAAGTTTGTTACTATTTGCATCGCTTGTGTTATGGGAGTGGGCAATTCTCATCTCGATGCCTCCATGATACCCGGCAAGTAGATGAAATGCGTTACTAAACATTTGGTGGCATTGTATTGCATAAAATGTTTTTTCATTTTTAAAAAGTTTGTAAGTAGCCCAAGTTCGACTTAATGGATTTTTGCCGGATACCCTAAAAATCCTACCTCCAAGCGACTTTATTTCGTCATCATAATCGCAGTGCTCGTCTGTGAAGTACAAAAAATCAAATTGGTATCTGGTTCTATCTAGCTTTCGGTATAAGTTCATGAGCATGGTTTCTGCACCGGCTCTGTTCATACGTCCAACAACATGTAAAATTCTATGCATAACGTCTAATTTTTGAGGCTAAAGCGTAAGCGTTCTTGTAAAATCTATGATATATGTTAAGATTGGCCTTCATTATATAAAAAGCCATTTTATTTGAAGAAATTAAATATTGTTCGTCCTTGATTCTCTTTATAATCCTAAAGGCTAATGGAGGTAATTTCAATTTACCCCGAGAGCTCATCTTTATGGTTGTTATATAGGATTCTAAAATGATTTCCCTAAGCTTGTTACTGTAAATTTTCGATACACTTTTATCCTTTTGTAATTCTGACAATCCATCAATAATTGCTAGCCTATCATTGATACTCTTATCTTTAATATTATTTAGGCTGGCAATACTACCTTGTCTAATTAAATAATTGTAAAAAGCATTTGGTATGGTAAAACATGTTTTTGCCTTTAGCAAAGCCCTGGGCGTAAACTCAAGGTCTTCATATAAAATGCCCTCAAAAAATTTTAACTCGTTTTCAATTAAAAAATCCGTTCTATAAATAAATTTCCATATGTAGAACAGGTTGTTCAGGTGGTTAGTGAACATTTCTTCACCAGATATTGGGTTGTCTATTTTTGTTGGGATAAATTTTCTGTAAGAATTGTTGTTTACAATAACATCGTGTCCCAACCAAAAAATATCAGATTTATGCAGTCTTAAAAGACTGAAAATTTCGCCTAAACAATTTTCTTCAATCCAATCATCAGAGTCTACAAACCAGATATATTCACCTTGGGCATGCACTAACCCAGTATTTCTGGCACCGCTCAAGCCCTTGTTCTTTTGGGTAATAATTTTTAGAGAAGGAAACTCTTTTTGAAGTTTCTCGCAAATCTGTAGGCTGTTATCCTTTGAACCATCGTTAACAATTACTATTTCATAATCTGATACGGGAACATCTTGATTATAACAGCTCCTAATGCATTTTTCAACATATTGCGATACGTTATAAACGGGTATAGCTATGGTTAACATTGGTGCCATCGTACTATTTTTTTTCTTTTATTATATTTATTGCCTCATTGTATCGAGGTAAAAGGTTTTCTTTCTTTTCGGAATTGTCTTGTTCTTTTAGGGTTTTTAAGGATTTTGTAATTATGTCCTTTGAAAAATTTTCAATTAAAAGAATTCTCTTAGATTTTTTAATCCATTCAAATGAAGATTTTATTTTATGGTTATTGTTTAAAAAAACAATAGCAGGAGTGTTGGTGATAAAGCAAAAAATCATACCATGCAATCTATCAGTAATTACGACTTCAGCACCTTTAAAATCCTCCCAAATACTAAAAAGTGCTTTAGTACGGCTAAACAGAGATAGGTTTTCTCCTCCTATGTGAGTATCTCTGGTCGTTTTTTTATCAAAACATTTGTCAATAATTTCAAATAGAATTTCCTCTTCCTGTTGGTTTAGTTTTTTTTCTTTGTCGTTTCTCAGACAAATTATAGCGCCATTTCTTTCTTTAGAAGGAATGGTTTTATCCAAACTCAACACGATATCAGGCACAAGTACGGATTGGTTGTTTTTAAAATGTTGAGTGAAAAATTTATACGTTTTTTCCTCTCTTGCCAATAAAATTAAATTTTTATGTTTGGAATATACCCTTATAGCCTTGTTCAGACCCTTTTTTCCTTTTATAGTCTCGCTAAAATCTATGGTTTGAGGAAATGAAACAACCATGTTGTTTCTGAAATTACTGATTACCATTTGTCTAAAGTGCTCAATCATAGGGTAGAGGTCTCCCATATTTCCTCCACCAACAGTTGTAACGATATCACCTTTTGCTATTATTTTTTTTACAAAGGCTATCCCCTCAATTGTTTTGCTTATTGGGATTTCAGTAACTAAATACTCTGGGAAATTATTTTGGAGGAATTTATGTTGGGCATGCGTTATGGCAACGTCTCCTAAATTCCCGTAATCGGCTGCCAGAAAGATAAACACGCGCTTTGATGCCACACGAGGTTGTTTAAAGCTAAATGCATTTAAAGGTTTAAAGCTATACATCATCAAATGTGTAGAAGCCTTTAAATTGAAAGGAATAAGTTTTTTTATAGAGCTAATCATTTTTCTGTTGTTTGATTTGGGAATAACAATTACTTTACACCGTGGAATATTCTATGCTTTAAATAAAACCAGATAGTTGGATGGCTCCATAATTTACTGTCCAAATTATTGGTTACGACTTTAGCTTGCCCAATTAAGATACTATCTATGGCCTTTTTCATAAGTTCGATCCCTTTGGCCATCTGAAGGTAAGTATAGGAAACAAAATTATCGTTATCATTTGTTTCTATTAATTCTTGAAAAAGAATCCCCCCTGTATCTATACCAGGATCTACCAAATGAACACTAACACCACAATGTCCATCTTTATTTATTTTTGACCAATATGCCCCATGGACTCCTCTATAAAGTGGGGTCATTCCAGCATGTGTATTAATAAATGTTCCGGAAATGGAATTCAAGACCTTTTTTGATATTATACGGGTGCCATTTACTATAACCAAATCTGGTGCTATTTCTTTTAAAATGTTTATACAATCTTCTGAGTTTACCGATGATACATTTATAGTCTTTTCTGGTTCAAATTTTTCAAAAGACAATTTGTTTTTCTTAACAATTTCATCTATTCTATTTTTTGATTCTCGATTTAGGTAAGGAATTACCAACTTTTTAAATAGCACTTGTCCAATTACCGTCGTCAATCCAAGTTTTTTTATCCGTCGTTTTAAAAAGTTTTTTTTGTCCGTTGGTGCATCAACAATAATATGAGAAATGTTATAATCCTTTTTAAGAGCATTGTAGTTGCAATAGGAGGAATTTCCTTCCCCCGCCATCATTATTATTTTTTTGTCCATTTTCTTTTAATTTTTCTTGTAAGAGGAAGTTTATTTAACAATTGCGCCGTTAAAGATTTTTCATATTCAGTCATTATTTTCATAGAGCTTACAGCATATACAGCACTGTAAACTAGTGCACTTAAAAGAGCCACGAATATACTCTTACTTGGTAAAAACATGTTACAAATAAGCCCAATAGTTATCAAAAAAGCACAGTTCACAAATAGAGGAAATATTTCTTGGTAGTATCTAAACATATTGAGTTTTGCCTTTTTTACGTAGTAGGAATACATCATAGCACGCTCAATAAACATGAAAATTACTGTAGTTAGAATCATTTCAAGAACCCCTATTTTCTGGACCACTATAAAACCTAGTGAAGTACCGATAATTGTTAAACTCAAAAGTAATTTCCCTCGGTATGCTATTAGGTTTCTGGCTTCAAGTATATTATTTGCAAAACCTTGGGATAGAATAGGGGTAAGCCCGATCATTATAACCACGGCATAATAATATGCCATATAGTATTCTTCTCCAACCCAAAAGTAAACAAAGTCTTTTCCAACAATAACAAATGCCCCAAGAATATAAAGTAAAATGATAAGAATTATTCTAGATATCTTAATAAACGTATTAGTGAGTTGTTCTGAAGGTAAATTTTTCACAGTCATTTGAATGGCTCTTGGTAAAAAAACCGACTCAATTGCACTTGAAAAAGCGCCATAATAATTACCTAAAGTAATACCAACAGCATAAATGGCAACTACTGTTGTTGAATAATATAATCCAATAATTAACTGCCCAAATTGCCACCTTAATTGATTTACTATTGCAAAAACAAAAAGCCAAAGTGAAAAGCTTAAGGTTATTGAAAACAACTTTTTGTCAAGACTGTGCAATTTAAAACGAATTTTTAAAATTTTAAATGCAATGAACATGTTGATAGAGATAACCAATAGGTTCATAATGGTATCTAAAACCACAAGGCTTATTGAATCACCTCCATAAAGCAACACAGTAACAACTAAAACGCTTCTTAAAATATACCTAAAAATATTAGTCACTTTAGGAAGTATAAACTCTTCATAACCATAGCAAATTCCAGCAAAGGAACCTCCTGGGAGCGTTATTGCCAAATTAAAAATTAAGATAAGCATCATGTTTTTTGCTTTTCCCATTTGACCTCCAGTTAATGTGGTACCATATAAGTTTTCTAAATTAAAGTATAGAAAACACCCAATAATAGTAATTAAAACTGAAATACATAAATACATGATAAAGCTATGAGCCAAAAAGTTTTCTTCACCTTTTCTGTCATTTTCAGCTCGATATTTAGCAATGAATCTTATAATGGTATTATTCAGACCAAAATCCAATACGCTCATATAACCAACTAAGGCCCCAATCATGGTATAAAGACCATATTCAGCACTTCCCAAAGATCGGATAATAAACGGTGTGAGTACCAATCCAACTATATTAGTCAAGAATATAGTAGCATATGATAATGCAGCTCCGCCCTTAAGTTGATTGATTTTCATCAGAGTCGTTTACAGTTAGGGGCTTTAATGACGCCTTTAACATCATATAAAACACCGCTTGTGTTCAGCAGGCTATTTAGGTCTTGGTTAAGAAACTCTTTATGCGCTACTGTTAAAACTACAGCATCAAACTGTCCTTTAGGAAGTTCTTGGGTAGTTTTTAGTCCATATTCATGCATCACTTCTTCGGGGTTCGCCCAAGGGTCATAAACAATGACATTGCTACCGTAGCTTTTAAGTTGATTTATGACATCTACTGCTTTGGTGTTTCGTACATCAGGACAATTTTCCTTGAACGTAATGCCTAGTGCCAAAATGTTCGACCCTTTAATTTTTAGGTCATTTTGAACCATAAGCTTAATCACTTCAGAAGCGACGTATTGTCCCATGCCGTCATTTACACGGCGACCGGCTAAAATGATTTCAGGGTGGTAGCCCACTTCTTGAGCTTTTTGGGCTAAATAGTAAGGGTCAACCCCAATACAATGGCCACCAACTAAACCGGGTTTAAACGGTAAAAAGTTCCATTTGGTACCCGCTGCCTCCAAAACGGAATGCGTATCGATATCCATTAGGTTAAAGATTTTAGCCAATTCGTTAACGAAAGCAATATTGATATCGCGTTGGGAATTTTCAATAACCTTAGCGGCTTCTGCCACCTTAATGGTAGGGGCGAGGTGCGTGCCAGCAGTAATTACACTAGCATAAAGCGCATCGACTTTTTTACCAATTTCTGGTGTAGATCCAGCAGTTACTTTTAAGATTTTATCAACCGTATGCAACTTATCACCCGGATTTATACGTTCTGGAGAATATCCTGCATAAAAATCTTCATTGAATTTTAATCCGCTAACCTTTTCCAAAACGGGGATACATTCATCTTCTGTAACACCAGGGTAAACAGTTGATTCATAGATGACAATATCACCCTTTTTTAGAACCTTTCCAACGGTTTCACTCGATTTATACAACGGTGTTAAATCTGGTCTGTTGTTTTTATCGATAGGTGTGGGAACGGTGACTACATAATAGTTGCAGTGTTTAATGTCTTCTAAATTCGAAGAACAAAAAAGACCAGTTTCATTACTGTTAGTCTCTTTTAATACCGATTTTAAAGTATCGGATTCGACTTCTAATGTAGAGTCATTCCCGTTTGATAACTCTTTAACCCTGGCTTCGTTGATATCGAAACCAACAACATTGTATTTTGTAGCAAACAGCCTAGCTAATGGCAGGCCTACATAGCCTAAACCAATAACAGCAATTTTTATATTATTCATTTTTTAATGTATTTTGTGATGTTTCCCTTGAAAAAGTAATATGGCCCTAACAACCTAATTTAATAATCAGCAAAAAATTAAAGATTATCCCAATACCATGAAACGGCTTCTTTTAAACCAGTATTGATATTGTATTTAGGTTGGTAATTCAATAAGGTTTTTGCCTTATCAATTGATGCCAAAGAATGCGGTATGTCGCCAGCTCTATTTTCTCTGTGCTTGATTTCAACGTCTTTGATGGATTTATCAAATTCTGAAAGATACTCTTTTAATAAAGTGGCCAATTCCAAAAGCGTAGTGCGTTCTCCAAAGGCCACATTGTAAACCGTGTTCAGCGCATTTTCATTATTGGTCGTTATAGCATTGAGGTTCATTTGGACCACATTGTCAATATAGGTAAAGTCTCTAGAGTAACTGCCATCTCCATTAATCATTGGAGATTCATGTTTAATAAATTGCTGAACAAATTTTGGAATAACCGCAGCATAAGCCCCATTTGGGTCTTGTCGGCGTCCAAACACGTTAAAATACCTTAAGCCAATAGTATTTAAGCCATATGTTTTATGAAAAATATCGGCGTAAAGTTCGTTTACATATTTAGTAATAGCGTATGGTGAAAGTGGCTTACCGATAACATCTTCAACTTTAGGCAACGCTTCATGGTCGCCATAAGTGGATGAGCTTGCGGCGTAAACAAAGCGCTTAACCTCGGCATCTCTGGCGGCGACTAACATGTTTAAAAAACCAGAAACATTAACATCGTTTGTGGTTATAGGGTCTTTTATGGAACGTGGTACGGAACCCAAAGCAGCTTGGTGCAATATAAAATCAACACCCGAACAGGCCTTATGGCAGTCCTCAAGGTTTCTAATGTCACCTTCAATCAACTTAAAGTTTTTGTTTTCTAGGAAAGGTTCTATGTTTTTTCTTTTCCCTGTAGAAAAATTATCTAAGCATACCACATTTGTGTTGTGGCTTAATAATGTTTCAATGAGATTTGAACCTATGAATCCAGCACCGCCAGTTACAAGTATTTTCTTGTTTGTCAACATGTTCAGTTGCTCCGTAGTCATTATAAATTTGGGTTTTAATTATTTCGAGACAAATATTAAAAAAAATATCCAACAAACTACACTATTTATATCAAGGTTTGGTTTTTTCCGACGAAACACAAAAAAGTGCTAAAAATCTCGATGAGTGCATCGCTTTTTTAATTTAAACCTCATGGCGAGGAAGGTAAGACTGGCCATCTGTTGAAGGCACCCCCCGTTGAACAGCGCTCATCAGAATGAAGATAATCTAGATGATGTAAAGTATCAGATCATAACGAAGGTGTCTGTGACTATCTTTTGAATAGAGAGTGGATTATCAATTAACAGATTTCAGTACTACGACTTAGCTAAGCACAGGCTGCTGCGCTCGGATTACCTAACCTTTATAGGAATGACGCCGAAATAAAATCCGTCTTCATAACGAGGGAGGGGCAACCAGAGCTATCTGTTGAATATAACCTCGAACACCAATTAAAGAGGTTCTTTCGTTGTTTGTGAGGTAGCTCATCAAACTGACGAACCATAAATTAAATTATTTAAGGTTAATCTAATGTATCCATGAAAAGATATGTTGTTTATACAACTTCAGTTTACAATCTATATTGCCATACATACTATGCTGATATCTTTTTGTTTCTTATTAATGTGAGAAACCACAGCATCGATAATGTGCACGGTTTTTCTTTTGTAAAAAATCACAAATGTAGTTAACCGATTTTAATCACTCTTTTAGCGAAATAACTAAAAACTAGACCTTGTGATATGAAACTATTACTAAATTTACACCGTAGTTAACAAAATTGAATTGATTAATAGCAGGTTGATTTAATTGAATTAAAAACAAATTAAAACATATAGTTGTAGTTAAACTCTCAAAACTATTGCTTCTTATATTTAATTAGGATTATAGGTTATATGTTTTAGTATGTTATTGATAAATAGTTATTAGTTAAAATAATTTTGTTACATGAATAAAGAGGGAAATATCCAAAACATTTTTAAAGCATGTAACTGTTGTAATCCAAACAATTACGACCTAGGTCTTTTTGTGCGGAATTTAAAGTAAAATTTAATGTTGACAAAAACCAAAATATATCTTTCTTCTCCCCACATGGGAGGTACAGAACAGAAGTTTGTTAATGAAGCTTTTTCTACCAACTGGATAGCGCCTTTAGGGCCAAACGTAAATGGTTTTGAAAATGATATTAAACAATATATTGGTAACGAAAAGTATGTTGCCGCGTTAAGTTCTGGTACAGCAGCCATACATTTAGCTTTACAATTATTGGGTGTAGGCCAAGGCGATGAAGTGATTTGCCAAAGCTTTACTTTTTCAGCTTCAGCAAATCCTATTATATATCAAGGAGCAACTCCGGTGTTTGTTGACAGCGAATCTGACACTTGGAACATGTCGCCCGAATTACTGGAAATTGCTATTCAAGATAGAATCCAAAAACACAAAAAGCCAAAGGCTATCATAGCTGTACACTTATATGGTATGCCGTATAAAGCTAAAGAGATTAACGCTGTAGCTGAAAAATATGACATACCTGTGGTTGAGGATAGTGCAGAAGCATTAGGAAGTACTTATTTTGGTGCTTATTGTGGTGCGCTTGCCGATATGGGGATTTTCTCATTTAATGGAAATAAAATCATTACCACTTCCGGTGGAGGAGCATTGGTTGTAAATACTAAGGAAGAAAAAGAAAAAGCAGTGTTTCTATCTACCCAAGCTCGTGATAATGCACCTCACTATGAGCATTCTTCTATCGGGTTTAATTACCGAATGAGTAATGTTTTGGCTGGTATTGGAAGAGGGCAGATGGAGGTTTTGAATGACCGCGTTACTGCTAGAAGGCAAAATTTTGAATTTTATAAAAAGCATTTATCACACATTGAAGGGATTTCATTCTTGGAAGAGCCTGAAAATGTATACTCGAACAGATGGATTACCTGTATAACAACAAAGTCGTACGAAGCTAGAGAGCAAATACGATTAGCTTTGTTGGAAGAGGATATTGAATCCAGACCATTGTGGAAGCCTATGCACATGCAGCCTGTGTTTAAAAACAGTGTACATTTTACCAATGGTGTTTCAGAAGATTTATTCAACCGCGGACTTTGTTTGCCAAGTGGATCAAACCTAACTCAAGAAGATTTAGATAGAATATTAAGTACTATATTAAAAACCCCAAACTTATGATTAATAATTACTTTACTTATTTATCGCAAAAATACGCTTCTAAATGGCTAGTATTTGCTATCGATATAGCTATGGTTATGTCGGCTTTTTTTGCAGCATACTTTATTAGATTCAATTTTACATTGGATTTTAATTTAGAACAATTTGTGCTCCAGTTGCCATTTGTTTTAACCATAAGCGTGCTTAGTTTATTGGCAGTAGGTTCTTTTAAAAGTGTGATTAGGCATACTGGGTTTGCTGATGTAATCAATGTGTTTAAGTTTGTGGTTGTAACTACATTAGCTTCTGGTTTCTTTGTGCTTTTAAATAGAGCTTTTGATGTGGTTCCTGGTTTTACCATTCCGCTTTCAATAATCATCATTCATGCTTTGTTGAGTTTTGTGGCATTAAGTTCGAGCAGATTATTGTTTAAGATAGCTTACAAATACTTAAGCTGTAAGTTTCTGTCCACTAAACGTGTTATGATTTATGGAGCCGGTGATTCTGGTATAGTAACTTATAATGCCTTGGTAAATAATATGTCAACCAGTTACAATGTAGTGTCTTTTATTGATGATGATATCAAGAAAAGTGGTAAGCATATTAATGGATCCCGAATCATTCATGGCTCTATGGTTGATACTGCTTTTGTTATAAAAAATGATATCGACGAAATTGTTGTTGCCTCACAAACTGTTGACAAGAACAGGATTATGGCTTTAATCGATAAATTGGCTGATACCAATACTAAAATCACCAAGGTGCCACCTATTGAAAGTTGGATCAATGGTGAGTTAAGTACTAAGCAAATTAAGCAGTTCCAGATTGAAGATTTATTAGGTCGTGCGCCTATCCAAATCGATAATCCTAATTTATTGGACGAGTTTAACGGTGAAACCATTTTGGTTACCGGAGCTGCTGGATCTATAGGTAGTGAGTTGGTTAATCAACTTTCAAATTATGATGTAAAGCATTTGGTCTTAGTGGATCAGGCAGAATCAGCATTGTATGATGTTCAGCAAGATTTAAAACGTGCAGGAAAGTATAATTTTACAGCTATTGTAGCAGATATTAGAGACGGTTTGAGGATTGATACTATCTTTCAAAACCACAAGCCTACTATGGTGTTCCATGCAGCTGCTTATAAGCATGTGCCTTTAATGGAAGAGTCTCCTTACGAGGCCATTAAAATCAATGTTAACGGAACCAAACTATTAGCCGATACAGCTTCAAGGTACAATGTTAAAAAGTTTGTTTTTGTATCTACGGATAAAGCGGTTAACCCAACAAGTGTGATGGGAGCCACTAAGCGAATGGCAGAAATGTACATTAGTTGTCTTCAAAAAGAAAGCAAGACTAAGTTCATCACCACACGTTTTGGTAATGTATTAGGTTCTAATGGTTCAGTTATTCCATTGTTTAAAAAGCAAATAGAAAATGGAGGGCCGTTAACCTTGACCCATAAAGAGATTACTAGGTATTTTATGACCATACCAGAAGCGTCTCAATTGGTTTTGGAAGCTGGAACCATGGGGAAAGGCGGTGAGATATTTATTTTCGACATGGGTGAATCTGTAAAGATTTACGATTTAGCCAAGAATATGATTAAGCTTTCAGGATTAAGATTCCCAGAAGATATCGACATAAAAATTTCAGGCTTACGTCCAGGCGAAAAACTTTACGAAGAGTTATTGGCTAACGGAGAAAATACGCTTTCTACCTACCATAAGAAAATTATGATTAGCAAGACCAGAGAATTGGACTATGCCAAGATTAAGAATGAAATTGAAGAACTTTGTATTACAAACCGCTTCCAAAATAATAATATTGTTATGAAAATGAAGCGATTGATACCGGAATACAAATCAAATAATTCTGACTACGAAAGATACGATAAGAAAGTTCAAATTTACAAGAAAGCAAAAGGATTATCTACTAGTTCAGATAAAAGCACAGTAAACCTATAAATAACTAATTTTTTTACTACCTTCCCTCCCCAAATTCAAATTATAATGAATCTAAAATCTTGTACTATTAAAGTACTAATCAAGCTTTGTGTGATTAGTACTTTATTTGCAACTTCATGTTCGCCTAAAAAAGAAGTGGCCTATTTTCAGAATGCCAAAAATTTTGAAACCATAGTTGACACCGATACTTTTGAACCGAAAATAAAGATTGACGACAACCTGAGTATTTCTGTGTCAACTTTTGATATGGAAGCGTCAAAGCCATTTAATTTGTTTAGAGAGGCTGGTTCTGCAGGTCAAATTATAAATTACTTGGTTGACGTAAACGGAAATATTGAATTTCCTGTTTTAGGAAAGATTAAAGTTTTGGGCTTAACGGTAAGTGAAGTAAGAGACCTTATCCAACAAAAGCTAGAGGAAGGTTATCTGAAAGACCCCGTTGTTATTGTTAGAATTTTAAACTTTAGGATTTCCGTTTTAGGAGAGGTAAGAAACCCTGGCACATTTTCAATTACCGGAGAAAGAATTACATTATTGCAAGCTTTGGCAACGGCAGGTGATTTGACTATTAAAGGCCGTAGAGATAACGTGTTAGTAGTTAGGGATTTTAAGGGTACTAAAACTTACACCCGTGTGGACTTGACCAACAAAGAACTTTTCAATTCTCCCGTTTACTTTTTAACCCAAAACGACATTATTTATGTAGAGCCTAATCATTCTGCGGCATCTGGTTATTTTGTTGATGCTAGGTTAGGAACGGTACTTTCTATTTCTTCATTTATCTTGGGAATAGTGATTCTTGTAACACGTTAAATATTAAACTATCATTATGACTACAAATAATCAAAGTTCCTTTTCTGAGTCGTCCAGTTCTCAGGATTTTAACTTAAAGAAAACCCTGTCATCATACACAAAACGTTGGCCCTGGTTTTTACTATGTTTATTATTATCTGTAGGCATAGCATTTACTTATATCAGGTACACAACACCACAGTATGAGGCATACGCTAAGGTGAAAATAGTTAGTGATGATGAAGGTTCGGGAGCTGGAGCAGCATTTAAGGATTTGCCTATGTTTTCAGGGACTGAAAGCGCTAAACTTGAAGATGAGGTGGCTATTGTTACCTCAAGAACAATCATTCAAGATGTTATTGAAGAATTAGATTTAAATATCCAGTTTTTTGTTCAGGGTAGAGTCCATGAAACAGAATTGTATGACAAAGCCCCTTTCAACATCAATTTTATTGAATCGGATTCAATAATCAACAGTTCTTGGTTGAACTTTTATATTGAGCCATTATCAGATGTGGAATTCAATTACAAAGCTTACGAAGATGATACTCCAAAGAAAATGGAATTTGGCGAAAGTATAAAAACTAAAATAGGGGGGGTAGTTATAACGCCTAAAAGTGAAGATACTTCAAATATAATAGGCAAAAATATCCGTGTTCAAATAACACCAATTTCTAGTTTGGTGCCGTATTTTAAGTACAAAATCAAACTCGAGCCTATTGAAAAGAACTCAAGGATTGTAAAGGTCTCAATGCAGGACCCCGTGAAATCTAAAGCGATTGATTTCATAAATACCTTGATAGCGGTTTATAACAAAAACACCATTAGGGAGAAGAACATAAAATCCAAAAACACTGCCGATTTCATTGATGCCCGTATAAAGTTAATAGAAGCCGATTTAGCCAAAGTGGACGATGTTGCTGAAAGTTACAAAACGGGCAATAAACTTACCGATGTAGCTTCAGAAGCCAATATGTACTTGGGTGTTAGTGCTCAAAGCGAACAAGAATTGAACATTGTGAAAAATGAGTTGAATACTATCAACTTTATGACAGGTCAGTTGGGGGAACCTGGCGATTCCTTTGACCCTCTTCCTACAAACTTGGGGCTTGCCGATGAATCTATTACTGCCACGGCTGCCAAGTATAATGAGTTATTAACTGAAAGACAAACGCGTTTAAGAAGCTCCAGTGAGAAGAACCCCATAATTATCAATTTGGATGAGCAATTAAGCACACTCAGAAATAGTTTAAGACAAAGTTTGGATAACTCAGCCAAAACCGTAAAGTTGAGAATGAATAGCTTGCAAAACCAGTTGAGTAAGGTTAATTCGAAACTTTATGCCGTTCCTGGGCAAACTCGGGAATTACGGGATATTGAAAGGGAACAAGGTACTAAAGAACAATTGTATTTGTACCTTTTGGAAAAAAGGGAAGAAGCCACCATATCTTTAACGGCTACTTCTCCAAATGCTGTTGTAGTTGAACAAGCTTACGGGTATTCATCACCAGTATCGCCTGACAAAAACCTTATTTACATCGCTTCAATTTTTATAGGTTTGCTTTTGCCTTTTAGTGTTATTTATGTCCGAGATTTATTGGATAACAAAATTCACAATAAAGAAGATTTGGTTGGAACTATAAGCAACATTACTGTTTTAGGGGAAATACCTAGACTAAAATTGGGGAATACTCAAAATGCTTTTGTTCAAAAAAACGACAGGTCTCTGTTGTCTGAATCTTTTAGAATCATTAGAACCAATTTTGATTACGTTAGGCGAGCCAGAAGCTTAAAAGCTTACGACAATGTTATTTTTGTAACTTCTACGGTCAATGGAGAGGGTAAGTCGTTTTTTAGTGCCAATCTAGCCCTTACTTTAGCTAATACCGGTAAGCGTGTTTTGTTGATGGGAGCTGATATTAGAAACCCGAATACAGATATCATAAAAGCAAAAGCCAAAGCCAGCGAGGGTTCAAAAATTGGATTGACGGAATATTTGAATGACGATTCAATAAGCGTTCAGGATACTATTAATACTTTTGATTTGGATGGTAATAATATGGATATGATTTTGGCCGGAAAAATTCCACCAAATCCAGCAGAGTTATTGATGAGCGAGCGTATGAAGCCATTGTTTGACGAAGTTTCAGTTGACTATGATTTTGTGATTGTTGATACTGCTCCTGCTATGCTTGTAACTGACACCTTATTGATCAGTCAATTCGCAGGACACACCATTTACTTAACACGCGCTGGTTATACCGAGAAGTCCATTTTAAATTTCACTAAGGAATTACATGAAAAGAACAAGTTAAATGGAATGATGTTGGTAGTTAATGATGTAGACCAGTCTAATTTTGGCTATGGTGCTCGCTATGGCTATTATTCAGCTGATGAAAAAAAGGGCTTTTTTAAGCGTTTATTTTCAAAGGCAAGTTAATTTTAAAAACTTTAAGTTAGAACATAAAAAAAGTGAAATCGTAAGATTTCACTTTTTTGTTTTATAAAATTTACAATGATGTTATTTTGAGTAATATTTAAAAGATTCAATAATCAAATCTTCATCAACGGTACAATCTAATTGGTGCTTTCCTATGGCTTCTAAAAGCACGAAATTGATGCTGCCATGGCTATTCTTTTTATCGTATTTCAGTAAATCAATTATTGGGGCATAATCGCTTTGTTCGATAGTGACTTTTCCGTAGTAACCCAAAAACAAATCTTTAATATTATCAACTTGTTTTTCAGGGAAACCAAGAAGTTTTGATGAAATATAACACTCCAAAATCATCCCCACCACAATAGCTTCGCCATGTAATAAAGTTGTTTTTTCAGGGTGACTTAAAAAATACGATTCTACCGCATGCCCAAGAGTGTGGCCAAAGTTTAACGTTTTTCTAAGACCATTTTCAAAAGGATCTTGCTCAACGACGTTCTTTTTTATGATTACCGATTCGTGAATCAAACGGTCTAAATCCTCCAACGATAGGTTCGATAAATTCAAAAAGTTACTCCAATAATCTTCACCAGTAATGAGTCCGTGTTTTAACATTTCTGCCAGCCCCGAACGCATTTGGTTTTGTGGTAGCGTATCTAAATACTCCGTATCGATTAACACTTGATGTGCATTGCTGATCACACCAATTTGGTTTTTTAAAACACCAAGATCAACACCAGTTTTTCCGCCAACAGAGGCATCAACCATAGAGAGCAGGGTAGTGGGAACGTTAATGTAGGCAATGCCACGCTTAAATGTACAAGCAACAAAACCACCCAAATCGGTAATTACCCCACCACCAATATTGATTAACAAACTTTTTCGGTCGGCATTGAGCTCCGAAAGCGTATTCCATACACCAACACAAGTGTCAATGGTCTTGTTGATTTCACCAGATTCTATTTCAATAATTTCAATTTCGGTATTGGTTGAAAGTTTACTTAAAAATTTGGGCAAACAATGCTCGTGCGTATTCTCATCAACCAAAATAAAAATCTTAGAGAAATTTTGCTCTTTTAGGTGTTGGTTTAACGAAGTATAGCACGTTTCGTTGAAATGAATAACGCTATCGTTAGCGGTAATAGAATCCATAAAATATTAGGTATTTTTTAACGCCGTGAAATTAAGGAGATTTTACAAAAAATGATAACTTCGTTATGTAATATTTGAAATTTAATGAATACAGACTTAATATTCGATAACACCCAAATTGCATTTTCCCTAAAAAGTGATTCAGAATTAGAACGCGCCTATTATTTGTTCAAAATGATTTCCATCGAACCTTTAGTTAAAATAGGAACGGTGGTCACTAATTTTGCAATTAAAACTCATTTACCGGTGGAAGGAATCATAAAAGCTACGGTTTTTGACCATTTTTGTGGCGGTGTTAGTGAGAAGGATTGTTTATCGGTTATTGAAAGAATGTATGAAAAAGGAGTGAGTTCTGTGTTGGATTATTCTGTGGAGGGCAAAGAAACCGAAACTGAATTTGATGCCGCGAAGGATAAAATTTTAAAAATTATCGATTTTGCAAAAGAACGGGAGGCTATTCCTATTGCAGTGTTCAAACCTAGTGGATTCGGACGTTTTGCCCTTTATGAAAAAGTAGGGAGCAAAGTTACTTTGACTAATGAAGAGCAAGCTGAATGGAATAAAGTTATTGGGCGTTTTGATGAAGTCTGTAAAAAAGCTAAAAAAAACGATATTGCTGTTTTGATAGATGCCGAAGAAAGTTGGATGCAAGCCGCTGCAGATGATTTAGTCACCCTAATGATGGCCAGATACAACACCGAAAAACCCATTGTTTTCAATACCTTGCAAATGTATCGCCACGACCGTATGGCGTTTTTAAAACGGGAACATAAAAAAGCGATAAAGGGCAATTATTTTTTGGGCTACAAATTGGTTCGTGGTGCTTACATGGAAAAGGAGAACGACCGTGCAGAGGCTATGGATTACAGTTCGCCCATTTGTTTCAGTAAATTCGCTACTGATGACAATTTCAATAAGGGTTTGCGGTATATGATGGAAAACTTGGCGCGCATATCCATTTTTGCGGGCACCCATAATGAAGATAGTTGCTATTTATTGATGCGTTTAATGGCCGAAAAGGGTATTTTAAATAATGATCCACGGATTTGGTTTGGGCAACTTTATGGAATGAGCGACCATATTAGCTTTAATTTAGCACACAAAGGATATAACGTTGCCAAATACATGCCATTCGGCCCAGTAAAAGATGTGGTGCCCTATTTAATTAGAAGGGCTGAAGAAAACACTTCGGTGGCAGGACAAACAGGAAGGGAATTGGCATTGTTGACTAAAGAAAAGAAGCGCAGAAAAACTTAGTTACACATTGTTTTTCAAAATAGATTTGATTTCGGAATATGGGGTGTAAAAATTAACCTGCTCCAATGATTTGAAATCAATGGCCTCAAATTTCTGCTTGTTTTTTTCCTTTACGGCCCAAATATCTTCAACGAGTGTAGGTTCTAAATATTCGTTTTCTGAAATCATTTCTTCGAAGAGTTTCTCGCCGGGGCGCAGGCCGGTATTCTTTATTTCAATATCGCTTACATTCTTATTGTAATACTTTAACATGCGCTGTATAATATCAACAATTTTAATGGGTTCGCCCATGTTGAAGGTGAAAGTATTGGTTGTGTTTTTATCAAAATCTGCCATTTTTAGAATTAAGTAACAGGCTTTGCGTTTACAAATAAAATATCTGGAAATATCCTTTTGAGTTAGTGTTATTGGGCTTCCGTTTTTCAGTTGCCTTTTGAAAAGAGGTACCACCGAACCATTAGAGCCTAAAATGTTTCCAAATCTAGCGTTCAGAAAAACAGTATGGTATTGTGCATTTAAATAGGAAAGGTGCTTTTCGGCAATCCGTTTGGTCATTCCCATAACACCCGATGGATTCACAGCTTTATCGGTTGAAACGAAAATAAATTTCTTAACACCATATTGTATTGAAAGTTCGGCTAATTCTTTTGTGGCAAAAATATTGGTCTTAATGCCTTCAAGCGGATGTTCTTCCATTAAAGGCACATGCTTATAGGCTGCGGCGTGGAAAACGAGCGTGGGTTTATACTTTTCAAAAATAAAATGTATCGAAGCCGAATCGTTAATGTTTAAAAGGTGGTAGCTGGTGTGGTTTTTATGGTTAAGTTCAAATGTTTTTATTAAATCGTAAAGTGGCGATTCTGCCATATCGACCAAAATCAAGTGTTTATAATTACAATTTAAAAGTTGTTTGGATAGTTCAGCACCAACCGACCCTGCTGCGCCGGTTATTAAAACAGTTTCATTTGAAAAGTTAAAATCGTTATTGTAGGCTGTAGGTTTGGCTTTAGTTTGAAACAAACCACTGTCAATTAATAATTGATCTATTTGAAGAGCTATTTTTTCGTTCATTAAAACAGTGTCGCTAAAGTAATGGTTTAAGGTTTTATTATGCACACAAAGTATGAATAATAATTAATTTATGCCAAAATCAAGGTTGATGACGGAAAATTGATTGCGTAATCCAGAATTTATTTGGTTATCACTTTTACAACGGTAAGCGTAATAAGTTTTAGGTCGAAAAAAAAGTTTCTTCTTTTTATGTATTCTTTGTTGAATTTTAATTTATCGGGAATAATGGTTTCAATAAAAAAGGCTTCCGGGTCTTTTGCGGCTTTTAAAAGTTCTACTTCGTTTCGGTATTTTAAGGAGGCTAAGCCAGTGATGCCTGGACGAACTTGGAATATTTTCATGTCGTCTTCATTGTAAAAGTTAACATAATAGCGCAATTCTGGGCGTGGCCCAACAAAACTCATGTCGCCTTTTAAAATGTTGATAAGCTGAGGGAATTCATCGATTTTATAACGTCTTAAAAAATAACCGATTTTAGTAATGCGAGAATCGTTATTGCCCAAGGTGAGTAGTCCGCCTTTTTCAGATTGCACGCGCATGGTTCGGAACTTGTAAATATTAAAATCCTTATTGTTTTTGCCTACACGTCCTTGAATAAAAAAGACTGGGCCTTTCGAATCTAATTTGATTACAACTGCTATAAGTAAGAGGACAGGAGCAAGTGCGATAAGGCCTATGGCTGAAAAAATAATATCGAACGAACGTTTAATAATCACCAGACTCTACGTTTAAGTTGGTAACCGTAGCCGTACTATCGCAGTTTTCAACAGTTAATAGAATTTGTTCGTTTTTAAGTTCGCCCTCAATTAAATATTCAGCGCAAGGTTCTTTTCTCGGTTCGCTTTTCGAAAAATTAATATCCCCTTTTTTAAATATCGTTTGAATAGAAGTAGAATCTAAAGCATGTTTGCTCAAACTATTAAGCACTTCGGGTGAAAAAATGATTTTTTTGGTATTGATGTTTTTTAAAACACGTGCTTCGGGACCATAACTGCAAGAGGTTTTTTTTCCGCTTAAAAAAAAGGCCAAAAGAACCAATCCAATGGCAAAACCACCTAAATAATAGCCAATACGCTGTATTAGTTTCATATTAGTATGAGTGAAAAAAATGTAGAATTCAGGTTAAAAAATAAGCAAATTAATGTCGTTGTAGTCCAAATTGAACCATTCTGCAACCGACCTATTTGTTAAAATGCCGTGGTAAAAGTACAATCCATTTTTTAAACCTTTGTCAAATCTTAAAGAATTTTCAATACCGCCATCTTCACCAATTTTAAGTAAATAGGGGGTAAAGATGTTACTGATTGAAACCGAGGAGGTTTTAGGATATTTGGCTGGTATATTGGGAACGCAATAGTGAACCACATCGTGTTTTACAAACGTGGGCTGTCTATGATTGGTGACCTCGCTAGACTCAAAACAACCGCCCATATCAATGCTAACATCTATTATTATAGCACCCTTTTTCATGGTTTGCACCAATTCTTCCGTAACTACAATAGGCGCTCTGTTGATGCCCCGTACGGCACCAATAACCACATCGCATCGTCTTAGTGCTTTTTTTAGGTTTTTGGGTTGTATAGTAGAGGTGAAAATAGGCCTGCCCAAGTGTGATTGCAATTTTCTTAATTTAGTAATGGAGTTATCGAATACCTTAACGCCAGCTCCCAAACCAATGGCACCGCGTGCCGCAAATTCACCTACGGTACCTGCTCCTAAAATAACGACTTCTACAGGTGGCACACCACTAATGTTTCCAAACATGAGGCCGTTGCCGCTTATTGGATTCGACATCAATTCAGATGCGATTAATATGGATGCCGTACCCGCAATTTCACTTAACGATTTTACAGCAGGGTAATTTCCATCTGAATCGCGAATAAATTCAAAGGCCAAAGCCGTTATACGTTTCGTCGCTAAAGTTTCAAAGTATTTTTTTGATTGCGTTTTTAGCTGCAATGCCGATATTAATATGGTTTGTGGGTTTATGAGTTTAATCTGATCAAGTGTGGGCGGTTCAACCTTTAAAATCATCGGGCAAGAAAAAACCTTTGCGGTATCTTTGGTGATTTCGGCACCTGCTTCGCTGTAATCCCGGTCGGTAAAACTAGCGCCTTCTCCCGCTCCCGATTCCATTAAAACCCGGTGTCCATTGCTGGTAAGTGCATAAACGGCATCAGGGGTTAAACATACCCGTTTTTCCTGAAAAGCGGTTTCTTTAGGGATACCTATAAACAGTTCACCTTTCTTTTTAAAAATTTCAAGTGTTTCTTCTTGGGGCAACAATTGCTGCTTCGTAAAAGGAGAAAGGGATTTGGCCATGGTAATTGGGTTAAATCAATCAGGTTATAAATAAAATATAAAGGTAAATTAAAAAAATAAGATTTTAAATATTTTGTTTGACATAAGAAAAAACATCTATTTTAGGTGTGGGTTTTCCTCATTTTGGTTTAATATAATTATTTTAAATTTGCTTTTTAAATTGCTTTATGACCAAACACCTACTATTGTTTTTTGGGTTGTTTTCTGTTTTTGGCTTCTCTCAAGAATTCAGTATTTCCGGCCAAGTTAAAGATGTAAACAACCAGCCTGTTTCCTATGCCAATGTAGTTTTGGTTACAATTGAAAATACAGATCCTGCCACGGGAACCATTACAAATGGCGAAGGTAGTTTTCTAATTGAACACATCACTCCGGGTAAATATTTGCTAAAAATACGTTTTTTGGGATTTTCTGAATACTCCAAAGAAATTCAAGTTGATGGGGATATCAATTTAAAGACCATCATGTTACAGGAAAACCTGGAGGAACTTAAGGGGGTAACGGTTATAGCCAAACGGCCAACGGTAACGCGTCTTGTAGACCGATTGGTATTTAATGTTGAAAATTCCACGCTATCAAACAACAATGCCTTGGATGTATTAAAACATACACCGGGAGTTATTGTGAGCGATAATTCCATCTCGGTAAAAATGTCAGTTCCCGTAGTTTATATTAATGATAGGAGGGTGCATTTGTCCATTACTGAAGTGCAGCAATTACTGGAAGGCACTTCAGCAACCAATATCAAATCCATCGAGGTCATTACAAACCCTCCCGCGAAATATGAAGCCGAGGGCGGTTCGGTTTTAAACATTGTTACCAGTAAAAATTTAGTTTCTGGTTATAACGGTAGTGTATTTGGAAATTATAAGCAAGGCAGTGAATATCCAAAATATTCATTGGGTACCAGCCATTTTTTCAAAACAAAAAAGCTTAACACCTATTTCAATTATAGCATCAGCCCAAGGAAAGATTACAGAAACATTGACGAGTTTGTTAATTTTATTGAAAATGAGCAGACTGTAACGAGTTGGGCAACGGATTATAGACGAACTCGAAAATCAGCTAACCATAATATTAATACCAATATCGAATATCAGTTTGATGAAAGAAATAGTTTGGGTTTTACAACTAATATGCTGATTTCTCCGCGAGAACATTCCAAAACTTATGTAAATTCTAATACTGAGGTTTTTGATAATAACAGGGAGCTAGACTCAAGTTTTACGACTGAAAATCGATTGGTTGAAGAAACGTTCAACCTGGCGTTCACATTAGATTATTTACATAAATTTAAAAAGGAAGGAGAAAAATTATCGGCCAATGCTCATTTAACCGATTACGATTTTTCCAACTTTCAAAATGTCGATACCGATTATTTGTTTCCTAACGGAAGTTTGATTAGAAAAAACAGATTTCAAACCTTTACCAGTAAAAGAATAAAACTGCACACAGGGCAAGTGGATTATGAGCTGCCATTAGCCAATTCTGGTGTGTTTCAAACCGGCGCTAAAATATCGGTAATCCATTCTGAAAATATTTTAACCCAATATGGCTACGAGAACGGCGAGCGTTTTGAGGATGTTCAAAATTCCGATACTTTTCTTTACGATGAGCATAATTACGCGGTATATTCTAGTTATGCCAAAGATTGGAACAAATGGAGTTTGAAGCTGGGACTTAGAGCTGAATTGACCGATGTGGAAAGTAGTTCGATATCTACTAATTCGGATTTTAACAATAATTACATCAAGTTTTTTCCAACATTTCATGTTATGCACAATGTGGATGAAAACAATGAAATATATTTCAACTATAATAGACGGATTTTTAGACCCAGATATGGGCAGCTAAACCCGTTTAAGTTTTTCATGAACGATAATACATATATAACAGGCGACCCTAACTTAAAACCTCAGATTGATGATAGCTTTACGTTGGGCTACACCTTAAATAATGCCTATACTTTTGAACTGTATTATCGTTATGAAAATAATCCAGCAATAGAGATTGTATTTCAGGACAATGACGAAAATTTACTGATGTTGATCAATACCAACATTGACCGAAGTATTTCTTATGGTTTAGATTTTACTACATACAAGCAGTTAACAAAATGCTGGAGTATATATGCGCTGTCTTCAGTGTTTCATTATGACAACCAGTTTTATGCTTTAGAGAGCAACAACGCGCTTCAAAATATAGATTCGTGGTCTTTCTACGGGCATTTGATAAATTACTTTTCACTATTGAAAGACAAAAGTTTGACTACCGATTTGTCATTGATGTACATTTCGCCAATTGCTAATGGGGCTTCAAAAATAAGCAACAGATTTGGGTTTGATATTAACTTAAGAAAAACGTTTTGGGAGAATAGAGCATCTATGAGTGTTGGGGTAACTGATATTTTTAACACTCAAAATTTCAATGAAACTACAAAATATTTGAATCAAGATATCTTCTTGCAATCACGCTTGGAAAACAGGCTATTTACCTTTGGGTTCAACTATAAATTTGGCAACTATAAATTGAAAAATGGCCACAAAGAAATTGATAGTAATGAAAGAGACCGTTTAAATGGGGTAGATAAATAGATTAAAAATAATCCTTTACTTTTCCCCAGAAATTTTTTGGAGACATTTTAAATTCCTCTTCAAGCTCTTCTAATGATTTGTTAACTGAGTTAATCTTATTAAAAATTTGTGCCCTAACCAAATATATGGTAGGTATTATTATAGCCATTATGGGTATCAAGTAAACTAATTGGTTCGAGTCAACGTAGTTCAAATCATCATTTAAAGTGATAAATATTTGATATGAGTACATGGCAATGGGAACTAGCAAAACATGGTACCACCAGTGTCTACAGGTAAAAAACCAGATAAATAATAAAAATAAAGGAATAATTTTGCCTGTAAGCGTCCAGGCAAGGACAAAAGCACTTTCGTAATATTTGCTTTCGTAAGTAAATAAAAAAGTGTTCCAAACAGGAACGTTTGGAACACTTTCGTATAAATAAAATAAATAAGGTGTAATGGCAATTAATGTAGCAACAATACTGCCAATTAACAAACTCTTATTATCCGGCCGATGGAACTTTGATTTGGTCTTTTCTGATTGCTGTTTGTTGCTCATCTACGTTGTACTGGTTTGCTGCTTGAGCCATAAATAACATTCCTCCGAAAATTGCAAATGCAATTAAATACTTTTTAGTTTTCATAATTTTAGGGATTTAATTAATTAATACTTCAAATTTAGATAAACACTCTTTTTGATCCAATTCAAAAATGTTAAAGAAATGTTAAAAACAATGTTTTTTGAAATTTTAGTTGTGGGTATCCCGTAAAACCAAAAAAATCGGCTGAAATATGCTATTTAAAAGACATAGGGTTATTGATTTTTTTCTTATTCAAGAGTTAAAACTCTTAGGTTGTGCTCTTTAATTTCTAATTTAATTTTATCAAATGTATCGAACAAAATGGGCTCTATTTTTTCGGGCCACTCGATTAATTTCCAATGATTGGATTCTAAATAATCTTCAATTCCGAAATTATAGGCCTCTTCCAAATCCTTTATTCGATAGAGGTCAAAATGATAAATTTTATCATTTTCTAGATCATATTCATTAACAATGGAGAAGGTGGGGCTACTGGCTATTTCAAAACTCCCCAAAGTCTTTACAATGGTTTTAATAAGAGTGGTTTTACCAACTCCCATGCTACCGTAAAACAACAAAGTTTTTGATTTTAAATTTGTTACGACTTTCTTCGCAACATCTTCAACTTCGTCTAGGTTATAACGTATCTCCAAGATTAATAAAATTTAGAGCAATAATAGTAATAAAATTTTATTATTCCTAAAAAAACATGTATTTCATCGGGTTTATTTGCTTTTTATAGATTTACCTAGGGTTGAAAACCACAAACGGGATTATCATTTCTTCTAAGGAAACCCCGCCGTGCTGGTAGGTGTTCCTATAATAACTAACGTAGTGGTTATAATTGTTCGGGTAGGCAAAGAACAGGTCGCTTTTGGCGAATATGTACGAGCTGCTCATATTTATACTGGGCAGGTGAAGTTCCTTGGGATCTTTAGCAACCAAAACATCTTTATCGTCGTAAGTGAGGCTTTTCCCTGTTTTGTAGCGAAGGTTTAAACTCGTATCCCTGTCTCCAATAACTTTTGAAGGTTTTTTAACATTTATAGTACCATGATCCGTAGTTAATATTAGTTTGAAGCCTAAACGTTGCGCCTGTTGTATCATTTCAAAAAGGGGAGAGTTTTTAAACCAGCTTAAGGTAAGGGATCGGTAGGCCTTATCGTTTGAGGCTAATTCCTTTACCACATCCATTTCGGTTTTTGAATGCGACAGCATATCCACAAAATTATAAACAATAACGGTCAAGTCATTGTTTTTTAGTGATTTGAAATTATCAGCAAGTTTCTTTCCTGTTTTTAAATTGGTTATTTTATGGTACTCGTACTCTAAGTGGGTAAGTCCTAAGCGCTTTATTTGAGTTTCTAAAAAGTCTGCTTCGTGTAGGTTCTTGCCGCCCTCATCGGTGTCATTTTTCCAATACTGTGGAAAGAGTTTTTCCATATCACTAGGCATCAATCCCGAGAATATGGCATTTCTGGCATATTGGGTAGCAGTTGGTAAAATGCTGAAAAAAGCTTCTTCTTTTTCCTTTTTATAATAATTGTTTATTACAGGTTCGAAAGCTTTCCACTGATCGTAACGCAAATTATCAATGACCACCAAAACGGTGGGTTGCTCTTTGCTAATTTCTGGGACAATCTTTTCCTTGAAAAGCGTGTGCGACATGATGGGCGCATCGGTATTGGGCTTAAACCAATTGGCATAATTTTTTTCAATAAACTTTCCGAATTGGATGTTGGCCTCGGTTTTTTGCGATTCCAAAATTTCGAACATGCCCACATCTTCAATGTCTTCCAGCTGAATTTCCCAATAAATCAGTTTTTGGTAGAGGTTTGCCCATTCTTCATAACTGTTTACCATGGCCATATCCATAGCTATTTTTCTGAATTCCTGTTGATAGTTTGAGGTGGTTTTTTCCGAAACCAAACGGGAGTGGTCTAAATTTTTCTTTAAACTTAAAAGGATTTGGTTGGGGTTTACTGGTTTTATAAGGTAATCGGCAATCTTGTTGCCAATGGCTTCCTCCATAATATATTCCTCCTCGCTTTTGGTAATCATCACCACGGGCAGGCTATCTTTCTTTTCCTTAATGCCGTTTAAGGTTTCCAAACCGGTTAAGCCTGGCATGTTTTCATCTAAAAATACAATGTCGAAACTCTTTTCCTCTAAAATATCAATAGCTTCAGATCCACTTTGGCAACTGGTTACTTGGTAATTTTTCTTTTCCAAGAACAATATATGTGGCTTCAGTAAATCTATTTCGTCATCAACCCAAAGTATTTTTATCATATTTATGATGTTTTAAAGTATTATGTTTATTTTTCCGTACCACCTTTAAAAGGTTCGTATGGTTATATTTGTAGAACTCAATGAAAATTAATAAAGTTTGAACAAACTTAAAATATTAAACGACCCAATTTACGGATTTATTACCATTCCTAATTCGTTAATTTTTGATTTAATACAGCATAAGTACTTTCAGCGGTTACGTCGAATAACCCAAATGGGCATGTCTTATTTGGTGTATCCTGGGGCGCATCATACGCGGTTTCATCACGCTATTGGTTGTGTGCATTTAATGCAACAAGCTATTAATGTGCTTCGTTTTAAAGGGGTTACGATTTCAAAGCAAGAAGAAAGCGCACTTTATATAGCTATTTTGCTGCACGATATTGGTCATGGTCCGTTTTCGCATGCCATGGAAAACAGTATTGTAAATAATGTGTCGCACGAGGAAATTTCGTTGCTGTTTATGGAGCGGTTAAATAAAGAATTTAACGGAAGTTTAACGCTCGCCATTGAAATTTTTAAGGACGAATATCCCAAAAAATTTATGTGCCAGCTGGTTTCGGGTCAATTGGATATGGATCGGGCCGATTATTTAAAACGTGATAGTTTTTACACTGGGGTTGCCGAGGGGAACATAAACAGCGAGCGCTTAATTACCATGCTTAATGTAGTTGACGATGAGTTGGTAGTTGAAGAAAAAGGTATTTATAGCGTTGAAAAATTTCTTATTGCACGGCGTTTAATGTACTGGCAGGTTTATTTGCATAAAACGGGACTGGTGGCTGAGCAATTATTGATTCGGGTTTTAAAGCGCGCTCAAGAGTTGTACGATGGCGGTGAGCCTTTGGCAGGTAGCGATGCCCTAATGTATTTTTTGAAGAATAAAATCACTCCCGATAATTTTGATGAACAAACGTTAGATGTGTTTAGCCAACTGGATGATTATGATGTTATTGCCGCTATGAAACATTGGCAAAAACACGACGATTTTGTGCTGAGCAATTTAAGCGAAATGATTATTAATAGAGAGTTGCTGAAAATAAAAGTAAAAAACAAACCCGTTAAGCCAGAAAGCCTTCAAAAGCATATAAAATCCTTAATTGAAAAGCATAATATAAATGAACACGAAGCCCGATATTTTGTGTTTACAGGAGACATTTCAAACCAAGCGTACCACATAAAACATAAGGGGATAAATATTTTACATAAATCGGGGAAGATTGAAGATATTGTTAAGGCCTCAGACCAACTTAACTTAAAAGCCTTATCAAAACCAGTAACCAAATATTATATATGTTACCCAAAACGTAAACTTTAACACATTTTTTCTATTTTTGCGTATTCAAACAAAAACATCTAACTTTTTTCAGTGTGAAGTTTACAGCACAACAAATAGCAGGGATTTTAGAAGGCGATGTAGTTGGAAACCCAGAGGTTGAAGTATCTAAAATAGCTAAGATCGAGGAAGGTTTTGAGGGTGCGTTAACTTTTTTGGCAAATCCAAAATATACGCCACACATTTATAAAACAAAGGCATCGGTAACTATTGTTAATAAAACGTTTAGACCGGAAGATAGCCTAACTACAACCTTAATAAAAGTAGATGATGCCTATTTGGCGTTTTCAAAAATATTAGAATACTACAATTCCGTAAAGCTCAACAAAGTAGGCGTAGAACAGCCTTGCTTTATTTCAAATTCTTCAAAATACGGCGATAACGTTTACATTGGCGCTTTTAGTTACATTGGTGAGAATGTGGTGATGGGCGATAATGTTAAAATTTTTCCGAATACTTATATTGGTGACAATTCGGTGTTGGACGACAATACTATTGTCTTTGCCGGAGCAAAAATCTATTCTGAAACCATAATTGGAAAAAATTGTGTTATCAATGCAGGTGCGGTAATTGGAGCCGATGGTTTTGGTTTTGCACCAAATGAAGATGGGAGTTACAGCAAAATTCCACAAACAGGAAATGTAATTATTGAAGATTTTGTTGATGTGGGGGCTGCGACAACCATAGATCGCGCTACTTTTGGATCAACCATAATCAGGGCAGGAGTAAAACTCGATAACCAAATCCAAATTGGACATAACGTAGAAATTGGAAAAAATACGGTTATCGCTGCACAAACGGGTATTGCGGGATCTTCAAAAATTGGGAAAAATTGCCAAATTGGTGGTCAAGTGGGCATTGTAGGCCACATTACTATTGGCGACAATGTGAGGATACAAGCGCAATCGGGCATTGGCCGAAACGTAAAGGATAACGAAATGTTACAAGGTTCGCCCGCCATAAAATTGAGCGACTACAATAAATCTTATGTTCATTTTAAGAACTTACCAACTATAGTTAAAAATATAAACGAACTAGAAAAGAATAAATGGGAATAATAAATACTGAAAACAACCAAAAAACCATTAAGGAGGCCATTTCTTTAACGGGTGTTGGATTGCATACAGGGAAAGATGTTACCTTGACTTTCAAGCCAGCAGAAGCCAATTTTGGTTTGGCTTTTAAACGTGTTGACCTAGAAGGCGAGCCAATAATTGAGGCCGATGCCAACTATGTAACCAATACCCAACGTGGTACTTGCTTGGAAAAAAATGGTGTAACTATTCAAACTTCAGAACATGTTTTGGCCGCTTTGGTGGGAATGGATGTTGATAATGCTATTATTGAATTGAACGCATCCGAGCCTCCAATTATGGATGGTTCTTCCAAATTTTTTGTTGAAGCTATTGAAAAATCGGGCGTTGTGGAGCTTGATGCCCAACGTGAGGTTTTCGAAATCACAGATATTGTTTCTTATGTAGATGAAGAATCTGGAAGTGAGATTTTAGTGATGCCAGCTAAAGAGTACCAAATTACCACTATGGTGGATTTTGGCACTAAAGTTTTGGGTACACAAAATGCGACTTTAAGTCAAATTTCAGATTTTAAAAATGATATTGCCAATTCCAGAACATTCAGCTTTTTGCATGAAATTGAAATGTTATTGGAAAACGGACTTATAAAAGGGGGCGATTTGAACAACGCCATTGTTTATGTAGATAAGGAATTGTCTCCAGAAACCATGGAAAAGTTAAGAGTAGCTTTCAAAAAAGATAATATTGCCGTAAAACCAAACGGTATATTAGATAACCTAACCCTACATCACCCTAACGAAGCAGCTAGACACAAATTGCTCGATGTATTGGGCGATTTAGCTTTAATCGGCACAAGAATTAGAGGTAAGGTAATTGCCAACAAACCAGGGCATTTTGTGAATACCCAATTCGCTAAAAAGCTTTCAAAAATTATAAAAAACGAAAGACGCAACAATGTACCTAATATCGATTTGAATCAACCGCCATTAATGGATGTGACTCAAATTATGGCTATGTTGCCGCACCGTCAACCATTTTTGTTGATTGACAAGGTTTTTGAGCTTACAGATAAAAATGTAATTGCAACAAAAAACGTTACCATGAACGAGGAGTTTTTTAAAGGACACTTTCCTGGAGCTCCCGTTATGCCCGGTGTTTTAATAGTTGAGGCTATGGCACAAACCGGAGGGATTTTGGTTTTAAATACGGTGCCAGATCCAGAAAATTACTTGACGTTCTTCATGAAAATGGACAATGTTAAGTTCAAACAAAAAGTCATGCCCGGCGATACGTTAATTTTCAATTGTACGTTAATAACACCTATACGTCGAGGTATTTGCCATATGCAAGGTTATGCTTACGCTAACGGAAAACTTTGTGCAGAAGCAGAATTAATGGCACAAATTTCTAAAGTAAAATAAAATTATAAAATGAATCAACCTTTAGCATATGTGCACCCCGGTGCCAAAATTGCAAAGAATGTAGTTATTGAGCCCTTTGCAACGATACATAATAATGTGAAAATAGGTGAGGGTACTTGGATTGGTAGCAACGTTACCATTATGGAAGGCGCCCGCATTGGCAAAAATTGCAATATTTTCCCAGGGGCAGTGATTTCAGCCGTGCCACAGGACTTAAAATATAACGACGAAGACACCACGGTTGAGATAGGTGATAACGTTACCATCCGCGAGTGTGTGACCATAAACCGCGGTACGGCAGACCGAATGAAAACCGTAGTAGGCGATAACTGTTTAATTATGGCTTATTGCCACATCGCGCACGATTGTATCGTAGGTAACAATTGCATCTTCTCAAACAATAGCACCTTGGCAGGTCACATTACCATTGGCGACTATGTGGTTTTAGCGGGTATGACGGCTGTTCATCAGTTTGTTTCCGTTGGAAATCATGCTTTTGTAACCGGAGGTTCTTTGGTTAGAAAAGACGTTCCGCCTTATGTAAAAGCGGCTCGCGAACCACTTTCGTATGTGGGGATTAATTCGGTAGGGTTGCGTCGTCGTGGTTATTCAACCGAAAAGATCAGGGAGATTCAGGATATTTTCAGAATTCTCTACCAAAAAAATTATAACAATACACAGGCTGCCGATATTATCGAAGCAGAAATGGAAGCCACGCCAGAACGCGATGAAATTCTTCAATTTATTAGAAATTCGCACCGTGGTATAATGAAAGGATATTTTAAATCAAATTAAAACATGGCAACAACATCAGATATTAGAAACGGATTGTGCATTAGATACAATAACGATATTTATAAAATTGTAGAATTTTTACACGTAAAACCAGGAAAAGGGCCTGCTTTTGTGCGCACCAAATTAAAAAGTGTAACCAACGGAAAAGTGATTGACAACACATTTTCTGCTGGCCATAAATTGGACGACGTTCGTGTGGAAACCCATAAATTTCAGTATTTATACAATGATGGGGAGTTTTATCATTTTATGAATGAGGCAGACTACACCCAAATAAGATTGTTGGAGGCCGCATTAGATCGTCCAGATTTAATGAAAGAAGGCGAAGTGGTAACCGTAATTATTAACACGGAAGATAACGCACCGCTTTCGGTTGAAATGCCAGCAAGTGTTATTTTGGAAGTTACCCACACCGAGCCTGGTGTAAAAGGGAACACAGCCACTAACGCAACAAAACCAGCAACGGTTGAAACAGGCGCAGAAGTGAATGTACCTTTATTTATAAATGAAGGTGACAAAATTAAAGTGGAGACCGAAAAGGGAACTTACAAAGAACGCGTAAAGGAATAAAAATAGTTGGCAGTTAACAGTCAAATGGTTAAAACTGAATACTGCGACTGAGACTGAATACTGATTTATGAAATTCCCTCAAGAATATACCCTGAGCCAAATTGCAGAATTAATTGGCTGTAAGTTTGTTGGTAATGCCGATTTTAAGGTTTTGGGCATGAACGAAATCCATGTGGTCGAACCCGGAGATATCGTTTTTGTGGACCATCCTAAGTATTACGATAAAGCTTTAAATTCGGCAGCGACCATTGTCTTGATCAATAAGGAAGTGGATTGCCCTGAAGGTAAAGCATTGTTGGTGAGTGACGATCCGTTTAGGGACTTCAATAAACTAACCGATTATTTTAAGCCGTTTAAAGCTTCAAATGCCACGGTTTCATCTTCAGCTAAAATAGGAAAAAACACTGTTATTCAGCCTAACAGTTTTATTGGTCACAACGTAACTATTGGCGATAATTGCGTTGTCCATTCCAATGTAAGTATTTATGATGATGCCGTTATTGGTGATAACGTCACCATTCATGCCGGTACGGTTTTGGGCGCCAATGCTTTTTATTATAAGAAAAGAGCCGAAGGCTACGACAGGTTAAAATCGGGTGGGCGAGTAGTTATCGAAGACCATGTGGATATTGGAGCTGCTTGCACGATTGACCGTGGCGTAACAGCTGATACGAGAATATGTGAGGGTTCAAAAATCGATAATCAAGTGCAAATTGGTCATGATACCGTAATTGGTAAAAAGTGTTTAATAGCATCGCAAGTTGGTGTGGCCGGTTGTGTGGTTGTTGAAGACGAGGTTACCATTTGGGGACAAGTAGGTATTACTAGCGGTATTACTATAGGAACAAAAGCCGTTATTTCTGCAAAAGCGGGCGTTAGTAAATCGTTGGAAGGCCATAAGAGTTATTTCGGCATTCCGGCTGATGATTTTCGTTCGAAGTATAAAGAACTAGCTTCTATCAAAAAAATTCCTGAGATAATTGAAAGCTTGAAAAAAACTAAGTAAAAATACTTAAAATAAATGTTTTGTTTTGCTTTAAAAATTTAATTCAAAAAATTACATTTGCGTACAATATAAATTAATCAAAAAAATAATCACTTATGAGTGTTTTAGTAAATAAAGATTCGAAAATAATTGTTCAAGGATTTACAGGAAGCGAAGGTACGTTCCACGCTAGTCAAATGATTGAGTATGGTACTAATGTTGTTGGTGGGGTAACTCCGGGTAAAGGAGGTCAAACGCATTTAGATAAGCCTGTATTCAACACCGTTTTGGAAGCCGTTGAGCAAGTTGGTGCAGACACAACCATTATTTTTGTTCCGCCAGCATTTGCCGCCGATGCCATTATGGAGGCTGCCGATGCCGGTATAAAAGTGATTATTACTATTACTGAAGGAATTCCTGTTGCTGATATGATTACAGCATCAAACTATATAAAAGGTAAAGATTGCCGATTAATCGGCCCTAACTGTCCAGGGGTTATTACTCCGGGTGAAGCAAAAGTCGGTATCATGCCAGGTTTTGTTTTCAAATCAGGAAAAGTAGGTATCGTTTCTAAATCAGGAACGTTGACTTACGAAGCAGCCGATCAAGTAGTAAAACAAGGATTGGGAATCACAACGGCTATTGGTATTGGTGGAGACCCAATTATTGGTACCACTACAAAAGAAGCTGTTGAATTACTAATCAACGACCCAGAAACAGAAGCTGTTGTTATGATTGGTGAAATTGGCGGACAATTGGAAGCTGACGCAGCAAACTGGTACAAAGAAAGCGGAAGTAAAAAACCAATTGTAGGTTTCATCGCTGGAGAAACTGCTCCTGCTGGTCGTACTATGGGGCATGCTGGCGCTATTGTTGGAGGAAGCGACGATACTGCCCAAGCCAAAAAGAAAATCATGAGAGAATGCGGTATCCACGTGGTAGATTCTCCTGCTGAAATTGGAAAAAAAGTAGCCGAAGTGATGGGCTAATAAAATTCATATGAATAATTAAAAATCCGTTGGTGTAAAAGCTAACGGATTTTTTTTGTAAATAAAATCAAGATTTCTAGGTAACAAATTTAATGCTTTGTTGATATAAGGGTGAATCCATAAAAACTAGAAATCATGAAACCTCAAAATTTAACTTTCACATTAATTATTTTATTGATTTGTTTAATGAGTTGTTCAAAGAGCGATGATGAAGCCGTTATTGAGACAACACCTGAATACCCTATGAAATCCCTTATTGAAAGTGGCGATTTAGAATTAAAATATACCAAAAAGAATAGCCCGAACACTTTCGAAATGGGCTATAAATTTAAAACCTTTAAAAATGGAAATATTACTGCTTTGGGCATACGTGTTCCTGAAAACGATGCTTACAGGGTTACGCTTTGGAATGCCAATACTGAAGAAATTTTAGTGACCACCAATGTGGTGTCCTCCTCAGGCTTGTTGTCATTTGAAGATATTCCACCTGTTTATATTGAATCAGGTACAGCTTACTTCGTTTCTGTAAACACCAATGATTATTATTCTTTTGGAAGTTCCGGTAATAACGTTGGTAATTTGTTTCCGGCGGAAGCCAATAACGTGTTAGTGTTAGGGTATGCTTCGTATTTAGGTACGCAGCAAGCATTACCTGCAAACTTTGTTGAAGGAGCGTATTTGGGAATGGTCGACATCAAGTTTATGCCAAACAATTAGTTCATCACACAAACCCACACCTCGCAATATTTTGTGAGGTTTTTTTATTTGAAGCCGTTAGTATTTCATATATTTGATATTCTATTTTAAACAAAAACAAACCAATTATATTAATGAAATTATTAGAAGGAAAAACCGCTATAATAACCGGTGCGAGTCGAGGCATAGGAAAAGGTATTGCCCAAATATTTGCAAAACAAGGAGCCAATGTGGCATTCACTTATAGCTCTTCGGTTGAAGCAGCTAAAGCTTTAGAAGACGAATTGAATGGCTTAGGTGTTAAGGCCAAAGGTTACCAAAGTAACGCGGCTAGTTTTGAGGAGGCCCAAAAATTGGCAGATGATGTTGTTAAGGAATTTGGTAGTATCGATGTATTGGTCAACAATGCTGGTATTACAAAAGACAACCTATTGATGCGAATTTCCGAAGAAGATTTCGATACGGTTATTGAAGTGAACCTAAAATCGGTTTTCAACATGACCAAAGCTGTACAACGCACCATGCTGAAACAACGAAAAGGCTCAATTATCAATATGAGTTCGGTGGTTGGTGTAAAAGGAAATGCGGGCCAGACCAATTATGCGGCATCAAAAGCGGGTATTATCGGATTCTCAAAATCGGTAGCATTAGAATTGGGTTCAAGAAATATTAGAAGTAACGTTGTGGCACCAGGTTTTATTGAAACTGAAATGACAGCTAAACTTGATGAAAAAGTGGTTGACGAATGGCGTGCTGGAATTCCTTTAAAACGTGGTGGTTCTCCAGAAGATGTAGCTAATGTCTGTGTATTTTTGGCCAGCGATATGAGTGCCTACGTTACAGGGCAAACGTTAAATGTTGATGGCGGAATGCTAACTTAATTGTAAATTTCTTGCTCAGCTAAGAGGAAGTTCTATTCAATTAAACAGAAAGCAAAGATTTTAAATGCAAACAGAAACAATAGTTTATATTATTCTTGCTGGAATTATAGCTTTTGTTTTTGCATATTTTCAGTATAGATATAAAGAGAAAAGCATGACCAGATTAGGCATGCTTTTCTTTTTTTTAAGGTTTGTAACGGTATTAGCGGTAATACTGTTATTAATCAACCCGAGTTTTGATAAGGTTTCAATGTTTATTGAAAAGCCTAATTTAGTGGTTGCTGTTGATAATTCCAGTTCCATTAACCATCTTAACCAAAGAGAAAAAGCCGAACGTTTTATTAATAGTATTGCTGAAAACCAGTCGTTAAACGATAAATTCAATATTGAGTTTTACACTTTTGGCGAATCGTTAAAAGCTAGTGATTCACTATCTTTTGCTGAAGAAGAAACCAATATTTATGACGCTTTTAAGCAATTGGCGCAAATTTATAAGCAAACCACAACGCCAACCTTATTGATTTCAGATGGTAATCAGACTTTCGGGAATGATTATCAATTCATAAGCAGTCAGTATAAGCAGCCCGTGTTCCCCATTATTCTAGGCGATACCGTTCAGCACACCGATTTGAAGATTCAACAACTCAACGTCAATAAATACGCATATCATAAAAACAAGTTCCCGGTTGAAGCCATTTTGGTTTACAGCGGAAATGACAACGTGCGTTCTAAGTTTGAAATTAGCAGAGGAAACACTATTGTGCATTCGGAGGTGGTTGGCTTTTCAAAATATGAAAATTCTAAAATCGTTAACTTAAATTTACCAGCCAGTAGTATTGGCCTAGTGAATTACAAAGCGACTTTAGTGCCTTTGGGTGATGAAAAAAACAAAGTAAATAATTCGAGAAATTTCACTGTTGAAGTCTTAAATCAAAAGATAAAAATAGCCATTGTAAGCGACATCATCCATCCTGATTTAGGAGCGTTAAAAAAAGCTATTGAAACCAATGAACAACGTTCTGTTTCAATTTTTAATTCAGAATTAAAAAATATTGAAATAAATGATTTTCAGTCATTTATTATATATCAACCAAACAATAAGTTCAAGTATTTGTTTGAGCAATTAGATGCTGAAAGCAAAAATCAATTTATCGTTGTTGGCCCAAAAACCGACTTGAATTTTTTAAACAGTGCCAATAAAAATTTCACTTTTGAAATCATCAACCAAACGGAAGATTATCAAGCTGAATCGAACAGAAATTACACACCTTTTTTAGTACAAGACATCGGTTTTGAAGATTTTCCGCCACTGTATTCAAATTACAGTCAAATCAATTTTTTTGTGCCTTTCGAAACTATTTTGAATAAAACTATTAATGGTATTTCAACGGGAAGTCCGCTATTGGCCACTTTCGAAAAAGATAATAGAAGGCAAGCGGTCTTACTTGGTGAAAACATTTGGCAGTGGCGGGCACAAAGTTTTTTGAGCCAACAATCATTTAACCAATTTGACGGTTTTTTGGGTAAGCTCGTTCAGTATTTGTCCACGGACAAACCTAAAAGTAGATTGAATATAGATTACGAATCGGTTTTTATGGGCGGCGGCAATGTAGTTGTCAAAGCTGAGTTTTTCGATAAAAACTATATTTTTGATGCTAGGAAATCGCTCGAAATTACCGTTACAAACAACTCCACAAATGAAAGCAAAACAGTACCGTTCGTTTTAAAAAACAACAATTACCAAGTAGATTTGAGCGGGTTGCCTCCTTCCGGATATAGTTTTACCGTACGTGTTCAAGGAGAAAACCTATCGAAATCTGGAAGTTTTCAAATTTCAGAATATAATGTGGAGCAGCAATTTTTAAACGCTGATGTCAATAAACTGAAACAATTGGCCGAAAACAGCTCAGGGGCAAGTTATTTTATTGAGAATTCAAATCAAGTTTTTGGCGATTTGTTGAACGATAAACGTTTTGCTCCATTACAAAAAAGCGTAAAAAAAACCATACCTTTGGTAGATTGGAAATATCTTTTGGCCATTTTGGCGTTAAGCCTAGGTTTGGAGTGGTTTTTAAGAAAATATAACGGATTAATATAAAAAAGTTAATGGACAACGAAAATAAAACAGCTTTGGTTACAGGGTCGGCATCTGGTGTTGGTGCTGCATCGTGTATTGAATTTGCTAAAAGAGGGTGGAATGTAGTTGTTAATTATTCTAAGAGCAAAGACAGTGCTTTAGAGGTTGTTAAAACATGTAAATCACTAGGAGTGGAGGTATTGCTATGCAAGGCGAATGTGGCAAATGAAGCTGACTGTAAACGAATGGTTGAAGAAACCGTTCAAGCTTTTGGGAGAATTGATGCTTTGGTAAATAACGCTGGAGCCACAAGGTTTTGCGATTATAACGATCTGGAAGGATTAAGTAAAAAGGATTTTCAGGATCTTTATGAGGTTAATGTTGTTGGAGCGTATCAAATGGTAAAATTTACTTCTGCTCACTTAAAAAAGAGCCAGGGCGCTATTGTTAATATATCATCCATTAGCGCCATATCTGGTGTGGGGAGTTCAATAGCTTATGCAGCTTCTAAAGGAGCGCTTTCAACAATGACCTTATCATTGGCGCATGCGCTATCACCAGAAGTCAGGGTTAATGGTGTTTGTCCCGGGTTTATTCAAACAAGATGGACTAAGGGCTTTTTGGGAGAACGATATGATGCCGTAAAGGAAAATATTGAAAAAGCTTCTTTAATAAACAAAACCTCATTGCCCGAAGATATTGCAAAGGGGGTTATTTATTTGGCGGTCGATGCCCAAACCACATCCGGGCAACTTTTAACCATTGATGGTGGGCAATTAGTAAACCAGGGGAAGCTCTAAGAGTACATTACAAAAAACAGCTGACTAATTTAATATAAAGATAACATGGAAAAATTACCTAAAATAGCACTGCCTTTTGTAGTCGGTGCCATTGTTTTAATAATCATTTTAACCAAATCAGCCGTAACCATAGGTTCGGGTGAAGCTGGCGTACTGTATAAAACTTTTGGAGGAGGTGTAGTTACCGACGAGCCGCCATTGGGAGAAGGGTTTCATATTGTAGCGCCCTGGAACAAAGTTTATGTTTATGAAGTACGTCAACAAGAGCGTATGGAAAAGATGAATGTCTTGTCATCCAATGGGCTGGATATCAAACTGGAGGCTTCCGTTTGGTTTCAGCCTTCATATAACGATTTGGGCAAACTGCACCAAGAAAAAAGTGAACAATATATAGATCGTGTATTGTTGCCGGCCATTCGTTCGGCGGCACGTAGTGTGGTGGGGCGCTATACGCCAGAGCAATTGTATTCTAGTAAGCGTGATGCCATTCAACAAGAAATTTTTGAGGAAACCCAAAAAATTGTGGACGACCAATACATTCAATTGAACGAAGTTTTGGTTCGTGACGTAACGCTGCCACCAACCATTAAAGATGCCATTGAACGTAAATTAAAGCAGGAGCAAGAATCGTTAGAGTACGAATTTAGATTGGTAACTGCTGAAAAAGAAGCCGAAAAAGTGCGTATCGAGGCCCAAGGTAAAGCAGATGCCAACCGTATTTTAAGTGCATCGCTAACCGATAAAATTTTACAAGACAAAGGTATTGATGCCACCATAAAATTGTCGGAATCCTCGAATAGCAAAGTGATTGTTATCGGTTCGGGCGATAGTGGCATGCCTATCATTTTAGGAAATCAATAAACAATTCAATGTTTAGGTTTTTCTTTTAAGAATAATTTAAATTTTTATTGCTAAATATCAATATTGAAAAAATGTTTTAAGAATCCTCTTTAATATTTGGTGTTTTTAGTATAAATTTTTGATATTTGCATCACAACAAAATAAAGTACATGACTTTTATTCATACACATCATCATTTTCAAATTGGCTCTCAAGCGAAGTGAAGATGTATTGAATAAATTCAACATATTTTAAACCCGTTTGAGACAATCGAACGGGTTTTTTCATTCCCGTGAAAACGGGAATCTATCCCGTAAACGGATAACCTTTTAAATTAAAGAAATGAACAAATTAAGAGTTGCAGTACAAAAATCGGGTAGGTTAAACGAAGACTCGATGCAAATTTTAAAAGACATCGGTATTTATATCGATAACGGAATTGATCAATTAAAAGCTTCGGCAAAAGGGTTTCCAGTCGAAGTGTTTTACTTACGAAATGGCGATATTCCGCAGTATTTAAAGGATGGTGTGGTTGATGCCGCGATTATAGGCGAAAACGTTTTGGTAGAAAAAGGAGAAGGTATTAATGTGGTTGAAAAGCTTGGCTTTTCTAGTTGCCGCGTTTGTATAGCCGTACCAAAGGGCGATAACTATAATGGCATCAAAGATTTGGAAGGTAAGCGTATCGCAACATCGTACCCAAATACCGTACAATCGTTTTTAGATAAAAACAATGTCAATGCCAATTTGCACATTATTAATGGTTCGGTTGAAATTGCACCAAATATTGGTTTGGCAGATGCTATTGTCGATATTGTATCGAGCGGCAGTACCTTGTTTAAAAACAACTTGAAAGAGGTAGAGACCATTTTGAAATCGGAAGCTGTTTTGGCGGTTTCACCTGTGTTGAGCGCTGAAAAACAAGCTATTTTAGATAAAATTCAGTTTAGGATCCAGTCGGTTTTAAAAGGAAGAAGTTCCAAGTATGTTTTGCTTAATGCTCCGAATGATAAGGTTCAGGATATTATTGATATTTTACCGGGAATGAAAAGCCCAACCGTATTGCCTTTGGCCGAAGAGGGGTGGAGCTCAATCCATTCGGTAATCAATAAAAACGAATTCTGGGAAGTTATTGACGATTTAAAAGCTAAAGGCGCTCAAGGGATTTTGGTTTGCCCAATTGAAAAAATGGTGCTGTAATTAGTTTTTTATTCTGAATTGTCACACTGAGCGCAGTCGAAGTGTCTTTTTAGAATCTCATTTTTAGCTTTATAACTTTAAAAGATTTTCACCTTCGTGGAATTGAAAAAGAGAGGTTTCAATGCAAATAATTAATAATCCAAATAAAAATACTTGGGCCGATATTTTAAAACGGCCTACGCAAACCGTTGGCGATATTGAAGGTATCGTTAATGAGGTGTTTGCGGAAGTGCGTGAGAATGGCGATAAAGCTATAAAAGCATATACCGAAAAATTTGATGGCATCGCTTTAAACAATAATGTAGTTTCGGAAGCTGAAATACAGGAAGCTATTACCCAAGTACCTGAAAACCTTAAAAAAGCCATAAATCAGGCCAAACAAAACATTGAGGCTTTTCACCGTGCCCAAAAAACCGAAAAGGTTGAAGTTGAAACCACCAACGGGGTTCTGTGCTGGCAAGAGAAACGTCCCATTCAAAAAGTGGGCTTGTACATTCCTGGCGGGACCGCCCCTTTATTTTCAACCGTTTTAATGTTGACCGTACCAGCTCAAATAGCCGGCTGTAAAGAGATTGTTCTGTGCTCACCACCCAATAAAAAAGGGGATTTGGCGCCAGAAATTTTGTTTGCCGCACATCTTTGTGGGGTTACAAAAATCATAAAAGTAGGGGGAATTCAAGCTATTTCCGGACTCACTTTCGGCACAGAATCCATCCCACAAGTTTATAAAATATTTGGTCCGGGTAACCAGTTTGTTACCGTTGCCAAACAATTGGCTACTAAATTTGGTGTGGCTATCGACATGCCTGCCGGGCCTAGCGAGCTATTGGTTGTGGCCGACGATTCTGCAAACGCCGCTTATATCGCTTCTGATCTGTTGAGTCAAGCCGAACACGGTACAGATAGTCAAGTGATTTTGGTATCGACATCGAACGCGTTGATTGAAAACGTTTCCAAAGAAGTTGAAACACAACTGAATGTGTTGCCACGTAAAGCCATTGCTGAAAAGGCAATAGCTAATTCAAAACTGATTTATGTCAGAAATGATGAAACGGCCCTTGAAATGATTGACGAATATGGCCCAGAGCATTTTATCGTTTGTAGCCAAAATGAAGATTTGTATGTAAATGGCATCAGTAATGCCGGCTCTGTATTTATAGGCAATTACACACCCGAAAGTGCTGGCGATTACGCATCGGGCACCAACCATACTTTACCCACCAACGGATTTAGCAAAGCGTATTCGGGGGTGAATCTAGATAGTTTTCAAAAGAGTATGACCTTCCAAAAAATATCAAAGGAAGGTATTTTTAATATCGGAGAAACCATTGAACTCATGGCAGAGGCCGAAGGTTTACAGGCGCATAGAAATGCCGTGAGTATTCGATTAAAAGATTTAAAGTAAAACGTTTTACTATGTCAGGCTGAGCGCAGTCGAAGCCTATAAATATTGGCACTAAAATTTTAAGATGCTAAAATAGCCGGATAATTATCGGGACGGCACTAGAGAAATGAATAAATTCAATTTACAAAATATAATTCGCGAGAATGTAAAAGCCATGAAGGCTTACAGTTCCGCACGTGACGAATACGTTTCAGACGGCTCTAAAATGATTTTTTTAGATGCTAATGAAAACCCGTTTGAAACAGGGATTAATCGTTATCCTGATCCGCTGCAACGTCGATTGAAAGCGGTTTTGGCAGAGCAAAAAAACGTTTCCGAAGATCAAATCTTACTCGGAAATGGCAGCGATGAAGTTTTAGATTTATTATTCAGGGCATTTTGCGACCCAAAAATAGATAACATCATTACTTTGCCGCCTACTTATGGGATGTACACAGTGCTTGCAAATCTTAATGAAATTGAAGAGCGTAAGGTAGAGTTGAATGTCGATTTTCAGCCCGATGTTGATGCGATTTTAAAGGCGATTGACAATAATTCAAAATTGTTATTTATTTGCTCACCAAATAATCCAACGGGTAATGTCATTGCTTCAGAAAAAATCAAAACCCTGCTTGAAAAGTTTAATGGTTTGGTTGTTATTGACGAGGCGTATATCGATTTTTCGAATCAAGAAAGTTGGATTTCAGAATTATCAAATTACCCCAACTTAATTGTTACCCAAACCCTCTCCAAAGCTTATGGTTTGGCAGGGGTACGTTTGGGACTTTGTTATGCTTCCGCAGAAATTGTTTCCGTTTTAAATAAAATTAAACCGCCATACAACGTTAACGAATTAACTCAAAAAAGAGCTTTGGAGCGTGTTTCAGATTTAGATGCCGTTAGTTCTGAGGTGAATTCAGTATTAAACGAAAGAGCAAAACTAATTGAAGCGCTTAAAACCATTAGTTTTGTCGAAACCATTTTTCCAACCGAAGCAAATTTTGTTTTAGCGCGGGTAGATGATGCGACAAAACGATACAATGAGTTGCTGAAAAAAGGTATTGTAATTAGAAACAGAACCACCCAGCCGCTTTGTGAAAACACACTGCGTTTTACCGTGGGAACGACGAATGAGAATGAGGAATTGATAAAAGCTTTAAAAGAATTAAAATAAACTAACTTTTACACACCCGAGTAAAAGTTCCTCCCCGAGCTTGCATTGAGCGCAGTCGAAATGGGGAGGTTAGGAGGGGCTTTAGCATGAAAAAAGTACTATTTATAGATCGCGACGGCACATTGGTTTTAGAACCACCAGTAGATTATCAATTGGATAGTTTAGAAAAGCTGGAATTTTACCCAAAAGTGTTTCAATACATGGCAAAAATTGCTGCTGAATTGGATTTTGAACTCGTTATGGTGACCAATCAAGACGGGCTGGGAACCGATTCGTTTCCGGAAGACACCTTTTGGCCGGCGCAAAATAAAATCATCAATGCGTTTAAGAAGGAAGGCGTTGAGTTTTCTGAAATCTTCATCGACAAAACATTTCCGCATGAAAATGCGCCCACGCGTAAACCAAGAACCGGACTATTGACGAAGTATTTTTCGGAAGAATACGATTTGGAAAATTCGTTTGTTTTGGGCGATCGAATTACCGACATGGAGTTGGCCAAAAACTTGGGCGCTAAAGGAATCTATCTATCTGAAGATCCAGAATTGGGTGCCGATGAAATAGAAACAGATAAGCAAGACATTCTAAATTGTATCGCTTTGACCAGCACCGATTGGCAAGAAATTTACGAGTTTTTAAAACTTAACGATAGAGTTGCAGAAATTACCCGTAATACCAACGAAACCCAAATTTATATCAAATTGAATTTAGATGGTTCGGGAAAAAATGATATCGATACCGGATTATCATTTTTCGACCACATGCTTGATCAAATTGGTAGACATGGCGCAATGGACTTGACTATTAAAGTGAATGGGGACTTGGAGGTGGACGAGCACCACACTATTGAAGATACCATGATTGCTTTGGGCGAATTGTTCAACAAAGCTTTAGGAAATAAATTAGGAATTGAACGTTACGGATTCTGTTTGCCCATGGACGACTGCCTAGCGCAAGTGGCGGTAGATTTTGGAGGAAGAAATTGGTTGGAATGGGATGCCGAATTTAAGCGCGAAAAAATCGGCGATATGCCCACAGAAATGTTTTTCCATTTGTTTAAATCGTTTACCGATGGGGCTAAATGTAATTTAAATATAAAAGCAGAGGGCGTAAATGAGCACCATAAAATTGAAGGCATTTTTAAAGCTTTTGCCAAAGCAATGAAAATGGCGGTAAAACGTGATGCCAACAAAATGTTTTTACCATCAACAAAAGGGATGCTGTAATATTTATTTGCTTTTGTACAGTCAACAAACAGCAACAAACAACTAGCAACCAACAACAAATAGAAATGAAATTAGTAATTATTGATTACGGAGCGGGAAACATCAAAAGTATTCAATTCGCTTTTAGGCGATTGGGGGTTGATGCGATATTATCCAACAATCCTGAAGAAATAAAATCGGCCGACAAAGTGATTTTTCCAGGTGTTGGGGAAGCCAGTTCGGCTATGAAAATGCTAAAGGAAAGCGGCTTAGATACACTCATTCCTACTTTAAAACAGCCCGTTTTAGGAATCTGTTTGGGCATGCAGTTACTGTGCAAGCATACCGAAGAAGGTGACACTGAAGGTTTGGGTATTTTTCAAACCAACGTAAAACGCTTTTCGAATGATGTGAAAGTGCCTCAGATGGGCTGGAACGTGATTAAAGAATTAAAATCCGATTTATTTAAGGGTATCAACGAAAACGAATACATGTATTTGGTGCACAGTTACTACGCAGAACACTGCGATGAGACTATCGCCAAAACCGATTATGGTATCAATTACGCTTCGGCATTGCAACACAATAATTTTTATGGTGTACAATTCCACCCAGAAAAAAGTGGTAACGAGGGCGCTAAAATATTAAAGAACTTTTTAAAGTTAGATGTTAAAGGTTAAATATTAAAAGTTTAATGAAAAATCAATTAATTGAAAGAACAAAAAGGTTTGCTTTAGATTGTTGGACGTTTTGTTTTAAAGTTCCAAAATCGAGAGAATATAATGCTTTTGTCAATCAATTAATTAGGAGTTCGAGTTCGGTGGGTGCCAATTATCGTGCATCGCAAAGAGCAAAGTCAACGGCAGATTTTATCAATAAGTTAAAAATCGTAGAAGAAGAAGCTGACGAAAGCGTTTATTGGTTAGAAATTTTTGAAGAGATTTTACCAGAACAGAAAGGTGAAATTTTAAAGTTAATAGGTGAAGGTAAAGAACTTTTGGCCATTACTGTTGCATCAATAAATACGGCAAAGAAAAATCAAAAGAATTAGGAGGAGACTTCTAACTTTTAATATCAAATATTTAATATTAACAATGAGAATCATACCAGCCATCGATATAATTGACGGAAAATGTGTCCGATTAACAAAGGGAGATTACGACACCAAAAAAGTATATAACGAAAATCCGTTGGAAGTAGCCAAAATGTTCGAAGGAGCGGGCATTCAATATTTACATTTAGTGGATTTGGATGGCGCTAAAGCGCAACATATTGTGAATTACAAAGTGTTGGAACAGATAGCCACAAAAACCAAATTGAAAATCGATTTTGGTGGAGGTTTAAAATCTAATGAAGATTTACACATTGCTTTTAATTCTGGTGCTCGGCAGATTACCGGAGGAAGTATTGCTGTTAAGGACGCCAAAACTTTTGAAGGTTGGATAAACAAATACGGCAGCGAGAAAATTATACTCGGAGCCGATTGCAATAATGGAAAAATAGCCATAAGTGGCTGGCAGGAAGAGAGTTCGCTAGAGTTGATTTCGTTTATAAAAGGTTACCAAAAAAAAGGTATTCAGTATGTAATTTGTACCGACATAGCAAAAGACGGTATGCTTCAAGGGCCGTCGGTAGATTTGTACAAACAAATCATTTCAGAATGCAGTAACTCGAGCAAACAATCCATAAAATTAATTGCTTCCGGCGGAATTTCACATATTGATGAGTTGCCTGTTTTAAAGGAATTGGGCTGTGAAGGTGTCATCATCGGCAAAGCGATTTACGAAAATAAAATCAGTTTACAGCAATTAGAAAAATTTGTCTAAATGACTTGTTTTTCTATTTCCGCAGTATCGGAAATTATAAAAAGAATTTTGAATGCTTACAAAACGAATTATTCCCTGTTTGGATATTAAAAACGGACGAACCGTTAAAGGAGTCAACTTTGTGGATTTACGCGATGCCGGCGACCCAGTAGAGTTGGCGAAGCAATATGCTGAAGTTGGAGCCGACGAACTGGTGTTTTTAGATATTTCGGCCACCTTAGAAGGACGTGCCACCACTTTGGATATGGTTTTACGTGTTGCCGAACAAGTGAACATTCCTTTTACGGTTGGTGGAGGTATTTCGAGTGTGGAACATGTTGACGATTTGTTACAATGTGGTGCTGATAAGGTGTCCATTAATTCTTCGGCAGTGAAACGTCCGGAATTGGTTAATGAACTAGCTGATAAATTTGGGAGCCAATGCGTAGTGGTGGCTATTGATGCCAAACAAATTGATGGCAACTGGAAAGTACATTTGGCGGGAGGAACCATTCCCACCGAAATCGATTTGTTCGAATGGGCAAAAGAAGTTGAAGAACGTGGCGCTGGTGAAATTTTATTTACTAGTATGGATCATGATGGTACAAAAAACGGATTTGCCAATAAGGCCTTGGCTAAATTGTCCACCGAATTAAATATTCCTATTATTGCATCGGGTGGTGCAGGAAATGTACAGCATTTTGCCGATACATTTATTGAAGGAAAAGCTGATGCCGCTTTGGCCGCCAGTGTTTTTCATTTCGGTGAAATCCCCATCCCAGAATTAAAAAAAAAGTTGAAAAAACATAATATTGAAGTGCGATTATAACGTCACTTCATAGAGGAACGTCGAACTAATCTCTTAAAATGAACGGCAAAAGATAATTATGACTATAAAATACGATGCTCACGGTTTAGTACCTGCTATTATTCAGGATGCTTCAACAAAAAACGTTTTGATGTTGGGCTATATGAATGAGGAGGCTTATCAAAAAACATTGGAAACCCAAAAGGTGACTTTTTACAGCAGAAGTAAAAAACGTCTTTGGACCAAAGGTGAAGAAAGCGGAAACTTTCTAAATCTTGTTGATATAAAGAACGACTGCGATAACGACACCCTTTTGGTTCGAGTAAATCCAGCTGGGCCTACTTGCCATAAAGGTACCGGTAATTGTTGGGGAGAAGACAATAAACCTTCCTACGGGTTCTTTTCAACTTTAGAAGATGTGATTGCAGAACGTGTTGCCAATAAAGACACCAACAAATCTTATGTGGCGAGCCTATTTTCAAAAGGCATCAATAAAGTTGCCCAAAAAGTAGGCGAGGAAGCTGTGGAAACGGTGATTGAAGCCATGGATAATAATGACGAGTTGTTTCTTTACGAATCGGCCGATTTATTATTTCATTATTTAATGCTGCTTCAAGCCAAAGGGTTTACCTTAAAGGATATTGAAAACGAACTAAAAGGAAGGCACAAGTAAAACTATTGTTCCGTTTTGAATAAAAAGTTCTTCTACTTAATCAAGATCCAGTATTTGGGCTATCGTTTTCATGGATGGCAAAAACAACCAGATGTAAAAACATTGCATCTTATGGTAGATCGTACCATGAATTATGTGCTTGAAGGTAAACCTTTTAAGACTTTAACTTCAGGTAGGACCGATGCCATGGTTTCGGCAGAGCAGGCGGCCTTTGAATTGTTTTTGGAAGAACCCATTGAAGATCAAGAGTACTTCCTAAAATGGTTCAATTACAATCTGCCGCAAGATATTCGGGCCTTGAGTATTAAAGAAGTCGATAAGAAATTCAATATCATCAACCACTCTAAAGTAAAGGAATACCTGTATTTGTTTACCTATGGCGAAAAATGCCATCCGTTTTGTGCCCCCATAATGACTACCATTTTAGATGAATTGGATGTTGATATTATGAAACAGGGCGCCAAGTTATTTGAAGGTGAACATTACCTAAAATCCTATTGTTACAAACCATCAGAAACGGGTGTTTATAACAGAAAAATATTGACCTGCGAAATTGTAGAAAACACGTTGTACACGGCCAATTACTTTCCTGAAAAAACATATTTATTGCGTGTTCGGGGCAAAGGGTTTATGCGCAACCAAATTCGGTTAATGATGGGCACGCTTATTGATTTGGGCAAAGGCAAACTTTCGCTGAACGATATCGAAACTAGTTTGCAGCCCGATAGCAACTTAAAAATGAATTATATCGCACCCGCTTCCGGGTTGATTTTGAATAAAATCGATTTCGAATAAAGCATTTTTTTCTTCTTAACTCCCCTTAAAACTTTTAACAACCCCCAATTTTGTTAACATAAATTTATGTTAATGCGCCGCCTATTGGGTTAAAGCCTGTTAAAGCACTTGACTTTTTAGTCCTATCCTTCATAGTTTGATAATAGAAAAATTTAAAAATCAAAATATTATGAACTATTTGAATATGAAAGATGAAGAACTTTTAAAAGTGGTTGTTGAGCTCAATATTTTGTTAGCGGATTACCACATTTATTATCAAAAATTAAGAAGCAACCATTGGAATATTCTTGGTAAAAACTTTTTCGATTTGCATTTGAAGTTTGAAGAATTGTACAACGATGCCAAGGTGAAAATCGATGAAATTGCCGAGCGTATCTTGACATTAAGATACCATCCCATGAGTAAATTGGAAGATTACCTAAAAGTATCATCTATCACCGAAGAAGTACCGTTGAAATCGGATACTGACATGATTACCGAAACATTAAAGGATCACAAAAAACTATTAAAACAAATGTCGAAAGTGGTCGATGTGGCCAATAGTGTTTCAGACGAAGGTACGGTCGATTTAATTGGCGCATACATCAGGGAACTGGAAAAACACAGTTGGATGCTCGATGCGTGGAATAAAGATTCAACAGCTACTTTAAAGGAAAAAGTGGTCGAAATATCCTAAAAAACAATTTAGAATTTAAAGGTTGTTCCGTTCAAATGAGTTCCTATTTGTTTGAATCAAAGCAATCTTAAATGGTAAGATCTAGTAATTTAGAAAGGTAACTTTTAAAATCAAAAATCATGAAAAAGACGCTAATTAGTTTAATGTTTTTGTTCGTTTTATCAACCGTTTTTGTGGGTTGTAGAGATGAAAAGAAAACAGCAGACGAAAAAATAGAAAGCGCCATTGAAGAGGTGAAAACCGAAATTAAAGACAACTCTAAAGAAATATCAGACGATGTGCAAGATGCCTTGGAAGATGTTGAAGATGAAATCGAAGAGACCAAGGAAGAATCACAAAAATAATTTTAGGTTAAAATCAAGCAACTTTTAATATAAAAAAATAAAGATGAAAAATTTAGCATATATATTGGCCATGTCTGTTTTTACTACAGCCTGGGCACAAGAAACTCCAAAAGAAGTAAAACAGGAAACTCAAGTTAAAACCGTTAAATATGATGACGGTGAGGCTACTACCGAGAAAAAAGTAAAAGTGGTAACCCGAGAAACGGCCGATGTAAAACTTGACGAAAAGGACAAAAAGAAGGTCAATCAACAGCGTGTTAAATCCACCAAAAAAGTGGAGAAAATGTTGATGGTTGATGATGATAACGATTCAGAATTTGATTTGCTGACCAAAACCACACATTTTGTGAACGATGATGGGCAGTACAAATTTACGCCAAATAGCCGAGGTTTTGATATTGCTTTTGATAATGACAACAATCAGTTTGTTGAAATAGGAAGCGCATGGACAACCCAATCTAGAGGCAACTACATTATAAGTGGTGAAGTGCAAAATGGTATAGGGTATTTCAATAAAAACGGTGATTTTGTAATTGAATATTACGATGAAACGTCCAACCAAATAAAAACAAAAATTTACACTAAGGGTAGCCTTTAATCAAGTAAACACAATATGAAAAGAAAAGTCTCGACTAGGTCGGGACTTTTTGTATTTTAGTACAATTAAAAATATTGTTATGAGTGTTGTAATTTCAAAGTCGGTTTTCACCTTTTTAAATAAATTAGAAAAAAACAACAATCGGGATTGGTTCAATGAAAATAAGGCTGAATTCAAATCGGTTGAAAAAGAGGTAAAGGCCTTTTACAATGCTATTTTTGAAAACCTGAATAAACATGACGATATCGATAAACTCAAAATATTTAGAATTTACAGAGATGTTCGTTTTTCAAAAAATAAGTTGCCTTATAAAACACATTTCGGAGGTTCGTTCCACCGGACAAAACCAAAATTGCGAGGTGGTTACTATCTGCACATCCAACCCAATAACGAGAGTTTTTTGGCCACCGGGTTTTGGGAGCCCGCTAAAGAGGATTTGCTTCGAATCCGGAAGGAATTTGAAATGGACGATGCCGAAATCCGGGATATTTTAGCCAATAAAAAATTCAATAGTGTTTGGGGCGATGCCTTTGTGGGTGACGAGGTTAAAACCGCACCCAAAGGCTTCAGTAAAGAACATCCATCTATCGATTTAATCAAGAAAAAACAATACATCTTCACAAAAAAATACACCGATGACGAAGTAATGGATTCCGGGTTTTTAAACGAAGTGGATACTTCTTTTAAAGCCGTGCGTCCTTTTTTCGATTACATGAGCGATGTACTCACTACCGATTTAAACGGTGTGTCGGTTATATAATTTCAGTAATGACGTATTTGGTTTGGTTAAACTCAAAACGATCCTTTTTAGATTTGTTTTTTAGCAATTGGCCAATGGGCGACCTTAAAGAAATGGCGTAATAAACCTCGTTACCCAATTCAATTTTTCCAATACTTGTAGAGAGGAAAAAATTCATTTGTTTGGTTTTAACAATGCTGCCCAGTGCCGCGTAGGTTGTACTTACGTTGAGCTTAATTTGTTTTAAAAATGCTTTGGCTTGTTGCGCATCGTTTAAATAACCCATGTTTTTTTCGAGGTCGTTTAACAGCTTGCCGTTGCCAGAATCGTCGTCTTCAGAATCGCCCTTGTCATTACTTTCAATAGATTCTTTTATTAAATTAATCTCTTCTTTGTAATCGTTAACACGTTTGTCTATCCGCTCGTTACAAATTTGCAGAAGCTGTTGCTTTGTGGTCATTTAAATGCTAAACGGCTTTTAAATATTCCGGCTTTTCAAACAATTGGATTTGGCTTAAAAGCCGTTCCTTGACGATGTTCATCATACGTTTGTTCAGTGCCGATGAGTTTTCAATGTAAACCAAATATTCTTCAACCGTAAATTGCCCAATAACCATTCCTTTCAATGAGTTTCTAAACTTCATGTCTTTTTGGATGGCATTTTCAATATAGAGTTGTCGCTTTTCCAAAGACAAGTCGTAAAAAACCGATTTGTGCTTAGCCACATAATTCCTGAAAACTTCAATGAATAAATCGTTTTGAAATTTAATGACAGGGCGTAAAACGAGATTCTGAAAGCGCTCGTCGCTGCTCATGTTGTCGTTAATAGTGTTGCTTAAAATTTCTGGACGAATACTTTTAATTTGGGATTGTCGAGTGTTCATTTTGGAAAGTTTTCAATAAAGTTAAATATTATAAAAAGCTATTTGGGCATCGTATTTTATTATTATCAACCAGTTTATTAACAATTCTATTTTTCTACTTTTACTCAACCATACAAACCTATTGATAACATGAAGTTTGGAAGCGTTGAACATCCAGAACAAATCGATTTTACTTTACCGAAAGACCACCCGAAAACCAAAACGGTATTAAATAAAGTGAAGGATGACAATGTGCCCGAAATTTATGTGGGATGTGCTAAGTGGAACCGTGCCGATTTAAAAGGATTTTACCCGCGCGGGACTAAGGATGAGTTGGGGTATTACTCGTCGCAATTCAATGCTATTGAGCTAAATGCCACGTTTTACAGGATTTTCCCTGCGGAACAGTTTTCCACTTGGCACGACAAAACGCCAGAGGGTTTTAAATTTTTCCCGAAGCTAAATCAGGAAATTAGCCACTGGAAACGATTGAACGATACAAAGGAGGTAGTTGAAAATTACCTTTACAATGCCTCCAACCTTAAGGAGAAACTGGGCACCGTTTTTTTACAAATGCACAATAATTTTGCACCGAAGGATTTTGATAGGGTGGTGGACTTTGTAGAAAATTGGCCAAAGGAAATTCCGTTAGCGGTCGAGTTTAGGCATACCGATTGGTATAACGACAATAAGGTTGCAGAGGATTTATTTCAGCTTTTGGAAAGCCATAACATTTCGAATGTGATTGTCGATACTGCAGGCCGTCGCGATTTGATGCACATGCGCCTTACCAACCCAACGGCTTTTGTGCGCTACGTAGGCGCGAACCACCCCACCGATTACAGCAGATTGGATGATTGGGTAGAGCGGTTAAAAACTTGGAAAGCACAAGGCATTAAGGAAATTGATTTTTTCACCCATCAAAATATTGAAAAGGAATCGCCTTTGCTTTCGGCATATTTTATTAAAAAGTTGAATGATGAATTGGGATATCAGCTTAAAATTCCGAACGAAAAAGAGCAACAAGAATTATTTTGACAGTGGTAGATTTTGAACATTAAATTTGCCAAGACGTCAGTTCGAGTGAATTTTTCGAATGAAATGAGAAAAATTTGTATCGAGAACCAGAATTTTATCAAAATGTAAAAATATTTTATTAAAAACAAGACAACAAACACATGAGATTTCATACAAGAAAATGGGTTAAACCCGAAGATTTAAACGCCAATGGTACTTTATTTGGCGGCCGATTATTGGAGTGGATAGACGAAGAAGCCGCTTTGTACACCATCATCCAGTTGGAAAACCAAAAAGTGGTGACCAAATTTATGAGTGAAATAGACTTTAAAGCCTCGGCAAAACAAGGTGATATTGTTGAAATTGGCATTGAGGTGGTTAAATTTGGTAAGGCGTCTTTGGTGCTTAGCTGCGAGGTAAGAAACAAAATGACCCACGAAACCATTATTACCATATCAAATATTGTAATGGTGAATTTGGGGGAAGACGGTAAGGCCAAACCACACGGAAAAACCAAAGTGGAATACGTATCTGACCGATTGAACTAAGCGCTTTAAAATTTATAACCATATAGCGGTTCCGTTAAAAAATTATTGATTATTTCTAAATCCATTAATAATTATTTAAAAACAATTGATGTTGGGGGTTAATTTCAGCAAGATGTTTAAAAAACAAACAGTTTTTCGTAAATTTGCAGGCATTTTGGCGTTTTCATCAAAGCCCAAAAGTATATTCTTTTAAGACATAAAAATTAAATAAAACATAATATGAGTAAGACGTTGTTCGACAAAGTGTGGGATTCACATGTTGTTAGAAAAATAGAGGATGGTCCGGATGTATTTTTTATAGATCGTCATTTTATACATGAAGTTACTAGTCCTGTGGCTTTTGTAGGTTTAAAAAGCAGAGGGATTGGAGTGATGTACCCCGAAAAAACTTTTGCTACTGCAGACCACAATACGCCAACTTGGAACCAGCATTTACCAGTTGCTGATCCACTTTCGGCCAATCAGCTTGAGGCTTTGGCTAACAATGCAGCTGAGTATGGTATTTCGCATTGGGGGTTAGGGCATAGAAACAATGGTATTGTTCATATTGTAGGGCCTGAAAATGGTATTACTTTACCAGGATCAACTATTGTTTGTGGTGATTCGCATACTTCAACACACGGTGCTTTTGGTGCTATTGCATTTGGTATCGGTACATCGGAAGTAGAAATGGTGTTGTCTACGCAATGCATCATGCAGCCTAAACCTAAAAAGATGCGTATTAACGTAAACGGAAAGTTAGGTTTTGGTGTTACTCCAAAAGATGTGGCACTTTACATTATTGCACAACAAACCACATCTGGTGCAACAGGTTATTTTGTTGAATATGCTGGAGATGTGTTTGAAGATATGTCTATGGAAGGCCGTATGACGGTTTGTAACCTTTCTATTGAAATGGGTGCCCGTGGCGGAATGATTGCTCCAGACGAGAAAACTTTCGAGTATATTAAAGGAAGAAAGCACACACCTAAAGGTGCCGATTGGGATAAAGCCATGGAATATTGGCAAACCCTTTACACTGAAGAAGGTGCTGAATTCGACGCAGAGTTCAACTATGACGCTGCCGATATTGAGCCTATGATTACCTACGGAACCAACCCGGGCATGGGCTTAGGTGTGACTAATTCAATCCCAAAGGCTGAAGAGGTTGAAGGTAATGTAAATACCTATAAGAAATCTTTAGGTTACATGAAATTTAACGAAGGCGATAGCATGATAGGGAAACCTGTTGATTACGTTTTCTTAGGATCATGTACCAACGGACGAATTGAAGATTTTAGAGCATTTTGTTCTATTGTAGAAGGACGTAAAAAAGCCGACAATATTACGGCTTGGTTGGTGCCTGGATCGCATAAAGTGGTCGATCAAATAAAAGAAGAAGGTTTAGATAAAATATTGGAAGCCGCTGGTTTTGTATTAAGAGAGCCAGGCTGTTCAGCGTGTTTAGCAATGAACGATGATAAGGTTCCTGCCGGTAAACTTGCGGTTTCAACGTCTAACCGTAATTTTGAAGGGCGTCAAGGACCAGGTTCAAGAACGTTATTGGCATCTCCACTTGTAGCTGCGGCTACGGCTGTTGAAGGTGTGGTAACCGATCCAAGAACGTTATTAGAATTAGTTTAAAATTAAAAAGAATTACTGCCGAAAATTAATTGGCAGACTGAATACTAGACATTATGGCTTACGATAAATTTGAAGTATTAACCAGTACAGCGTATCCTTTACCGATAGAAAACGTAGATACCGATCAAATTATTCCTGCACGTTTCCTTAAAGCTACGGAGCGTAAAGGATTTGGAGATAACTTTTTCCGCGATTGGAGGTACGATTCAGAAGGGAATCCTATTGCAGATTTTCCTTTAAACGATTCAAAATACGAAGGTTCGAAAATATTAGTTGGAGGCAAGAACTTTGGTTCGGGGTCTTCAAGAGAGCACGCGGCATGGTCGGTTTACGATTTTGGTTTACGTTGTGTAATTTCATCCGCATTTGCAGATATCTTTAAAAACAATTGTTTAAATATTGGTGTATTGCCAGTTCAGGTTTCTGCAGAATTTGCTCAAAAGTTGTTTGATGCCATTGAGGCCGATCCTAAAACAGAAATTAAAGTAGATTTGCCAAACCAAACCGTAACTTTATTGGCTACTGGCGAATCAGAATCATTCGATATCAATGGTTACAAAAAAGGAAATATGTTAAATGGTTTCGATGATATCGACTATTTGCAAAACATGAAAGAAGAGATTGCTTCTTTTGGTGAAACCAGACCTTTTTAAGCTAAACCATTAATAAAGCCTATTCATTTTCAATGAAGAAAATTGAGATTATGGACACGACACTGCGCGATGGTGAACAAACCTCGGGCGTGTCGTTTTCTGCTTCAGAAAAACTAACCATAGCAAAGCTTTTACTCGAAGAATTAAAAGTTGACCGTATTGAAATAGCCTCGGCAAGAGTGTCCGAAGGCGAATTTCAAGCTGTAAAAGATGTGACGCGATGGGCTTCTGAAAATGGTTTTATCGAAAAAGTTGAAGTCTTAACTTTTGTTGATAAAGGTGTTTCCATAAATTGGATGATTGAGGCGGGAGCAAAGGTTCAAAATTTGCTCACAAAAGGTTCATTAAATCATTTAACCCATCAGCTTAAAAAGACTTCAGAACAGCACTTTAAGGAAATTGAAGACACCATTGCTTTAGCTACTTCAAAAGGTATTGAAACCAATATCTATTTAGAAGATTGGAGTAACGGTATGCGTAATTCTAAAGAGTATGTTTTTCAGTTTTTGGAGTTTTTGGCATCGCAAGATGTAAAGCGCATCATGCTTCCCGATACCTTAGGCGTTTTAACACCCAATGAATCCTTTGCTTTTGTAAATGAAATAAAGGATAAATACCCGAATTTACATTTCGATTTCCACGCACATAACGATTACGATTTAGGAGTGGCCAACGCCATTGAAGCCGTAAAAGGTGGTGCGGATGGTTTACACCTCACTATTAATGGTATGGGTGAGCGTGCCGGAAATGCACCCATGGCTAGTACTATTGCTGTAATCAACGATTACATGCCTAATGTAGAAATTGGCGTGAATGAAAAAGTACTTTATACAGTAAGCAAGCTGGTAGAGAACTTTTCGGGAATTACCATTCCGGCCAACAAGCCCATTATTGGAGCCAATGTATTTACCCAAACAGCAGGGATTCATGCCGACGGCGACAATAAAAAGAACTTGTACTTTAGTGACTTAATGCCAGAGCGTTTTGGACGTACCAGAAAATACGCTTTGGGCAAGGCTTCGGGAAAAGCCAATATCCAAAAGAATTTACAGGAATTGGGGCTTCAGTTAAACGACGAAGACCTGAAAAAAGTAACCCAACGCATCATCGAGTTGGGCGATAAAAAACAAGTGGTTACCAAGGAAGACTTACCGTATATCATTTCCGATGTTTTGGATTACGATTACGAAGAAAAGGTAAAAGTGAACACTTACGTGCTCAACCACGCCAAAGGCTTAAAACCTTCAACAACCGTTTCCTTGACTATTGAAAACGACACGTTTGAAGAAATTGCCCAAGGCGACGGACAATTTGATGCCTTCATGAATGCCATCAGAAGCATTTTCAAAAAACAAAAACGCGGTATTTTGCCCGATTTAATTGATTATGCGGTGCGTATTCCTCCGGGAAGCCGTTCGGATGCCTTGTGCGAAACCATCATCACTTGGAAAAGCCCCGAAAAGGAATTTAAAACCCGTGGTTTGGATTCCGATCAAACGGTATCGGCTATAAAAGCCACCGAAAAAATGCTGAATATTATTATTAATTAAGATCTATAAATACAAACACATGAAATTTAACATAGCCCTTTTAGCCGGAGACGGTATAGGACCAGAAGTGATAGACCAAGCGGTAAAAGTAAGTGATGCCGTGGCTAAAAAATTCGGACACGAAATTACGTGGAAACCAGCCTTAACTGGAGCTGCAGCCATCGATGCCGTTGGTGAACCTTATCCAGATGAAACGCACGAAATTTGTGCTTCATCCGATGCGGTTTTATTCGGAGCCATTGGTCACCCAAAGTTCGATAACGATCCTTCTGCACCTGTACGCCCAGAGCAAGGTTTGTTAAAAATGCGTAAAAAATTAGGCTTGTTCGCCAATGTACGTCCTACTTTCGTATTTCCTTCATTATTGGATAAATCGCCTTTGAAGAAAGAGCGTATTGAAGGAACTGATTTAGTATTTTTCCGTGAATTGACTTCCGGTGTTTACTTCGGTGAAAAAGGAAGAAAAGATGACGGTAATACCGCTTACGACACCAACGTTTACACTAAAGAGGAAGTGACGCGTTTGGCTCGTAAAGGTTTTGAAGCCGCGATGCAACGTTCAAAAAAATTATGTTGTGTGGATAAAGCCAACGTTATGGAAACCTCGCGTTTGTGGAGAGAAACCGTTCAAGGTATGGAGAAGGAATACCCAGAAGTAGAGGTATCTTATGAGTTTGTTGATGCCGTAGCAATGCGTTTGGTACAATGGCCAAAAGATTATGATGTATTGATTACCGAAAACTTGTTTGGAGATGTATTGACTGATGAAGCTTCTGTAATCTCTGGTTCTATGGGATTAATGCCATCGGCATCTTTAGGAACAAGCGTTTCTTTATTTGAGCCTATCCACGGATCTTACCCACAAGCGGCTGGAAAAAACATTGCTAACCCAATGGCGACTGTATTGTCGGCTGCTATGATGTTCGAAAACTTCGGATTGGCTGAGGAAGGAAAAGTAATCCGCGATGCCGTAAACAAAGCTTTGGCTGAAGGTATTGTTACCGAAGATTTAGCTGAAGGCGGAAAAGCCTATGGCACTAAAGAAGTAGGGGATTGGTTAGCTGCTAACATCTAATAAAATTGAGGATTTAAATATATTTCATTAAAAAAGGTTCGATGTAAAAATCGAACCTTTTTTGTTTGCATTTTATTAATTAATTCTCAACGTTTAGTGACAGAAGCTCGTTATCGTCATGCTGAACTTGATTCAGCATCTCTTATTATTTGTAAAAACCATTTTACGTTGTGTTTCTTTAATAGCACTTCGACTTGCTTTGCAAGGTACTTTCAAAGAAAATATATTTTCTTTTCAACCAATGCTCAGTGTGACAATTCAGGATGATTATAAAATATTATCCTTCAATAATATCTTTATACTCTTCAAAAAAGGCTTCAAACAAAGTCATTTTTTCATTAAAGAATTCCATAACATCGCGCCACGAGTTTTTATTGTGGATGGATACTTTTTGCTCCAAAGGAACGTAAATACGGGAAATTTCTTTGTAGTTTTCAAGAATATATTCTTCTTCGAAAATGGCATCGGGTAGATATTCTTCGGTTAGTATCGATTTCAAGGCTAGTAATTTTTCCCAATAGTTTATACGGTTTTCCAAATCGTCTTCCAAATCCAAAGCCACCAATGCTTTTTTATTATCAAAGTGGAATTTAAAACTTAGACCTTTCAATTTGGTGTCGTATAGAATCCACTTCCGTGGAAACGATTTCCCAAAACTGGTCCAAAACTCCTGCCGTAATAATCTCGATTCTTCTTTACTGAACATGAAAAATGCTATTTTTGGTTCCTACATATCGTGCTTTTAGGATTAGATATTTCTCGCAAAGTCGCAAAGTCGCAAAGTCGCAAAGCAAAACAACTTACTTGTTCCGGTTAAAAAACTTAGCGTCTCGGCGTCTTTGCGAGCTGACATTTATACGAGGATATCCTTAAATCAAATACGCAATACCAACCCCTAAAACAATAGCAATAAATTTAGATAAATTAAACTTATGGCCATCGCTGCTTTCAAACAAAATGGTGGTCGAAATATGGAAAAATATACCAATAACTATCGCATTTATAGCATGCGAATATTGCGCAATGGAAGTTGATTCATGTGAAATCCACGTACCCAACGGTGTCATTAAAGCAAACACAACCAAAAAAGCTGCCATTTGTATTTTGCTATAATTACTCTGAATTAAAAAGAGCGTAATTATAAGCGCAATGGGAATTTTATGAATCAAAACACCGTAAACCATATCGTTGTGGTCGTGTATCGAAAAGCCTTCCAAAAAACTGTGAATGCACAAACTAATAAACAACAACCACGGAAAAGTAGCTTCATTTTTATGAATATGAACATGCCCATGTTCAGCCCCTTTCGAAAAAAGCTCTAATATAATTTGCAATAAAATACCGCACATAATAAGCACTCCGGTAAACTTTGGTGCTAAATGGAGGTACACTTCCGGCAGCAATTCGAAAAGGGTGAGTGCCAATAAAAACGCCCCACTGAAGGAGAGTAATAATTTAGTGTTCCAAGATTTTTGCTTTTTAGCAATTGTGGCCAGAAAAAAGCCCAAAATCACTGCCAATATGGGAAAAAGAAATTTATTCATTTAATTGTATTCTATTCACAACAGTAAAAATACTCAAATGCCGATTATCGGCTGGTTTACTTAAAAATCATCACCAAGCGTTCGGAGGTTTTAGGGCTAAATTTTCGTAGTTTATAATCACCAAAAACATCCAACAAATAGACGCCCGCTTGTTCAAAAAGCAGTTCGAAATCCTGTAAAGTAAATGCGCGCACCCGCTCCTGAAAATGGTAATCCTTATCGCCAACAGCAAACCGAATGTCCTTTATAATATAATCGCCGTCAACATAACGCTTTAATCGGAACTCAATATCATCAACCACTTTAGTTTCTTCAGGCACCAAATGGTCTATAACATATTCGCTGTTCATAAAGTCGATCACCGCAAAACCGCGCTCGTTCAAATTGGCCTTAATCGCCTTAATGGTTTTTAGGTTATCGGCATCGTCCTCAAAATACCCAAAACTGGTAAACAGATTGAATACGGCATCAAACTGCTTATGGTAAGGCAGGCACATATCGTGTACATCGAAATGCAAACGGTGGTTTTCAAACTTTTTGGCAAAGGCAATACTGTTTTCGCTCAAATCAACACCCGTAACGTCGTAACCAATTTTGTTCAAATAACGGGCGTGGCGGCCCTTTCCGCAGGCCAAGTCCAAAATAGTGCCGTTTTCAGGAATGTTTAAATAATCGGTAAGCGTTTCCATAAAGGCATGGGCCTCGGTTGCATCCCGATCTTTGTATAAAATATGGTAGTAAGGCGTGTCAAACCACGACGTAAACCATGTAGATGTATTGTTGGTCATAAATTTTTTTTGGGGTTCCCCTGTCGGGTCAGGCTTTCCGCTATATCTTTTTAAAATATAAAAAGGATGCCGCTGCAATCCTTAACCCATTATCTGCTTTTGCTAGTGTTTAACCGCAAAATTACATTATTTTTGCAAGGTATCAGACTAAAAAAATGGAAGAAAATTTCAACATGGTCGCCAAAACCTTATTTGGCTTTGAAGATTTATTGGAAAACGAATTAAGACAAATGGGTGCACAAAGCATCAAAAAAGGGGTGCGTAACGTGTCGTTTGTTGGTGACAAAGGGTTTATGTACAAAGCCAACTTGGGGCTGCGCACGGCCATAAAAATATTAAAGCCCATTCACAGCTTTAACGTCAACAACGAAAAAGATCTTTACAATAAAATCTATGCCATGGATTGGGGCAAATACCTAAAACCAAACGGCAGTTTGGCGGTTGATGCTACCATCCACTCGCATCTGTTTTCGCATTCGCTCTTTATTGCCCAAAAAACAAAGGATGCCATTGTTGATAAATTTCGTGATACCGATGGGCAACGTCCCGATGTCGATTTGAAATTCCCAGATTTAAAAATCAATGTGCATGTTGATCGGAACCGCTGTACGGTGTCGTTAGATGCTTCAGGCGACTCACTTCATAAACGTGGTTACAAAACCGCTACCAATATCGCTCCGATTAACGAAGTGCTCGCGGCCGGAATGATTATGCTTTCGGGATGGGACGGGCAAAGTGATTTTATGGACCCCATGTGCGGTAGTGGTACCATTTTGATTGAGGCCGCTATGATTGCCTGTAATATTCCGCCAAATTTGATGCGAAACGAATTTGCTTTCGAACGTTGGCCCGATTGGGATGTCGATCTGTTCGAAAAAATAGAGGAATCGTTATTGAACAAAACCCGCGATTTCCATCATAAAATCATCGGTTACGACAAAGCGCCCAGTGCCGTTCTAAAAGCCAAGGACAATGTTAAGAACGCCCAGTTGGAGGATTTTATTGAAGTAAAGCACGAAGATTTTTTCAAAACGCAAAAGCCGGGCGACAACAAATTGCACATGGTGTTTAACCCGCCGTATGGTGAGCGTTTAAATATCGATATGGAGAAATTCTATGCAGAGATAGGCGATACCTTAAAGCAAAATTACCCCGGCACCGATGCTTGGTTTATTACCAGCAACCTCGATGCTTTAAAACATGTGGGCTTGCGCCCTTCCAAAAAAATACAGCTTTACAACGCGAAACTGGAATCGCGTTTAGTAAAATATGTGATGTATGAGGGGAGTAAGAAGGGAAAATATATGAAGTAGTTGTATGCAAGTTTAAATCAGAATGGATAAAGAAATATTTGAAAAAAGTTTTATTGAAAAATTAGATAAAAACTTTTCTGAACTATCAAAAAATTTTGATTTTAGATTCAGGATATTTTCTGAGTTCAACACGTTAATTTTTGAATTAAATAAATGCTTAATACTTGAATTGAATAGAGCATCAATAACTCTCACAAATCATTTACTTGAACGACTTTTAAAATTGTCACTTATATACAATGAGCCCGGTTTTAGACCAATACCAATTGAGGAGTGGAATGAAAAATTTGGAGAACCAAATAAAAAGTATAGTTCAATCTCTTTAGGTAATTCCATTGAGTTGTGTAAAAAGAAAGGCCTAATATCTGATTCTGAAAAAGATATTCTTTTTGACACAATAAGAGTTTTGATGAGAAATGGATTTTCTCACGCGGATTCAACTGATATTTTAGCAGATATACCTGATGAAACACCCATGTTCGTTGGAAATATAAAGAGGCCTAATGACAAACTGAAAGAAGTTGGATTGAATCAAAAAATAATCCCAACATTTCAAGCCTTACAGATGGAAAGTTTCGCTAAAGAAAATGCTAAACCCTATTTCCATTTTGTTTTTGAATTAATTCATAAAATAGAAACTCGGATAATTGAAAAAAAAATATAACCAGCATTCAACACTTAATAAAGATAATTACGAGGGATTAAACTGCATCCGAATTTTCTCTGGATTATCAACACCTGTCCTTAGTTAAAAATTATTAATTTTTAACATGCAGCTGACAGTTACCAAAGACTGTTACAAAAACTATTTCCCTAATTTTAAAATTCGAATCGCTCCTTGAATAACCAGTATAAAAACAATCGAACCAATTATTAAATCGGGTTTGTTGGAGTTCAGCCAGTTAACTAGCACTCCTGCGGTAATAACACCTAAATTAATGATAACATCGTTTGAAGTAAATATCATGCTGGCTTTCATGTGGGCTTCTTCTTTGCTTTTCGATTTTTGTAATAGATAAAGGCAAACACCGTTTGCAATTAAAGCCAAAACAGATATCCAAATCATAACCGAAAAATCAGGAAATTTTTCTGTTCCAAAAAAACGCCTTAAAACTTCAATAAATCCAATTATAGCTAACACCATTTGAAAATATCCGGCAAGTTTGGCAATTCGTTTTTTTCTAACCAAAGTACCGCCAACTGCAAAAAGGCTGATACCATAAACAAACGAATCGGCCAACATATCTAAACTATCTGCCACCAATCCCATCGATTTTGAAATAACTCCGGTAGTTATTTCTATAACGAAAAAAATAAAGTTAACGGCCAGTACAGTCCACAATAACTTTTTTTGATTTGTATTTTCAGTAACCTCAAAATCTTCAACTAATTCAGAGGATATCTTTTTGCCTCCTAAATTCAATTGTATAATGGCTTTTTCGATAAGGTTATCTTCTTCTTTATGATAGACTAACAGTTTCCGATTGGGAATATCAAAATCCAGATGTTTTATGCTTGATATGCCATCTAATTTCATCCGGATTAAATTCTCTTCCGAAGGACAATCCATTTTGGTAATTTTGAATTCTGTTTTTTGCATAGGATAATTTTGTTGCAAACAAATATAACAAAACCTAAAAAGTCAAAATCCACGAAAAGAATAACTAATTTAGCTTACGTTTGTTTTAATTACTTTTTAATGCAGCATATAAAAGAATCCTCCGTAAATAAAAAGGACCCCAAATCTAAAGTTACCATTGGCCAAGCCTTTAAAACCATTATTTGGCCACGACGCAATCTAGTTTTTATTGGCTTAATTCTTATCGTAATTAGAAGTTTGGCCGGTTTAATATTGCCGTGGCAGAGTAAAGTGTTGCTGGACGACGTTGTACCCAGCAAAGACTTAAGCAAAGTTTATACTTTGGTAGCCATCGTCCTATCGGCCATTTTGGTGCAGGCGGTCACCTCGTTTGCGCTTACCAGAATTTTAAGTGTACAAGCCCAATATTTAATTAGTGAGTTGCGTGCCCAAGTACAGAAAAAAGTACTATCACTGCCCATCAGTTTTTTCGATAATAACAAATCGGGGGCTTTGGTTTCCCGAATTATGAGTGATGTGGAAGGCGTCCGCAATTTAATCGGTACAGGCTTGGTGCAATTGGTTGGTGGTTCTTTTACGGCCATCGTTTCATTGGTTATCCTTATCAAACTTAATGCGTGGATGACACTTTTTGTATTTGTGCCATTATCCATTTTTGGGTACATTGCTTTGCGGGCGTTTAAATATATCCGGCCTATTTTTAGAAAACGAGGGAAAATAAATGCCGAAGTTAAAGGCCGTCTAACCGAAACTTTGGCTGGCGTTAGGGTGATTAAAGCCTTTAATGCCGAAAACCAAGAAAATGAAGTGTTCGAAAAAGGGGTGGATAAACTCTACCAGAACGTAAAAAAGAGTTTAACGGCCACGGCTTTAATGACTAGTTCGTCCACTTTTTTAATTGGTGTTGCTACTACGGGTATAATGGGCATTGGTGGTTATTACATGATGCAAGCTGAAATGACCACGGGTGATTTTCTATTTTTCACCTTAATATTAGGTTTTATGATTGCGCCCATTGTACAAATGAGTAATATCGGGAGTCAGCTTACGGAAGCTTTAGCGGGATTGGACCGCACGGAAGAACTGATGAATATGGCTGCCGAAGCCGACAATGAAGACCGAAATATTATTTTGAAAAATTTAGAGGGGCACATCGAATTCAAAGAGGTTTGCTTTGCTTATGAAACTGACAAAGACGTCATCCATAATATTAGTTTTAAAGCACCTGCAGGTTCGGTAACGGCTTTGGTTGGCAGTTCAGGTTCCGGAAAATCGACCATTGCGAGCTTGTCAGCAACGTTTTTAAATCCGCGTTCGGGAATCATAACCATTGATGGCAATGACCTTTCGAAAGTAAATTTAGAGAGCTACCGTCAATATTTGGGTGTTGTGCTTCAAGACGAATTTTTGTTTCAAGGCACTATTCGTGAAAACATCATGTTTCCGAAACCCAACGCTTCAGAAGAGGAACTTCAAAATGCGGTAAAGGCAGCATTTGTAAACGAATTTACCGATCGGTTTGAAAACGGATTGGAAACCTTAATCGGCGAACGTGGCGTAAAACTTTCCGGTGGACAGCGCCAACGATTGGCTATTGCTCGAGCTATTTTGGCCGATCCAAAAATTATTATTTTAGATGAAGCCACTTCAAATTTAGATACCGAAAGTGAAGCGTTAATTCAAAAAAGTTTGGGGGAATTAGTAAAAAACAGAACCACTATTGTAATTGCCCACCGATTGAGTACCATTCGCAAAGCCGACCAAATTTTAGTGGTGGAATCGGGCCGTATTGTGGAGCGTGGCACGCACGATGAACTTATAAAATTAAACGGCCGTTATTACGATTTATACACCTATCAAGCAAAAATTTAACCACGGGTTTTTACCACATAACTTAACCATCATCGATTTACTAATAGGGTTGGTCTTGTTTTTTTGTTTTAGGTGAGAATTAATGTTAAATTTTAATGTACTCCCTTTTTGAGACAGTGACGGAAAGCGTTTGTTTTTGTTTTGAATCTTCATTTAAAAAACGCTTTCAGAATGAAATTATTTAGCCCTAATTGCCAACAGCTACCTTCTTAGCGTTGGGTTGTTCTAGGGAATTAATTGAATTTGGCGATTAAATATTTAATTCTGTCAATCGAAAAATTTCAAAATTAATATTGTGAGTTAGTATCTGCAATATTAATAGCGTCGAGTAAAGCTATTTTAGATTAAAATTTAGCCATGCGGGGCTTTGTTTATTTCGTTCTTTTCATTTTGATGTCCAATACCCATATTCTCAGCGCCCAAATTAAAAAGGAGAATTTTAAATTTGGATTATCATACGGCAGCGGTACGCAAAATAGATACCCATATAAGCTTAGTGACCACATGCACACTGTTAATTTTTACAAAGCCCAGTTAAACTATCGGTTAAAACAAAAACGGAAATGGGCATACGAGATTAATTTGGAGCCCAATTTTAATGTGGTTCGTCATCAGTTGATAGATGCATCAGTTATAAATGGTAAAGACGGTGACAATTATTTAGAGTTAAGGGAACACTATGCACAAAGGCAAGACCTAAAAGAGTATGTTTTAAATATTGGTATTATAATGCGATATTATATTAGTAAGGACCTTAGTTCTTATGCAATTGGAAGTATGGGGCCAATGATTGGAAATAAGGCGACCGAAAGACTGGCGAAAGGCTTTGCGTTTTCAGATGTTTTTGGGATTGGCTTGTCGTTTCAAATTGGAAAAACGACCTTTGATTTTCGGTATTCGATGAGACATACGTCCAACTTAAATTTCAAAATGCCAAACAAAGGACATAATACCATGAATATGGAGTACGCCGTATTGTTCCATCTTTAGAGAGTTTTAGATGCGACAACTGACCGATAAAATCTATAAAAATTAAACTGATGAAAATTACAGATATTGATAAAAATGAATATGCCGATTTTTACAGCGGCTACTTGAGCTTAGTGCCTAAACGAACTACTTTGCAAGATGGATTTAAAGAAGGGTTGGTTAGTGTGTCCGACTTTTTTGAAAATATTCCAGCCATCAAACTGAATCATGCTTATGCCCATGAAAAGTGGAGCGTGAAAGAAGTATTTCAGCATCTTATTGACACCGAACGTGTGTTTCAATACCGTTGTTTTTGTATTGCCAGACAGGACAAAACAGCTTTGCCAGGATTTGAACAAAACGACTACATAGCTCCTTCCATGGCAAAACACAAAAATTTAGAAGCCTTAATTGAAGAATTCAAAACCGTTCGCCATAGTTTTATCAGTTTATTGGATTCTTTAAGTGATGAGGATTTAAAACATATTGGTAATGCCAATTCTAATCCGATGTCTGCCAGAGCTGCTGCTTTTGTGGTTTTGGGGCATTATCTTTGGCATATCAATATTATTAAAGAGCGCTATTTATAACTTGATTCGATTGAAAAGCGCAGAAACCATGGCGAAATTAAACTAGTTTGCTTGCGGGCTTCTGCTTTCTCAAGAACACAAATACTAAAAGCGATAAGATACCAAATACCGAAAAGCCCACAAATAGCGGTAGTACGGAAGATTGCACAAAACCTCCAATGTAATTGGCTATAGGTACGGCAAGCACGGTAGATAAAAAACCGTTAATCGCTGCGCCAATACCAGCAATATGTCCCAGAGGCTGCATAGCCAAAGCTCGTAAATTTCCGAAAAGGAAGCCCACTGCAAAAAATTGTAGTGCAAAAAAGCCTAGCAATATGTAGATGCTAGGATTGTTTCCAGACCAAAACAAAATCACGTAAAGTACCGAAATAAAGGCATAAGCAATACAAGCCATAAACGCCATGTGCATCATGCCAAACCGAACTACCAATCGGCTATTTAAAAAAGTGGCCAATCCTATTGAAATTGCCAAGCTGGCAAATATATAGGGGAACATTTCGGCAAGGTTATACTGCTCTTGAAATATTTGCTGCGAAGTACTTAAATATACCATAAAAGAGCCCGTGATAAACCCCGAAATTAAGGTGAATGCAATAGCGTCTGTATTTTTAAAAAACTCTTTGGTACCGTTAACAAACAAACTGGACGAGAACCGAATGCGTTTTTCTTTTTCTAGGGTTTCCGGTTGTCTTGACCAAAACCAAAACATAATGAGTACACCAAAAATAAGGTTGAAATAGAATACCGAAGTCCAATCGAAAAACTGCATTAAAAACTGTCCGAGAGTGGGGGCTATAACCGGTACCAATAGAAAAAACATAACAATTATAGAAATGATTTTAGCCATGTAATCGCCACTAAATTCATCCCTAACCATAGATATACTAATTGTTCTTGCCGATGCCAATCCGAAACCTTGCAAGGTTCTGCCCAAAATCATCATTTGAAAACTTTCGGTGCTTACACAAATAATACTGGCTATTATAAAAATAAAAAAACCAGCGTAAACCAGTGGTTTTCTTCCAAAACTATCTGATAAAGGGCCTAAAATCAATTGACCAAAACCAATCCCTAAAAAAATCATGGTAATCAGTAATTGGTTGTCATCAGACGAGGTAACTCCCAAAGAGGCTCCAATTTCCGGCAAAGCAGGTAAAAGGGCGTCGATGGATAGCGCTACTATAGACATTAGCGAAGCCATTAGGGCAATAAATTCAAACTTTAAATGTTGGGGTTTTTGCATGCCGCAAAATTACGGTAAATAAATTCACTAAAAAGAGGTTAACCATTTATTAACACAATACTATTATTGTTAAATTTGATGACTGAAACAATAGCCACAACATGAGCATTCAGCCACTTTTAAACTACATAAACAAGCACGTAAAACTCACCGACGAAGAAGCCGAAATTTTGGAATCAAAAGTCACTGTTAGAAAGTATTTAAAAGGACAATACGTCGTGCAACAAGGCGATATTTGTAAAATTGAATGTTTTGTAGTAAAGGGTTGCACTAAGATGTTTCATGTGGATGAAGCAGGACAGGAGCATATCGTTATGTTTTCGGTTGAAGATTGGTGGACGGGCGATATGGGAAGTTTTATTACCCAAACCCCGGCCGATTTCAATATTCAGTGTATCGAAAATACCGAGTTAATACTGTTCCATTACGATACTATTGAAGCGCTTTACACCGAAATCCCAAAACTGGAACGCTTTTTCAGGTTGATTATTGAACGTGCTTTTGCATCATCACAAAAGCGTATTGTTAGGAATTTTAGTCTTTCAGCAAAAGACCGCTACTTGTATTTTAAAAATCAATATCCAGAAATAGAACAACGTATTCCTCAATATATGATTGCTTCGTATTTGGGCATTACCAAAGAATTCCTTTCAAAAATTAAGAGCGAAATTGCGCTTGAGGCTTAGATTTCAAACAAAAATGCGATACGGTTTTCAGTAACTATTCGCAAAAACTAGAAAATTCTTAAATTTATACAATAACCTGTTTTTAAGGAAAACCAAAATGGTTTGAGAATTTTAATATCCATATTGCTTTTAGCGCTCATTGGTTGTAAAACTGAAGAAAAACGTTTTGAAGACCGATTTATTTGGGATTCGATAGACGTAACCGCTACGGCATACAATTCGCTGGCTTACCAAACCAATTCCAATCCGCATATTACTGCTTTTGGCGACAGCTTAAAACCAGGATTAAAATACATTGCCGTATCACGCGATTTGTTACGAAAAGGATTAAAGCATAACACCCCGATAAAAATTGAAGGTTTAAAAGGGCTTTACTTTGTAAAGGACAAAATGCACTACAGATGGAAAAACCGCATAGACATCTATATGGGTGTAGATGTAAAAGCCGCCAAGCAATGGGGCCGGCGGCGTGTTTGTATTGAGTACGGTATTCCTAAAATCGAGTAGTTATTTAGTTTCGGCTTCCGATAAAATAAACGGATACGCCTCCCGGGTTTGTTTCAATTCTTCCGGGTTTAAATCGTCACTTTCTTTTTTCAGGACGTTTTTGGCATAAGTTTGGCGTAACTCATAATACGCTTTAGTAAGCTCGTTTTGCACGGAAACAAATTGTTTATATGTGGTTTGTTTGCCATGTTGAAGGGATACCACCGCTTTTGTAGGATTATCGGATGCATCGGCACTTTTTCCACCACGGCAATAGTCACAGGAATTATCGCCGTTATTGTCCAAAAAATCTTTGGTGATTTGCTTCAACTCTTCAATTGGAATGATGTCTTTTTCAACCATAATCTCATCGTTGTTGTTAATTTCAATCCGCAAAATATTGCGCTCGTGTTTAATGCTACTGCAATCCATTCCTGGTGGACATTCTTCCGGAAGCATTCTGTTAATGCCTTCATCAGAAGAAATGGTGGCGGTTACCAAAAAGAAAATCAACAGTAAAAAAGCGATGTCGGCCATCGAACCCGCATTCACCTCGGGCATTTGTTTTGAAAGTCTCATAATTTAAGTCTAAAATGTTAATAAAAACTTAAATAGCAAAAACAGTACCATAAACCTTTGGTTTGTAACTCCCTATATTTTTAATGCTGAAGGTATTTTAGGAATGATTATTGCTAAAATCTTCATAAATAATTACCAGATGGGGACAAATTGCGAAGAAAAAAATATCTTTGAAATAAAAACCAGAAAACACGACTTACAAAACCTACAGATGAAACCTTATTTTTTATTTGTGTTGATGCTTTTTTTATCGCTATCGGCCCATGCGCAAGTGGATAGCAGAAATAAATCTGTGGCGATCCCAGCAATTGAAGCCGAAACCGACTCTATTGATGCAAGTCCGTTAACGCCTTCAAAACCTATTGAAAACGACCCTTTGGGGCTGAATACTCCAAAAGTGACACCCAATTTGGAAATGCCTAAAAAGGAATTCTCGATGTTTCCGAAAGAAGAATTCGGCAATCCGGGCGAACTGTACACCAAGCAACTCGACAAAAACATCAATGATATTAAATCGCAATTGGAACTGGGGACAAAAGGCAGTAAAACCGACCAGTATTTCGGGGTTGTTGAAACCGAATCAGATCACGCTATTGTTCAGTACAGGGATTTTGGCGAAGAAGATGGCGATTTAATAAGGGTATCTTTAAACGGAGATATTGTTGAATACCGAATTACACTAAGGAACCACTTTAAAGGCCTGAAGTTAAAATTACAAAAGGGCAAAAACACCATTGAATTTTTAGCGATAAACGAAGGCTACCTGGTGCCCAACACAGCTCATTTTCGTGTAAGAGACGAAATGGGAGCGGTTTTAGCTTCCAATCATTGGAATTTATCAAAAGGAGTAAAGGCTTATATTACTGTGGTTAAAAAGTAGTTTTTCTTAGTTCACAATCCCATCTATCAACCTTAATTCTTCATCCGTAAAACTTAATTGTTCTAAAGCCTTTACGTTATCTTCTAATTGATTTGAAGAACTAGCACCAACCAAAACAGAGGCTACTTGCGGTTGTCTTAAAATCCAAGCAATAGCCATTTGCGAAAGTTTTTGTCCGCGTTGTTGGGCAATCCCATTTAGTTTTTGGATTTTTTCGAGGTTTTTGTTTACCGTTTCCTTTTCCAAATACGTTAAATTTTTCGAAGCCCTGGAATTTTCAGGAATACCATTTAAGTACTTATCAGTAAGCATACCCTGCGCTAATGGCGAAAAAGCAATGCAACCCACGCCGTTTTCATTTAAGGTGTCTAAAAGTCCGTTTTCCACCCAACGGTCAAACATCGAGTAACGCGCTTGGTGCAGAATAAATGGAACGTTTAAACGCTTAAGGATTTCTGCCGCTTTTTGCGTTTCTTCGGGCTGGTAATTGGAAATGCCAACGTATAACGCTTTTCCTTGTCGAACAATATCGGCCAGTGCACCCATAGTTTCTTCCAAAGGCGTTTCAGGGTCGGGACGATGGTGGTAAAAAATATCAACATAATCTAACCCCATACGTTGCAAACTTTGGTCTAAACTTGAAATGAGATATTTGCGCGAACCCCAATTGCCATATGGCCCAGGCCACATATCGAAACCGGCTTTAGTGGCTATAAACAGTTCGTCCCTATAAGGTTTGAAATCCTTTTTGAAGATGGTGCCAAAGTTTTCTTCGGCCGATCCGTATGGTGGACCATAGTTGTTGGCCAAATCGAAATGCGCAATACCTAAATCGAAAGCCGTTCGTAAAATATCACGTCCGTTTTGAATAGCATCCACAAAACCGAAATTGTGCCATAAGCCAATCGATAAAGCTGGTAATTTTACACCGCTTTTTCCGCTTCTGTTGTACACCATCGAGCTGTATCGATCAGGGTTTGCCAAATAGTTTTCTACTCCCGATTTATCGTTTATTTCCATCTTTAAAACCTAATTTGCTGGTAAAAATAGAAATTTCAATTCAGTCACCATACTTTTCAGAAACAAATAAAAAAACGCCAAACCGCTAAAAATATTGACATTATCCCATATTGTTGAAAATGCTTGATAAATTAATGCCCAACTTACTTGATAAACCCTATAAAGATGTTATTTTTGCACGTTGCAAAATTTAAGGTATGTCGGTTACAAAAGCACAATTAGAATTAGAAGAACGGTCGGAAGGCAAAAAATTATACAGTTACCAAAAAGGGGCGATAGACAAGATTTTTACTGCATTTGAAGAATCGCGAGACGATTATCATCTACTTTATCAATTGCCAACTGGTGGCGGAAAAACGGTTATTTTTTCCGAAATCGTTAGGCAATACCTGAAGCACCATAAAAAGAAGGTGTTGGTAATGACGCACCGTATTGAATTGTGCAAGCAAACCTCGAACATGCTTACTGAGTTCGGTGTACTTAATAAAGTGGTTGATAGCAAGGCAAACCTTGACGACCAAGCCGATTACAGCTGTTTTGTGGCCATGGTGGAAACCTTAAATAACCGATTGAACGACGATAAACTCGATATTTCGGATATTGGTTTAGTGATTATTGATGAGGCGCATTACAACTCGTTTACTAAACTGTTTAAGTTCTTTAGCCAATCGTTTATTTTAGGAGTTACCGCAACACCGTTAAGTTCTAGCATTGAATTGCCAATGACCGATAATTACGATGAATTGATTGTTGGTGAAAGTATAGAATCACTTATTGAGAACGGCTTTTTGGCCCGTGCCGAAATGTTTACCTATAATGTGGGATTAACTTCTCTGGTTGTGGGTGCCAACGGTGATTATACCGTAAAATCTTCAGAAGATCTTTATACGGCCGACGACATGCTTTCTAAATTGATGCAGGCTTATGAAGAACGCTCAAAAGGAAAAAAGACCCTTATTTTCAATAACGGTATTAACACCTCATTGCACGTTTATGACACGTTCAGAAGGGCAGGATACCCCATTGCGCATTTAGACAATACCAACACAAAAAAAGAGCGCGCCATGATCTTAAAGTGGTTCAAGAAAACACCGGGTGCCATTTTAACTTCGGTAAGTATTTTAACCACAGGGTTCGATGAGCCGTCGGTTGAAAGTATCATCTTAAACCGAGCAACAAAATCGTTGACTTTATATTACCAAATGATTGGTCGTGGGTCGCGTATTTTTAAAGATAAAACATCGTTTACCGTTATTGATTTAGGGAATAACTTCCACAGATTTGGACCTTGGGGCGATAATTTAGATTGGCAGCGTATTTTTAAATCGCCCAATTATTATTTGGATTCCATTTTAAGTGATGACGAACTGGAAAGCAATTTCAGATATGAAATGCCGGACGAATTGCGTGCCGAATTTTCAAAATCGAAGGAAGTGTACTTCGATATCCAAAAAACTTATGTCGATTCCATTAGAAACGGTGAATCCTCAAAAGTGGTTTTAGAACGTTCCATCGAGCAACACGCAAAAATCTGTATTGAAAATAGCGAAGATGTTTACGATGCTTTGGGGCTGGCTAAAATGTTGGGAGACGATATCGATTTCAGGATTGGCCGATACACCAAATGTATCAGTAAAAGCACCTACAATTTTGTGGAATGGTTAAAGGGCGATTACCGAAAGAAGCTCAACTCATATTTGCGTTCAAACTTTGATGAAGTATTTGAGGAAATACACGGTTATCCGCCAGAAGATTAAATTCCGGTAAACATTTATTACTAACGAGAATTAGCCCTAAAATAAGGCGTATATTTGCCTTTCATTTTTAAAAATAAGTTTCATTTTTCATGGGGGCAACTCGTAAAACATTCAGTATTGTACTGGCCTTTTTTGCTATCTATGTGATCTGGGGTTCTACTTACTTGCTCAATAAAATTGCGGTTTCAGAACTGCCGCCGTTTAAATTGGCTGCTATCCGGTTCATTTTTGCAGGTGCCATCATTTTTATAATCGCTAAACTTTTAAAGGTGAATATTTCTATCACCAAAGAGCAGTTTAAAAACACGGTAATTGCCGGTTTTTTATTCTTGACCTTCGGAAATGGGGTAGTGGTTTGGGCGCTTAAATTTGTTGATAGTGGTTTTGCCGCGCTTGAAATTTCGGCGCAACCTTTAATCGTCCTTTTGCTGATGCGTTTCCTCCAAGGAAAAAAAATCGCAACGATGGCCTACATTGGTGTTGTTTTGGGTTTTATAGGGATTTACCTTTTGGTAAGCCAAAAACAGCTTATTAGCCAAGACGGACAAATTATTGGCATGCTCATGATTTTCACCTGTATGGTCAGTTGGGCTTATGGAAGTTTATTTGTTGGCAAAGCCAATTTGCCGTCCAATTATTTTGTGAATACGGGCTATCAAATGTTGTCCGGCGGAACCATGTTGGCTATGGCGAGCTTGTGTTTTGGCGAAACTTGGTCCTTACCCAACACTTGGAGTGTCGATGTACAATGGGCTATGTTACTTTTAATAGTTTTTGGAAGCATAATTGCTTTTACTGCCTTCAACTATTTATTGAAAGAAGTATCGCCCGAAAAAGTAGCGACCAACACTTACGTAAACCCTATAATCGCCCTCATTTTGGGTTGGTATATTTTAGATGAAACCATTACATTTCAATCGATAATCGCTGCTATCGTTCTGCTAACGGGCGTTTATTTTATCAACACCAACCGCGTGGTAAAACCCAGAGGCATTGGACGTTAAAAAAGGGATAAAATACATGTTGATCAGTACCGTGGCTTTTGCTTGCATGAATGCCACGGTAAAACATTTAAGCGAAGTAAGCTCGTATCAAATCGTGTTCTTTAGATCGCTGGGGTCGTTGTTCTTTACTTTCGGATTTTTAATCAAAAACAAAATCCCCATCATCGGTAAAAATAATTTCCTACTGATTATGCGCTCGATAACGGGAGCAACATCTATGCTATTCTTTTTTATGTCGGTAAAATACTTAACGGTAGGTACAGCCGTATCGTTACGTTACATAGCACCCATTTTTGCCGCTATTTTTGCCGTGTTCTTATTACGCGAAAGAGTACGCCCCTGGCAATGGGCGTTTTTTTGCGTTTCGTTTATTGGGGTTTTAGTACTAAAAGGTTTGGACACAGAGATAAACACCTATGGACTGGCACTTATTTTAATGGCGTCAGTTTTAAGCGGTTTGGTTTATGTGATTATCAGTAAAATTGGTAATAGCGAGCATCCGGTGGTTATTGTTAATTATTTTATGGTTATTGCTACTGTTATGGGCGGTTTATTATCCATTGGTAATTGGGTAACCCCTCAAGGCTGGGAATGGATATTTCTATTTAGTTTAGGTGTTTTTGGCTACTTCGGTCAAGTGTTTATGACTAAAGCATTCCAAACAGCAACAACAAATGTCGTGGCCCCTATAAAATATGTGGAAGTGATTTTTACCACTATTTTGGGAATTACGCTTTTCAACGAAATCTATACATTTTGGAGTTTACTAGGTATTTCATTAATTATCGTTGGAATGGTGCTGAACGTTTGGTACAAATCGAAATTTAAGCGGTGATTTTTTAGTTTCAGGTTTCAAGTTTCAGGTTTCAAGTTCAAAATAGATTTAGCTTTGTGAGAGATTTGGCAATTCGTGCTTTCATTTATAGTCAGCAATATTTTCTTTTTCAATTTCAAACAGAAAGTTTTGCGCCTTAGCGACTTTGCGAGAAGCTCCATTACAAAACATTTATTTTGCCCAACATTTAAGGGATTTGTATTTTTGCCCGATTTTAATTTGAATTTATCAGGATATGGGATTTTCTGCGCGCGTAAATAGTTTTAGGAGACGAGTAATGCACAAGCTTACCAAAGGCGTGGGGAGTTCTTATACAGAACCCGAAAAAGGTTCAGTTAAACAAGAAGACGTTAAAAAAGTGTTGATTGTACGCCCAAACCACCGCTTGGGCAATCAATTGCTATTAACGCCCATTGTTCAGGAAGTGATTGAAACTTTTCCTGATTGCGAAATCGATTTGTTCGTTAAAGGCGGTGTGGCACATCCTGTTTTTCAGAATTATGGCCATGTAATGCAAATCATAAAATTGCCAAAAAAACCATTCAATAATCTGTTGAAATACATTGCCGTTTGGTTCAAAATAAAGGCAAAACGATATGATTTAGTGATTAACGGTGATAAAGATTCGTCTTCGGGCCGTTTGCTCACCCAATTGTCCAGAGGCCGATTAAAGGTTTTTGGTGATGTACACGAGGAAATTACCAAAAAACATAGCGATTACGAACACATTTCAAAATATCCCATATACAATCTGCGGTATTTCTTGAATATAATCGGCTTACAAAAAAATGAAAAACCGCTTCCGGTTCTCAATATTAAACTGAATGAGGAAGAAATAGCCAACGGAAAATCCATTTTAGACGGTATTATCAAAAACGATAAAAAAACCATCTGCATTTATACCAATGCCACGGGACACAAATGCTATTCTGAAACTTGGTGGAATACATTTTACAGTCGACTTTTAAAAGAATACCCCGACTATAATATCATTGAAATGCTTCCTATAGAGAACATTTCAAAAATCAATTTTAAGGCGCCCCATTTTTACAGCAAGGATATTCGCGAAATGGGCGCCATCATTAAAAACACATCTATTTTTATTGCTGCCGATAATGGCGTAATGCATTTGGCCAGCGCATCTTTAACACCAACGGTGGGCTTTTTCTCGTACACCAATCCGAATGTTTATGGACCTTATGGCAATGGTAGTTTACCATTGAATACTAACGAGACCAACATCGAAGATTGGATTCGAGCTATCGACAAAATTCTCAAATAGAATTTTACCCATAATTATTTTCATAACTCTTTAAAATATCTTAAGTTAACTACAAAGTTAAAACCAATCTTAAAGCATTTTAAAAATGAAAAACTTGTTTTTAGTGGCCGTAATGGCCGTGCTTGTTTTTGCCTCCTGCAAGGACAAACAAAAATCTTCAGACACAGAGAAAACCCTAACCGAAACGATTGAATTGGAAGCCAAAGAAGTGGAATACAGCACAGATTCCATTACTATGAAAGGCTATTTGGTGCATAATAAAAATACAGCCGAAAAACGCCCGGGTATAATCGTAATCCACGAATGGTGGGGCCATAACGATTATGTTCGCGAACGTGCCGATATGTTGGCCGAATTGGGATATACCGCCATGGCTATTGATATGTACGGAAATGGCAAAGAGGCAGCGCACCCCGAAGATGCTGGTAAATTTTCGGGAGTGGTTCGTAATAACGTTCCTTTGGCTACGGCGCGCTTCGATGCAGCTTTAGAGGTGTTAAAGAACCATCCCTCGGTAGATGCTTCACAAATTGCAGCCATTGGTTATTGTTTTGGTGGCAGTATGGCGCTTACCATGGCCAATACTGGAAAGGATTTGGATGCCGTTGCCGCATTTCATAGTGGTGTAAAACTCCCCGTAATGCCCAACGACAAATTAAAAGCTAAGGTTTTGGTAGCCAATGGTGGTGCCGACCCATTCATTCCACAGGAAACAGTAGATGCCTTTAAAGCAGCAATGGATAGTATTAATGCCGATTACGAGTATATTGAATTTCCTGAAGCACAACATGCTTTTACCAGTAAAGGAGCCGATGCTTTGGGCGAAAAATTCAATCTGCCATTAAAATATAATGCTGAGGCCGATGCCCAATCATGGCAGGCCTTAAAAGATTTATTGGATGAAACCTTTTAGTCTATAAAAGTAAAATCGTTTCAATAAGTGCTTTGTAGTTTAGGGTTTAATCCCACCAAACTACAAAGCACTTTTTTATTTCGCCGTTAGGCCATTTTATCCAACACATGGATGCTATTTTTTCAGTAATTAATGCCTCCTTTTTTTCGTAAAATGAATTATAGTTTAACCAATTTACGCCAGCAACGGGTTCTATAAGCCAATTATGTTTGCTGGGAATATAGAATTTACATGCAGAAAAGGTTTCAATTTCATAAAACCTAATGTAAAATCCTTTTACACAATCCCGATTAATCTTTTTAAACGGAATGTCTTTACTTTCAAAAGGCAAAAACAATTGGGCTTTAAAATAAACTTGTTGCTCGACGGTTTTAACATCGATATTTAACCGTTCTAAAACGGGCAAGGTATAATTGTTGTAGAGTAGGGGCAGTTGTTTTTCTTTTAGCTTACTGAGTTTTTTTATAAGCGAATCCCTGCGGTTGGGGCCAATCCAACGTTCAATTTCATCGTGACCCTCACGTGCATCGTACAAGTAAAATTTGTAAACAATTTCCAAGTGAATTGGGCGATTGTACTGTTTTAAAATACAGTCTATTTCACCCAAAGTGATTTTATCTTTTTGGATTTGGATGTTTTCACAACAGACTTCTATGTCATCATTTCGACTCAATTCGGCACTTACAAAGCGTTCCACCCGTTTACCCAAACGTAAATTTTCCGGTAAAGTGCCGTTAAAAATAAATGTGTTTTGGTTTTGGTTTTGAATCTGAAACTGTTTCAAACCCAAAACGGCATCAGCTTTCCAAAGTAAGGGCGTATTCAAAAAACCTTGCAACTGAAGTTGAGTTTGCTTCCGTTTTAAATCCATAGCAAACGAAAATACACGAATTTCTATTGATGCGTTAATATTTTATCAAATTTGAGCGTTTTTACCCTAAAAAAGGAACACATTTTGTAATTTACAGATAAAGATTGGAATCATGAAAGCAAACATCTTTATAATTGCCACCCTTTTTTTGTTACTATTATCCTGCGGTTCTTCCAAAAACGCACCCACAGAAGCCGAACTGGCTAAATTGGAACAATTTGTAAACAACAAGCAAATAATTATTGAGTCCGATTGGGCCTATCCGCAAGCCACCATGGCCATGCAGCAAGTGGCTAATTCCGGACTTTTATTACCCGGAAATAATGCTGCCAATATCAGTTTGGTGGGCAATCACAATTTCTTAAAAATTGAAGGCGATAGTGTCACCTCGTATTTGCCATATTATGGTGAACGCCAAATGCAAATTAATTATGGCGGCATGGATAGTGCCATTGAATTTAAAGGCTTGATGGAGGATTTTAAAGTAGAAAAAAACAAAAAACAGGGTTACAATATCTCTTTTAATGCCAAAAGCAACAACGAGAATTTTCAGGTGTTTATAACTGTTTCGCCTAACTTAAAAAGTGATATGGCACTAAATGGGACGGGACGTTTCCCCATCCGATATTCGGGAAATGCGCAAGCTATCACCGAGAGCGAAAATGAATAATTTACGTATTATTCAAAATGTGCATTTTATCTATTCATCGTGAAAAAGGAGTTTTCAAACGATTTTATTTAAATCAAATGGGGTAGTTGTTTAGTTTTGAATGAATTAAATGTTTTAGCCCCATGAAAAAAATATTCACATTCGTTATTTTAGTTGGCTTTTTAAGTGGTTTTCAAATGACTAATGCTCAGGAAACTGCTGAAAATTTGGAAGCCATTCCCTCCAATTATAAAAAAAGGAGTCCTATTTACGATTATTCCGAAAAACAATTAAACAATGTCGATACCATTCCCGATTTCGCATCGCGCAGTACTAAGCTAAAAATCACGGGAACTATTTATAAAAACGATGGCATTACACCAGCAAAAAATGTGTTGTTGTTTATACACCAAGCTGATGAAGACGGTAATTTCGAGTTAAAACGTGAAAACAAAAAACGTTACGTACACCACCGCGGGTGGATAAGAACCAATGCCGATGGTAAATATACTTTTTACACCTTTGTGCCCGGATCTTATATTTACGGCAGTGAACTGCGCCAAATATTGCCCATTTTAAAAGAACCCGGAAAACCGGAATATGCCGTTGAAAGTTTTGTTTTTGATAACGATCCGCTGTTAAAAGGTTCTTGTCGCGAAAAAATTGAAGCTACCAATCCTAACCGTATTCTGAAACTTGATAAAAAAGAAGGGTTATTCGTTGCCCAACGCGATATTGTTCTGGGCAAGGAGCAAGCGGAATATTAAAAAATATAACCAACTTTACTAAACTAAAATCGCCAAGGTAAATCGCCTTGGCGTTTTTTATGTCCAAAGAATTCATTTTCAAAAGAATTGCTGTTTTATTCTTTCAACCATTTTATGAATCATACCTTTGTGCTAATTTTTAAATTTAAAAAGATATTATGAGTAAAGTAAAGGCAAATGATACCATCGAGGTGCATTACACTGGAAAATTAACAAACGGACAGGTATTTGATAGCTCCTTGGAAAGAGAACCATTGCAAGTTCAATTGGGACAAGGGCAACTTATCCCTGGTTTTGAAAAAGCTTTGGTAGACATGGCCGTAAGTGAAAAGAAAACCGTAACCATTGCTAAAGAAGAAGCCTATGGCGAAGTACACGAGCAATTGTTTCAAAAAGTACCAACTGCCGATCTTCCAGAAAGCATTAAACCTGAAGTAGGGATGGGGCTTGTAGGCTCTAGGCCAGACGGTGGTGAACAACAGTTTAGAATTGCCGAAGTAAACGACGACCATATTGTTGTAGACGCCAACCATCCATTGGCCGGACAGGATTTGGTTTTTGAACTGGAATTGATTGCTATTAAGTAATTAGCAAACACATATTATTAATAAAAAAGTGCTCCAATTTAATTGGAGCGCTTTTTTATTTTTGAGCCAATATTTGAATGGATTGAAACAAAGCAAACCATTGATGTTCAGTAATTTTAAAATACAAAACAAGAATAATTTGTTTAACCTTAAAATTATAATATTATGAGCAAACCATGGCAAGATAAAGCTAAAGGCAATTGGAATATTGCCAAAGGAAAATTGAAACAGAAATGGGGAGAACTTACCGATGATGATTTAGATTATAAAGAAGGTAAGGAAGATGAACTATTAGGAAAAATTCAAAAACGTACAGGTGAATCCAAACAACGCGTAAACGAGTTTTTAGATAACCTAAAATACTAATCTCCATTAGTCATTTGATAAAGAAAAATCCCGTTTTTACGGGATTTTTTAGTTTTAAAATAAAATGTCATTCAAGGATTTCGAGAAACATTTCCCGTATCACTATCAATAAAGCTTAAAGCGGTTGAAGGATTTTTTATCTGCTTGGCCTTGTGCCGGGTAAATACAATGGCTCCATTCAGTGCTTTTGGGTTTTCTCGTAAAATGGTAATACAATCGTCGTTGTCAAAACTGGAAACATCGCCTTCAACTTCATCTTCATTAATAATATCCTGTAATGTCACACCTAAACGCGAACACAATTCTGCCCATTGCGTACCGGTAAGCTGCTGTTTGGAAATATCAATCTCCAATAGACTCTTTTTAGAGGCTTGTAAATAAGCCAAAGTCTGTACATCGGTGTAATTTTCACTATTGTACACACAGGTAATTTCTCTGCTGTCGTCACTAAATACTCCCATGATTAATGTGTTTTCATTTTCTCTTTACGCTTTTTAAGCTGTCTAGTCAATTCAGTGACCGATTCATTTACAGCGTCTTTAAAATTACCATGTGAAGCTTCAGCAAACAATCTTGGCCCAGGTGCACTTAGCCTGATGCCACATTTCTTTCCTGTTTCATCTGAAGTTGTGTTTTCGGCCTTAAAAAACACATCGGCACGGTTTACAAATTCAAAGTTGGTAAAAATGCTTTCCAAACGTTTTCTGGTGTGGTTTTCCAAAGTCTCACTTGCCGCCACGTCGTGGTATTCAAATATAATATGGTTCATAATTTTATGGTTTTACTCAAAGTTAACCAGAACCCATAAAATCAGTTGACTTATTCGCTACCAATATGTCCTGTTTTGCTCCAAATATCATTTGGAATAGTCTTTACCGCTTTTAAGTTAAAAGAGGAGGAAAAGAAGTTTTATTTTTATAAAAGTTGAACAAAAATTCTGTACCATGCTCTTAGTTTTACAATCTACTGCCGAAACCATTACTAAATCCATAAGCAATTATTACGAAAGTTTTATTGAAGTTTTGCCAAGAATAGCCTTGGGTATTTTTGTGATTATTTTGGGGATTCTAATCGCCCAATTACTCACCAATTTATATAAGAAACGAATTTTAAAGAAAGCCGAAGATCCTCTAATGGCTAAATTTTTAGCTCAAGCCATTAAATTGGTTTTAATCGTAATTGCAGTATTGTTGGCACTTCGGGTAGCGGGCTTGAACGGTGTGGCTACAGGAATACTTACTGCTGCTGGTGGGGCGGCCATTATTTTAGGTTTTGCCTTTCAGGATATTGGAAAAAACTTTTTGGCTGGTATTATCCTGGCTTTCAATCGTCCGTTTAACGTCAACGACACGGTTAAGGTGGATGAGTTTTTTGGTAAAATAAAAGGACTGAATTTTCGATATATGCACATGAAATCGTTCGATGGTCGCGATATTTACGTTCCTAACAGCGATGTATTGACCAAACCAGTAGAAAATTATACTGCAGATGGTTTCTTTAGAAATGAATTTGTTGTTGGCATAGGCTATGAAGATGACATTGAAAGTGCCAAAAACATTATTCAGCAAATATTGGATAAAAACGACTACATCGTGAATGACGACGAACACGAAAATTTTGTTTACGAAGACGAATTGGCTGCCAGTACCGTTAATCTCAAAATTTTCTTTTGGGTGGATACGTTCGATTACCGAAAATCGGCAATCGTAGTCCGCGGAAACTTGATGAGACAGATTAAAGAAACCCTCGAAAAAGAAGGCTTCAACCTGCCTGCCGATATTAAAGAGTTGAAACTTTACGGAAACGAAGAAGACATTCCATTACGTGTACTTACCGATTCTCCGGATGAACAAACAGAATAATAAATTTAGCTAAACTCACTATTCAAATTATAAAAAAACAAAATCATGGAACATAAAGTCACACTCCGAAAAATAGAACATGTTAACCACAACGTTCTGCATTTGGTAACCGATAAGCCCAAAGGCTATCAATTTACACCAGGGCAAGCCACGGAACTGTCTATCGACAAACCCGGTTGGGCCGATAAAAAACGACCATTTACCTTTACCAATTTACCTGTGGACAAAGAATTGGAATTTACCATAAAGGTCTACCCGTCACACAACGGCGTTACCGAGCAGCTTGAAAAATTACAGGTGGGCGACCAATTATTAATCGGTGATGCTTGGGGCGCTATTCAATACAAGGGAAAAGGCGCGTTTATTGCCGGTGGAGCAGGGGTCACCCCTTTTATTGCCATACTGAAAGATTTAAAGCAAAAGGGGAAATTACAAGGCAACCAACTATTTTTTAGTAATAACGAAGAACGGGACATCATTTACAAAAACAATTTAGAAGCTTGGTTGGGCAACGACCTACACTTAATTCTTTCGGAAGAAGAACACAGCGATTATGCCCACGGATTTATAGATAAAGCTTTTTTGGAAAAACACAATCTCGAAGTCAGTAAACCCGTGTACCTCTGTGGGCCACCACCCATGATGGAATCCGTGGAAGCCAATCTTTACAAAATGGGATTACCAAAATCGCATTTGGTGGTTGAGGAATAAATGTGAGTTCTTCATTTGATTACTATAGACTTCATATTCAAGTGTGTTGAAGCAGACCTATTTAAAACCCATGAGTTCACAGAAAGATATCAATGAAAACCATTCAAGTCAATTTATGAACGATTAGCGTCAATACATTCAGGATGGAGATTGTATATTAAAAATAAAATTAAATATACATGATAAAACCTAGAGAAACAGCACCTGAATTATCAATAAAATTAGTGAACGATACCACTTGGACGCTCAGAGAGCAAAATCCGGAGCATTTTAACTTGATTTTATTTTATCGAGGTCAGCATTGCCCGATATGCAAAAAACAGCTAGAAGAACTTCAAGCAAAGCTATCCAAGTTTAAGGATCGTGGTATTAACATCATCGCCATCAGTACAGATACAGAATCCGCAGCCAAGACTACGTACCAAGAATGGAATATTTCCGATATTCCTATTGGATATGGCTTGCCTATTGACGAGGCCAAAAATTGGGGATTGTTCATTTCTAAAGGCATTAATGATGAGCCAAATCACTTTGCGGAACCTGGGCTTTTTCTTTTGACGCCAGAACATACCGTTTACTGGCAATCGATACAATCCATGCCTTTTGGAAGGCCTGATTTCAATGATGTGCTTAGAGGAGTTGACTATATTTTAAAAGAAGACTACCCTGCAAGAGGAGAAGCATAGTAAAGAAAAGTAACTAACAATTAAAAAAGTAAAGACATGAGAGTACAACCATATTTAGCATTTAATGGCGACTGTAAAAATGCCCTAGAGCATTATAAATCTATTTTAGGGGGCAATATTATTAATGAACAAACCTATGAGGATGTTCAGACGGATATTCCAGAGCATTACCGGAAAAAACTTCAACATGCAGAATTGAAGGGAAGTGGTTTTCATTTGATGGCTTATGACGCCTCACCAGATACACCACTCACCAATGGTTCAAATATAAGCGTGAGCATAGACGTCGATTCGAAAGAGAAAGCTAAGGATATATTTACAAAACTTAGTGAGAAAGGTAAAGTTCATACAGCGTTTCAGGATATGCCCTGGAATGCCTGCTATGGTAGATGTTCAGACCAATTCAATATCAGTTGGATGGTCAATTACAAAAAAGATTAACAACGAGTTCTCATTTAAAAAAGCAAGGTCTAGAACCTTGCTTTTTTACTATTGTTATAAAACGAAAAAAACAGAGATTTCCGTCATTGCGAACAAAGTGAAGCAATCTCATGAAAAGGAAACCCTAAATTAACAGATTACTTCAGTCATACTTCCCTCGTAATGACGTTTGATTGATTATTTCGAATTAAAACGAAAACATAAAGCTTCCGTCATTGCGAACCAAGTGAAGCAATCTCATGAATGGAACTCTGAATAAACAGATTACTTCAGTCATACTTCCTTCGTAATGACGGTTTTTCGGTTGTCGCTAAGTTTTAAGAATACAAAATCAAAAACACCCCCAGCATTATGCCACACAGCGGCACCAATTTTTTACGCTTATTGTGTTCCTTAAACACCAAACCACCTACAACTACGGCAATTAAAATCTGACTCCGCTTAATGGCCGAAAGCAACATAATTAAAGCCTCGGGGTCTTGCAGCGCTTTAAAGTAGAAATAGTCCGCGGCCTGTAACAAAACACCAACGGCAATAATACTCCACCTGAATTTAAATGCCTTGCGTTTTTCGGGCTTCGGAAAAAAAGTAATACTCAAAATAACCAGCAAAATAAACACGGTGTAAAAACAGAACCAAAACTGTAGGGTTTGCGGGTTTAGACTTAAACTTTGTATTAAAAACTTATCGTAGAGTCCGCTACTGGCACCCAAAAACGTAGCGACCACTATGGCTAAAATCCAACGGTTATTTTTAAAGATGATGCCTTCTTTTTTTCCTATTTTGGAATACAAAATCATGGAAAAAATAATCAGGAAAAACCCAAGCCATTGCAGTAGGTTAGGGCGCTCTTGATAAATAAGCATGGCGCCAATAAAGGTAAAAAACGGTCCAGCAGACCGAATGGGCGTTACAATAGTAATAGGCAAATGTTTTAAGGCGACATAGGCCAACACCCACGAACAAGCCATGATGGCCGACTTAATAAAAATATAGCCATGTGTTTGCCAACCGATATCCTGAAACTGCAACCCATGCGCCGCGGCATACTCGGGATAAACCATTGCCCATAAATAAAATACAGCTAAAAACACAAAACCACTCGACACCGTACCAAACAATACCGGATACACCTCGTTACCCTGTACGGCATGTTTTTTGCACAAATTGTGCAATCCTAAAAAAAGTGCGGCCAAAAGCCCTAAATACATCCACATAATCGGGCGCGAAAATAAGTATTTATGTGGGTTTGGGCATGGGTACCTGAGGTTAATTTTTTAATCCTCTAAAAAACGCAACACCGCGCCATAAAAAATCACTAATTTTAAGTATCATTTAAACCATAATTAAAAACTAAAAAGTATGCTTTTTATATTCAAATTGTTATTTGTGCTTCAAATACCTACAGATATCCCAAACCCGGACAATAACAAGCCCTTAGACTTTTCAAATCCCTTTGAAATAATAGTATTTATTGTTTTACCCATATTAGTCATATTGTTGTATATATTTTGGAAAAAACATAAAAGGAAGGATAAGTAAATTGTAGTATGCCCAAAACTTTCTTTGCAATGTTAATGGAACACTTATTATGCAATTAACCTGTGCTGAGCGAAGTCGAAGTATAGGAGGGAAGCATAATGTGTGTGGAATGGCTAGAGAGTTGTCAATTTAATATTTTATTTGCTTTTATTATTGCTTTCTTTAACTCAAACGGTTTAGAATTTGAATTAATATAAGCATTTTGTACATCATTAATTAATAGATTAATATAAAACAAATCAGATTTATCCTTTTTGATTTGTTCCCTAATTTTGTTCAAAATTTTCATAATCTCACTAAAACTATCATCTTCTTTTTCAATAAGACTCAAAATTAAATTATCGTAAAATGAACGAGCAAAATGAGAGTCAATACGGTCAATATTTTCTGAATAAAAAATGAAATACAATGAATCTAAATTTTCATAATTTTTAATATTATAAAAGTTCTTATTGTTTAAAAACCTTAAAGATGATAATGAGTTGTCTTTTAGAAACTTTATTAAATAATCAATAGCGTTATCGTCATTTAATTGTAATAATACGTTTAAAGCATCTGACTTAAACTTATCTTCATTGGATTTAAGATATTCCAACGCTCTTTTAATACAAAATTCTTTTTCCCAATTATTTTTTACTAATATTCCAATAGCGGACCAATATACCCAATTATCAGAATTAACACAGACCTCTTTTAAAATATTGATATCTCCTGACGCTAAAACATAACTTTCCATTTTGCGAGATTCATTATGTATAGAATCTCCTCCTTCTTTAAAATATTCTCTAATATATATATAACTAGATTCTAACTTCTCCTGAATTGCATAGGCAATATGTTTCGAAAGTGAAAATGAAAAAAGATTCCCTTCCTTTATATTTTCTACAATTTTATTGTTAAAGACTTCATCATTATTAATGTCCTTTTTTAATTGTAAAAAATTATCATCAGGTTCACTAGATTTATCTAATTCAAAAAATCTGATACTTTCTAATAGAAAATTTTGTGGCAAAACTATGTTTAATAATTGTTTAAAATAAAATACAGTTTTTAGTTTTAAAAAATCTTTGTGATACGAGTATGAGCCTGTTGAATGCAATTTTATTATTTCATTAAAATTGATTTTTGATGCAATATTTTTAACCCAATCTTCTATTAGTTTCTTTTGCTCAACTGACAGATTATAATCCCATAAAGAACTTTTATATCTTTCTATTAATGATTGTAACTTTGACAAAACAATTGATTTATCATCTAAAGCTTTTTCAACAATAGTAAAGTTTATTGTTTGATAACGATATTGAAATAACAAATGGCTTAAAAACGATATTTTAGAATTGATAAAATTCCAGGCCCCATTTTCTTCATACCATTTATTTTCTATTTTTCGAAGAGTTTGGTTGTCAATTTCTTCATTTATACTAAATACTTCTTTGATTTCTTCTAAGAATCGCTCAGAATTGAAAAGAATATCAATATTGTCTTGTAATTGAAGTTTATATTTTTTCCTGCTTTCGATTGATTGCTCTTCGGTTACTACTTCTTCTTTAAAAACGAATCCATTGTCAATCAATTTATCATTTAGAATTTTGGCAACATTACGCGAATTTATGTTACCTATAAAATTTCTAAACCTTTCCACTTCGTTAATATCAATAGTATTTGAAAGAATAAATTCAACTAATAAATTGATGGATTCCTCATTAACAATTTTAGCAATAAAATAACTTGTATCTTTAAAAGAGTCTCTATTTAAGAGGTGTTCTATAGTTTTTAGTTCCTCGTTACTATCTTTTATTATTTTATAAAATAAGTCCTCTCTAACTAAATACTTTAATTCTTTCTTTACACTATCTAAAAATTGATTTAAAAAGTTATTGTCATTCTTAATAAAGAAGATACATTTATTAATAAATTGCTCAGTTATATTATTATAGTCAGTAATATTAATTTTACTATCAAAATAATACTTTGCAATTTCAATAAAGTTATTTGGATTTTGAAGTTTTAAAACTAGACTTTCAACAATATATCGATTCCCTCTAATTACTTCATCTGAATCACTTCTTGGGAGTAAATTATGAGCTCTTAAAAATTCTTCTTTTATATAACTGTAATATTCATCGATGTTTAATTGAGTTTCAATCAAACTTAATATACTCCTATTTACCTCTTTATTAGTCTCTTTATGTTGAGACTTAAAAATCATGTCAAAATAAATTTTGTCAGTATGTAATTCCTGATAAATTATGCATTTTATTATTTGAGATTTAATTCCAGCCTCAATATCTTTTTGTTTAAGAAGTGATAATAAAAATGATTTAAATTCATTCTTTAAATCAATTGGAATGTCAAAATAAGTGATTAATTCAATAGCAGAATATCTTACACGAAAATGGTATAAAGAATCCGAAATGATATTTTTTAGATATAGAAAATTATCTCTGTTATTACCAAATTCTGCTATCTCTTTAACCTCAAAAGTTTTGTTAGTATTAATCCATAATGTTTTATCAATACACTCTTGTCTAAAGTAAGATTGAAAAACATCAACTTTTAATATATCATTAAATCTATTAGAATCCGATTTAAACAAAACATCAACTTGATTCTTTTTTAACCAATCAATTAATTGATTATAAATATCCTTCTGAGGGTCTAATAGGTCTATTGTAAAAGCTAAAGAATTAAATATCGAAGGATGAATAGCATTAATGTTTTCGATTTTAATAAAATCTAAAATTTCATTAAAGCTAATATCAATCAAAGATTTTGCAACTAAATATTCTTGAATTTGTCTATGTATAAAACTCCACTTTTTAGTTTCATTATCTTTAACAATTAAAGAGTTTTCAATTAAATCTTCATAGTTTTCGTTTAATATTTTATATAAATCTTCATCGGTTGTAAAGTTTCTCTGCATAATTTCATTTACAACAGCAACAGTTTTAAGTGAATGAATAATTCTATGCTTATTTATAATACCTCGCTTTTTAAACTTCTCTTTATCTCTATCAATGATTTGATTAATATATAAATCCCAAATCTCAGAATAAGACTCTGGATATTTCCCTTTCTCAATAAAATATTCTGCAAATAAATCAAGAAAAAACGGAGAATTTAAAGCGTCAATAAATTCATCATTATTATATTGAAATGGTAAAACTATATCATATTTATTTTTCAAAATTGATTTAGCTTGACCAAAGGTTAGAGATTTCAAAAAATAGATTTCAAAGTCTGTTATTTGTATTAAATATTTATCGTAAATATTAGTTCTACAACTAATTACATATTTGATATTAATATCTGAATTGTCTTGAATAAAGGTTTCAAAAGTTGAAATAAAATCTTGAATATCAACTATTTCATCTAATCCATCTAAAATAAAAATAACTTGTGGTAATTCTTTCCATTCTTTGAACTGAATAAAATCATAAAAATTATCACCTTTTCTGAAATATTTTAAATCAATAAAAAGCGGAACAATTCCAGAAGAATCTTTCACTTTCCATAATTCGGAAAACAAATTTTTTAACTCGGTTGTTTTTCCAATTCCAGGATTGCCAAGTAGTACAATCTTTGAATTGTTATTAAGACTTTGCAGAAGAGTCAAGTCACTAACATCATCATCAAATAAAGACGATAGATTGTTTCCACCAAAATGTGTTATATATCTTTTTTCGTAGTGATTCATTTGAAGTTTTTAAATTTATCTTCATCTAAGCTCTTTAAAAATGAAGCAGGTGAGGTCTCTTGTAAACTAAAAGGGTATCCCTTTCCACCATGCCTTTCGTTACAATCAATACCTAAATCATCTCCATACCTAACATCTGCGACAAATTTTGTCTGATCGTATTCATATTTCCTGTAATGGATTTTTTCAACTTTATTTAAACCAAAATTTATATCTAAAACTTTATAACCAGATTGATATTTAGAATCAGAATCTTCAGGCTTGTTAAGTGTAGCTCTTCCTCTAAACCCAAGACAACCACCAACTCCATTGTAATGCAATTGCGAATCATTTGAATGATGGTGTCCATATAAGAGTAGTTCAATGTTCTTTGTAGTTAGGATTCTTTCAAATTCAATTCTTTCTTTAAAATCCTCTACTGAATGATGATGTAAACAAATATTTATATTTGATCCCATACTGTCAAGATTTTTCAGTCCAGAATATATTTGATTTACTCCAAAATAATGATAATTATGAGTATCATCTTTTAATTCACATGTAGAACATCTCCACGAATCGTTTAGTAATATAAAACCAACTTTATATCCATTTTTTAATTCATGTAAGTAAGTCGATTCATTGTTAGAGAATTTATAATTTGGAGTTGATTTATGAATCTCAAATTCAAATTCTTTGAAATACCTTAATCTTTCGTTTTTATAATTAAAATTATGTCTTGTATCATGCAGATACTTATCTATATTAGACTCATTTATGTCCTTTTTCATACTCTTTTCATTAACCCAAAGAATATCATTTTCATTAATATCATGGTTTCCAGGAATAAATAAAAACTGAGTCTTTTTTATATTTAAAGCTGCTGCGATAGGCTCAATAAATTCTTTATCAAAAATATTAAAAGGATTAGTATAGGTACTACTAAATCTTGGCATTTTCAAAAGTGAATGACCTCCACAATCAACCAAATCTCCAGTAATTACAATTAGTTCAATAGGGTTATTCTTAGAATGATATTTAGACAAATCATTAATTAATGCTTTTCGAAAATTATTTTCGAATTCTTTAAAGTTTTTTTCTGATAAATGTATGTCTGTTAAATGGACTATCTGCATAAGAAATATTGAAGCTTAAAAATAGTAATAATTAACTTACTAAGAAGGTTTTCGGTATCATAAAATTTTGGCTAAAACAATAGGCGAGTGTAACGACTATATTTTAGGGGTTTAGCAATACAGTTTTTTAAATGTTTCTATTTTACATAATATTACTACATAGTCTTAATAGTTCAAATGTTTCCTAAGATATAGTGGAGTGAGCCGTTAATTGTTTCCAAAATTATATGCAGCCTTGATTTTTTGTTTCTTTTGCATCAAGGCAAAAGATAATGCACAAAAAGAAAACTTTAATTTAAGTTCTACATATAACAAGTGTATAGAAATTTGCTCGCAGAGAAATTTTATACTCTTGTGGCAACTTAACGAGAATTGCGTAAAATTTTTTTTGACGTAATTTTTACAAATACGCGAATTTTAAAACAGTGCAAAAAGTGAAGCTTTTATATGGCGTTGGCAAGCGATGGATAATTATGTGTAAAATAAATTGTGGTAACAATTTAAAAAAGTTTAATGACCCAAGCACAATGTTTCATTCATATTTCTACACGTTCTGGGATATTTTACATAATAGAGAATTATAGCTATCAAATGTACATTTAAGATAAACAGCTATACAAACACATTTGAATTATAATTTACATTATGTAAAATATAAAATCACAAAACCCCACTACCACTGTTAAAATAAGATTAAATATAATATAGTATTTTACAGAAGTCCGATCTTGTAGTATCTTTGTACTCCCAAAAATCTTGGATTGGACATGAAACCGAAATCAAAAAACAAATCTGAAAAATCGCGTTGGCAGTTACTGCACCAGTATTACAGCTATACGGGGTTTTATACGTTTGTTTGGCAAGCCGTTAAAAAGGCTTTGCCGTACATTATTGGTATTGTAGTTGCGCTTTATGTAATCAATCATTTTTTTGATATTAATGCAGCATTAACCAGGCTCACCGAAATATTGCCAGCTTATGGCGTACTCAGTTTCTTTTTTGTTTCCGAAACGCTTTTGGGGCTTGTTCCGCCAGAAATTTTTATTGCTTGGGCCGGAAAAATGTACGCGCCTTGGCTGTATTTAAGTCTGTTGGCATTATTATCTTATAGCGGAGGTTTATTGTCCTATTGGATGGGACACACCATGACCAAAATTCCATCGGTTCACAATTATTTGGAGCAAAAAATGGAAAAACAGCTAAAAAACTCCAAAAAATGGGGTGGTTTTTTAATCGTTGTTGGTGCCCTATTGCCACTACCCTTTTCCATTTCCTGTATTGCGGCGGGCATCATCAAATTTCCGTTCCGTAGCGTAATGCTTTACGGTTCGTTAAGGTTGTTGCGCTTCGTTATTTACGGCATCCTTATTTTCAACGTGGTTTAGTCATAGCCTAAAAAAGTCTTAAATCGTATCGCTATTTGGGTGTTGTGTTCTACTTTTGCACAAAACAAATCAACATGCTTTCATTTAAAAATATTTTCCGAATTGTAGCACTGCTGGAAGGTGTTTCGTATATCCTTTTACTATTTATCGCCACCCCTATAAAATATATGGCCAACGACCCGCAATACGTAAAAATGCTGGGGATGCCACACGGTATTTTATTTATTGCCTATGTGGCCATGGCGTTTATGCTGAAGAACGACTATAAATGGAACAACCGCACATTTCTGGTCGTTTTGGTGGCTTCCATAATTCCTTTCGGAACCTTTTATGTGGAAAAGAAATTCTTAAAACCTGCCCGTAATGGATAGTTTAAAGCACTGGCTGTACGACTATTTAATGGAACTGGGCACTACGGAAGTCGCAGCAAAATATTTAAATATGCTGCTGTTGTTATTGGCACTGCTCATTTTAATTTTTATAGTCGATTTTATTACCCGAAAGCTGCTTATTGGGGTGTTCTCGCAATTTGCTTCAAAATCAAAGACCAATTTTGATGATCTGTTGGTAGCCAATAAAGCGCCGAGGAATATTGCACACATCGTTCCGCTATTGATTGCTTTGGAATTTGTACCCATTGTATTGGCCGATTTTCAGTTTTATGAAGAGATTGCCGAAAAAGGTTTAAAGGTATTTGGCATTATTTTGATGCTATGGATTGTACGTAGCTTGCTCAATACCGTAAAAGACTATTTAAAAACACTAAAACAGTTTAAGGACAAGCCCATTGCCAGCTACATTCAGGTATTTATGATTTTTGCTTGGGTGATTGGCATTTTTTCTTGTTTGGCGATTATCACCGAAACCGATTTTATAAAATTCATCACCGGATTGGGTGCCGCTTCGGCCGTAATTATTTTGGTGTTTAAGGATACCATTTTGGGTTTTGTGGCTAGTATTCAAGTCTCGATTAACGATATGGTACGCATTGGCGACTGGATTACCTTTGAAAAATATGGTGCCGATGGAGATGTTACCGAAATTACTCTGGCGACGGTAAAAGTCCAAAATTTCGATAAAACCATCACCACTATTCCCACTTATGCGCTGATTTCCGATTCGTTTAAAAACTGGCGCGGTATGACCACATCGGATGGCCGACGTATAAAACGGGCGCTTTACATCAAACAGGATGGAGTAAAATACCTTTCGGAAGAAGACGTTGAAGAGTTAAAAGACATACAGTTGATATCCAGCTATTTGGAAACCCGTCAAGCGGATATCAAATCGTACAACACCGAACGGAACATCAACAAAGACATATTGGTCAACGGTAGAAATCTGACCAACTTGGGCGTGTTTAGAAAATACATCGATTCGTATTTAAAACAGCATTCGGCCATCAACAAAGACATGATGATTATGGCCCGACAATTGGCACCCACCACACAGGGTATTCCTTTGGAAATTTATGCCTTTAGTAGCGACAAACGCTGGGAAAACTACGAATACATCATGTCTGATATTTTCGACCATTTGATAGCTTCACTCCCCTACTTCGGTTTGGAAATTTTTGAACTGCCGAGTAATTCGGTGTTTAAGGCTCATCACGCTTGATAAAAATATACTCTCGCAGAGGCGCTAAGACGCCAAGAAAAATCTAAAATAAAGTGAACAAGGGATAATGGATTTTCGTCAGTTTGAGTGAATTTCACGGTTTGAAATGAGTGAAATTTATATCGAAAACAAGAAAATTTGCAGCAAAAATGTGGTTTTCGGTAGTTCTATTGAGCGCAGCTGAAGTGGCGGATAAAAAAAAACTTCGCGCCTTTGCGCCTCTGCGAGAATCTTCAAAGCAATCAAAGCATCTTCACCATTTCAAAATCATCCATAATGAAGCCATTTCCAATATCAATAACAATTGGGTTAGTAACCTTGAATCCTAACTTTTTATAAGCCTCAATAGATTGGGTATTGTTGTTATTTACGGTCAATCGGATACTGTTTTTACTTTTGGTTTTTGCTTGCTCTTCCACAAAATCAATCGCTGCCTTGCCTATCTTTTTTCCGCGATAATGGCTCAAAACATAAATCTTGCTTAAAAATAAGGCTGTTTCTTCAGGTTTTATGGCGAGATAGCCAACCGCTTCACTGACGTATTTCAGTAGAAAATATTCAAATCCGTTGGCGATTTGGTATTCAATGGCAGCTACCGACTGAAATTTATCCAACATATAATCCACTTGGGCTTTTCCTATGATGGGAATATAATGTTCATTCCAAATCGCGTTGGCCATCGTTTCGATGGTTTGATAGTGTTCATTGGATTTTGCAGGGGTTATTTCAATCATAATTAATTGATTAAGAGATTCCCGTTTTCACGTGAATTTATCAAATCACATAAAAATAAACCATAAAAAAATGGCAAATGGCACCTGCCAAAACAAACAAATGCCAGATAACATGGTTAAACGGAATGCGCTCCACCACGTAAAAAACAATGCCCAAAGTATAGGCCATTCCACCAGCGAATAGTAACAAAATGCCATTACTGTGCATCACTTCCGATAGCTGACTAAAATCGAAAACAATCAGCCAACCCATTACCAAATACAACAGTGTGGAAAAGACTTCAAATTTCCCGGTAAAAAACAACTTCAAAATAATCCCGAAAAAGGCAATGCCCCAAACGGTATAAAACAGCGTCCACCCTTTGCTGTCCAACAACGAAATGAGTAAAACAGGCGTGTATGTGCCGGCAATCAAGAAATAAATACTGATGTGGTCCAGGATTCTAAAAAAATGTTTACGGCTTTCACTTTTTGTGGCATGATAAAAGGTTGAGGCAGTAAAAAGCACAATAATCGAGCTGCCGTAAATAATAGCGCTCAACAGACTATAAGACGTTTTGTGTGTATCGAATAAAATCAACAACACCAACGCCACAATGCCAAACAAAGCACCAATGGCATGCGATACGGCATTGAGTTTTTCTTCTAAGGGCGTTTGTCTGCGCATTTACTACTGTTTTTTGTCATCTGAAAACACCCATTTGTTCGACAGTTCGTAAAAATCGAATTTCAAAGCCGGGGTTTGTTTTTCCAATCGGCCACTCTGGAAGTTCCTTTGCAAAATATCCTCTATCAAATAATCTTCCTTAACATTCATGGGGTCGAACTCACGTTTTAATGAAATATCGAACATGCTTGCGGTGGTGTTGTACCAAAAGGCGCGCCAACCGCTTCGGAGTTCCTTCACCAAATCGAATGCGGTGGTTCCCGTTTGGCGGTGAATCAATTTAACGAGAATCTGTCCTTCGGTACGGGTCATTTTTTTCAGTTCTTCAGAAAACTCCCCTTCAATGTATTTTTGGACTATTCGGGTATATCGTTTTTTATCACGATTGCGTTTCAATTGCGCCATCCGTTGGTTCATCGAGTCCAATCGTTCAGCAGCCAATTTGGCATACGGGTAAACTTTTATGGTTTTTCGGCGTAAAATCAAATACCGGATGCGGTCTTCCCTGCTATCAAATTTCAGCTTGTGCAATAGCATCACTTCATCTAGGTCAATCGCTGTTCTGGGCACCGAATCGCCTTCAATAATCAGGTAGTCCACATCCGTCGAATCGGTTTCAAATTCATTTACCTGAGCTACCAACACCGTGGGAATGAGTAGAAATAAAAATCTTAAATAATTCATCTGTAAAACATTGGAGCATTTAGTATGCCAAAATTAAGAATTTACAGAGTGTAAAACATTTTTTTTCTTTGGATATTACTATTTTAGTGCAAAACTTTAATATATGGCGAAGAAGAGCATACTGAACAAAAAGTCGATGGATTTTTTGGAAAAATATTTAAATAATGCCTCTCCTACCGGATACGAATGGACGGGGCAAAAACTGTGGATGGATTACCTGAAACCCTACGTAGATGATTTTATTACAGATACTTACGGAACCGCTGTGGGCGTGATAAACCCCGAGGCTAACTACAAAGTGGTGATTGAAGGGCATGCCGATGAGATTTCGTGGTATGTGAATTATATCTCGGACAATGGACTCATTTACGTCATTAGAAACGGTGGTAGCGACCACCAAATTGCTCCGAGTAAAGTAGTGAACATCCACACTAAAAACGGTATTGTAAAAGGTGTTTTTGGATGGCCGGCTATTCACACACGCGATAAATCGAAAGAAGAGGCACCAAAACCCGATAATATTTTTATCGATTGCGGTTGTGCCAATAAAGAAGAGGTTGAAAAATTGGGCGTACATGTGGGCTGCGTGATTACTTATCCAGACGAGTTCCATATTTTGAATGACGATAAATTGGTATGCCGTGCCATTGATAACCGAATGGGCGGATTTATGATTGCCGAGGTGGCCCGTTTATTGAAAGAGAACAAAAAAGAGTTGCCGTTTGGGCTTTACATTACCAATGCGGTACAGGAAGAAATTGGTTTGCGTGGTGCCGAAATGATCACCCAAACCATTAAGCCAAACGTGGCCATTGTTACCGATGTTACCCACGATACCACTACCCCAATGATTGAGCAGAAAAAAGAGGGCCTATTGGAAATGGGCAAAGGCCCTGTAGTGGCGTACGCACCTGCCGTTCAGCAAAAATTACGTGATTTGATTACCGATACGGCCGAAAAGAAAAAGATTCCGTTCCAGCGTTCGGCACTGTCGAGGGCTACCGGAACCGATACCGATGCGTTTGCATACAGTAACGGCGGCGTGGCTTCGGCATTAATTTCGTTGCCATTACGCTACATGCACACCACGGTAGAAATGGTACACAAAGATGATGTTGAAAACGTTATTAAACTGATTTACGAAACACTACTTCAAATAAAAGCTGGCGATACGTTTAGCTATTTTGAGTAATATTTTTAAGGAGGTTTAAAAAAAATATTTTTGTCATTTCGAGCGGAGTCGAGAAATCTCATAACATTGAAGCTGAATAATTTATACGTTTCGCGATTCTCAACTTTGCTCAAAATGACATCCTTTTTTTGACAATCTCTCCATTCAACTATGGACGAATACATCGACATTGCAGACAAACAAGGCAACCTTTTGGGGCGTTCCGAATTAAAATCGGTGATTCATCAAAAAGGCTATTACCACCACACGGCTCATATTTGGTTGTACACCGAAGCGGGAGAAATCCTGTTGTCGCAACGTTCTGCCCAAAAATTGATTTGCCCGTTGATGTGGGATGTTTCGGTGGCTGGACATATTGATGCCGGCGAAACCCCAAAGCAAGCCGCTATTCGAGAAACCAAAGAGGAAATAGGTTTGGATATATCTGCATCCGATTTAAAAAATATTGGCGTCTTTGAGTGTTTTCAATCCTATGAAAGTGGCATTCAGGACAATGAATTCCACAATACTTTTATAGCTGAATTAAAGGTGCCTCTTTCAAAATTAATTCCGCAAGTCGGCGAAGTTGATGCTCTTAAATTGGTGACAATTGATGAACTTCAATCTTTGATAGATACCATTTCCGAAGACAACAATCATTTTGTGCCTTCAAACAAAAGTTACTACCAATTGGTGCTAAATCAAATAAAAGAAGCACTTTAAAAGGGTGTATTGAATCTACGCTTTAAATCCTTATATTTACTCATACCAACATGCAAACTATGAGTAAACACTTTAAGGCTACGGTAAATTCGGCTTTTCATTTTGATATATCGGAAAGCGATGTTTCAAATTTAGATGCCCTTGAGACTTCAAAAACGGGCTATCACATCCTCTATCAAAATAAACCTTACGAGGCTAAAATAATTTCTTCCAACTTTAACGGAAAGTCCTATAAAATCAGCGTCAATAACAATAATTATGATGTTCAAATCAGCGACGAATTGGATGTGATGATAAAAGAGATGGGGTTTACGGCTCGCGCTTCAAAACTAGTCGATGTCATTAAAGCACCCATGCCCGGACTTATTTTAGAAATACAGGTTGAAGTGGGCCAAACGGTTAAGGAAAACGACCCGCTATTGATATTGGAAGCCATGAAAATGGAGAACAGTATGGTATCGCCAAGAGATGGTGTTATTAAATCCATCGCCATAAAACCGGGTAATGCCGTTGATAAAAATCAGTTACTCATTGAGTTTGAAGCATAAAATCTATGAAAAAGATACTTGTAGCCAATCGCGGTGAAATCGCTTTACGGGTGATGAAAACCGCACAAAAGATGGGCATAAAAACGGTGGCTGTTTATTCTGTGGCCGATAGAAATGCACCACATGTAAAATTCGCCGATGAGGCCGTTTGCATTGGCGAAGCCCCTTCAAGTGAATCGTATTTACTAGGTGATAAAATTATTCAAGTGGCCAAAAAATTAAATGTTGATGCCATCCACCCAGGCTATGGTTTCTTAAGTGAGAATGCCACTTTCGCGGAACTTTGCGAAGCCAACCATATCGTTTTTATCGGTCCACGTTCCAAGGCCATAAAAATTATGGGAAGCAAATTGGCGGCCAAAGAAGCCGTAAAACAATACGATATCCCTATGGTTCCTGGCATTGATGAAGCCATTGCCGATGTTGAAAAAGCCAAATCCATTGCCAACCAAATAGGCTTCCCAATTTTGATAAAAGCTTCGGCAGGTGGCGGCGGTAAAGGCATGCGTATTGTTGAAAAGGAAAGTGATTTGGAATCGCAAATGAAACGGGCCATCAGCGAAGCTGAATCGGCTTTTGGCGATGGTTCCGTGTTTATTGAAAAATATGTGAGTTCGCCTCGACATATCGAAATTCAAGTATTGGCCGATAGCCATGGCAATTACCTACACTTTTTTGAACGCGAATGCAGCATTCAACGCCGACACCAAAAAGTGGTTGAAGAAGCGCCCTCCTCTATTTTAACGCCTGAATTACGAAATAAAATGGGCGAAGCGGCCATTAAAGTGGCTAAATCCTGTGATTATTTGGGAGCCGGAACGGTGGAATTTTTATTGGACGCCGACCACAATTTCTACTTTTTGGAAATGAATACCCGTTTGCAAGTGGAGCATCCGGTCACCGAACTGATTACAGGTGTAGATTTGGTGGAGCAACAAATTAAAATAGCTCGAGGTGAAGCTCTTCAAATACAACAAAACGATTTAAAAATTAATGGTCACGCGCTAGAATTGCGGGTGTATGCCGAAGATCCAATCAATGATTTTCTACCCAGCGTAGGTAGATTGAGCACTTATAAAACCCCAACGGGTAAAGGTATTCGAGTTGATAATGGGTTTGAAGAAGGTATGGACGTGCCCATTTATTACGACCCCATGCTTTCTAAATTAATAACATACGGTAAAACCCGAGAGGAAGCCATTCAATTGATGGTTGAAGCGATTGATAATTATCAAATCGAAGGTGTTGAAACCACGCTTCCATTCGGGAAATATGTGTGTGAACATGAAGCCTTCCGCAGCGGAAATTTCGATACGCATTTTGTGAAACAGCATTATTCCCCCGAAACAATAAAACAAAGGCAGGAAGCCGAAGCCCAAATCGCTGCATTGATCGCTGTGAAGCAGTACCTGAAAGAACAAAACCTATTACGTTTACCAAATCACTAATTATGCAATCCAAACAAGATAAAATAGACGAACTGAATAAACGTTTGGCTCTAGCCAAATTAGGCGGAGGACAAAAACGCATCGATAAGCAGCACGCCAATAAAAAATTAACGGCTCGTGAGCGCATTACCTATTTGCTCGATGAAAGTTCGTTTGAAGAAATCGGAGCATTGGTTACCCACCGAACCACTGATTTTGATATGCAAGACCAAGTGTATTATGGCGATGGTGTCGTAACGGGTTATGGCACTATCGATGGCAGATTGGTGTATGTTTACGCCCAAGATTTTACCGTTTTTGGTGGTTCACTTTCCGAAACCCATGCCGAGAAAATCTGTAAAATCATGGATTTGGCCGTAAAAGTCGGAGCGCCCATTATTGGTTTAAACGATTCAGGTGGGGCACGTATTCAGGAGGGAGTTCGGTCGCTAGGTGGATATGCTGATATTTTTTATCGGAATGTGCAGGCTTCGGGTGTAATCCCTCAAATTTCGGCAATCATGGGGCCTTGTGCTGGAGGCGCCGTGTACTCCCCTGCCATGACCGATTTTACTTTGATGGTTGAAAATACAAGTTATATGTTCGTTACGGGACCCAATGTGGTGAAAACGGTAACGAATGAAGAGGTTACTAGCGAAGAACTGGGCGGCGCATCAACGCACGCCACAAAATCGGGCGTGGCACATAAAACCTCGGCTAATGATGTAGAATGTTTGAATGACGTGAAAAAATTGCTCAGTTACCTACCTCAAAACAATACCGAAAAACCCAAACCTCAAACCATTGAATTACAGGATGAAATTAGAGAAGTACTCTCGGACATCGTTCCCGAAAACCCAAATAAACCTTATGATATGCATGCCGTGATTTCAGGAGTTATTGACAAAGATTCCTTTTATGAAATCCATAAAGATTACGCCGGAAGCATAATTGTAGGCTTTGCCCGTTTGGGCGGACAAAGTATTGGTATTATCGCCAATCAGCCCATGGCATTTGCAGGTGTTTTAGGCGTTAATAGTTCGCGGAAAGCGGCAAGGTTTACACGGTTTTGTGATTGCTTCAATATTCCGCTTTTGGTATTGGTAGATGTGCCAGGCTTTTTACCGGGCACCGACCAAGAATGGAATGGTATCATCATCCATGGGGCAAAACTTTTGTATGCACTAAGCGAGGCCACTGTACCCCGTGTAACGGTAATCACTCGTAAAGCCTACGGTGGCGCCTACGATGTGATGAATTCCAAACACATTGGCGCTGATTATAACTTTGCTTGGCCAGACGCTGAAATTGCCGTAATGGGTGCCAAAGGTGCGAGTGAAATTATTTTTAGAAAGGAGATCTCTAAATCTGACAATCCAGAGGAAAAACTAGCCGAAAAAGAAGCCGAATACGCCGAAACATTTGCCAATCCGTACCGAGCAGCACAACGTGGTTTTATTGACGAGGTGATTCTTCCTAAAGATACCCGACGAAAATTGATTAAAGCTTTTGCCTCATTGGAAAACAAAAAGGTGGAACACCCCAATAGAAAACATGGTAATATTCCGCTTTAAACAAAAAATTACAGTTGGTATAAAATAGAAAGCTCTGTATTGGTGGTGTTATGGCCACTGTTCGGATATTTCATCTCAAGATTGGAAGTATGCCGTACCGAATACTGAAACCCAACCTGCCAACGGTTTATTTGATAGGACAGGCCAAGCCCAAACACATCGGAAAAGGCATAGCCTTTTGCCAAACGCTCTGTAGCTTTATCTGAAATCATAGGGCCTACACCTCCTATGGCGAAGGTGCTCAAATCTCCAATTAATTTATATCGAACTACAAATCCGAGGTTCAGCACATATTCTTTTACGGTTCTTTTTTGCAGAAATAAGTCCCTTTTTTCTTCCCAATTCTCGTAATCACCCGGTTTAACAAACCACTGGTTTAGCATTTGGTGTTCGGCTACATTGTAGCTCGGTTCAACCTGAAATTCAAACGCCCATTTACGTTTTTCTTTTAAAGTATAGTTTAATATGGCTTTGTAAAAAATCACTTCATGCGAATAATCGCTAAGATTGAAGGGATATCGGTTTTGTGAACCCGTACCTGAAGCAAACCCAATTTTGATGTTTTCTTTTTTTAATTGTGCGGTACTTGAAAACGGCAACATGCCTAAACATATTAATAGAAATAAATACTTAATCGGGATTTTTTTCGGGGCAACGTTCATTAATTCTTTGTAAACGGTTTAGAATAATTTTGCAAATATAGCATTCTAAAAAACAAAAGAAGCACCCATTACAGATGCTTCTTGCTATCAATCTTAATTTTTCTTTTTCAAATATTTTTGAATTCCTTTTTAGAATTGTAAATCGGCTACCAAATCGAACTCATCGTAAATGGCTTTATCTTTTAACCCATCGAAAAAACTAGACGAACCGTAACGGATATCGTACTTGGTTCTGTCAACTTTCACTGAAGCAGTTGCTTTGTTTCCGTAGATGGAAATGGTAAAATTGATAGGGTGCGTAATGTCTTTTATGGTTAAATCGGCCGCTACGTCGTAAGCGTTTTTACCTGAGGCTTTTACGTTTTTGAATACCAAACTAGCTGTTGGGTGATTTGCCACACCAAAAAAGTCATCGGCTTTTAAGTGTCCATCCAATTTTCCTTTGTACTCACCTTCCAAATCGGTAGTGTTGATGGTATTCATGTCGATTACGAACTCCCCGCCCACTAATTTGTCTCCGTCAAAAGACAAAGTTCCGGATTTAACATCGATCGTTCCTTCGTGCGAACCAGTTACTTTGTAACCTTTCCAAACCACTTTACTTTCTGAAATTTTCACTTCCTTTTTTTCAACATCAATTCCTGTAAAAGAAAATGCTGTAAACGCCGCTACGGCCACTAATACTAATGTTTTTAATGTATTTTTCATTCTGAAATATTTTTTAATAATTAATTACAATGCAAATTTCAGAAAGAAAACGAACATGTAAAATGAAGTAGTTTAACAAATGATGTTAATCTAGATTAACATTTCATTTATAGTGAAGGTTGTTTGGCCGAAACGCAACTCGGAGGATTTAGTAGGCCAACAAATCCAATAAAGCCGATTCAAATTTACCTTTTGAAAAATATTGTTCTTCCAATTTATTGGCAAAAGGAATGGGCGTATCTAAACTGGCCACTCGTTTTACGGGGGCGTCCAAATATTCAAAACAATGTTCCATAATCAATGCCGAAATATCACTGGCAATGCCACCAAAAAGAGAGTCTTCTTGTAAAATGATGCATTTGCCTGTTTTTTTTACGGAATTGAAAATGGTTTCGGTATCCAATGGTTGAAGCGTTCTTAAATCAATAAGCTCGGCAAAGATTTCAGAATGTTTCTCCAAAGTTTCCAAAGCCCAATGTACGGCAGCACCGTAAGCTATAACAGTAATATCTCGTCCTTCTTTTAATATTGACGCCTTCCCAAAAGGTAACGTGTAATAATCAGTGGGCACGTTTTTCCGAATGCTTCGGTACAAGCCTTTATGCTCAAAAAACAGTACAGGGTTGGGGTCATTAATCGCCGTAGCCAAAAGTCCTTTGGCATCATATGGAAAAGCTGGATAAACCACTTTGAGCCCCGGTGTTTTTGTGAACCAAGCTTCGTTGGTTTGCGAATGGAATGGCCCAGCACCTACCCCGCCACCGCAAGGCATCCTAATCACCACATCGGCATGTTGCCCCCAACGGTAATGACTTTTCGCTAAATAATTAACGATAGGATTGAATCCCGAACTCACAAAATCGGCGAATTGCATTTCAACAACACTTTTCATTCCTGCAATCGAAAGCCCCATGGCCGTTTCAACAATGCCCGATTCACAAATGGGCGTATTCCTTACCCGATCGCGGCCAAATTGCTCCACAAAACCTTCGGTTATTTTAAAAACGCCGCCATATTCAGCAATGTCTTGCCCCATAATTATCAAGTCTTCATGACGTTGCATGCTTTGCTTCAACCCTTCGGAAATAGCATCGATAAACCGGATTTCTTTTAAGCTTGAATTTTTTTTAATCTGCTTATATTCAGATTTTTGAAAAACATCATTTAACTCATAAGTTTCATTTGAATCAATTTCGTTTTCAGCAAACGAAACTTCTAAATGCTCATTGATTTCCTCTGTAATTGATACTTTTATGGCATCGATTTCTTCTTCCGATAAAAATTCATTTTCCTTTAGAAAAACTTCATAATTTGATATCGGGTCTTTTTCGACCCAGGTATCCAAAAGTGCCTGCGGAACATACTTCGTGCCACTGGCCTCTTCGTGTCCGCGCATTCTAAAAGTTTTGAACTCCAACAAAACGGGACGTGGATTTTCCCGAATGCTATCGGCAATTGCTTTAATTGTTGTGTAAACTTCAACAATATTGTTTCCGTCAATAATATGCGATTCCATACCGTAGCCAACACCTCGATCGGCCAAATTTTCGCACCGGTATTGTTCGTTTGTTGGGGTCGACAGTCCGTAACCATTATTTTCAATACAGAATAAAACAGGCAATTGCCAAACCGATGCGATGTTAAGCGCTTCGTGGAAATCGCCTTCACTAGTGCCACCTTCGCCTGTAAAAACGGTTGTTACCTGTTTTTTGTTTTTTAGCTTTGAAGCCAGTGCAATACCATCGGCCACTCCCAATTGTGGCCCTAAATGGGAAATCATCCCAATAATTTTGTATTGCTGTGTGCCAAAATGAAACGATCGGTCTCGTCCTTTTGTAAAACCCGAAGCCTTACCCTGCCATTGCGCAAATAAACGATACAACGGTACATTCCTACTAGTAAAAACACCAAGATTTCGGTGCATGGGCAGTATGTACTCATCGTTTTTCATCGCCATGGTAACACCAACGGAAATGGCTTCTTGGCCAATGCCCGAAAACCATTTGCTGATTTTGCCCTGACGTAATAAAAGCAACATTTTCTCCTCAACCATTCTGGGTTTCAGAAGGTTTTTATAGAGGTTGACCAATGTAGACCTTTCAAGGTTTTCGATGGTGTATTTCATGAGTTTTTAAAAATATTCAGCAAATCAAATATACCATAAAAAGTGAATAATAGAGTTGAATGAACCGGCTTTAACTAGGGTCGAAATCTTGTAATGTTTTTGTACATTTGTTATAATCACTAAAAAATTCAAATCTACATGAATACAATACCGAGTGTCAATTTAAAAGACTTTATTTCTGGCGACTCTACAAAAAAGCAAAACTTTGTTGATGCCATTGGCGAAGCTTATGAAAATATTGGTTTTGTGGCATTAAAAGGTCATTTTTTGGACGATGCCTTGGTGGATAACCTGTACGCCGAAGTAAAGAATTTTTTCAACCTTCCTTTAGAAACCAAACAGAAATATGAAATTCCTGGTATTGGTGGGCAACGTGGCTATGTGTCCTTTGGAAAAGAAAGCGCCAAAGGAAAAAAGGAAGGCGATTTAAAGGAGTTTTGGCATTTTGGACAATACGTTGAAGACAACGACAAATTAAAAGCTGAATACCCTGAAAATGTAATTGTCGAAGAGCTGCCTAAATTTAATGAAGTGGGCAAAGAAGCTTACAAAACGCTCGAAAAAACAGCTAAATATGTATTGCGTGCTTTAGCACTACACATTGGGTTAGAGGAAACTTATTTTGATAACTACATCCACAATGGCAATTCTATTTTAAGACCCATTCACTACCCGCCCATTACCCAAGAACCTAAAGAAGCGGTGCGTGCAGCCGCCCATGGCGACATTAATTTAATAACTCTTTTAATGGGCGCACAAGGTCGCGGATTGCAGGTGCAAAACCACAAAGGCGAATGGATTGACGCCATCGCCGAACCAGACGAATTGATGATAAATGTTGGCGATATGCTATCGCGACATACCAATAATAAATTGAAATCGACCATTCACCGTGTAATCAATCCGCCAAAAGAACTTTGGGGCACCTCGCGTTATTCTATCCCGTTTTTTATGCACCCCATAAGCGAAATGAAACTTGATGTTTTGGAGGAATGTGTTGATGACCAAAATCCCAAACAGTTTGCAGATATTACAGCAGGTGAATTTTTAACCGAACGATTAATAGAACTCGGACTCATAAAAACAAAATAGCTTATATTTAAAGAGCTACACATAAAAAATACATGGACTTAAAAGACCAACTAAAAAACCTTTTTCCTGAACACGTTGAAGAAGAAACAGTTTCAGAAGACAGTAACGAGCCTAATATTTGGATACAGGATGACCCCATGATTTGCAAGTACGAAAAACGTAAGGGCAAGCCCATTACCATTATTGAAGGCTATACGGGCGCTCAGGAAGATTTTAAAATTTTGGCGAAAGATATTAAAACCCAATTGGGCGTTGGCGGGAGTTTTAAAAACGAGAAAATTATTATTCAAGGGGATTATCGCGATAAAATCATGGAAATCCTCAAAGAAAAAGGCTTTAAGATAAAACGAGTTGGCGGATAGGCAAATGGACAAAAGAACACTTCATATCACCAACGGTAGTGTTTTAACCGAGTTTTTAAAAGAAATAAAGGTTGAAGGCGAAATACTTACATGGCAAGAAATGTTATGTGAGGGGCCTACTATTGAGTATATCGATTCTGAGGATTTTTTGGAAATCCGGAAAACCTTCTTCAATGATTTTTATGATATTGAAATCGATGAAAAAGCCGTTAAAAAAGAACTCAAAAAACTGAATGAATCCGAAAAATATTCAGAAATAGTGCTTTGGTTTGAGTACGATTTGTTTTGCCATATAAACATGGTGGCTGTGATTAGCCTCATTCAACAGAAAAAAATCAGTATTCCACTCTACTTGGTTTGTAGTGGGCGCGTTGAAGATAGCAAAGGCTTAAAAGGACTTGCTGAACTTTCCCCAAAACAGCTTTTGGAACACTATAAATCGAAAGTGTTTTTAAACAAAGAAGATATTGAAATGGCTATGACCATTTGGGGCATTTACTGCGGTATTGACCATAATTTATTAAAGCCCTTTATTGTAAAATCTTCCTCTTTCGATTATTTGAGCAGTTGTTTAAAGGCGCATTTGAAACGTTTTCCAAACTCTGTTGATGGATTGAACACCTTAGAGCGAAATATTCTTGAAATTATTGAAAAATACAGCATTACCTCAAAACACCATTTATTGGGTTACGCTTTGAATTACCAAGGCTTTTATGGTTATGGCGACCTTCAACTGAAACGGATTATTGATGAATTGGAAGTGTTCTACACCGTTAACGATGGAATCATCGAATTAAGCCGAAAAGGTCACGAGGCTTTGATGGGGCATCATAATTTTTCCACTGAAATTGACCATCAAATGGTTTTTGGTGGCGTTAGGAAAATCGACTTCCTATTCAGTAAACAGAAAAACAAACTCATAAAATCCGTTTTTAATGCCCATTAAGGAATCCGAACTTATTTTAAATCCAGATGGGAGTATTTATCATTTGAATTTAAAACCTGAGCACATTGCCAATACCGTAATTTTTGTGGGCGACCCAGACCGAGTAGAGCGCGTTACCTCCCATTTCGACACCATTGAATTTGAAACCCAAAAACGCGAATTCAAAACCCAAACAGGTGTTTTTAACGGCAAGCGCATTAGTGTGATTTCAACGGGAATTGGCCCCGATAATATCGATATTGTTTTAAACGAACTCGATGCTTTAGTAAACATCGATTTTAACACCCGACAAATTAAAAAAGAATTAAACAGCTTAAACATTGTGCGCATTGGCACCTCTGGGTCACTTCAAAAAGACATTTCTGTTGATTCTTTTTTGGCTAGTCGTTACGCTTTAGATCTTAACGGCATGCTTCAATCGTATCAAATTGATGCTATTTCCCATCCTGATATTGAACAGGCCTTTATTGAACAAACCCAATGGAGTGTCAATAAGGCCAGACCTTTGGTGATTTCCGGAAGTGAAAAACTGTTTCAGGTATTTGCAGACTCTAATTTGAGTTCCGGACTTACCGCAACGGCAGGTGGATTTTATGGGCCGCAAGGAAGAACGCTTCGTCTAAAACTTCAAGACGCCGACTTAAATTCAAAAATGGACGCTTTTCAGCATAAAAACATAAAAATTACTAATTTAGAAATGGAAACCTCGGCAATTTATGGTTTGTCCAAATTATTGGACCACGAGGCCATTTCATTAAATGCTATTATTGCCAATCGTGCCGTGGGTACATTTAGTAAAAACCCATTGAAGGTAGTAGACAATTTAATTGCGTTTGCCCTTGATAAAATAGCGGAAAAATTATAAATTAAAAGAACAATTTGTTAATTACAAAAATTTATAGGAGTGAAAGAGATTAATATCGGTGGTGTGCCAGAGCACTTTAATTTGGCCTGGCATTTATCCTTGAAAGATGGTGAGTACAAAGAGAAAGGCATCAATCTTAGGTGGCAGGATTATCCCGGGGGTACTGGCGCCATGTGCAAGGCCTTAAGAGATGGTGAGATTGATATGGCTGTTATTTTAACCGAAGGCATCATAAAGGATATCATTGCGGGCAACCCCAGCAAAATTGTTCAAACTTTTGTCGATACTCCATTGGTTTGGGGCATTCATGTGGCAGCGCATTCTGCATTCAATAACATAAACGAATTAAAGGGCACCAAAGCTGCTATTAGCCGATATGGTTCAGGTTCGCACCTTATGGCTTATATCAATGCAGAGTATCATGATTGGGATTTAGAAAACGATTTAAACTTTGAGGTCATAAAAAACCTTGATGGTGCCGTAAAAGGCCTTACCGATGGCGATGCCGATTATTTTCTTTGGGAAAAATTCATGACCAAACCCATTGTAGACAAAGGGGTTTTTAAACGCATAGGCGAATGCCCAACACCTTGGCCTTGCTTTGTAGTTGCCGCTCGCGAAGACTTTTTAGATTCCCATACCGAAGAATTAAAAACCATTTTAGACATAATAAACAACACTACTGCCGATTTTAAACACATCCCCAGCATTGATAAAACCATAGCGAACCGCTACGGACAAAAATTGGAAGACGTGCAGGAATGGCTCAGTATCACCGAATGGTCTCAAGAACCTATTGATGAACAAACAGTAAATACCGTGCAAGACCACTTGTTTTCGCTCAATATTATTCCAGAAAAAGTGGCTTACAATCAATTGGTTAAAAAACTGTAAACCCATTTATTTCCATTACTCGCTTTGTAAACTATTGTTAAAAATTAACAGCGTAATGGAGCAATACGTATTTTTACAAAAATTGAAAAACAGACGAATGAACAAAATAGTTTTTATGGCCTGCGCCATGGCTTTAATAGGCTGTAAAGAACAGGCAAAACAGGAATATGCCATTATATCGGGAAACATCACCAATAAATTACCCAACGACCTCACCATTAACAGTTACGACCAAAGTTTTTCCGAAGCTTTAGATATTTCCGCCGATGGTAGCTTTACGGACACCCTAAACACAAACGGAGCCAGTTATATCCTTTACGATGGAAAAAATCCGGTATTTTTACACGTTGAACCGGGCTACCAATTGAACATTGATTATAATGCCGCTGACTTTGAAAATTCCTTGAAAATTTCAGGGACCGGTTCTGAAGCTAGCAATTACCTAACGGAGAAAAGAAAACAGGAACAACAGTTTTTTGGTAATGCCCAATCCACTTATACTTTAAATGAGACTGATTACAAAGCTAAACTGCTCACCATGAAAAAGGAACAAGAATCCTTTTTGAAAGATTACAAAAACATTCCCGAAAATTTTGCTGAAAAGGAAAAAAGAAACATCCACTACACTTATTTGAGATTGCTGAGTGTTTATGAAGCTGCCCACAGCCAATTCACCGGAAATCCAAGCTTTAAAGTTTCAGACAACTTTTTGAATGAATTGGACAATTTAGACTATAATAACGGAGAGGATTTTGAGTTTTCCATGCACTATAAATTTTTGGTATCAAATCACTACAAACTCAAGGCGGACAGTATCTCCAAAGCCGATGGTTCGGCTAGTGACCTGACTTATTTAAAAACGGTTGCTAAAGCTGAAAATGAAACTATAAAAAACGGATTGTTGTTTGATTTTGCAAACATGGGGTTGTCGCGTTCTACTAACCCCGATGAAGTTTATAAACTCTTTACCGAACATTCTACAGATAAAAAGAACAATGAAATAATTGAAGAAAAGTATAAAAAACTTACGGCACTTGATGTGGGCAAACCTTCCCCTAAATTTAATAACTATAAAAATTATGAAGGAGGAACAACATCGCTGGACGACCTAAAAGGAAAGTACGTTTATATTGATGTTTGGGCTACTTGGTGTGGGCCGTGCATCATGCAAATTCCAGCGCTAAAAGAAGTCGAAGAGAAATACCATGATAAAAACATTGAATTTGTCAGTATTTCAATTGATAAAGCATCAGATTTTGACAAATGGAAAATAATGGTGGAAGAAAAAGATTTAAAAGGCGTACAGCTTTTTGCTGATAAAGATTGGACTTCTTCATTCGTAAAAGATTATGGCATTCAGGGCATACCGCGATTTATTTTAATCGACCCACAAGGCAATATTGTAGATACGAATGCTCCGCGCCCTTCTGATCCTGCGTTAATTGAACTATTTAGCCAATTAGAATTGTAGGGTCTGGTCACAATAAGATTTAAAAAAGCCGCTTAATTGCGGCTTTTTTTATTGGATGTTTCAGTATTATTTTCGCTTTCTCTCTGTTGTTTTGGTTCGGGTTTTGCAAACAAATCTATAAACGCCTTCCCTAAATACTCAATAATATGACTGGCTATTAAACTTTGATAGCCAAAATCAGCAACCGCAATATCTGCAGATCTACCATGGAGATAAACCCCAAAAATACTCGCCACCAACGGATGGTAGCCCTGTGTAATAAGCCCCGTTATAATTCCGGTAAGTACGTCGCCACTACCAGCGGTCGCCATACCTGGATTGCCAGTACTGTTCACATATAGTTTTTCATCAAAAACAGTTATAGTATGCGCTCCTTTTACAACAATAACCAGGTTGTGCTTTTTCGATAAGGCTTTTACTTTTTTAAGTTTATCAAAATCATCGGTCCATGTGCCAATTAGTCGCTCCAATTCTTTAGGATGCGGCGTAACAACAGTTGGTGATTCTGGTAGCAATTTCAATAACTGTTTGTGTTTTGATAAAATATTAAGTCCATCGGCATCAATCACCAAAGGTGCGTTGTTAGTTTTTAAAAAAGCTTCGAAGGCTTTAGTGGTTTGCTGTTCCTGTCCTACTCCAACACCAAAAGCGATAACCGTAGGTTTAATGTTGAAGTCAATATTGGTTATTGTTTCATCACTACTGTCTGTGATTACCATAGCTTCCGGAAAAGAAGTCTGCAAGGGCAAATACCCACATTTTGGAACATAAGCGGAAACCAACCCAGCACCGGCAGAAAGTACAGCCCTACTTGCCAAAGTTACCGCTCCTATTTTTCCGTAGCTTCCGCCAATAATCAACGCGTGGCCAAACTGCCCTTTATGTGCAAATTTATCCCGCGGGATATAATTAGGTAATACCTCGTGCTTACCGATTAATTCGGTTTCGGTTTCTGTGGTGAATAAAAACTCTTGATCCAAACCAATATCCAAAACTTCCCATTGCACGGTATATTTGGCCGTTTCGGGCAGAAAGAACACCAGCTTTGGTGAAGCAAAACTTAAGGTGAACCCAGCCCAAACCACGGCGTTTTCATCTTCGACGGGCTTATCGGTGAAAAGTCCCGACGGAATATCAATTGATAAAGTAAATGCTTTGGTTTTTCTAAAATGGACAAACAGTGCTTTAACCCAATCATCAACCGGTCGATTCAATCCAATACCAAAAACGCCATCAACAATAATATCTTCGGGCTGTATTCCAGGGAAATCCTCTTCGCATTTTAATAATGTTGGCCATTCTTTGGTTACGTTTTTTATTCGATCGTAATTAATCAAAAAATCCTTTGAGCGTTTGTCACTGCAATTCACCACATAGGTTTTTACATTGTAACCGTGGGTAATTAAATGTCGGGCAATAACGAGTCCGTCACCGCCATTGTTGCCAATGCCGCAAAATATATGGATAGGCACCTGAGCGCCCTGCATGCGCAAATGCAGCCAATTGAAAATTTGGGTGCCGGCGCGTTCCATTAAATCGGTTGACGAGATGTTCTGTCTTTCGGCCGTTAGTTTATCACCTTTATAAATTTGTTCTTTTGAAAAGATTTTCATTTTTAATTCGGTTGTAGATTTTCTAATTCTTTTGAGGGTTTCCCTCTTTTTTTCTATGAAACTTTAAACAATATAAGAATACCGCAAAAAGCGTGTTTTAGTTTTTTTATTAGCTTAAATGTAATACTTTTGAAGGGTATTTTTATAACACCCATGAATTATTTAAACCAAAATACTACAAAGTCTGTTTCTTTTTTCTCAGGAAAAAGCATCACTTTTTTTGGTACAACTACAAATATTACAACCCTTTGGGGTTGCTAATTATATATTCCTCGGGCTATCTTTGTAATTTCAGAAATTACAGTTTTTCAATTATTTTTTCAATTATTCAACACATTAAAACATGAAGGTTTTAAAATTTGGTGGAACTTCAGTAGGTTCTTCAAACAACATAAATAAAGTTATAGATATTTTAGAAAATTATGGTAAGGAAGATGCCATAGTTTGTGTGGTTTCGGCCGTTGGAGGCATAACAGACAAATTGCTTTTGGCGGGAAAACAGGCCCAAAATAAGGAGGATGCTTTTCATGACACATTCGAAACCATAAAAGAAACCCACTTCAGCATCATAAACGAATTGAATTCAACCAATAACGCCCCCATTATCAATTACGTTGATGAAAAACTGGGCGAACTTAAAAGTTTGTTGGAAGGTATTTATTTGATTAACGAACTTTCACCAAAAACCTCCGATAAATTAGTAAGTTTTGGTGAATTACTTTCCTCATTCATTATTGCTGAAACAATGAAAAACAGAGGGCTTTCTGCCAATAGAAAAAATTCACAAGAATTGGTAGTTACCAACTCCAATTTCACAAAGGCAGAGGTTGATTATAAAATTACCAACAAGAATATACAGGATTATTTTAAATCGGCACCACAGAATATTACCATTCTTCCCGGCTTTATTTCCAAATCTAAAACCGGCGAACAAACCACTTTAGGTCGTGGCGGCTCAGATTTTACAGCGGCTATTATTGCTGCGGCTTTAAAAGTTGCCCAACTTGAAATTTGGACTGACGTTAGCGGTATGTTTACCAGCAACCCGAAAATGGTAAAGCAGGCCTACCCTATTAAAAAGATTTCGTACCAAGAGGCTATGGAACTTTCTCATTTTGGGGCGAAGGTATTGTATCCGCCAACGGTTCAGCCAGTTTTAACTTTAGGTATTCCTATCCACATTAAAAACACTTTAGAGCCCGAGGCCGCAGGTACTGTTATTTCACACGACCCCGTAAATGCCAATGGGCCTGTAAAAGGGATTAGCAACATTAACAATATTGCTTTGTTGACTTTACAAGGCAGTGGCATGGTGGGTATTCCTGGGTTTTCAAAACGTTTGTTTGAGACCTTGTCTCAAGAAAAAATCAATGTTATTTTAATTACCCAAGCATCCTCCGAGCATTCTATTTGTTTAGGCGTTGAAGCTAAAGATGCCGAAATTGCCAAAACAGCTATCGATGCCGTTTTCGAAAACGAAATTGCACTGAACAAAATAGACCCCATTATTGTGGAAACCGGCTTGGCCATTATTGCATTGGTGGGCGACAACATGAAAAACCACCAAGGTATTAGTGGTAAAATGTTCAGCAGCCTCGGCAAAAACAACATTAATATTAGAGCGATTGCACAAGGTGCTTCAGAAAAAAATATTTCAGCAGTGATTTTAGAAAGCGATGTAAAAAAGGCGCTCAACACCTTGCACGAGCAGTTTTTTGAAACCAAAACTAAACAGCTTAATGTGTTTATCACCGGGGTTGGTAATGTAGGTGAACGCTTGGTGGAGCAAATAAAACAACAAAAGAAATATCTGAAGGAAAACCTGAAAATTAAACTTCGTGTGGTGGGGTTATCCAACTCCAGAAAAATGATTTTTAACGATGAAGGTATCGACCTAAAAGATTGGAAAAACCAATTGGCCAATGGCGAAAAAGCCACTTTGCAAGGGTTTTTCGAAAAAACAAAATCACTCAATTTGCGTAACAGCATTTTTGTTGATGTAACGGCCAATAAGGCTGTAGCCGATATGTACGCTAATTATTTAAAACAAAGTATTGGTGTAGTGGCCTGTAATAAAATTGCTTGCTCAAGTGATTTCGAAAATTATAAATTACTCAAACGTTTGTCGTTGGAATACAATGCACCGTTATTGTTCGAAACCAATGTTGGAGCTGGTTTACCGATTATCGACACCTTAAACAATTTAATTGCTTCGGGAGATAAAGTAAATTCCATCCATGCGGTACTTTCCGGAAGTTTAAACTTTGTGTTCAATAACTTTAACGATAAAACTAAATTCCACGATGTAGTAAAACAAGCTGGGGTTGAAGGTTATACCGAACCCGACCCAAGAATTGATTTAAGCGGTGTTGATGTGGCTAGAAAAATATTGATTTTGGCTAGAGAAAGTGGCGTGGAAATGAACTTGGAAGATATTGAAAACATATCGTTCTTATCTGAATCCGGATTAAAAAGTGATAGTGTCGAAGATTTTTATGAAACTTTAATTGCAGACGAGGCACATTATCAAAAATTATATGCTTCTGCCAAAGCAAAGAACTGCCAATTAAAATATGTAGCGAAATTCGATAATGGAAAAGCTAGCGTGAGTTTGCAGGAAATCCCAGAAGGCCATCCATTTTACAATTTGGAAGGAAGTGACAACATCGTCATGTTTTACACCAAAAGATACGCCCAACAACCTATGATTATTAAGGGAGCCGGTGCTGGTGCTGATGTTACGGCATCTGGATTGTTTGCAGATATAATTCGATTGGGCAACGATTAAATTATGGAAGAAATTAAAATATTTTCGCCCGCTACCGTAGCCAATGTGGCTTGTGGTTTTGATGTGCTCGGTTTTTGTTTGGATAGTGTTGGTGACGAAATGGTGATTCGTAGAACTCCCAAAAAAGGTATTCATATCACGCACATTGAGGGATTTAACTTGCCCTACGAAACTGAAAAAAATGTAGCAGGTGTATCGGCTTTAGCCATGTACAATGCCATTAATGTTGATTTTGGTTTTGAAATAGAAATCTACAAACGCATCAAACCCGGAAGCGGCATTGGCAGCAGTGCCGCCAGTGCCGTGGGAAGTGTATTTGGCATGAATGAAATTTTGGGTAGGCCGTTCAATAAAACACAATTAACGGAATTTGCCATTAAAGGCGAGGCTTTGGCCAGTAAATGTGAGCATGCCGATAATTTGGCCCCTGCCCTTTTTGGTGGCTTTACGCTCGTAAAAAGCGTTGCGCCATTGAATATTTTGGAAATCCCCTCGCCCGACGATTTATTCGCTTCTATTATTCATCCGCAAATTGAAATAAAAACCGCCGATTCCCGTGCTGTTTTGCCCAAAGAAGTGACGCTTACCGATGCTATTACGCAATGGTCTAATTTAGGCAGTTTAATACACGGGCTACATACCAGTAATTACGATTTAATAAAAGACTCCCTTCATGATGTTATCGTGGAGCCCCATCGTAGTAACTTGATTCCACACTACAACGAGGTTAAAAATGAAGTGCTAAAAGCAGGGGCTTTAGGCGCTTGTATTTCGGGGTCTGGTCCATCTATTTTTGCATTAAGCAAAAGCATAGAAACCGCTAAAAGTGTGGCCGATGCCATGAATAAAGTCTATTCGGCTACCGAATATAATTTTGATATTCATATTTCAAAAATCAATACTGAAGGTATAAAAATAATTGAACAACACTAACAATGAATTATTATTCACTTAACCATAAAGTTCCTAATTCAACATTCAAAAATGCCGTAATTAAAGGCTTGGCTCCCGATAAAGGCTTGTATTTTCCAGAAAGTATTACGCCACTGCCAAAGTCTTTTTTTGAAAATATTGACGATTTAAATTATTCGGAATTGGCTTTCGAGGCCATTAAACAATTTGTTGTACCCGAAATTCCAGAAGATGTTTTAAAAACAATCGTTGAAGAAACCTTGTCTTTTGATTTTCCTGTGGTTAAATTGAATGACCATATTTCGACGTTGGAATTATTTCACGGTCCAACCATGGCCTTTAAAGATGTTGGTGCCCGTTTTATGGCGCGTTGTTTAGGCTATTTCAATAAAAACAACGACAAAGAAGTAACCGTTTTGGTGGCCACTTCGGGTGATACCGGTGGTGCAGTTGCGAACGGATTTTTAGGGGTTAAAGGGGTGAATGTAGTGATTCTTTACCCTAGTGGAAAAGTGAGTGAGATTCAAGAAAAACAACTTACCACTTTAGGCCAAAACATAAAGGCCTTGGAAGTTAACGGTACTTTTGATGATTGCCAAGCCATGGTAAAGAAAGCTTTTCTCGATGAAAGCCTAACAAGCCAAATGCAGCTCACTTCTGCGAACTCTATTAATGTGGCGCGTTGGTTGCCACAACTATTTTATTTTATGTTTGCTTATAAGCAATTGCATAATCAACATGAAGATATCGTATTTTCGGTGCCCAGCGGTAATTTCGGAAACATTTGTGCCGGAATGATGGCGCAAAAATTAGGGTTGCCCATCAAGCATTTTGTAGCTTCAAACAATGTAAATAATGTGGTAACGCGTTATTTAATATCGCAATTGTACGAACCAAAACCTTCTATACAAACCATCAGTAACGCGATGGATGTTGGCGCACCAAGTAATTTTGTCCGTATTCAGGAAATTTACAAAAACGACTTCGAAACCTTAAAGGAAAATTTATCGTCTTTCAGTTTCACCGACGACGAAACCAGAGCAGCGATGCTCGAAATTTTCGACAATTATAATTATGTGGCCGACCCGCATGGTGCCGTTGGATATTTAGGATGCAAATCGTACTTAAAGGAAAACCCGAAGGCGCATTGTGTGTTCTTGGAAACCGCGCACCCTACCAAGTTTTTGGATGTGGTGGAAGAGGTTGTAAAAGAAGAACAACCATTGCCGGAGCAAATACAATCGGTAATGGGCAAGGAAAAGGAATCGGTTATGGTTTCAACCTACGAAGATTTAAAAGACTTTTTGTTGAAGTAATATTGAACATGGTTACATAAAAAAATCCCCTCGTAATAAAGGGGATTTTAGTCCAAACTAAAATTTAAATAACTTATTGAGTTATCAGTGTGTCCTCTTAAGTTTCTTTAATGGCTATTAATTGAAATTAAAAAGGATGCTTTTAATGTTTTTTGGGTGTTTTATTTCTTAATGAAGATATTGGTATAATACCATCTACCTTCTTCGTTTTTTTCGGCCGATACATCAAAGTTTGTGTAATCGCCTTCCAAGTTGTTTTTATGCGCTTCACTTTTAAGCCAAGCTCGTACTACGGACTCGGCAGAGCTATAACCGTAAGCCACGTTTTCTGAAACTCGTTTTGCTCCGGCGTGAGATTTTAGGTAATTGCTCCGTGAATAAAAATTATCGTGGGAAACCTCTCCACTATCCACCATATAATCGGTGTGGCTAAAGGCTACAGATTTTACAATATCCATATCTTCTAAAGGATTTAAACCCTGTGAAATACGGTGGTCGTTAATGAGTTCTAAAATTTCTAGTTCAATTAACTTGGCTTGTTGGGCAACTAGTTTAAGTTCTATAGCTTCTGCATCATCATCTAAGTTATGGGTAGAGCACGATGAAAACGAAAGCATAGCCAACAAAGCCAATAACGGCAGTTTGATTGGTAACTTCATGTGGGTTAAGTTATTTTAGATTTGGGATTGTAAAATTATAATCCTAACCCGAAGTAAATGTTAATAAAAAGTTAAAATCGACTAAAAACATGTCTTTAATCGATTTTTAATGTTTTTAATCGTTAAAATGTAGTTTTTTGAAAGAATTTATTTTCAAATAAATTTATGGTGCCAATCGATCTATTTGCCAATTAAAATCTTCCAAAAGTTTATAGCGAATACGGTCATGAAGTCTATTGGGGCGTCCTTGCCAAAATTCCATTTCAACAGGCTTTACAATGTAGCCGCCCCAATGTAATGGCCTTGGTATTTCCTTTCCAGCAAACTGCTTTTCTAATTTTATAAGTTCTTTTTCTAAATCTTTGCGATTTACCACTTCACTTTGATTGGACACCAAAGCCCCTAATTGACTTCCTCTTGGTCTGGATTCAAAATAACCATCGCTTAAATTCTCAGCTATCTTTTCAGTTTTTCCTTTTATAATGACTTGCCGTTCTGCTCCATGCCAAAAAAATGACAGACAAACGTTAGGATTTGCGGCAATGGCCTTTCCTTTTTCACTATTATAATTGGTGTAAAAAATAAAACCTTCAAAAGTGTATTTTTTGAGTAACACCACTCTGTTTTTGGGAAAAGCATCTAAGCCAATAGTTGAAATGGTCATGGCATTGGTTTCATTCTCTGGAAAATGCGCATCAACTTCGTAAAACCATTTTTGAAACAGTTCAATAGGGTTTTCGGGTACTTCAGACAAAAGTAATTCTGCCTTTTCATAAGATTTCCTGTAGTTGCTTAAGTCCTTTTCCATAAATACAAATTAACAAAAAAACGCTCTAGCTTTGTAGCAACATGATATTAAAATCACTAATTTTATAGTATGAATTTTCTTTATGACTTTCGAAGAAAAAAAATATTACAGTGATTTAAAACCCCACAAGTTGCAAATGCCTTTTGGTAATTTTTACTTGTGTGATGGTTTTGTTGTTTCCGAATTAAACGAAGGTATTCATTTTGATTGGGAGATGATAAAGACTGTAATGGATAAAGTTATTGAGTATTATGGAAAAAACACAAAATGGGGATATATTTCGCATCGTGTAAATTCGTATTCCATGGATCCCCAGACTTGGGAATTAGTAGACCAAACTTACAATAGTGTTATATCTTCGGGGGCTATTGTGTACTATAATAAAATGACCTCAATCAACGCAGCCTTAGAGAAGCATTTTGCTCCTGTAAATATAAAGCGCTTTGACTCATTGGAAGCAGCCATTGAATGGACCTTATTTGAGAAAAAATAGTTGAAAACAATCTGTTGAATCAATAAAACTTCGTTTGATTTCCATGTATTTAGAAACTTCAGAGTATTATAAAAACAACCCTTCACATAAGTTAACGCTTCCGTTTGGAACGTTTTACCTTTTTGAAAAATTTTATGCTTCTGAAATAAACGAAGGCGAGCATTTAACTTATGAAAAACTCAGGCTTTTAATGGTCGAACTTATAGGCTTTTACGGAAAAAACACTAAGCTCGGATTTATTGCAAACCGCATACACTCCTATTCTACCGATCCGGGCTGTTACAATAGGATTGATGACGAATTTAACATAATAATTGCCAGCGCCTTTGTGGTTTATAACAACTTTGCTTTCGGAAATGCCAGTTTAGAAAAACAACTGACTAAAAAAAAGATCAAAAGGTGTACTTCCATTAGCCAAGCTATAACCTGGATTTTAAACTTGAAGGAGTTGAATTAAAACTCAAAAGTTTTGCCGTCTTTAGCCAGTTCAACATTTGGAAAAACGTCTTCGGCTTCTTCCTTAAATACTTTTAGATTATCGTATCTCGTGGAGTAATGCCCCAAAATTAAAGTTTCTACATTCGCTTTTTGGGCAATAAGAGCCGCTTCGCGTGCGGTAGAGTGTTTTGTTTTTACCGCCAAATGGGCATGTTGATTTAAAAAAGTCGATTCGTGATAAAGTACAGTGGTATTCTCTATTATGGGCACGATATCTTCCTTGTACATGGTATCGCTACAAAACGCATAACTCTTTGGTTTTGGCCCTGGCTTGGTTACCGCTTCGTTTTTAATAAGCTCGCCATGTTCATTTTCCACATCAAAACCTTGGGTAAGTTTTCTGTAATACGCTACGTTAATATTAGCCCTTTCCACGGCATGTATCTTCAGTTTTCGAGAGCCTTCTTTTCCCTTAAACAAATACCCGTTGGTGTAAATTCGATGATCTAACGGAATGGTGTGCACTTCCACCTTATCGTCTTCAAAAATTAATTCTGATTCTTTTGAAGTGAGTTCATGGAAAATCAATTTGTAATTGGTCCACGAATCGGCCAACTTCATTTGAAGCGTAACCACTTCTTTAATGCCTTTTGGGCCATAAATATGCAGGTCGGTCTCACGGGTAAGCAACCTAAACGTTGATATCAATCCCACCAGACCAAAAAAATGGTCGCCATGCAAATGCGAAATAAAAATATGCTTAATGCGATTGAATTTTATTTTATGTTTTCGCAATTCCACCTGCGTACCCTCGCCACAATCTATTAAAAACATGTGATTGTTTATTTCCAATACTTGCGAGGTGGTGTTGTTTAACGTTCGGGGCGTGGCACTGTAGCAGCCTAAAATGGATAGTTTCATTTTGTTTTAAGCTGTTTGTAGTTTAGGGCATCTACGATGGTAAATTTGCTTTTAAAAGTAAAGGCAAAAGGGGTTTCACCGTGAGCGTTTAAATAATCCAAACGTAACTTAGCGTCATTAAAAGTTGGCATATACCCCACAGGTACATACCAAAACGCCATGTGGGCCATCTTCACTTTACTGAACCATTCCTTTTTCCGTTTGAAAACTTCAATGTGGTTGGACCGGTATGTGTAATTAAATAACGATTCCTGATTTTCCCAAACGGACATATTAATTAAAAGCGAATCATCTTGAAATATAGCGGCCGCTTCGTCTTTATCTTCATCTTTTAAGCGCCAAACAAATCCGTCGCTTTGGTCGGCTATGACATTCATTCTATCAACGTTGTTCACAAAATCTTGCATAATGGGGTCGTCCATTAGAGCTAAACGCTTGGCAATATTTACTTGTGCAAGATGGTATGCTGTCATATTAAAACCCTAAATCGCGCTCCATTTCTTCCATTTCTATAATATCATGGGCTTCCTGAATGGTGGGCACCACAACAATTTCATCTGGAACACTATCTAAATCAATTTTATTGTTAACGATTACGAACGATTTTTTTGAACCTCGATGTGTATTCGAAATTTGCAAAAACTCCACTATATCATCTTGTCTTAAAGGTTTTAATGAGGTTAACACCACAATAATATTATAGTTTTTTATTTTTGAATACGACTCCTGAATTTTTTTCACTAATTCTACAACCGTAGCTTGTTCTTGCGTGATTATAGAGATATTTCCGTTTTGGTCTAAAATCATAATCTACTGTTTTATTTTTGAAGCTAATAAGTATATCACGGCCATACGCACCGCTACACCGTTCTGTACTTGGTCTAGAATAATCGATTGACTGGAATCGGCCACATCACTGGTAATTTCCACGCCTCGATTTATAGGGCCTGGGTGCATGATGGTGATTTCTTTATCCAATGAATCCAATAAATCTTTGCTTACTCCAAACTGTTGGGTGTATTCTCTTGTTGAAGGAAAGTAACTGATATCCATTCGCTCGTTTTGCACACGAAGCATATTTGCTACATCACACCAATTTAAGGCTTTACGTAAATTGGTTTCAACTTTTACTCCAAGGCTATCTATATATTTTGGCAACAGTGTTTTCGGGCCACAAACCATCACTTCGGCGCCTTGTAATTGTAATGCGAAAATGTTCGACAGCGCTACTCGGCTATGCAAAATATCACCAACTATCACTACTTTTTTTCCGCCAACTTCACCTAATTTTTCGCGGATGGAATACGAATCCAATAAAGCTTGTGTAGGGTGTTCGTGAGCGCCATCGCCAGCATTTACAATACTCGCTTTTATGTGCTTGGAAAGAAACACGCCTGCCCCCGGGTTGGGATGGCGCATCACCACCATATCCACTTTCATAGATAAAATATTGTTTACCGTATCGATAAGGGTCTCCCCTTTTTTTACCGATGATTGCGCCGATGAAAAATTAAGCACATCGGCCGACAAACGTTTTTCAGCCAACTCAAACGATAATTTAGTTCGGGTGGAATTTTCAAAAAACAGATTGGCTATGGTGATATCGCGTAGCGAAGGTACTTTTTTAATGGGCCGGTTAATCACTTCCTTAAAATGGTCGGCCGTTTCAAAAATAAGTTGGATATCTTCGGGTTTAAGATATTTTATTCCCAATAAGTGGTTTACACTTAATTCGCTCATTCTAAAAGTTTAAAGTTTAAAGTTTAAAGTTTAAAGTTGCTTGTGCATTCTTTTAACCAACTTCAAGTTATTATTTTATGTTTTAGATTTTGACTACACTTCGACTGCGCTCAGTGTGACACTCAATCTGGCATCAAACTTCAAGCTTATGCCTATCATTTTTCAATTAAGTAAACCGAATCTTCGTTATCGTGCTCTTTCCAGTTTACCCTTACTTTTTCTTCGTTTATAACGTCTACCTGACGGCCTCTATAATTGGGCTGAATAGGCAAATGCCTACTGAAACGCCTATCGATTAAAGTCAGCAGCTCTATTTCGTTGGGACGGCCAAACGACTGAATGGCGGTTAGTGCCGCACGAATACTTCGGCCGGTGTAAAGTACATCATCAATAAACACAATGTTTTTATCTTCTACCAAAAAGTTGATTTTGGTTTTGTTGGCTTCCAAGGGTTTGTCGCCTCTTCTAAAGTCGTCCCTAAAAAAAGTAATGTCTAAATACCCCAATTGGATATTTTTAACTTTGTAATCTTCCTTTAAAATTTTTGCCAATCTGTCTGCCAAAAACACGCCACGAGGCTGTAAACCAATAAGTACAGTGTCGCTAAAATCGTTGTGTTTTTCAATAAGTTGGCAAGCCAAACGGTGAAGAATGATGTTTACCTCTTTTGCGTTAAGTAAAACTTTTTGACTCATATTTAATCCAAACGTATCTGGTAAACAAAGGTAGTGCAAAAAATTAGAAGTTGAAACGAATGCATAAAAAAAGCCCCGCATTTGTGCGGGGCTTTTGAGGTTGCTATTTTAAAACTTTTAATCCCTTTTTGAAATGCTTTAACGTTGTTTTTTTGTTTGCCTTTGTTTTAAACGCTGCTAAAGGCTGGTTATTTTCGGCACTATAGACATAGTTTAAAACTACAACATTAACATTATCCCTCATACTAGCTAAAGAATGACCTTCGTCATTAGACTTAACTAAAGGGCGAGAAAGGTAATTATATGGTTTGGTGTACAGTATATTGGGAGAAGACGACATTATAGCTCTATCAATTTCTTCTTTTGTAACTATTTTATAATTATAACTATATACCGATTCCATTTGATCTTTTAAATCGTCGGTTACTAGACTTTCATCAACCAGTAAAGTACTCGTTTCTACATTTTCCCTAAACGCTTTAATAGTATTTTGGTTGTTTTCTTTCCATGTTTTAGCATCAAAAACCGTTTCTAAATCCTTCTGTAACCAATATAAACCTTGTTTGTAGTCTGCCATGGTTAACTTCTCATCGTAATTACCAAACTTTTTAAAATGAGTAAATGTTTTTTTGTTAAGTAAGCCTATACAAAAACACCCAGCAGGAACATTAGCTCGATATAATTTTTCTGAAAACATCAAGTAGGCATAATTGTCCCTTTTCAATTTGTCCTTTTCATATTCTCTTAATTCATCTTTCGAAACAAAAGTAATATCCTCTGAATAATACCAATACTTCTGCATAGCCTCTTTTAAATCAACTCTCATTCGCTGATATAATGGGTCGTCGTAATCATGTAATACAACTAATAAGGGTAATGTTTTAATTATTTCTGCTTCTGGTTTCCTTTTTTTAGTTATTCCATATTGAGCATGCACTGAAATAAGCATCAAAAATGCGATAAAAGTTAAGTGAAGTTTTTTCATTTTAATTTGTAAATATAGTTGTCGTCAAAAATAGAATTATTTTTACAAGTTTCGGTTTTATTATAAAAAAAGCCCCGCATTTCTGCGGGGCTTTTGTTCAATAGGATGAAAAGATTCCTGCCTGCGCAGGAATAGGAATTACTTCTTCCCGTCCATTTTATCCTTAAGTGCTTGTAAAGCATCGTTAGCATCACCTAAAGTTGGTTTTGCTTCTGCAGCAGCAGCTTCAGCTTTTCTAGCAGCTTGTTTTACAATCTTAGCTTCTTCTTCCTTGAAAACAGCAGTATGAGAGGCTACAACGCGCTTAAATTCTTTGTTGAATTCAATGATTTTAAACTCGGCTTTCTCTCCTTTTTTCAATTTGCTGCCATCTTCTTTTTCTAGGTGACGTGCAGGTACAAAAGCAACGATATCTTCGTTAAACTCTACAGTAGCACCTTTGTCAACGATTTCAGAAATTTCAGCTTCGTGGGTTGTATCTAAAGCGAACTCAGTTTCGTACTTGTCCCATGGGTTTTCAGTAGTTTGTTTGTGACCTAAAGATAATTTACGTCCTTCAACATCCAACTCCAATACAACAACGTCTAACTTATCGCCTACGTTACAGAACTCACTTGGGTGCTTGATTTTCTTAGTCCAAGATAGATCTGAGATGTAAATCAATCCGTCAATACCTTCTTCCAATTCTACGAATACACCAAAGTTAGTGAAGTTACGTACAATACCAGTGTGCTTAGAACCTACTGGGTATTTACCTGTAATATCAGTCCATGGGTCTGGAGTCAATTGCTTTATACCAAGAGACATTTTACGGTCTTCTCTATCTAGAGTTAAGATTACCGCTTCAACCTCGTCACCTACAGATACGAAATCTTGTGCAGAACGTAAGTGTGTAGACCATGACATTTCAGAAACGTGAATCAATCCTTCAACACCATCAGCAACTTCGATAAATGCACCGTAATCTGCGATTACAACTACTTTACCTTTTACTTTGTCACCAACTTTTACTTCATCAGCAAGAGCTTCCCATGGGTGCTTGCTCAATTGTTTTAAACCTAATTGGATTCTTGATTTATCTTCATCAAAATCAAGGATTACCACGTTAAGTTTTTGGTCTAATTCTACAATTTCGTTCGGGTGGTTGATACGAGACCAAGAAAGGTCTGTAATGTGGATCAATCCATCTACGCCACCAAGGTCGATAAACACACCGTAAGACGTGATGTTTTTAACCACACCTTCTAATACTTGACCTTTTTCTAATTGACCAATGATTTCTTTCTTTTGCTCTTCAATATCAGCTTCGATAAGCGCTTTGTGAGACACAACTACGTTCTTGAACTCGTGGTTGATCTTAACCACTTTGAATTCCATAGTTTTGTTTACGTACTGATCGTAATCTCTAATTGGCTTAACGTCAATTTGAGAACCTGGTAAGAATGCTTCGATACCGAATACATCTACAATCATACCACCTTTAGTTCTGCATTTTACAAAACCGTTTACAATCTCGCCAGTTTCGTGTGCTTTGTTTACGCGATCCCAAGCTTTGATTACACGCGCCTTACGGTGAGATAACACTAATTGACCAGTTGCATCTTCGCGAACGTCAATCAATACCTCTACCTTATCGCCTACTTTTAAATCTGGGTTGTAACGGAACTCGTTTAATGAAATAACACCTTCAGATTTTGCGTTGATATCGATAATAGCATCGCGATCTGTAATGTGTACCACTTCACCAGTTACCACTTCGTCATCTAAAGTGTCAACAAAGTTCTCGGCTACTAATTTTTCAAATTCTTTTAATTGTTGGTCGTCAACCTCGTCAATACCTTCTTGGTAGTTGTGCCAGTTAAACTCCTTTAAGAATTTTTCAGGGTTTGCTTGTGCTTCAGATACTACCGGAGCTTGTGCAGTTTGTGCTTCAGTTGCTTCAACTTCAGCTTTGTTTTCGTTTTCAGCCATTTATGCTAATTAACTTGAATGCTTTGGTTTGCAATGGTTTAAAACCAAACAGCATTCGGGATTTGTATTCTGTATGCCTCGGAAGATTTAAGCGATAAACACACAGAAGCGTTATAAATTGATTTTTAAAATGTTCCCTTTTATCTTTCCGTTTTCGCTAAAAGGAGTGCAAAAATACATATTTTCAATCAATTAGCCTAATTGCAACGTTATTATTTATGCCATTTGAAAGAAGCTACAATTATTAACCATAAAATAGATAAATATAATGTGGCTTTTTTCTATATTTAACAAATGTATGTCAGGTTGAGCGGAGTCGAAACCTAATTATAACCTTCGTTTAACAAGGCCTTTCGGCCTTAGTTTATCTTGAGCGAAGTCGAAAGGCTCAAGGTGACAACAGTCGATAATATTGAAAATAAAGTGTAACAAAAAATTAAAACAAATAAAACTTAATACCTATGACAGCAAAAGCAAAATACCAACCCGTTTTAGATTTGGGCGAAAAACTGAACGTTACCGACGGCAAAGTGGAAGAAGAAAATGGAAAACTGAAAGTGTGGGGCACCGCAAAGTACCAATATGAAAAAAACCTGATTTGGGATAAAATCAAGGAAATTGGTGGCGAAAACCCCGCCGATATTATGGCCGATATAAAAGTGGCCGACACCTCGGTATACGCCAGGCACACCGTAAAAAGTGGCGAAACTTTAGGGAAAATAGCGAAGCAGTATTACGGCAACCCCGCCAAATACCAAGATATTTTTAAGGCCAATTCTGATATTTTGAAAAACCCAGATGTGATTTACCCCGACCAAGAATTGATCATTCCGAATATATAATTCTCTGTTTAATAAAACTGAAAAGCGAAACACCTATTGGGGTTTCGCTTTTTTTATGTGGTTGAATGAAGGATTAAAGGAATATAAGAACTAAATTACAGTGTTAACAAGTATACAAGCAAACCTAATTAATGCCTAAAAGCTATACAATGTTAGAGATATGTCGAATATAAATCTTCGCACCATAACTAGGTATCCCTCGTAACTTTACACCTTTAATTTTTGTATCAATCGTTTTAATCAATTTTGAGTTAATATCCTTTAGGGCATCCTTTACTGGCTTATTTGTATTTTTACTTTCGTGCAATTCAAGTATCAACTCTTTATCGTTAAATTTCATTATAACACCATCAATATCAGTTACAATTCTTTTATTTGGAGGTAAAGAATAATTATAAACTTTTATCCTTGATAAGCAAATTAAAACAGTTCCATCAAATTTTCTGAAGGCGGACTTTCTTAGCTGATTTAATTCATGTATTCTATCTATATCTTTTTCTGTTTTTATTGCATTATCGAAATTTTCCTTAAGCGGATTTAGATTTCCTATTTTTATTCCAAAATAGTCATATTTTCCGAAAGAATGATTGTCTATATCAAAATGATACTTGCTATCTAAATGATAACGTAATGCAGCCCATAGAATATTTTTAAAAATTGGTAAATTTTTATTCAAAAGTGCTTTTTTGATGTTAGAAGAAATATGTTCCCTTATTGGTTTTTTGAAATCTTTTTTTTGTTGTTCGGTTATGTTCAGAGAGTTTAAGTTGTCATCAATTATTTTGTTTATTTTTTTGGTTTTATTAAATTCATTTGTTGCTGTACCAATAATTTGTTCTAGAACAATGTTACCTATATTAAATATGAAGGTAGAAAAATTTTTAATATTAAAAGTTTTATCCAAATAAAAGTCAATGACTCTTTTGTCTGTAAAAGGGTTTAGATCTATTGATGCTTCAACACCATTAATTCCATTTTTTACTTTTAAAATTTGTTTAGTCGCACTCGAAACTTCTTCAAAAACCATGTTTTTTTTATCTAATTTAATCCTCAGAAAATGCTGTAAATCACATAATGTAGGGTTATACAAGCCATTGCTCAAGGCCTGATTCAAACTTTTGACGACATCTGAATCGATTGTCTTAGAGGCGTTTATTTCATAAGACCTTTGCTGCGTTTGGCTCTTTATATTTAGATATAGATTATCATAAAGTATAGAGATAAGTGGTTCTAATATAATTGAAATCCTCTTGTTTTGATAGTTATTTTCGAACGAATCCAATGACAAAACTGTAGAGAGAATATCTAAGCTGAAAGGAAGAGAACTATTTCTAGAATCCAAAGAAATTATAGAAATATCTCTAAGAATATAATAAATGTTTTTTAATCGAGAAATTTGGTTTGAACTTGCTATTTGGTCATTTTCATCTTCAGGTAAAAGTAAGAGTTTATATATTTTAATTAGTTCTTCTTGTCTATCAATACGTCTAGTAAATGTTTTATATATTCTAACAAAACTGATTATGTGATGAAATTTAACATAATCAAAATTAGTGATTACCTCTTGCGACCATTTTTTTAGCCGTTTGTCCTTTATACAATTTAACAGCTTTCTTTTAAAAGACTTATTATGAATACATTCGAGTAGTAGCGTTTTTTCATCACCAATGGTATTTTTACAGTGACCGAAGTTAGAAAGTAAAATCCAAGTTTTAATTATATCATTTCCAAAATGTTTATTTCCATCTATCGTTATGTTTCCTTGAGCGTTGGTTGTCCCTTTAAACGTATTTTCGATTAGTTCTGAAATTACACATTGTAATATTAAGTAATCAAATCTGCTATGATTAGAGTTTTTGAAAGCGTGAGAAATTAAACCTAAATGAGCTGTCTTCTTTTGTCTATCAATTTCTTTAATATCAATATAATGTTGATACAATTTTGCACTTAAATCAAGAAAGTTTACCGTAACCTTTCCTAGAATTGGAATGTCTTCCTTTATTCTCATTTTTTGTTCTTCAATTTTACTGCACCACAAGGTAAGATGTCCTTGTTTGAATTATTTTATCCCACGAAAGCCAATTTAGAACTTTTCCCTCTAATACGACTCTCTTTCTTACAATTATTATTAAAGAATTGTCAACAATTAAAGACAACAAAATATTCCGTAACTTTAAAGAACCAAGCTTCCACGCCATGCTAGTTAATATTGAACAACAACTTTTAAAACAGCGCAACAAACGCAGCAAAGCCAACGACATTTTGCTACAAGTGCAGCAGGTTTTGACCGATGATGCCCAGCACGAAGATGCTATTCGCGAGGCTTTGGTAAATGAGAAAAGTCAAGTTGGGCACAACCCCTTCAACCTCAATTTACTCGAAACCGATAAGATTTTCCATATCGAAGACATCAAAAAAATATGCGTGGTGTACCGCCTTCGGTTTTTGGAGAGCCATTTGTTTAAAGGCGAGATACCCAACGAAGCCATTAATAAAATCAAAAAATTGGAAAAAGCGCACCAATGCACTTTGGGCGATTTTAAAATTATGGCGCCGAGCAAACTCTTCCGACTTGAAAATTACGACGACCCGCTCTTGTTTGCACCTATGGGCAATGGCTATTATTACCTCATTCACAAATGGGGCAACGATTTAAGCGTGTGGCGCAAGTGGCTCATGTATCCCTTCCGAAATTTAGACACGCTGATTGTCACCACCGTTTTGGCTGCATTTTTATTGGCATTGAGCTTTCCAGAAAGCTATTTCCACCCCGAGTATAAAACCACGCAATTTATCTATTTGTGCTTCTTTTGGTTTAAGGTGATTGGCTTTTGCCTTATTTTCTTTGGGGTAAGCCGTGGGAAGAACTTTAATTCGCCATTTGGAACAGTCGGTTTTCTAATCGGTAATTTGCTTATTGAAGCATCGGCAAATCAAACGATATTTTTATCCCCTGAATGATCATGCTGGTACCGATAATGGCAATGATTAAACCCATAATTTTACCAATTACTGAAATAACGTTTCGGCCCAAGTTTTTAACTATAAAGCCGCTTAAATTAAAGGCCAGATAATTGAGAAAACACATTACGGCGTAAATGGCGATAACAATAGCGATTTTTACATACCCCGCATTAGACACGAAGTTCATGGCCGTAACAATGGTTCCGGGGCCAGCAATAATAGGAATGGCCAATGGTGAAATGGCAATATCTTCATCCAACTTGGTTTTGTTTAAATGCTTCACGTTCGATTTTTTCGATTGCAGCATTTCAAAACCTACATAGAAAATTAAAATGCCCCCCGTAATTTTAAACGCCGGAATGGTAATACCGAACAATTGGAAAATAAACTTGCCCAAAATCACAAATACCAAAACGATAATAAAAGCCACGAAAGCTGCTTTTCGGCTGATGGCCCGTTTTTCGGTAACATCGGCTTCGTCAACCAACGACATAAAAATCGTCATGTTGGAAATGGGATTGGTAATGGCAAAAAAACCAGTAAAGACCGTTATTGAAAACGCTATTAAATGATCCATTAACTTTTAAATAATTTATAGGGTTAATATACGCCACGAATGGCATCGTGGACTTCATTTTGATAAAGTTGCTTTAATTTTTCGTGAAGCTGCGGCTCCAATGGGTCAAGGCTTGACACCGAGGCATTGCCCAATACTTGTTCTGGACGACTTGCCCCCGGAATAATGGTGCTTACGGCGTCGTGATCTAAAATATAGCGCAATGCCAATTGTACCATATTTAAGTCTTCTGGCAGCAGGTCCTTTTTTATGGTATCAACCAGTTGCACTCCTTTTTCAAACGGTAAACCAGCAAAGGTTTCGCCCACATTAAAGGCTTCCCCATTTTTGTTGTAATTCCTATGGTCATCGGCAGCAAAAGTGGTGTTCTGATCGAACTTTCCAGTAAGCAATCCGCTCGCCAACGGTAAACGCACGATTATACCAACCCCTTTTTCTTCAGCTTTCGGAAACAGTTCAGTAACCAATTTTTGCCTGAAAATGTTAAAAATAACCTGTAAAGACAAAAGGTCTTCCTGTTCGAGGCAAATCAAACCTTCCTCAACGCTTTCTACACTAGCACCAAAATGTTTTATGAGTCCGTCGGATTGCAATTCGCGCAACCAATCAAAAACATCGCCCTTCATCAAATAATGCGTGGGAATACAGTGTAGTTGCATTAAATCTAGAGATTCAACCCCCAAGTTTTTAAGCGAAGCATCTACAGCACTGTATAAGGCCGCTTTCGAGTATTTATCGGGAAACACATTGGCTGCACGCCCAAATTTTGTAGCCACCCGAATGGGGGCATCTGTGGTTTTTAGAAACTCACCTATTAGGGTTTCGCTTTTTCCGTTGCCGTAAACATCGGCCGTATCAAAGAAGTTGATCCCATTTTTTACGGCTTCGTTTAAAATATTGAACGCCGTTTCTTTAGAGATGTCGTTGCCCCAATCGGCACCCAATTGCCAGCATCCCAACCCTACTTCACTCACTTTAAATCCTTGATTTCCTAATATTCTGTTTTTCATTTATGTTTATAATTTAATTAAAGGTAAAACCCAGTAATTTCGTTATACGATTAAAATGATGACATTTCTAATCTCAATAATTATCGGGATTCAGAATGACTCTTTTTTTTTGGACAGGTTTATTTTAAAAAATCTCCAAATCGCCTTTGCCCTCGCGAACCACGATTGGCGTATCTTCCGACAGGTCGATAACCGTGGAAGGTTCATTGCCACCATAACCTCCATCGATAACCAAATCGACCAGGTTGTCCCATTTTTCGAGAATCAATTCGGGGTCTGTGGTATATTCCAACACTTCGTCTTCATCACGAATGGAGGTTGAAATAATTGGATTACCCAATTGTTTTACAATTTCCAAGGCAATATTATTATCCGGCACACGGATACCTACGGTTTTCCTTTTTTTAAATGGATTGGGCAACGATTTAGATCCCGGAAGAATAAAGGTATAGGGGCCAGGAAGTGCCCGTTTCAAAATTTTAAACACCGAAGTATCAATCTGTTTTACGTAATCGCTTAAATTACTTAAATCATGGCAAACAAACGAAAAATTGGCTTTTTCAAGTTTCACTTCCTTGATTCTGGCCACACGCTCCAAGGCTTTTATATTAGTAATATCGCATCCCAAACCATAAACGGTATCGGTGGGATAAATAATGAGGCCGCCACTTCTTAAAACACGCACTACTTTTTCAATTTCCCGCGGATTGGGGTTTTCTTCGTAAATCTTTATAAATTCTGCCATATGGTATTGCTTCCTTTTCAGTTTACAAAATAAGCATATTTTATTGTAATTTGAACTCAAATTTTAAATGATCAAACCGGAAAATTCGAAGTCTAACAGTTTATAGAAGCCATTTTAGCTTTACCCGAACAAAAACTTTTAAACCGAATAACAATGAAGCTATTTCATTTTTGAAAACCCTAACAATCCCTTAACGCAAACACATTACTTTTTTTAGTAACTTTAAGAGTCAACTAAAAAAACTAAAAATCATGAGTACAAAAGACGTAGCAAACCAGTGGGCACAAATGTGCAGAGAGGGCAAAAACCTAGAATGTATCGAGCAACTGTATGCCGATGATATTGTAAGCAAGGAAATGCCGGGTTACCCCGAAGAGCAAGTTAGCGGTAAGCAAAACGTGTGGAACAAAAGCAAACAATGGTTGGATAATGTTGAAGAATTCCACGGAGGCAACATTTCGGATCCCGTAGTGGCCGAAAACCACTTTACCAGCAAAATGACTTTCGATGTTACTTTTAAAGACCGTGGACGCCAGCAAATGGAAGAACTGGGTGTTTTTGAAGTAAAAGGCGGAAAAATTGTTAACGAACAGTTTTTCTATTCTATGGAACAATAAATAGAGCAATATGGAGAAAACTTCTGCAGTTGAAGAATACATTGAAAAACACAGTAAATACAGCGAATCTCTAACACTTTTAAGGGATATTATTACCACCACAGACGTTGAAGAAACCATAAAATGGGGAGCGCCCGTTTATACCGTAAACGGCAAAAATGTTTTGGGTTTGGGCGCTTTTAAAAACCATTTCGGTATTTGGTTTTTTAACGGGGTATTTTTGAAGGATGCGCACAATGTTTTGGTCAATGCCCAAGAAAACAAAACCAAAGCCTTGAGGCAAATGCGCTTTGAATCAATAGACAATATTGACAAAAACATGGTATTGGCCTATGTTAAGGAAGCGATAGACAATCAAAAGTTGGGCAAAGAACTGAAACCCAACCGAAGTAAAAAGAAAACCGTTGTTCCGAGGGAACTGCAACAAGCATTAAACGCAAATGGCGAACTAAAAACAGCATTTAAAAACTTAACGCCTGGCAAACAGCGCGAATATTGTGAACACATCGAATCGGCCAAACGCGATGCTACCAAACAAAGTCGCATCATCAAAATAACACCCATGATTTTAAATGGTGTTGGCTTGCACGACAAATACAAAAACTGCTGAATCGTTCACTCCAAAATCCTTAAAATTTTGTAACTTAATAGTGGTTTAATTTTAATTAAAATGAAAAACATTCTGGTCACCATAGATTTTGACGGAAACGAACAAATTCTGCTCGACAAAGCCACCGAATTGGCCGAAAAATTCCAATCTAAAATATGGGTGCTCCATATTGCTGCTCCCAATCCAGACTTTGTGGGTTATGAAGTCGGCCCACAGCATGAACGCGATTTAAGGGCCAATGAATTGTGGGACGAACATAAAAAAATCCAGCAGTACAGTGCCGCCCTAAAAGAAAGCGGACTAAACGCCGAAGCATTGCTCATTCAAGGGGCTACGGTTAAAACCATCATGGAAAAAGCCAACTCATTAAACATCAACCTCATCATTGCCGGTTACAACGATCACAGCTTTTTGTACAATGCCATTATAGGGAGTGTTTCCAAACAAATTATTCAGGAATCTAAAATACCTGTGCTGATTGTTCCATTGAGTTAAAACTCGGTCTTCTCCAAATCACACTATGATTTCATAACCATGGCTCTCCAACGTATTTCTTTATAGCAACGGACAGTGAGCATCGGCACCAATTCAGGTTACTACTTTTATATCCATTTTAATTGGGTAATTTACTAATTTTACACTTCTAACTTTAAACTAAAAATAACATGAAAATACTTGCTATTGGCAAAAACTATGTTTCTAATCCTGATGAAATCAGTGCCAACAAAACCGGAAACCAGATTATATTTTCTAAACCGGAATCAAGCCTTGTAAAGAACAACGATAATGTAGCCTACCCGAGTTTTACTAAACAATTGAATTATGAAGCGGAATTGGTGGTTAAAATTGGTAAAAAAGGAAAAGATATTAGTTTGGATAATGCCGCTTCTTTTATTTCGGAAATTGGTATCGGCATTGATTTTACGGCAAAAGATATTTTTAATGCCAGTAGAGAAAATAAAGGCCCATGGGATTTAGGAAAAGGATTTGATGGCGGAGCTCCGATTTCAAGTTTTAAACCGGTTTCCAACTTTCCAAAACTAGACGACATCAACTTTAATTTGGTTATAAACGGTGAAGAAAAACAAGTTGGAAACACCTGTTTGATGATTTACAATTTTAGCGATATTATTGCATTCACTTCAAAATTCATGACTTTAGAGCCAGGCGACCTTATTTTTACAGGTACGCCAGCCTCTGGAACGGGAGAAATCCATAAAGGCGACCACATACAAGCCTCCATTGAAGGCGATCTGCTTTTAGATTTTAAAATGGTTTAATATCAACAATCTGTTATGGATTTTGAACATGATATATAGTTTTGGCGTCAGTTCGATTGATTCCGAAGCCATAAGGAATTGTATCGAGAACTTTTTGGGTTGAAAAATTCGAATTCTCGATAAAACTTTTTCTCATTTTCAATCGAAAAATCCACTCGAACTGACGAATTTATAGAAATCCATAACCATCTACAATTAACGATTACTATAAAAAGCTTCACTCCAACTACAATATCAAAAAGACTACATGAATAATTCCATTGCTTATCGCGTTTACGATTTTTTAAAAAACTTCCCGCCTTTCAACCATTTAAAAGCCGACGATTTACTGAAAATTTCAACGGAAGTTTCCATCGTTTATTTGGAAAAAGGTGACACTATTTTTAAAAAGGGCGACCCGTTCAATAATGTGTTTTATATAGTAAGAAATGGAGCGGTAACCTTAATCCACACCACCAACGAAAATGAACAGGTTGTGGTAAATATTAGTGATGGTGGCGACCTTTTTGGGCTTCGTCCGCTCATTGCACAAGAGTCGTATAAATTAACGGCCAAAGCCAACGAAGAATCCATTGTTTATGCAATTCCTATTAATATTTTTCGTCGGGTAAGTGCGGACAATACGAATGTTTATAAATTCTTGATTACGGCTTTCGCCACGAATACCTTCGACCCCTATACGGCTGAAGAAAACAGTAAAATTTTCGTGGATTATTTGCCCAATACCTCAAAAGACATTGAGTATTTTCAAACAGCAAATTATACCAAGAATCCCATAACCTGTCATCACCATTCCACTTTAAAAGAGGCCGCCATAAAAATGAAAAATCATAAAATTGGTTGCATTATTGTGGTTGACGACAATGATAAACCCGTAGGAATCATTACCAATAGCGACATTAAAAACAAAATTGCCACGGGCATTTTTCCCATCGACACCAATGTAGGAAATATTATGAGTACGCCTGTAATCACTTGTAAAAGAGATTTAACCGTTGCCGAAGGCCAATTAAAAATGGTTCAGTATAACATTGGGCATTTGTGCATCACTAAAGACGGCACCGAAAACTCCAAACTCATTGGGGTGCTCACCCATCATGATGTTTTGGCCACTTTGGGAAACACGCCATCCGTTATTTTAAAGGAAATAAAACGAGCCAAACGCACCAAAAAACTCAGGGCGGCAAGGCTTAAGGCCAATCATTTATTAAAAAGTTATTTGGAGCAAAATATGCCCATTGGCCATATTACAAAAATTATTGCCCAAATTAACGACGCCGTTACCGTTCGTGCGGTTGAAATTGCACTAAAGAAAATGCCTAAAAAGCCACCAGTAAAATTCTCTTGGATTGCATTGGGCAGCCAAGGGAGAAAAGAACAATTATTGTTTACTGATCAAGATAATGCCATTATTTTTGAGGACGTTCCTGAGGAAAAACACCAAGAAACGCAAGATTATTTTGTGGAACTTGGGAAACTGGTTAGCAAGTCGTTAAACAAAATAGGCTTTGAATATTGCGAAGCCGGTATGATGGCCAGCAACCCCGACTGGTGCAAAACCATCACCGATTGGAAAGCCCAATTTGGCGATTGGATTTTGAATACCGACGACAAAGCCATATTGCTGTCTTCCATCTTTTTCGATTTTAGTCATGTTTATGGGAAAAAAAGTTTGGTAAACGAACTATCTGATTCCATTTATGAAACCCTCGAAAAAACCTCGATGTTTTTTAAATTTTTGGGCCGCGATGCCTTGAAAAATCCACCGCCATTAGGTTTTTTCAAGCAATTTGCCGTTGAAAAAGACAACCAACAAAAAGATCTTTTCAATATTAAAAACCGTGCTATTATGCCGTTGGTGGATGCGGCCCGACTGCTCATTTTACAAAATAAAATAAAAGGGGTCAACAACACGGCCGAGCGTTTTGAAAAACTAGCCGACATTGATTATAACAACAAAGAACTTTATCAATCTTGTGCATACGCATTTAAAGCCTTATCGAAATTTAAAACCAAGCAGGGCTTTTTGCACAACAATACGGGCAAATTCATTGAAATAGAAACCCTCACCAAAGAAGAGCAATTGAAACTGAGACGCTGTTTTAAGCCCATCCATGATATTCAGGAAGTGCTTAAAGTCCGTTTCGATTTAAAAAATTTTGTATAAACCCATAGCGTGTTAAACCGAAAACAAACAACAAAACTCTAAAACTGAAACAGAAACATGGCATGGAATTGGTTTTTTAAAAAGAAAAAGGAGTATCCCGATTTTTGGTTGGATTATTTAGCCCACTTTAAGAAAAAGAAGAAAGGCGACATCGAGAACACCCGGTTTGTAGCTTTTGATACAGAAACGACAGGATTCGATAAAATAGAAGATCGGGTATTATCGATTGGTGCAGTGGCCATCATTGGAAAAACCATTCCGGTGAACGACACTTTAGAAGTATATTTAAAACAAGATGTTTTTAAAGCCGAAACCGTAAAAATACACGGTATTATACGCAACGGTTCCGAAGAAAAAATATCAGAACTCGAAGGGATAAAGCTATTTTTGGACTATATAAAAGATGCCGTTTTAATTGCCCATCATGCCAGTTTTGACCGGGATATGATGAATAACATGTTGTTAAGGCATGGCCTAGGAAAACTAAAAAACAATTTTATTGATACTGGTGTTCTTTACAAAAAGTCGTTACATGTAATCTATAAAGACAACACCAAACCCTATACATTAGATTATTTATGCAGCGAACTGAACGTTCAACCTATAGATAGGCACACCGCCACTGGCGATGCGCTTATCACGGCTTTGGTATTTTTAAAAATATTGGCTCGTTTAGATAAAAGAAAACATCTTAATTGGGGTTATTTGTTGAATAGATAAATATAAATTACAAAGCATTATCCATAATATCCTGAACCACTTCCGGATTCAATAGCGTACTGGTATCGCCCAAATTACTGGTGTCTTTACTGGCTATTTTACGTAAAATGCGTCGCATAATTTTACCCGAACGCGTTTTTGGCAAGCCTTGCGTAAACTGTATTTTATCGAGCTTGGCAATAGGCCCAATACGGTCTGAAATTAACTGATTAATTTCTTTACGCAGGTTATTATGGTCTCGCGATTCCCCTGGATTGGTGAGCGTAATGTATCCGTAAAGCGCACTGCCCTTGATATCGTGCGGGAAGCCTACAATGGCCGATTCGGCTACTGCTGGATGCTCGTTAATGGCATCTTCAATAGGTGCTGTTCCTAAGTTGTGTCCGGACACTATAATCACATCATCTACCCTACCCGTAATACGATAGTACCCCACCTCATCACGCATGGCACCATCTCCTGTGAAATAATTGTTTTCGTAAGCCGAAAAATAGGTTTCTTTATAACGTTCGTGGTTGCCCCAAATGGTACGTGCAATAGAGGGCCACGGGAATTTAATACATAAACGCCCTTCCACTTGGTTGCCCTTTAACTCTTTGCCACTTTCATCCAATAACGCAGGTTGAATGCCAATAAATGGCAAGGTGGCATAGGTGGGTTTTGTAGGTGTAACATAAGGAATTGGCGTAATCATAATCCCTCCGGTTTCGGTTTGCCACCACGAATCTACAATAGGGCTTTTGTTTTTACCAATCACATCGTTATACCAGTGCCAAGCCTCCTCATTGATAGGTTCACCTACACTGCCCAACACTTTTAATGACGATAAATCGTATTTTTCAACCAACTCGACACCTTGTTTAGCCAAGGCACGAATGGCTGTTGGAGCGGTGTAAAACTGATTGATTTTATGCTTTTCTACGATTTGCCAAAAGCGCCCGAAATCAGGATAGCTCGGCACGCCTTCAAACATTACGGTAGTAGCCCCATTGGCCAACGGACCATAAACAATATAGCTGTGCCCAGTAATCCACCCAATATCGGCCGTGCACCAATACACGTCGTTTTCCCTGTATTGGAACACATTTTTAAAGGTGTAAGCCGTATAAACCATATAACCGGCTGTGGTGTGCACCATCCCTTTGGGCTTTCCGGTAGAACCGGAAGTATAAAGAATGAAAAGCGGATCTTCGGCATCCATTACCTCAGCTTTACAATCGTCTGAAGCTTCATCCAAAAGCGGTTGCAGCCATTGGTCGCGACCTGCTTTCATTGAAATTTCTGAGTTAATGCGCTTAGCCACCAAAACGGTTTTTACCTCGGGGCACCCCTTCAAGGCCTCGTCTACTATCCCTTTAAGGTCAATGGTTTTGGCGCCGCGGTACGAACCATCGGCTGTAATAACCATTTTACAATCGGAATCATTGATTCGGGTGGCCAATGCGGTAGATGAAAATCCGGCAAAAACTACCGAATGAATAGCACCAATTCTGGCACAAGCCAGCACGGAAATAGCCAACTCCGGAATCATAGGTACATAAATACAAACACGGTCGCCTTTTTTGATGCCCTGCTGTTTCAATATATTGGCAAACTTATTTACACGTTTATGCAATTCACTATATGTAATATGTTCTGATGCTTCCTCCGGATTGTTAGGTTCAAACAAAATAGCAGTTTTGTCTCCTCGCGTGGCCAAATGCCTATCGATGCAGTTTTCGGTAATATTCAGTTGAGCACCCTCAAACCATTTGATTTCGGGTTTGCTGAAATCCCAACTTAATACATTGTCCCATTTTTTGCGCCACATAAAGTGCTCTTCAGCGACTTCTTCCCAAAAATTTTCGGGTTCACGTATTGATTTTCTATAAACTTGGTAATATTCTTCTAAGTGTTTAATGTGATAATTACTCATGAATTGTCTTTTATTTTGTATCGTTTAGCGTTCTCTAAATTAAAAATTAAAACGCGCTTTTCTTATTTTTTTCTACCAACAACTTGGCTGCATAGCTAAACTCAATTTTTCATTCCATTAATGGGTCGCTGCTCCCGCTCCACTGGGAATTCTTATATTTTCAACAATATCCTGCACTTCTTCAGGTGGGTTAGGCGTAAATTTCATAATAATTATAGATACTATAAAATTGAGTACCATAGCTACCGTACCAAAGCCTTCGGGTGAAATGCCAAACCACCATTCACTCTTATCGGGTACCGCATCATCAAACCACCCCAAACGGTATTTTATCATGTAAAGCAACATGGTAGTTATGCCAACAACCATTCCTGCAATGGCGCCTTCTTTGTTCATTTTTTTGTAGAAAATCCCCAAAATGATAGCTGGGAAAAACGATGCTGCAGCCAGCCCAAATGCCAAAGCTACGGTCGCTGCGACAAACCCAGGCGGATTAATTCCAAAATAGCCCGCAACGCAAACGGCAATTACTGCCGACAAACGTGCCGCAATTAATTCCCCTTTTTCAGAAATATTGGGATTAATCATTTTTTTAATCAAATCGTGCGACACGGAAGATGAAATAACCAATAACAGTCCCGCAGCCGTTGATAAAGCCGCGGCCAGTGCACCTGCAGCTACCAAAGCAATAATCCAGTTGGGTAGTTTCGCTATTTCGGGGTTTGCTAACACCATAATATCGTTATCCACTAACAATTCATTTTTACTTTCGTCGGCTACATATTGAATATTTCCATCGTTATTTTTATCTGTAAACGCAATAAGCCCTGTGGTTTCCCATTTTTTAAACCATTCTGGCATATTACTATACGGTTTGTTCGACACCGTTTCAATCATGTTTGTTCTAGCAAAAACCGAAACCGCTGGTGCTGTAGTGTATAAAATAGCTATGAGCAACAATGCCAATCCGGCTGATTTTCGGGCATCCTTAACTCGTTTTACTGTGAAAAAACGAACAATAACATGTGGTAATCCTGCTGTACCTACCATAAGTGCCAAGGTAATGGCAAATACATCAATTGTAGCTTTTGAGCCTTCGGTATATTCCGCAAAGCCGAGTTCGGTACTGAGTCCATCTAATTTATCCAATAAATAGGTGCCTGAACCATCGGCCAAAGTACTACCGAAGCCTAACTGTGGGATAGGATTGCCCGTCATTTGAATCGAAATAAAAATAGCGGGCACCATAAACGCAAAAATAAGCACGCAATACTGCGCTACTTGCGTATAAGTGATACCTTTCATCCCACCAAGTACGGCATAAAAAAGAACGATAATCATCCCGATAATCACTCCGGTATTAATATTCACTTCCAGAAAGCGCGAAAACACCAGTCCCACACCCCGCATTTGTCCAGCGACATAGGTGAACGACACCAGCAGTGCACAAATAACGCCCACCAATCGGGCAGTGTTGGAATAGTAACGGTCGCCAATAAAATCGGGAACGGTAAACTTTCCGAATTTACGTAGATACGGTGCCAATAATAGTGCTAGCAACACATAACCGCCTGTCCATCCCATTAAATACACGGCACCATCATAACCGGCAAAAGAGATGATTCCAGCCATAGAAATAAAGGATGCCGCACTCATCCAATCGGCGGCCGTAGCCATGCCATTTGCAAGCGGCGATACCCCACCACCAGCAACGTAAAAATCTTTTGTAGAACCTGCTCTAGACCAAATGGCGATGCCAATATATAGTGTAAATGTAACTCCAACGATGATGTAGGTCCAATTCTGCACATCGATACTTTCTGCCAAGGCTATAAAATTACTTATCGTACCCATACTTTTTATCTAATTGGTTCATAATTCGAACGTAAACAAAAATGAGTACTACAAACACATAAATGGCGCCTTGTTGTGCAAACCAAAAGCCCAATTTGAAGCCTCCGAGTTTAATTTCGTTTAACGTGTCCTTTAATAAAATACCCGCACCAAACGATACGAAAAACCAAATAGTTAAAAGGATGAATAAATACCTAATGTTTTCTTTCCAGTAGGCTTTTGCCTTGTTTTTTGTCATATTAGTTTAGTGTTTTAGTGGTTCAATCTGTGGTGTACGAAATTCAATAAATCAAAAAAGAAAATGCTTCAGGGAAACAGTTTTCCGTATAACGGTAAATCGCCCCTTAAAGACACTTCAATAAAATTTTAGTAAATTTTTTAAGAACTTCAACAAAAAATCTTTCGTAAAATGCTAATATAATATTTAGATTGTTAAAATCAATTGCAGGTCACCATTTAAAAATAAAATGGTTCAAACTGTATTTTTAAAATAAGTTTTGATCTGTACCATCACTCTTGGAGCTAATTTTATAGTGGCCAACATTGTGGGAATGGCCATTAGCGCAAAAACGCCATCAATTAAATTGAGCATGGCACTAAACGGAGAAACTGCTGCAACAATAATGCTTAAAATATAAAAATAATTATAGTAGTGCTTTTTATCGGCTCCAATTAAAAACGACAAGCATTTGGTACCATAATACGAATACGAAAATAATGACGACACACTAAATACAAATACACAAACCATAAGTAAATAACTACCATAATTGGGCATAGCGTAACTGAATGCCGCAGCCGTTAAGCTTACGCCATTATCAGAGGTGGTTTCCCAGACACCAGTTACTAAAATAGCCAATGCGGTTAAGGTGCAAACCACTAAAGTGTCGATTACCGGCCCGAGCATAGCAACTAAACCTTCGTGCACGGGTTCATCTGTTTTTGCTGCACCATGTGCCATGGGTGCCGTACCAATACCAGCCTCGTTTGAAAAAGCACCACGACGAATACCTAATAAAATTAAAGCCCCTAAAACACCTCCGAAAAAAGAATCGCCTTTATAAAATTCCGCTGAAAAGGCATCGGTAAAAATCATTATAATATACTTCGGAACCGAGTGGTAATTTGAAACCAAAACAAGGATAACCAACATAAAATATAGTAACACCATTGAAGGTACTAATTTTGAGGCCGCATTGCTAATTCGTTTTAAACCTCCCAAAATAATAACCGCAGTTACTGTAACCAGAACTGCAGCTAAAATCAGGTTAGACCTTAACCCGACTTCAACCCCATTTGGAATTAATACAATGTCATTTATCGCCTGAGTCAACTGATTTACATTTACCACCGGAAGCGCTCCTACCATGCCAAAAACACTAAACATAACTGCCAAAGGTTTCCAAGATTGCCCCAACCCTTCCACGATAAAATACATCGGGCCGCCCTGAAGCTCGCCATTGCTATCCTTTCCTCGATACATGACGGCTAAAGTACAAGTGAAAAATTTTGTAGCCATTCCCACAATGGCACTCACCCACATCCAAAACATGGCTCCCGGACCACCAACCGAAATAGCTACCGCCACACCGGCAATGTTACCCATGCCAATGGTAGATGCCAAAGCCGTGGAAAGTGCCTTAAAATGTGAAATCTCACCCGGGTTATCGGGGTCATCATATTTCCCTCGAAGCACATCGAAGGCAAGACCCAAATGCCGAAACGGCAAAAACCGCGATAAAACCAACAAGTATAAACCACCGCCAATCAACAAAATAACCAAGTGCAGCCCCCAAGCATAGTTGGCAAAAGCTTCGATGAGTTTTTCCATAAACTGTAAAATTTTATAAATATATCATTTTAGGGCCGTACCATTTCAATTATTTCAGAGTATATTTAAGCATTCAAACCAACTTTGTATTGCAGACCAACCGTTTATATTTTATCGATGCCGTGCGGGCATTTGCTATTTTGATGATGCTTCAAGGGCATTTTATCGATACCTTGCTCGCTCCTATTTTTAGAGACAACGGAAATATAGCTTATAACGTTTGGTCATATTTTCGAGGCATTACCGCCCCCACGTTTTTCACTATTTCCGGACTTGTTTTTTCCTATTTACTTTTAAAGGCTCACCAAAAGGGCTGCGACAAGCCTAGGATAAAGAAAGGACTTTTTCGTGGCATGCTTCTAATTGGTATTGGTTATAGCTTGCGCATTAATGTTTTTAGTTGGCTTAGCGGCAAGTTTAACCCTTATTTTTTTGCAGTCGATGTACTGCAGTGCATTGGCTTGTCCCTTATTTTTTTGGTATTGCTTCATTTGGTTTTTAAGAAACATAGCTATGTGTTTTCGGTGGTGTTATTTTTAATAGGCTTTGTTTGTTTTTTGTCCGAGCCACTTTACAGAAACCTAACTTTAGAAAACACGCCTCTGTTTTTAGCTAACTATATGAGCAAAACCAACGGCTCGGTATTTACCATTTTGCCTTGGTTCGGGTATTCGGCCTTTGGGGCTTTTATCTCTACTGTGTTTTTTAGGCATGTGCACCGCTTCCGATTTAAAGCCGTAACCATTCTCACCTTTCTTTTGGCAGGGTATTTTTTAATAGGCCATTCGTCTTGGCTTTTAATGGAGTTTTATAGTGTTTTTGATATTGAACTCTTCAAGCTAAGTGCCAACTACAATTACCTGTTTACCCGACTGGGCAACGTGCTTATGCTATTCGGAGTTTTTTATGCTTTAGAAATGTTTTTAAAACAATCAATAATTGCAAAAATTGGAGAAAAGACTTTGTCTATTTACGTTATCCATTTTATTTTGCTCTACGGAAGTTTTACCGGTTACGGCATCAAGTGGTTTTTAAAGCAATCCCTATCTGCAACTGAAGCTATTGTAGGGGCCATTTTATTTATACTTGTTGTATGCTTCCTTTCGTTTAATTACGCAAAAACCAATACATTTGTTTACAATTTAGTTAGAAAGTTTTTTGATAAACTGAAACTTCAATGGAAAAGGTAACATAACCTCTTCCACTAAATTTACGTTCCATCGACAATCATTAAAACGTTAAAGAATTTAAAATAATGAAAAAAAAATCCATTGCCTCCATATTTACCGTGGTACTTTTATCTGTTGGTTTTATTGGATGTAAAAATCAGGAAAACTCAAAAAAGACAACTTCAACAAACAATACAGAAAAAGAAGTTCATCTAGAGTCACCACCAACCTCTAAACCAGGAAGCACTCCCGAAGGCATGGTATGGGTTGAAAAGAAAACTTTTACCCAAGGCGCCAAGCCCGAAGACCAATTTGCTATGCCCCGTGAAAAACCAGCCCATCAAGTCACCGTTGATGGTTTTTTTATAGATATTACAGAAGTCACCAATAAGCAATTTAAAGAATTTGTTGACGCTACTGGTTACAAAACCATTGCTGAGCGACCTATTATTTGGGAAGAAATGAAAAAAGATTTACCCCCCGGAACACCAAAACCACACGACTCGGTATTGCAACCTGGCAGTTTAATCTTCAACAAGAATGTAGATAAGGTGGCGAACATGGGCGATTATAGCCAATGGTGGACATGGAAAGTTGGTGCTAACTGGCAACACCCAGAGGGTCCTGGCAGTAGTATTGAGGGTAAAGAAAATTTTCCTGTCGTTCACATTGCATATGAAGATGCCATGGCTTACTGCGAATGGGCCAATAGAAGACTACCTACCGAAGCCGAATGGGAATCTGCTGCACAAGGTAACAGTGCAAACAACACCTTTACTTGGGGTAACGACCCTAGCCTATTAAACCAATATGCTAATACGTGGCAAGGGGTTTTTCCCATTAAAAACGAACCTAAAGATGGCTTTGAATTTATCGCTCCGGTAAAATCATACCCGCCAAACGATATTGGAATTTACGATATGGCAGGCAATGTTTGGGAATTGACGAGCGATTTATTCAATGTAAACTATTATAAAGAGTTAGATACATCGAAACCAATTGTTAACCCAAAGGGTGCTGCAAAAAGTTATAGTCCCAATAACCCTTATCAAATAGAACATGTTATTAAGGGTGGCTCATTTTTATGCCACGCCTCTTATTGTGCCAGTTTTAGGATTTCTGCCAAAATGGGAAACAGTATAGATTCTGGATCAGACCACATGGGCTTTAGAACTGTGGCAACGCCACATATGCTTAAAAATGAATGACCCCACAGCAAGGCAAGCTGCGCGGTATCTCAATTATTCAAACAGCCTCAATTGACTTGAATGGATCTGTTTATTTTCTTTTTGTTTTCCTTGATTCATTAAATAGTTCTTTATCACTTATTCGTTAGCATATTGACCCAACGTATTTACATAATACCCTTTTATCCAAAACTGACCGCCCCATAATTGCTCTTTTACTTCTGGATGAAGACGAAAGATTTCCCTTGCCAATATACTCTTGACCGTTTGAACTATCTTTTTTGGAGAATACACTGGGATACTTTGAACTAAAAAATGAACGTGGTTCTCATCTAAACCTGTCTCTATAAAATAGATCTCATATCTGTTTTCTATCTCTGAACACACTAAAGCTATTATACTAGAATTAACACGGTCAGTCAAAATTGAATGCCTATATTTTATTGGATAAATTACATGATACAACAGCAAGCTTTTATTAGGTCGCTTGTGGATATGTTCACTCATAAATCCAATATATACTTTTTCAAAGTATTTTGTAAAACTCTCCGTTTTTCAAACTTTTCTGCTAAACCCCTCAGAAAGCTGACGAGGAATTCTTTAGATTAAATAACACACATTTGCTTATTAAGCTGATATGGGTAGCACTTTTTGGGCTTCTTTGTATTCTCTCGGACTACAGTTAAAGCTTTCTTTGAAAATTTTTGAAAAATAGCTTCTACTTGAAAAACCAATACTATAAACAATCTCAGAGATATTCATATCGGTATGTTTTAAATATTCTTCTGCTTTTTGAACGCGCACCCACTTAATGTGGGTAGAAACGGTACGGCCATGCATTAACTTAAAGCCTTCCTGAAGTTTTAAGGCTGTTATACCGAACTGTGAACATAAGAATGATATAGATAATGGCCTATCGAAATTTTCTTCAATATACTCCGAAACTTGCTTGATGATTTTCATCTCGCTTGTGGTAAGTATACCAAGATGTCGATTTCTGTTTTTTTCGTCGTCGGCGTGTTGCTGTATTTCAAGAGCTAAAATTACATTAACTAATCCTTGAATCAAAAGGGTTCTTACTAATCCTTTTTGTCTAATGGCATGAATTTGCTGAATTTTTTCGGCAATCTTCAAGTTTTGCGACCCCACATATACAAAGTTTTCCAACCTCTCATCCTTTATGAATGTGTTGTATAATTTTGTTTTTAGATCATTGCTTATGGGTTTTTTGGAAGAACGAGATGTTTGAACAGTGATTAATGTAATATTAAGTCTTTCATTCTTTTTGAAGTAAAGCACGTTTTCCTCCTTTGGCTTACTTGAAATAATTCCAGTTTGAAAACTTTGTAACTCCGTTTTTTTACCGTCGATGCCGAAACTATGGGTTAGGCTACCCTGATAACAATATGCAAAATAGATAGGGTTTTTTCTTGGGGTGTTAATAGAAATAGCAATATCGTCATAAAATTTCAGATCAAATTCAATATAGGAAATACCGCCAGATAGCACTACGCCCTGTATTGTTCCTTGTCCAAATTTATTTCTTATTTCTAAAGTATACTCGTTCGACTCTTTTAGTATAGCCCCTCCAATATTGGTTTTAAGTTGCTCAAAAGTTTTTTCAATCGTGTCTGCATTTAAATATATCGTTTTCATAAGATTAAATTTTAAGGTTTAGAATTTCGTGTTTATCGTTAATGCCGCTACTACGGTGAGGACAATTATATCAATCAATAAAAAGTGGATCGTCATATCTACTCCAAAAAGAAAGAAACCTGTACCCCAAGCAATAAAGCATAGTACTACTGTATAAGCTGCTATTCTTAACATTTGGGTGATTTTGGTTTGACATTTAACTTTCTATTGTATTGTTCTCTTTTCCTATTACTCTCCAAAACACATTCTTTAAAAAGTTGCTTCCCATAAAGTATGTTCTTGGCCATGATTTTCCTACTCTAGCAAATTGTTTTGAGGGCTTTTTAAAAGTGCTGTTCATACCTACTGTACTCATAGTTAAAAGGATTATAGTTTGATTTTTACGAATAGTGTAAAATTCGTTACAACGCAGCAATATTTCGTTACATAACTTTTGGATTGTGTTATATAACTTTAGGATTTTGGAAATAATTAGTTAAAAAAACTATAAAAGAAGAGGTGTTTTACTCGGTAAGAGTAAAATTGTGATAAAAAAGTGCCCTTTAAACTGGTAAAAAGACTATAAACTGTGCACCCGAGCCAACGCTAGATTTTGCAATGATATACCCATTATGATTTTCCACTATTTTTTTACAAGTAGCCAAGCCAATACCGTTACCCGTATATTCTGTTTTTTGATGTAGCCGTTGGAAAACTTCAAATATTTTTTCGGCATATTGGGAATCAAAGCCAATACCATTATCTATAAATGAGATTTTATGATAAAATTTCTTTTCTTTAGGCAAGTGGATAGGTAAACCCGAAGCATCAATAAGTTCATATCGTATTTCAATTTTTGGAGCCGCAGTAAGGTTTCTATACTTTAATGAATTGGAGATTAAATTGGTAAACAATTGTTCCATCTGGAAAGCGACTCCTTTTAAAACTGGAAGTTTATCAGCTGTCAATTCTGCCCCTGTTTCTTTTATTACCGTAGCTAAATCTTCTTCTACGTTACTTAAAGTTTCATCTAGATTTATGTTTTCAAAATCTGTTCTGCTGCTATCAATCCTAGAATAGGACAATAGGTTTTTAATTAGCGACTGCATACGCTGTACAGCATTGGTAACCTTTTTAAAATAGGACTTACCCTTATCGGAAAGAGCCTCTATTTCCCGGTCTTCTATTCTAGATATAAACAGTTGAATTTTACGCAACGGCTCCTGTAGGTCATGACTGGCTACTCTATTAAAAGCTTCGAGTTCTGCATTACTTTGCTTTAATTTTAAGTTGCTGTTCAGTAAATTTTCTTCAGCTATGATACTGTCTGTAACATCTTGAACAACCCCCACCATAACCATTTTTCCATTTTTATTTACAAACTGCCCATTTGTTTTAAAATACTTTAAGCCTCCTTGTTTTGTTATAATACGGAAGGTATGTTCTAAAGAGCTAAATTGAGTTATGGATTTTAGGTTTCGTCTATCATAAACTTCAATATCCTCTGGGTGTACATATTCCCTGAACCCTGATAAAGGTGTTTTTTTGTTCTCTGAAATTCCCCCCAACATATTATAGAAGTTTTCAGAGGGCTCCAAATCGTCGGTTTCTGGGTCCCAGATAAAACTGCCTATTTTAGCTAAATTTTCGGCGTCTGATAAAATGGAATTTTGAATAACAAGTTCTTCGTTAAGCTGGGTTAACCGATCGGACGTTTTTTTCTCTTCGGTTATCTCTCTTAATGTTACCGTAACTCCATCTCCAAGCTTTATAGCAGTAGCCCTAAACCACTGCTCACGGTTGTTTTGATAATATGGTACTTGATAATGCTGGGTTGTGCCTCCTTCAACCACATTAGCCAAGTGCTCAAGTACAACTGGGTTAAAAATATCGGGGTATACCTCTGAAACTTTTTTGTTTTTAATTTTCTCAGGAATATCGCCCGTAATAGGAGTTACGTTTTCATTGACAAATGATATATTGAAATCATTTATTTTTCCTTCTTTATTTCTTACACTTTTAAAGTGTATAACCACATGCGATATACTTTTAAGTATGTTACTTAAAAAAGCACGGTTGTTTAATAGTTCTAAATTATGCTTTTCTAGTCGTTTTTTGAACAGTAACTGCGCTTCCTTGGCATTTTCTTCGGCTGTTGTGTTTCTCGCTGTTACCAATATACCACCCTCTAATGGGGTGACTAAAGAATGAAACCACATTTTTTCATTTTGTATCATCAATGGCCTATCGAACACAACGGTCTTTCTCTCCTTATAACACCTCTTCATTTCTTTCATATCCCCATTTTCAACGAGAACAGGAAAAACTTCAGAAACCTTTTTACCTATAATCTCATCTGGTTCTAAACCGAAATAATCACGATTGCACTCATTAGCAAATACAATTTTATAATCTACCAATTCATTAGCATTGTTAAATATTGGCTCATAATAGTTAATAACATTATCGGTAGTAGAAAGAATATTTTTTAATAATGCTTCAGACCGTTTAAACCTCAGTTTATTTCTATATATCCTTAAAAACGAAATAAATGAAATAAGAAGGGCAAAGAAAGCTAAGATTAATGAAGTTAGGGGCGCTAAAAATTTGTGCGATGCATATTCTGATTTTCTTTTATGCATTAAACGCTCCTCTTCCTTAAGTATTTGGTTTTCTATAACACGAATATTGAAAAGTGTTTTAGAAATTTTTTCTTTTTGTAATTCTCTTGCCTCAAAAAACTCTTGGTCGCTCTCTAAATTTAGTGTATCCAATACATAGAGTTGGCTGTTCAACTTATTCAACAAACTTCCTAACGGTTTTAGTTTGGTTTGTTGCATAGGGTTATCAACCGTTAACTTTTTTAAGCTATCTATTAATTTTATGCCTTCCTGCGAATATCTCTTAAGGGTATTGCTAGCATTAGGTTTTTTTAAAAGTTCCTGTTTAAAGTCTTCAGAATCTGCTTTTATCGCGTGTCTGGAAAGGCTACCCAGTACATTATAAACGTGTACTGTATGGGTTATCATTTCAGCAGACTCCTGTAATTTGATAATTTGTTTATAAGCCATACTTGCCATAACCAACAGCAAAGCAAAAGCCGAAATCAATAAAATTATATAAGTTTTAGTAGAAGTATAAACACGTTTAAAGTCCATAACTTGTTTAAATTCTAAATAAAAAAGTCTCTTTGTTTAAGTTAGAAGTATGGTACTGCCAGTTAAGTTTCAATACCTTTTCAATAGATTCCTTAAGTTTTATATAACTTGGGGGCTTATTAATATAAATATTCGCTCCATTTAAAAAGGTTTCCTCTACATCAATATCAGAAGAGGAGGTTGAGTATATAGCAACGCATAGATGGTTTAACCTTTCGTTGCTTCTAATTTCCTTTAAACATTGCATACCGCATTTTATGGGCATGTTAAGGTCTAAAAATATAAGATTTGGAAGTATAACGTTAGGCAGGTTAAGGTAATCCATAAGTTCTTTACCGTGACTGAACAACGAAAGTTTGGTGCGAATATCGATTTCTTCTATAGCTTCACTAAATAACATTCTGTCATCTTCATCATCATCTGCCAAGACAATATTCAAGAGGGATTTATTCATTTATTTACGGTCTGTTAACCAACTTTAAGTTCGTATTTTTTTTTATTTACCATGATATGCTGGAAAGTGGTTGGGGTTAAACCGGTAACTTTTTTAAACTGACCAGATAAATGGGCCACACTACTATAATTTAATTGAAATGCTATTTCTGTTAAAGTTAAGTCTGTATTGCAAAGATACTCTTTTACTATATCAACTTTTCTAAGAATGGCATAATTTTCAATAGATGTATAAGTGCTTTCTGAAAAAACCTTAGATAAATGGGTGTAAGAATAGTTTAAATTTTCGGATAAATACGTAGACAGCTTTAAGGCACTTTTAGATTTATCCCTTAACATTTTATCGATGCTGCTCTTTATGCGCTCAACTAAATTTGATTTTTGGTTTGTTATTATTTCTATACCGTATTTTTTAAAGGCACCTTCAAGGAATTCTTGTTTGTGCTCAGGTAACTCTTCGCTAATTTCAACCTCATTAATACTGTTAATGGTGTAGGAGATATCCAAAGCGTTGAGGTGCTCTTTTAAAAATGCTGTACACAGCTTATCAAAATCGTATTTTACGAAGAGAGTCATTGTATTTTAGTTTTTTGGGGACGAAAAATAGTAAACTTTAAAGGTACTACTATATTCCCGTCAAAACTAATTTTTTAATACTATAAATTTAAAGTATTAACCGCCCCACGATTCCTTGTAAGCAAAAGTTTTAACCGGATTTCTTTCCCGTTGTGCAATCTCTTCCTCTTGCAAATCGGGTGGTAAATCATTTAAAGCACCTCCATAATATCCCATGGCTATTGCTGTAGTGATATGAAAATTATTGGGCACCTTAAAAATCCGATGGGCTTTTTTCCAATCCACACCCGCCATGTGATGCAAACCAATTCCTAAATACTGAGCCTGTACTGTAACATTCCCTAAACAAAGCCCTAAATCATGCAAAGCATGAAAATTTTCTTTACCGTCTTTGGTATTTTTCTGGAACGCGGTTAACATTAAAAGCGGTGCATTGTTGGCCCATGTTTTATTGAAATCACTCAAGCAGTCATAAATCAACTGATAAGCTTTCGTACCCTTTTCTGCAAAAACAAAACGCCATGGTTGAAGGTTATTTGAACTTGCCGACCACCGGCCCGCTTCAAAAATCTGGTCTAAGTCAGACTCATCAATGCGTCTTTTTTTAAAAATTCGTGGGCTATAGCGCTGTTTTAGCAATGCAAATATTTCACTATCTGTATCGGCAATATTCTCCATTCTTATTTGTTCTACTTCATTTTCCATAACCTGAGCTTATATTTATTTGCTTTTACTAAGATATAAAAGCGCTTAACTTAATTTTACCTCAATTAACCTGATTATTAATTCAAAAACATTAACTCGCACTATAAACAATTGAATTTCAATTTTTTTTTCATAAGTTATTATAGCATATTCTTGATGTCGTATGCCCATGTAGGATAAACAAAAACCATTTCCCTTAACGATTTTACCGTTAATTGCTGATGCATTGATAGGGTAAATAAATTGATTGATTCCGCAGCATTGGGCCCCAAAATATGCGCACCTACTATTAAATTGGTTCGCTTATTAATTAAAATTTTATAAGCATATATTTTATTGTTAACGCGCTTTGAATTATACCAATATGGCACAGCGTCGTGCTTAACAATTATATTTTTATATTTCTTCTTGGCTTCTGTTTCAGACAGGCCCACAGAAGCTAAATTTGGCAGTGTAAAAACAGCCGAAGGCACAGCGGAAACATTTAGTTTTTCCCTGGTTTTATTCAAAATATTATGCGCTACTACTTTAGCTTCCATGCCAGATAACGGAGACAAAGGCAAACTATGTGCAGACACATCTCCACAGGCATAAACACTTGAATTGCTTGGGTTTTTCAAATACGCATCGACCACAACTCCTTTATTATTATATTTAACATTTCCTTTTTCTAAATCCAGTTCTCCAATAGCAGGAATCCTCCCAGAGGTGTTAAATATCATTCGTGCCTTTAAAGTTTGGTTTTGCCCATTTACACTATAATTGAGACAATAATTTTTACGTAATTTCTCAACCGAATCTATTTCGGCATTGAAAATCATGTTTATTCCCATTTCTTTGGAATATTCAACAAGTTGGTCAACCAAGTCCGCATCAAACGTCTTTAATATGCGCTCTTCCTTTTCGATAATAGTGACTTTACACCCGTACCTAGCCGCCATATGCGCTAATTCCATTCCAACATATCCTCCACCAATAAAAGCGACACTCTTAGGCAATTTTTTTAGCAACAAAAAATCATCGCTAGTGTACAAGTAACCGGTATTCTGTATATTTAAGGGCCTTGAAACTTTACCTGTGGCGATAACAATCTTATCGGCTCTTATGGTTTTGCCTTCCACGGTGAGTGTATTTTTGTCCAAAAATTGAGGTGACTAATGGAACAAAGTTACCCCTAACTCTTTTAATTTATTTTCGGTCCCCGCTGGAACCTTGTCAGTGAATTTTCTTTTAAATTTTTGGTTTTTTTCCACTTCAATTTCGGCAATGAATCGATACCTTTTCCCTTTAATTTATTGGCCATTTCTAAAATTTCGGTCGGCCCCAAAATTATTTTCTTAGGATTACACCCCTTGTTAGCACAAGTCCCTCCGTATTCCCTATTGTCGGCAATAGCAACCTTTAATCCTGCTTTGGCGCATGTAGAAGCTACTTAACGTCCAGCTACAGCACTTCCAATTACAAAAACATCAAATTTTATTTCCATATTCCTTTAGATTAAATTCTTTTCGAAATCACCCTCGCGTCCCTTAGTTTTATTGAAACCTCCAATCCTCTATTAACTGTATAAAAAAAGGCTGACACTCGGCCAACCTTTTAATTTCAGCACTTAAAATATTATTCAAACGGATCGTATTCAAATTTTTGGCCACCAATAGAAGCATCCGCCATTAAACCAGCCTTGGGCAACGTAAATACTATTACGCCATCATCGTAACTAGCGTCCTTAGATTTACCCTCCTCGGCGATAACTGCAGAGGCCTCAGCAGAAAACTCATAGTTTCCTTCTTTAAACTCTTCTAACGCGACTTCCGTTTCAAAAAATATTACCTGAATTACAGCTTGGCCCCCAGCCTGTAGGCCCACATTTACTTTTTTTAAACTAGCCATACCAACAGCCACACCATTTTCATACACTACGCCATTGCCACTCGCTCCTCCTACAATTAAACCTCCTTTTCCCACGTTCGGAAAAATCGCGTAACCTGATGAGTTGTCGAAAAATACTTTTATCCCAGCGTCTTTGGCTATTAAGGTTGCTTTTGCTTTTTCAGCATCGGCCATGATTTCACTATCTTTCTCAGTTTGTGCCATTGCCCCACTTGTTGTTAATATTAGGCAAAATGCCACGATTGTTTTTAAGGTTTTCATAATTATGTTTTTGGGTTCGGAACTAAATTATAAATAACCAAAGGCATCATAGTGCTATATCCAACTGAATATTAACTCTATAACACATTACTCTTTTATTAGTTTTTATAATATTATCTGTTATGCCTGCTCTTATAAATGTAAGAAGTAGAGGTGTTTGCCGTACCGATGCACAATAGGGCTGTTGTGCAAACTATGTGCAAACAATTTGTAGAAAATAACAGCTTCTACTATTCCTTGAAGATATAAAACAAAAAACCCTCACTAAATATAGCAAGGGTTTTTGTGATCGCGACAGGATTCGAACCTGTGACCGTCTGCTTAGAAGGCAGATGCTCTATCCAGCTGAGCTACGCGACCTATTAGAAAACTCATTTATTTTCCGGTGCGCAAATATAAAAATTAACTCTAAATCTAACCAAAAGAAATACCATAATTTTAAAATAATTAATTACGGAACCGAACAAACACTATTAACCCCTTATTTTTCAACAAGTTAAAGACGGGTTCTAGCTTGATTTTATCAGACGAATTTTAATTTTAAAATTTCTTGTTGCCTAATGCAAGGAAATTTTAAAAAATCCTACTGGTACCTACCGGTTTGTTTTTTTATTATATTTGCACCATGAGCATGATTGAAATAAAAAATAAGGCAGGAAAACCAAAGTACAGACAAATAGTAAATTCTATTGAAAACGCTATTGTATCAGGAAAACTCAAAAAAGGAGAACAACTACCCTCTTTAAACAGTATCAGTGAGGCTCAAAACGTTTCAAGAGACACTGTTCTGATGGCTTTTAATGAACTAAAAACCAGGGGTATTATCGAGTCGGTTGTCGGTAAAGGCTATTTTTTGGTTAACGACAATATTGAAATAGCCCAGAAAGTTTTTCTTCTGTTTGACGAATTAAATTCATTTAAAGAAGACCTGTACAGTTCGCTCATTAACAATCTCGAAGAAGATATTCGGGTAGACACCTTTTTCCACCATTTTAATAAAGACATGTTTCGAAAACTGATTGAAGAAAACAACGGGCTATACAATTATTACGTGATCATGCCTGCTAATTTGGAACAAACTAATTTGGTATTGGAAAAACTCCCAAAAGACAACGTTTATATCTTGGATCAAACTCACCCCGAACTATCCGAATACTACGGTATTTATCAAAATTTTGAAAAGGATATATTCAACAATCTTGAAAAAGCCCTAAACCTCATTTCAAAATACAAAAAATTAATCCTTATTTTCAATGAAGACAAGCAACCGTTAGGCATGCTCAAAGGTTTCATCAATTTTTGCAAAAAGTATTCAGTAAAAAATGAGATTATCAGTTCCTTTAAAAATAGAAATCTAAGCCATGGTGAAATTTACATTATCCCAGACGACAAAGACTTGCTCCGAATCATAAAAAAAATCAAAACCGATAGCCTCAAGCTGGCTGAAGATGTCGGCATCATTTCATACAATGACAACCTCTTAAAAGAAATAGTAGAAGGCGGCATTACCACCATTTCAACCGATTTTCATCACATGGGCGAACAATTGGCAAACATGATCATCAACAAGCAGCAATTACAAATAGAAAATAAGAACGAACTTATTTTAAGAAACTCACTGTAACACCATATTAATATGAGTAATCAACTAACTAATGAAGTAAAAGCGCAATTTTTGGCGCATTTCAAAACCGAGCCACTACTTATTTTTTCCCCCGGAAGAATCAATATTATTGGGGAACACACCGATTATAACGACGGTTTTGTGTTTCCAGCAGCAGTCGATAAAGGCATTGCAGCAGCCATTCAAAAAAGCGATTCCAATAAAAGTATGGCTTATGCTTTGGACTTGGATAGTAAAATCGAATTCGATTTAAACAATTTAAAGCCATCCAAAGAAGGCAGTTGGGAAAACTATGTTTTTGGTGTTGTGGCCGAAATACAAAACCGCAATAAAGTAGTCGGTAATTTTAATATTGTGTTCAAGGGCGATATTCCTAGCGGAGCTGGCATGTCTTCCTCTGCCGCGCTCGAAAACAGTGTGGTTTTTGGTCTGAATGAATTATTTGACTTGGGCCTTTCAAAAGAAGAAATGATTCTAATTTCACAAAAAGCAGAACATAACTACGTAGGAGTAAAATGTGGTATTATGGACCAATATGCGAGCATGTTCGGCATAAAAAACAATGCCTTGCTTTTAGATTGCAGAAGCGTAAAAGCCAAACCTTACGAAATCGATTTTAAAGACCACCAATTAATGCTTATCAATACCAATGTAAAGCACAGTCTTTCAGACAGTGCTTATAACGACAGGCGTTCGGCATGCGAAAATATTGCCGAACTTCTTGGAATCAAAGCGCTTAGAGATGCTTCCGAAGATGATCTTAAAACCATAAAGGATAAAGTAACTCCCGAAAATTACCAAAAGGCACTGTACGTTATACAGGAAAACGAGCGTGCCCAAAAAGCCTCAAAAGCTATTGAAGACAACGATTTGGAAACCTTAGGAGAATTGATATATGCTTCCCATGATGGGCTTTCAACCCAATTCAAAGTGAGCTGCGACGAACTCGACTTTTTAGTCGAGCAGGCAAAGACCAACAAAAAAGTTTTAGGCGCTCGAATGATGGGCGGTGGTTTTGGCGGATGCACCATTAATTTAATTGCAAAGGATGAAGCCCAAAACTTTGCTGAAACTACATCAAAAGCTTACGAAAAAAAATTCAATAAAGCGTGCTCGGTGTATTTTATTCAATTGGAAGATGGCACCCATATAGTCAACTAATCAAACAAAGAACTAAAATGAACAATACAGATTTACAAGATTACTCACATAAACGATTAAATATATTAACGGGCGAATGGGTTTTGGTTTCACCACATCGTGCCAAGCGCCCGTGGCAAGGACAAAACGAAGCCGTAAATAACGAAGTGCGTCCCAGTTACGACGAATCGTGTTACCTCTGTGCTGGAAACACTCGTATTAACGGTGAAGTAAACCCCAACTACGAAGATGTTTTTGTGTTTACCAACGATTTTGCAGCTCTGCAAAGCGACTCAAAAACCTTCTCTGTAAACGACGGACTTTTAACTGCGGTAAGCGAAACGGGCATTTGTAAAGTGATTTGTTTCAGTCCAGACCACTCTAAAAGTTTGGCCGATATGTCGCCAAAAGAAATAGAAAAAGTGGTACTGGCGTGGCAGCGTGAATTTAAGGAACTAGGTAACAACCCAAACATCAACTACGTTCAAATTTTTGAAAATAAAGGCGCTGTTATGGGCTGTAGCAATCCGCACCCACATGGTCAAATTTGGAGTCAGTCTACCTTGCCCAACGAAGTAGACAAAAAAAACACACAACAGCTCAACTATTTTAACAAAAACAATAGCAGCCTTTTGGGCGATTATTTAAAACAGGAACTGGAAAAACAAGAGCGCATTATTTTTGAAAATGACACTTTTGTGGTTTTGGTTCCTTTCTGGGCGGTATGGCCTTTTGAAACTATGATTGTCCCCAAAAAACACCAATCCAACATTTTGGAAATGGATGCCAACGAAGCGTATCAATATGCCGAAGCCATTGCGGTTATCACCAAAGCATACGATAAAATTTTCAACACATCGTTCCCCTACTCCAGTGGTATCCATCAAGCACCAACAAACGGAGAAACCAACAAGCACTGGCATTGGCACATGAGTTTTTACCCGCCTCTTTTACGTAGCGCAACGGTTAAAAAATTTATGGTAGGTTACGAAATGTTCGGGTCGCCACAGCGTGATATTACTGCTGAATCAGCTGTAAAAATGATTAAAGCACTACTTTAAATTTCAAATAACTTTTTACAAAAACCTGCCCTTAAACGGCAGGTTTTTAATTTTTAATTCCATCTATACTAAATCATCCCTTCAAAAGTTATATTTTTAGCCCTTAAAACATTGGCTTCAATGTAACATCCATCACTGAAATTTTGTCACACGGCGAAATGATTATTAGGATGTTACACGTCTGTGCTGAGCGCAGTCGAAGCATGACCATTGAAAAACAATAGACATCAACACATGAAACGTTACTTTTACTCGATATTGGTTTTAGGATTTTTAATGCTTTGGAGTTCGTGCCGAAAAGATTTCGAATTTTCTCGCAGTAAAGGTAACTTAGAATTCTCGGCAGATACACTTTATCTGGACACGGTATTTACAAATATTGGATCAAGCACCTATAAACTAAAGGTTTACAACCGAAGTAATGAAGATATTGTTGTGCCTAGTGTCAGACTAAGATTGGGTAACAATTCGGGCTATCGTTTGAATATTGATGGTATAGCGGGAAAATCTTTCGAAAATATTGAAATTCTATCAAAAGACAGTCTGTTTATTTTTGTGGAAACCACTTATGATATTGAAAACCTGTCAGTTGACAAAAACCAATTTCTTTACATAGATGCCATTAAATTTGATGTGGGCAGTTACGAACAAAACGTTGAATTGGTTTCACTCATTCAAGATGCTATTTTTGTTTACCCCGACCGAGATGAAACTACAAAAGTTATCGAAACGATAAAATCCTTTGATGGAAACGAAGTGGTCGACACGGGTATTCAAGGCAGAATACTGCAACCTAACGAACTCAATTTCAGTAACGAAAAACCTTATGTCATTTATGGTTTTGCTGTTGTGCCCAATGGAGAAATTTTAAACATAGACGCTGGTGCAAGAGTACATTTTCATGATAATTCTGGGTTAATTATTCCTGCCGGAGCTTCGCTCCACGTTAACGGCAATGTTAGTTCTGACCCCGATTTACTGGAAAACGAAGTCATTTTTGAAGGCGACCGTTTAGAACCCCTTTACAGCGATGTGCCTGGGCAATGGAGCGCCATTTGGTTGTTGGAAGGCAGCACAAACAACATTATAAACTACGCCACTATAAAAAATGCAACGGTTGGTATATTAAGCGAGGGCGATCCGAACTCCAATAAATTAACCATCACTAACTCCCAAATATACAACTCCAGTAGTTTTGGTATTTTAGGCCGAAACACCAACATTATAGGAGAAAACGTGGTAATAAATAATTCCGGGCTATCTTCGTTTGCTGGCACTTTGGGCGGAAAATACAATTTTACCCATAGCACCATAGCCAATTATTGGAACAACAGTGCAAGACAGTTTCCGGCCGTATTGCTTAACAATTTTGTTTTGGATGAAGATGACAACGCCACACTGGCCGATCTTACCGAAGCCAACTTCAATAATTGCATCATTTATGGAAACGACAACCCTGAAATACAAATGGAAGAGATTGAAGATGATAACGTAGTTTTCAACTTTAAATTCACCAATTGCTTGATTCGTTTTGACAGCCGAAACACCAACCTAACTGGTCTTAATTACGATTTTAACAATACCAACCACTATGAGGGTAACATCTTTAATGAAGACCCAAACTTTTTTAATACCAGTAAAAACCAGATGTTCATAGGTGAAGCATCGGCGGCCATCAACCAAGGACTAGCAATTTTTGCTACACAAGTACCCTTCGATATTTTAAATGTGGACCGAACTGCTTCTCCTGATTTAGGTGCTTATCAGCACATTATATTTCCAGAGGAAGGGGAATAATGTTTTTACGCAGTTGAAATAAGTCGCCTGTGCTAAACTTGTTTCAGTATTAAAACGACGCACACCCTTGAGGTTGCCTGTAATTACAAGAAATTAAAATAAAAAATGACAAATTTATTAATTGACTTTATCTCTAAATACATTGATTTAGATAAAAACGAGAAGGATGTTATAAATTCGTTAGATATTTTCTATTCACAAAAAAAGGGAGACATTTTACTAAGGGAAAATGAAAAATCCAACAAAGGGTATTTTGTTATAAAAGGGTGTATCCGCCAGTACTACAATGTAGATGGAAACGAAAAAACAACAGCTTTTTATACAGAGTTAGAAGGGCTAACACCTACTTGTGTGTTAACCAACAAGCCTTCAGAATATTATATAAGTTGTGTAGAAGATTCTATATTGCTAATTTCTACTCCAGATATGGAAAAAGAAGTTTTTGAAAAATTTCCAAAATTTGAGAAATTATGTCGAATATTATCCGAAGAAAACCTATCCAAACAACAAATAGATTTTGATAGTTTTAAAATCTCCTCGCCCGAAGAACGATACCTAAATTTACTCAATAAAAAACCTGACCTTATTCAAAGAATCCCGCAACACCAATTGGCCAGTTTTTTAGGTGTAAAACCACAATCTTTAAGCAGAATAAAAGCAAGGATTATAGAAAAAGCAAAACAATAAACTGTTCTTCACTTTAGTGAACGTTTTGAAGGTATAAACCTCTCTAATTTTACATCATCAATAAATGACTAAAATTATGAAGATGCTCAAAACAATCTTGTTAGTGTTATTTTTCACCACCTGTAACATTCTAAATGCTCAATACACCAAAGAAGAAATAAATAAACATCCTTGTATCATAGGGAGTACCGCTTTTGTGTTGATGAATTTCGTTCCTGATGATGAAAGTCCAAATTTTGCTCAACTAAATATTGGCTACAGAATAAGCACAAAAGATGTAGTTTCGTTAGAATTAAAACAATGGCGATATTTTGAACCTTTAGGAATACCTTGGGGCTCTTCAAAGGCCGACCCAAACGAAAATTTCCTAGGATATATAAGAGAAAAAGGATTTGCCATTACTTATCAACGTTTTTTGTGGAAAGGTTTGTACGCCGCAGTTCATGTAATGAGCGCCTGGCAAGATTTTATAAATCAAAATGATAAAAAAATTGATAGCGGTTTTCAAATTTTTAATACGTATAGAATTGGTTATCATTTTAATTTCTTCAAAAAAAGATTTTTTATAGAACCTTCATTGGCTATTACACATCGTCCATACCATACCGAAATGCCCGTTGGGTTTAAACAGCAAGATGACAAATGGTCTAAGTTCTTTTTTGCAGAACCCGGGTTGCATTTTGGATTTAATTTTTAGAAGTGTGGAAAAGAATTTAGTTTCAAAACTTTGGGTTTCATTGACGGTAAATTATATTTTTTGTGATGTATTTTCGTTATATGATTCTGTTTTTCTAAACGAGCTTCTTAATGGAAATGTTGGAGGAATTGAATTTAGACACTATCCCGAAAAGTGTGTAAGTTATAAATCGAGGGTTTGGCTTAATTAAAGCCGGACCCTTTTTTCAAATATAGTCAAAAACTGGTTTAAAATAATGCCCCAGTTCCTAATGGGCATCGACCATTTCTTGGTAGCCTCTCTAATGGCTAAAAAAGTGGATTTCATAACAGCTTCATCTGTTGGGAATGAGAGTTTGTTTTTAGTGTATTTTCTGATTTTTCCATTAAGGTTTTCAATAAGGTTCGTAGTGTAAATGATTTTTCTGATTTCTAAAGGGAATTCATAGAAAGCTGTAAGTTCTTCCCAGTTGTCCCTCCAGCTTTTAATAGCGTAAGAGTACTTGTGTTCCCATTTCTGGGCAAAGTCCTCCAGAGCGGCTTTTGCTGCGCTTTTGGTAGGTGCATCATAGATGCTTTTCATATCCTTTGTAAACTCCTTCTTGTCCTTCCAAACCACATAGCGACAAGCATTTCTAATTTGATGCACCACACAGATTTGGGTCTTGGATTCAGGAAAAACGTTTTTAATGGTGTCGGTAAAACCGTTAAGATTATCTGTGGCCGTGATAAGCAAATCCTGAACGCCTCTGGCTTTCATATCGGTTAGTACACTCATCCAAAAGGTCAGCCGATTCATTCTTACCCAGCCAAAGCCCTAGGACTTCCTTTTTACCGTCTCTACGTAGTCCTACGGCAATGTACATGGTTTTGTTAATGACTTTGGAGTTCTCCCGAACCTTAAATACAATGCCATCCATCCAAGTAATTAAATATACGGGCTCCAATGGCCTGTTCTGCCAGGCAACAATATCATTGGTAACTTTATCCGTGATGCGGGATATGGTGGATGTGGATACATCAAAATCGTAGACTTCACGGATCTGTTCTTCGATATCGGAATTACTCATGCCCTTAGCATAAAGGCTGATAATCACATTTTCTATGCCATCGACCATGTTGGTGCGTTTAGGGACGAGCATGGGGTTAAAAGAGGCTTCTCGGTCTCTGGGAACTTTAATATTGGTCTCGCCCAATGCCGTTTTTATCTTTTTGGAAGCGTAACCGTTACGGGTATTGCTGTTATCGGATTGTTGGTGCCTTTCATAATCCAGATGCGCATCAAGCTCGCCTTCAAGCATCTTTTCAATGCCCCGCTTTTGGATGGATTTTAGAAAGGAGGTTAGTTCGTCTCCTGTTTTGAACTGTTTTAAAAAGTCGTCGTTTAGAAAATCTTCTTTCTTCATAAGTGTATAAAATTTAAAATTAAACAAAAAAATATCGAGAGCTGTTAACCCTCGATATTTAAACTTTACACACTTAGTGAGATACTACCTGAATTTACTGAATCGTCTCTCTTAGGGTTTTCTGTTATTATGGAAATTCCTATGTTAATGATTATAATTACAATGATATTGAATAACAAGGCTTTTAGAATTATAAATGTAAGCGTTAGTATTCTTATGATTATCGTTCAAATAGGAAGTTTAGCCACAGGTACAAATAGCAAACATTATATATTTTTCAGCATTATAGAAATTGGGATATTACTACTGATTATCTATCTCGTTTCGAAATATAGATATCAGGGAAAAACTACAGGCAACAACGATAGGAAATAGCTCCATTAGTGCAAAATTTCAAAGTTTTGCTCTATGTTTTAACAATGAAAATCTAGCTAACCAACGTGCTTGTGTATGGTTTGTTGCGTGGTTTAAGAAACTTATTTAGTAAATAATTACCGACCAAGAAAGTCCGCGAGAACTTTCGTAAGTAGTAGAGAACCAAGCAATGAATTATATACGGTGTTCTCTGTAGTTATTTTCAATAGTTCAGCTTATAAATAGAAGTCGATTGTTTTTCAGTGATTATTTTTGGTATTAGTTTCATAATGTTATTTCTGAAAAAGATTCCAACTCTGTTATCTAAGTGAGCTGTTTTACCAACTGTCCAGCTTGTATTTATAACTTTTTCGACTTTCTTTTTTCTTATTTTTTCGAGTTTTTGAAATACTAATTTTGTATTGTTTTCAGTTGATAGACATTCTGCAATAACAAAAGCAGTTTCAATGGCTTGACAAGCACCTTGCCCTAAATTTGGTGTAGTTGCGTGAGATGCATCTCCGATTAAACATACATTTTTATAATGCCAACTTGAAATTGGTTTTAAGTCCATCATTTCATTGAAAATCACATTCCTTTTCTCTGTAGTAGATATTATTTTTTTAATTAATGGACTGAAATCTGAAAATAATTCTTCCAAATGAGCATTATAAAATTCCTTTTTATAGTCAGTTTTATAATTTGCAAGTGCGTACCAATACACTTCATTTTCATTAATTTTAACAAAGCCAAAACGTTTTCCTTTTCCCCATAACTCGTTCAATTCTGCTTGATATTTTTTTGGAATATACATTTTTACTATTCCTCTCCAACATACTTGTTTCGCTTTTCGTATTTCAGTGTTGTCAATGATTGATTTTCTAACCACAGAATGAATCCCATCAGCACCAATTAAAATATTTGTAGTGTATGAAGTGTCGTCTTCAAAAGTGAAATTTACTTCATCTTTTACTTGATTTAATGACTTTATTTTTTTCCTAAATGTATTTTTATGTCATTTAATTCATTGACCAAAATATTATGTAGAGTGGCTCTATGAATAGCATATGTTTTGACCTTATGTTCAAGTTCTGCGTTTTCTAAATTCACCTTGGTAATTGTATTTAATTTTTCATCCGTTATAAGCATAGAATCTGTATAACTACCTAAAGTTGAAATCTTATTATAAATACCTAATCTTTTAAAAACTTGCATTGCGTTAATTGCTAAATTAATACCAGAACCTGCCTTTTTAAATTCTTTCGATGCTTCAAATATTTCTACCTCAAACCCTTTTTGTTTTAAAGCAATGGCAGTAGTTAATCCTCCAATTCCTGAGCCTATTATTGATATTTTCATTTTCTAAGTTTAATAATTAATGAAATTGCGAATCCTAAAAGTGCTATGCCTGTGAATACAATTGGCACTATAAAAAAATATTTAATTGATAAAACGAATGAGGTTACACAAATTATATTGTTAAGAATTATAATGTTAGTTGGAATAGTTGATGCTTGGTTGTTTCTCAAAATTAGAATATTTAATAGTCCATATCCAAAAAGTAATATTCCCATCATTAAACTAAAACCTTGATGAAAGGAAAATATATTGGTTTCACTTCCTAATACTTCTATTGGGCATTCTTTCATTTTAATGATGAAATCATTTTGTGATTCCGTTTTTGTACTTGTTAAATCTGTAATTGTGTGACCAATACCAACGAATATTAACGACCAACTTGCTATTTTACTGCTAATTTTTTCAACTTTCATTTCTACTAATTTTAAATTAGGTCAAAAGTACTAATTTATTTTGTTTTTAGGTCAAGTATACTATTTTATTTATCTTTGTAAGATGAAAAAAACCAAAGAAATAATTTTAGAAACTTCTTTAGAATTATTTAATTCACTTGGCTTGTCTAAAGTGACGCTAAGGACAATTGCCAATAAGATGGAAATAAGTCAAGGGAATTTAAATTATCATTTCAAAAAGCGTGAAGATATTATTGAGACTTTGTATTTTCAATTGGTACAAAATATTGACAGTAGTATGTCAAGCATTAAAGAATCTAAAAACCCTTTCCAGTTGTTAATAAGTATTTCTCAAACAATAATGTTTAACTTTTATGAATATCGTTTTTTCCTTCTTGATTTTGTTCAAATTATGCGTGAAAACGAAAAGGTAAAAACTCATTATTCTGAATTATCTACTCGCAGAGAACAGCAGTTTTTAATGATTTTTAAGTTGTTAATTGAAAATGATTTAATGCGAAAAGAAATGTTGCTAAATGAATATAAAAATTTGTATAAACGTTTTCAGATGTTAAGTGAGTTTTGGATTTCTGATGTTGAAATTCATAATTCTAAGACTACAAAAAAAGTAATTCCAAAATATTCGGAAATTTTAACTCAAGCAATTTTTCCTTATTTAACCTCAAAAGGTCAAAAAGAATATCATTCTATTCTTTCAGTATCGGGTGATTTTTAATTACAGAGAACACGCTACTTTTCATATACAAACCGTTAAAAGAAACATTAAAAATCAACTTTTAAAGCAAAAAAAATCCAGCTAAAAAGCTGGATTTTTTATATCATCTATTTTAAAAGAAAACTATACAAACAAAGGCTTGTCCTTCATCATGCTGTTTACTCTTTCTTTTATAGTTTCTAAAGTTGCGTCATCCTCAAAGTTGGTAATTACTTCATCAATCAACTCCACAATGGCCAACATATCGTTTTCTTTCAAACCGCGAGTGGTTACCGCAGCAACACCCAAACGGATACCAGAAGTTACAAATGGTGATTTATCATCAAATGGCACCATGTTTTTGTTTACGGTAATATCAGCTTTTACCAAAGCTTCTTCCGCATCTTTACCAGACAGGTTTTTGTTTCGTAAATCAATCAACATACAGTGGTTATCGGTACCACCAGAAATGATGTTATACCCTTTTTCAACCAAAGCATCGGCCATAGTGCTGGCGTTTTTCTTCACTTGCAATTGGTAGTTTAAGAAATCGTCAGTTAAAGCTTCCCCAAAAGCAATCGCTTTAGCGGCGATAATGTGCTCCAATGGACCACCTTGGTTTCCTGGGAATACCGAAGAATCCAATAACGACGACATTTTACGCAAGTTTCCGTTTTTCAATTTAATTCCGAAAGGATTATCAAAATCCTGCCCCATCATAATCATACCGCCTCTTGGTCCACGTAACGTTTTGTGGGTTGTAGTGGTTACAATGTGGCAATGCGGAATCGGGTCGTTTAAAATTCCTTTGGCAATTAAACCAGCTGGGTGTGAAATATCGGCCATTAAAATAGCACCAACGCTATCGGCTATTTCCCTGAAACGTTTAAAATCGATATCGCGAGAGTAAGCAGAAGCACCAGCGATAATCAATTTTGGCTGTTCTTTGGTAGCAATTTCTTGAATTTTATCATAATTCAACACTCCGGTTTCCTGCTCTACCCCATAAAACACCGGGTTATAAAGTTTACCAGAAAAGTTTACTGGCGAACCATGCGTTAAGTGCCCACCGTGCGATAAATCGAACCCTAAAATTTTATCTCCCGGTTTTAAACAACAAGCAAAAACTGCCGTGTTGGCCTGGCTACCAGAGTGTGGTTGAACATTAACATAAGCCGCGCCAAACAAAGCTTTTGCTCTATCGATAGCTATTTGCTCTACTTCATCAACCACTTCGCAACCGCCGTAATAACGTTTTCCGGGGTATCCTTCCGCATATTTATTGGTTAATACCGATCCAGCAGCTTCCATCACTTGTTCGCTCACAAAGTTCTCAGAAGCAATCAACTCAATACCATGTAGTTGACGTTCTTTCTCGGCTTGTATTAGTTCAAAAATTTGTTCGTCACGTTGCATATTAAAAAATGTTCTAGTTAAATATTCGGCAAAAATAACAAATAGATTATTTATACCCATCAAAAAACGGTTAATTAGCACGAAGTTATAAACCATCTTTTTAACTGTTAAAACTATCCTACATTTTTTTATATTTTTTCAGATAAAATAAAAAAATTATGTAGGTTTGATGAGAATACTATAATAATAAACACCGAATAAAGTTATGCCATTATCCGCTAACAATCCAGATAGAACTTCGTGGTTGCACGTTGATAAAAACTCCGATTTCCCGATTCAGAACATTCCGTTTGGGGTGTTTTTAACTCGCGACGATATCATTACCATTGGAACTCGAATTGGTGATACCGCCATAGATTTGGGTGCATTGCACCAGTTGGGATATTTTGAAGGCATTGCCTTAACGGACGATATTTTTCTTCAGGATTCGTTGAACGATTTTATTGCCGACGGAAGAAAAACATGGCGAGCCGTTAGAAACCGCATTGCCGACATTTTTGATAGTAATAACGACACGCTTAAAAACAACAAAAGCCATAAAGAAATCGTGCTATTTCGATTAGATGAAATTGAAATGCAATTGCCCGTGCAGATTGGCGATTACACCGATTTTTATTCCAGCATGGAACACGCCAAAAATGTGGGCAGTATGTTCCGGGATCCCGACAATGCTTTGTTGCCGAACTGGCTGCACATTCCCGTGGGGTATCATGGAAGGAGTTCTTCTATTATTCCATCGGGCATTCCCATTCACCGTCCGCAAGGCCAAACCTTACCCAACGGTGCTACCGAGCCCATTTTTGGCCCTAGTAAATTAGTGGATTTTGAATTGGAAATGGCTTTTATTACTACCGACGCCAACGATTTGGGCGAACCCATCCCCATTGATGAAGCAGAGGAATATATTTTCGGTTTGGTATTGATGAACGATTGGAGCGCACGCGACATCCAAAAATGGGAATACGTGCCATTAGGCCCGTTTTTAGCAAAAAGTTTTGCCACGTCCATTTCGCCGTGGATTGTTACACTCGATGCTCTAGAGCCTTATCGCGTTGCTGGGCCGAAACCTGTAAAACCACAAATGGACTACCTAAAATATAAAGGCAAAAAGAGCTACGATATTAATTTAGAGGTGGCCATTCAACCCAACGGTGCCAAAGAAACCGTGGTGAGCAAAAGCAACTTTAAATACATGTATTGGAACATGGTACAACAATTGGCGCACCATACCGTAAACGGATGTCCGGTTAATTCGGGCGATATGATGGGGAGCGGCACCATATCTGGCCCCACCGAAGACAGTTATGGCTCTATGTTAGAACTGACTTGGAAAGGCGAAAAACCCATTACCTTGAAAGATGGCACCGAACGTAAATTCATTAACGATAACGATACCGTGATTATGCGAGGTTACTGCGAAAAAGATGGTACCCGTATTGGTTTTGGCGAAGTGTCCACCAAACTGCTTCCGGTTTTTGGCAAGAAATAGATATAATCAATTATACAAATATTTGAATTTCAGTAAAAAGTGCTCCCTTAGCGGAGCATTTTCATTTTTAAATATAGTTAAATTTTAAATATTTTTCATACAAATATCAAATTAATTTTTCATTTAGTCGGATTAATTAGTTTTTAATCGGAAGTTTAATTATTTTGGCATCAAAATTGAAAAGCCTTCCAAATAAACCAAAACGATTAACCTATGAAGAAATTTTTACTTTTCAGCTTAGTGGCTCTCATGGCACTATCGTGCAGTACGAGCAAACAAATAGAAAAAGCCGTAAGTGTGGGCAATTACGATCAGGCTATTTCTTATGCCTTGGATAAATTACGCACCAATAAGGACAAAAAAGGAAAAGCCGATTTTATAATCATGCTCCACGAGGCCTACAATAAAGCCACCGCCCGCGATTTGGATAACATCGATTTCCTCAAAAAAGACAACAATCCCGAAAATTACATTCGTATTTACGATGCCTATGTGGCTTTGGATAACCGCCAAGAACGTATCAAGCACATTTTGCCGCTTTATGTTAACGGGAAGGAAGTCCGTTTTAATTTTTCAAATTACCACAACCAAATTATTGGAGCCAAAAACGGTGCTTCAGAACAACTTTATATCAACGCCACTAATGTTTTAAAGTCAAAAACAGCCCATAAAATGGATTACCGTTTTGCGTACGACCAATTTCGTGATATTGAAGATATCAACCCGAATTATAAAGATGTACGCCAACTTATGGAAGTGGCACACCAAAAGGGGACAGATTTTGTTTTGGTTGAAATGATAAACGATACCCGAAAAGTGATTCCGCAGCGATTGGAAGACGATTTGTTGAATTTCAGCACTTACGGATTGAATAACCTATGGACGGTGTACCACAACAACCCCACAAACGAGGTAAAGTACGATTACAATATGCGCGTTAATTTGCGGGAAATAAACACTTCGCCCGAACAAATAAGAGAGCGCCAAATCATTAAGGAAAAGCAAATTGTAGATGGCAAAAAACTATTATTGGACGAGAAGGGCAACCAAGTTAAAGACAGTTTGGGCAATACCATTGAAGTGGACAACTTAAAAACCGTGCGTTGCGAGTTTTATGAATTCACACAATTTAAGGCGGTTAAAGTGGCCGGAAATGTGGAGTATTACAATTTAAACACCAAACAGCTTGCGGATGCCTTTCCGGTGGATAGCGAGTTTGTGTTTGAACACATTTACGCCGATGCCCGTGGCGACCGCCGGGCTTTGGAAACCACACTTCTCCCCTTTTTAAACAACAGACGTGTGCCCTTCCCTACCGAAGAACAAATGATTTTCGACACCGGAGAAGACCTTAAACTCCAACTCAAAAATATTATGAATTCGTATTCTTTGAATTAAAATATAGAAAAATGCCCAACTTGAGTTGGGCGTTTTTTATATCATTTGTCCCGCCCCATAACAGCATCAGCTAGGAAAACCAAAAGCAACCGTATACAATTCCAATGCCTCAGCTTTACCCCGCAGTTCCGTTTCCCCTAAAGAAGTCAAAGTATAAGTGTCATCAAGTTTTAAAGCCTCCACCAACACTTTGGAAATCAAAATTTCAACTCCAAAACTGTTGCATAATGCTTGGATACGCGCGGTAGTATTGAGCACATCGCCAGTAAAAATGATGTCTTTTTTAAGGCTTCCTATTTCGCCTGTGGTGACTTTGCCCATGTGGAAACCCGCTTTAAATGTCGGCACTACTGCAAACTGTGTTTTGTACCACTCGGCACGTTGCTGCAAGGCGGTTTTCATTTGCATAAAACAGGCTAAACAATTGTTGTTTTGCAATCCTTTTTTTAATGGCCACGACACCACAATCTCATCGCCCACATATTGGTAAATTTCACCCGAGAAGTCAATAATCGCCCCCGACAAATCGCGATAATAGGCATTTAGCAAATCAAAATATCTAACATGCCCTAACTGCTCGGCGATCGTGGTTGAGGATTTCATATCCAAAAACATAAAAATACGTGTTTCCTCTTGGGGTTTATGGTATTTTCCGGTGAGCAAATTGCGTAATACGCCATGCCCCATATTTTCGCTCATCTCCACATAAAACAACGAAATACCCAACGATACGCCCAATTGCAAAGCCGTACTCCAAAAAGTCAGGCTTTTTAAAAATACCGCGAACTTAGTCCAAACCGCTTCGCTAAAAACAGACACGCCCAACTCCAAGCTGGCCGCCACGGGAAAGGTAAATGATAAAATAACAAACAAGAGTAAAATGTAAATACACAACTTGCCCAACATTTTTTTTGCAAAACTATTTTTGGTAAACAACGGATTAATCACGTAAAGTTCAATCGTGCCAATAATCAGCCCCAAAACAAAAATGGTACTACATGCAAAAAGCAACACCCTAAGATTAACTTTTATAGCGCCTTCGGCCACGGTGGTAGGTGCTGCGGCGTATTCAATAAACAGAAAAACGAATGCCAACAGCAACCAAATAACACCAAACGGCAATATTCTGGAAAGGTTGTACTTAATGCGCGATGCGAGCATGGTGGTTGGTTAATGCAGAAAACGAAGTTAACCTTTCTTCATAAAAAAAGAAAGTCTGCCCCAACGTTTTTAGCTATCCGAAACGTGTTTTAAAAAATCGCCCGATTTAATTTGCTGTAATCCATCAAGCGGTAAATTATAAAGATAAACAACGGTTTCAATCGTTGCACCATCTTCTAAAAAAGCAGTAACTTGTTCTTTTTTAAACAAATGCGGTTCGGGATAGTTGATACCAGTGCCCTCGTAGTCATCAAGCACTTTAAACACGGCAGCATCGTGTATTTTGAATATTTTTCCGTGTACATTTTCAGAAGTGTTTTCACTTAAAACTGCGCCGGGGTACCAAGATATTCTGTAAAGTTTTCCGTGGAAATAACCATTGCCCAAACACTCAGAATGAGCGTGCAAAAAACTGGCCATATCGTTGCCGGTGTCTTTCAACAACGTGCCGTAAACAAACAAATAAGTAGAAGTCATGGATTAAACAAACTGACCTAAATCCAGATTGTTGATGGCTCCGTGGCTATCGTGCGCCACAACACTTCCATTTTTAATGGCCAACAATTGCGGCGATTCATGAAGCACTTGAAACTTAGCCGCAATTTCATTGGAAACCTCACGAAAGGCAATTAAATCCAAATAGTATAAATCGGCATCGGTGTCGTTTAAATTGTAATCGGCCTCAAATTGCTTTTTTACCATACGGCTAATACCACAACGCGTAGAATGTTTAAAGATGAATTGTGTTTTTTCGTTTGATTTTTGCTGAATATCGTCCAGCTGATTAACGGCGTTCAATTCAATCCAAGGCAAGGCCTTTTCTTCTTTGGGTTCGTCTGAACCTCCAAATAATTTATTTAATAACCCCATAAAACTTCTCTTTCTTTTTAATCATTTTTAACTCAGTCGAATCAAATTTCAAATCTTACAAACGGACAAAAAGTCACTACAAATCAGTATTTAACAGACATTTTGTCTCCCTTACTACATTGGTAAGATAATTGACTTTGTGTGGTTGTAAAAGTAAAAAACAAATCAGGTTCTCTAAAAGGGAATCTAAAAAAAATACAAATATGAACCTAAACAATTATACCATAAAATCGCAGGAAGCCATCCAGCAAGCGCAACAAACCGCGCAAGGCTTGGGGCACCAACAAATAGAAAACGAACACCTTTTTAAAGGCATTTTTGAGGTGGATGAAAACGTTTTACCTTTCATTTTGAAAAAATTGAACGTTAACGTTTCAATACTTCAACAAGCTTTAGACAAGCAGCTGGAAAGTTTTTCTAAAGTTTCGGGTGGCGAACTGATGTTGTCTCGTGAAGCTGGAAAATCGCTTAACGAAGCATCGATTATTGCCAAGAAAATGAAAGATGATTATGTATCGATTGAACATTTGATTTTGGCGATTTTTAAATCGAATAGTAAAATAGCACAGATGTTGAAAGACCAAGGTGTTACCGAAAAAACCTTGAACGCTGCTATTGCTGAATTACGCCAAGGCGACCGCGTAACATCGCAAAGCCAGGAAGACACCTACAACTCTCTGGGCAAATACGCTAAAAATTTAAACCAACTGGCCAAAGATGGCAAGTTAGATCCGGTAATTGGTCGTGATGAAGAAATACGAAGAATTCTTCAAATTTTATCACGTCGTACCAAAAACAATCCGATTTTGGTTGGCGAACCCGGTACGGGTAAAACGGCTATTGCCGAAGGTTTGGCTCATCGAATTATTGATGGCGATATTCCTGAAAACTTAAAAGACAAACAAATTTTCGCGCTCGATATGGGGGCACTTATTGCCGGCGCAAAATACAAAGGTGAATTTGAAGAACGCCTAAAAGCCGTTATTAAAGAAGTAACCAGTAGCGATGGCGATATCGTACTGTTTATTGACGAAATCCACACCCTTGTTGGTGCGGGTGGCGGACAAGGTGCTATGGATGCTGCCAACATTTTAAAGCCTGCCCTAGCCCGTGGCGAACTGCGCGCTATTGGAGCAACCACTTTAGATGAGTACCAAAAATACTTTGAGAAAGACAAGGCCCTGGAACGACGTTTCCAAAAAGTTACGGTAAATGAACCCGATACCGAAAGTGCCATTTCCATACTTCGCGGTATCAAGGAAAAATACGAAACACACCATAAAGTGCGTATAAAAGATGATGCCATTATCGGTGCGGTAGAATTGTCGCAACGCTACATCACCAACCGTTTTTTACCTGATAAGGCTATCGATTTAATGGATGAGGCTGCTTCAAAAATGCGCATGGAAATCAACTCCAAACCCGAAGAACTCGATGTTTTGGACAGAAAAATTATGCAGCTTGAAATTGAAATCGAAGCCATTAAACGCGAAAAAGACGAAGCGAAATTGAAAAGCCTGCGTTCCGATTTAGCAAACCTAAAAGAAGAACGTAACGAAATCAATGCCAAATGGAAAAGTGAAAAAGAAGTGGTCGATAATATCCAAAACACCAAACAGGATATTGAAAACTTCAAATTGGAAGCTGAAAGGGCCGAGCGTGAAGGCGATTACGGAAAAGTGGCCGAATTGCGCTATGGTAAAATAAAACAAGCCCAAGAGCAACTTGAAATCTTTCAAAAGCAATTGCAGGAACAAAGTGAAAATTCCTTAATAAAAGAGGAAGTCACTTATGATGATATTGCCGAAGTGGTTGCCAAGTGGACAGGCATACCCGTTACCAAAATGCTGCAGAGCGAACGTGAAAAACTTTTGAAGCTTGAAAACGAATTGCACAAGCGTGTGGTTGGCCAAGAGGAAGCCATTGAAGCCGTAAGTGACGCCGTAAGACGTAGCCGTGCCGGATTGCAAAATCCACAAAAGCCAGTCGGCACCTTTTTGTTCCTCGGAACCACTGGTGTTGGTAAAACCGAATTGGCAAAAGCATTGGCAGAATACTTGTTCGACGACGAAAACGCCATGACCAGAATTGACATGAGCGAATACCAAGAACGCCACGCCGTAAGTCGATTGGTAGGTGCGCCTCCAGGATACGTAGGTTATGATGAAGGCGGACAACTGACCGAAGCCGTGAGAAGAAAACCGTATTCGGTGGTACTGCTAGATGAAATTGAAAAGGCACACCCCGATGCATTCAACATCTTGCTACAGGTATTGGATGAAGGCCGATTAACCGACAACAAAGGACGAGTGGCCGATTTTAAAAACACGATTATCATCATGACTTCCAACATTGGAAGCCACATTATTCAAGAGCGTTTTGAAGCCACAAAAGACATAGAAACGGCCATAGAAGTCGCCAAAGTAGATGTATTGGCGTTGTTAAAACAATCGGTGCGGCCTGAGTTTTTAAACCGAATAGACGATACTATTATGTTTACACCTTTAAGCAAGGAAAACATAATTGATATCGTGGGGCTTCAACTAAAAAACATCACTAAGATGATAGCCAAACAAGGTATCACTTTTGATGCTACACCAGAAGCCGTGAGTTACTTGGCCGACAAAGGTTACAATCCAGAATATGGTGCCCGACCTGTAAAACGCGTTATCCAAAAAGAAGTGCTTAACGCTTTAAGTAAAGAGATTTTGGCGGGGAAAGTCACAACAGATAGCATCATTTTACTCGATGCATTTGACGATAAACTGGTGTTTAGAAACCAAGGCGACCTCGTTCAAGAAAAATTTTAAGATTTATTAGTTTGATTGACTACCCGAGTAATCGGGATAAAAAAAAGCAACACAGTCCATAAAAAATACTAGTGTTGCTTTTTTTATTTAAAACTGTAAACCCTTCAAACATTTCGTGCCTAATCAAAAACATGATAATAACGGATGGATTCCATTCAACAGTTATTCTTCGAGCAGCATGCACGCCCCATTATTCCCGCCGAACCGCAAAAACCAAGTCCCGACTCTGAAAAAATGAGCTATAAACAAATTTAAAAATCAACAGTGTGTCGCTATAGCTTAACCGTTAAATAAAGTTTAAAACCAGCCCAAACGCTGGTTTCTTTTTTATATTTGGTTTCTTTAACATAACACGATGCAAAGAACTTTACTCTACCTGTTTTTATTCGTATTTACTTGGGCTTCTCTTCAAGCCCAAAAACCTAAAACCCCATCTTCTGCCGAAATTTATAAATCCATCCAAAAACTTAATGTTTTGGGCTCGGTGCTTTATGTGGCGGCACATCCCGATGATGAAAACACCCGATTGATTTCGTACATATCCAATCATTTAAACGTCAATACGGCCTACTTGTCGTTAACCCGTGGCGATGGCGGACAAAACCTTATAGGTCCTGAAATCAGGGAACTTTTGGGCGTCATCCGCACCCAGGAACTTTTAGCGGCCAGACGTGTTGATGGTGGCGAACAAGTATTTTCGAGGGCCAACGATTTTGGTTATTCCAAACACCCCGACGAAACTTTCGACATTTGGAATAAAAACGAAGTATTGAGCGATGTGGTTTTGGCTATTAGAAAGTTTAAACCCGATGTGATCATCAATCGTTTTGACCACCGCTCGCCCGGCACTACCCACGGCCACCATACCGGTTCGGCCATGTTGAGCATGGAAGCATTTGATTTGGCCAACAATCCATCTGCCTTTCCCGAGCAACTTGAGCATACTTCCATTTGGCAGCCCAAGCGCATATTTTTTAATACCAGCTGGTGGTTTTATGGCAGCGAGGAAAAGTTTGAACAAGCCGACAAAAGCAACATGCTCAGTTTCGATATTGGCACCTATTATCCACTCACAGGCATCTCAAACAACGAAGTCGCTGCTTTAGCACGGAGCCAGCATTTAAGTCAGGGCTTTGGTACCAACCTACAACGGGGCAATCAAAACGAATACATCGAGTTTTTAAAGGGCGAGCCACTTTTGAACAACAACGATATGTTTTCGGGTATCGATACCTCTTGGAACCGCATTAAAGGCGGAAAGGCCATCGGTAATATTTTGAATGAAGTAGAAGCGAATTTCAATTTTAAAAACCCTTCGGAACATATTCCGCAATTGGTGGAAGCCTACAAATTGCTTCAGAATATTGAGAACGAGTATTGGAAAACCCAAAAATCAAAAGAGCTAAAATCGATTATTGAAATGTGCGCTGGTTTGTATTTAGAGGCTTCAGCCGATACCAGTATGGCCACACCTTCTGAGACTATTAACGTAAACCTTGAAGTGCTGAACAGAAGCGATGTGCCCATTACTTTGATGAGTTTAATTACCCCAAACCACCCCAACATTTCAAAAAATATCGCATTAAAAAATAACGTAAAATATAATTTTAAAGAACCAATAAAAATTGAAAGCGAAGCTGCTTACACCTCACCGTATTGGTTGGAAAAGAAAGGTTCTTTGGGCATGTACCGAGTGGATGACAAATCACTCATCGGTCTCCCCGAAACGCCAAAAACTTTAAAAGTCGATTTCCATTTGCAAATTGCAGGCACACCGTTTACATTTTCAAAAAATATTATTCACCGCTACGCCCAACCCGACAAAGGTGAACTGTACCGTCCGTTTGAAATCATTCCCGAAGTATCGGTTGCCCTTACCGAAAAAGTGATTATTTTCAGCGATGATAAACCACGCGACATTCACGTTACGGTAAAGGCCGGCCGCGATAACTTGACGGGCTACGTACAAATAGCGCATCCTGAAAACTGGAGCATTTACCCCAAAAAGCAAAAGATAAACATAGCTAATAAGGGCGAAGAACAAACATTGGTTTACACGGTTATTCCGCCAAAAAACCAAAATGAAGGCTTCTTAAAACCCACGGCCCATATTGAAAATAAAACCTACTCGAAAGAACTTATTGAAATTGATTATAATCATATTCCGTTTCAAACGGTTTTATTGCCCAGCGCAAGTAAAATTGTGCGTTTAGACATTAAAAAGAAAGGTGAAAATATTGCTTACATTCCTGGTGCGGGCGATGTGGTTCCTGAAAGTTTACACGAAATTGGGTACAACGTTAGCGTGTTGAATCCTTCTGAAATTACTCCCGAAACCTTAAAACATTTTGATGCCGTTGTAGTCGGCATACGGGCATACAATACCGTAGAAGAACTCAAATTTAAACAGCAAATACTTTTCGATTTTGTGGCCGATGGCGGAAACATGATCGTACAATACAACACCAATCGAGGCTTAAAAACTGAAGAGTTGGCTCCGTATGAACTGCACGTATCGCGAGACCGTGTTACCGACGAGCATGCCGAGGTACGCTTTTTAAAACCCGAGCACCCGGTTTTAAATGAACCCAATAAAATTACCCCACAGGATTTTGAAGGCTGGACACAGGAACGCGGACTCTATTTCCCAGATTCTTGGAGCAAGGAATTCACACCCATTTTATCGCTTAACGATAAAGGCGAAAGCCCTAAAAACGGTAGCTTATTGGTTGCCAAACACGGAAAGGGCTATTACATTTACACCGGATTAAGCTTTTTTAGGGAATTCCCTGCCGGCGTTTCCGGGGCCTACCGACTATTTGCTAATATGCTTTCCATTGGCAAAACAGATATCAATGAACAAGCGCAACTCAACGATTAATCATGGAAGACAATAAAGCCCCGAAACAAATTTGGCAAAAATGGTATTCCGTAGTTTTAATAGCCAATGCCATTTACTTTTTTGTGTTTTACCTCATAACCAAATCCTTTTAAAATATGCAGATTTTAAGTTGGATTGATTGGACTGTTTTAAGTTTAACACTCGCCGCTATTGTAGCCTACGGTACCTGGCAAACCCGTGGTAGTAAAAATGTAACGGACTATTTACGTGGTGGGAATACCTCCAAGTGGTGGACTATCGGGCTATCGGTAATGGCCACTCAAGCCAGTGCCATTACGTTTTTATCTACCCCGGGACAAGCGTTTAATGACGGTATGGGCTTTGTTCAGTTTTACTTTGGGCTTCCCATTGCCATGATTGTAATTTGCATGGTTTTTATACCGTTATATCACCGATTAAAAGTGTACACGGCCTACGAGTTTTTGGAAAATCGCTTCGATTTAAAAACCCGAACCTTGGCGGCCATTTTATTTTTGATTCAACGCGGCTTAGCTGCCGGAATCACCATTTTTGCACCAGCCATTATTTTGTCCGTTGTTTTGGGCTGGGATTTATTAACGCTTAATATCGCCATTGGCGTGCTCGTAATTATTTACACCGTTTCGGGCGGTACGCGGGCCGTTAACGTGACTCAAAAACATCAAATGTTGGTGATTTTTATTGGAATGCTGGTCGCTTTCTTTTTGATTGTTGACAAACTTCCGCAAGATATTACCTTTAAAAAAGCACTTGATATCGCTGGCGCCAATGGCAAGATGGAGGTGCTCGATTTTTCATTCAATTTAAATAATCGTTACACCTTTTGGAGCGGCATTATTGGCGGTACTTTTTTGATGCTTTCGTATTTCGGAACCGACCAAAGCCAAGTTCAGCGCTACCTTTCGGGGAAATCGGTTAAGGAAATGCAATTGGGACTTATTTTCAATGGACTGCTGAAAATCCCCATGCAATTTTTCATTCTTTTGGTGGGCGTTATGGTATTTGTTTTTTATCAATTTAATGCCTCACCAGTAAATTTCAACCCAACCGCCACCGATTTGGTTTTAAGCTCGGAATATGCTGAGGATTACAAAACCCTTCAACAAGAACAACAAGCCGTTTTTAACGACAAGCAAAACATCATAGCCGCTTATATTAACGACGAAAACCCCAAAGCAGCCAACTACATCGCTTTGGCCAACGAAGCCCAAAACGATATACGCGCAGAAGCCAGAGCACTAATTGATAAAGCTTCAGAAAACCAAGATGTAAAAGTAGAAAGCAACGATAAGGATTATGTGTTTATTCACTTTATTTTGAACAATTTACCTCGCGGACTTATCGGGCTTTTATTGGCGGTTATTTTAAGTGCTGCCATGTCTAGCACCGCCAGTGAGCTCAACGCTTTGGGCTCGACCACCACCATCGATTTATACAAAAGAAACACCAGCGATAAAACCGAAGAACACATGGTTAAGGCCTCAAAATGGTTTACCTTCGCTTGGGGCATCATGGCCATTGCCGTGGCTTGCGTAGCCAATTTGGCTGAGAATTTAATTCAGTTGGTAAACATCATCGGCTCTATATTTTACGGTAATGTTTTAGGGATATTTCTGTTAGCGTTCTTCTTTAAATTCGTTAAGGGCAACGCCGTTTTTATTGGGGCACTTATTACACAAACCATTGTGATTGCACTTTACTTTTTAAATGAATTTGAAATCATTAACCTACCATTTTTATGGCTAAATTTTGTAGGCTGCATTATCGTGATTGCTCTAGCTTGTTTAATTCAATTAACACAAAAAAATGACACCAGAGAAAGCATTTAAGAAAATAAAATGGGGCATTATTGGCCTCGGAAAAATAGCCGATAAATTCGCTACCGATTTGGCAACCATAAGCGATGCCGAACTGTATGCTGTGGCTTCGCGGTCGCAATCCAAAGCCGATGAATTTGCTAAAAAATACCAAGCGACAAAAGCTTACAACAGCTACGAAGCTTTAGCCAAAGACCCCGATATCGATGCGGTTTACATAGCTACGCCTCATAGCTTGCACAAAGACAACGCCATCATGTGTCTAGAAAACGGCATGGCTGTTTTAGGCGAAAAACCTTTTGCCATGGATGCCTCCGAAGTAGGCGACATGATTGCAAAAGCCAAAGAGAAAAACGTACTGTTAATGGAAGCGCTTTGGACCTATTTTTTACCACATTACCAATACGTTTTAAAAGAACTTAAAAATAAAACCTTTGGCAATATTGTAAAATTAGAAGCTGATTTTGGTTTTACGCGTCCGTACGACACCAACACCCGACTCTTTGCTAAAAATTTGGGCGGCGGTAGTCTGCTCGACATTGGCATCTACCCTATTTTTGTTGCGCTTTCTACTTTAGGAATGCCGAAAAATATTGAAGCCGATGCCACCTTTTTTGAGAATGGCACCGATAGCACCTGCCACATGCTTTTCGATTATGAAAATGGAGCAAAGGCCGAATTAAAAAGTTCTCTGATTGAAGAAACGCCCACCCAAGCCATTTTTCATTGCGAAAAGGGCATTTTAAAAATTAATACGCAATTTCATGCGCCATCTACGGTCTCCATTATAAAAAATGGAAAAGAAGAAGTTAAGGATTTTAACTATACCACTATTGGCTATAATTACGAGGCCATCCATTTTAATGAACTACTAAGAAAAGGAAAAACAGAAAGTGATATTATGACTTTCGATTTCAGTAAAAAACTGATTAAAACACTTGATGAGGTTCGGGAAATTATTGGGCTTGATTATTAAAACCTTTCGTTTCTTTAGCATGAAAGTTTCTTTGGCTTAAAACGTCTAAGTCAAGAAATAAAATAGCAAATATTATGCATATAAAAATATGGTCCGATATCAGATGTCCATTCTGCTACATCGGCAAAAAACATTTTGAATCCGCCCTTAAGCAATTTCCAAATAGTGACGAGATTACAATAGAATGGAAAAGTTTCGAGCTAGACCCGAATTTAAAAACCGCGACCGATAAAAATGCAATCGAACATTTTGTTGAAAGCAAAGGAATTGACCCAGAGCGAGCCAAACATATGTTTAATAATGTTACCGCCATGGCATCACAGGCAGGTTTGGATTTTAATTTGGAAGCCTCTGTTCCGGCGAACACATTGAAAGCACACCGTTTGCTTCATTTTGCTAAAAATCAAGGCTTAGGAGACCAAACCAAAGAAGTGCTTTTAAAAGCCCACCTTAGCGAAGGAAAGAATGTGGACGACGTAAACACACTCACCTCCTTGGCCTCTGGTTTAGGAATGGATGCCGAAAAAGCAAAAACCATGTTGGACTCGGATGATTTTACCTATGAAGTGCGCAAAGACCAAATGGAAGCCCGCAATCTAGGCATTAACAGCGTGCCTTTTTTCGTGATAGACAATCAATACGGTATTTCTGGGGCACAACCAGTGGAAGTATTTACCGAATCGCTTGAAAAGGCTTGGAAAAACAAACAAGGTAAACTTGAGATGGTTCCGGAAGGCCATAGTTGCGATATAGACGGCCACTGTAATTAAGCTTATTTTGAACTAAAAAAAGAGGCTGAATTCGAAGTTTAACACAACGAATTCAGCCTCTTTTTTAATTGCTTGGAACACTACATTACATCGCCCCCCACTCTTTCAGTGAATCTTTATTCATTTTAACGTAATCGGCATTACCGGCAGCTTCGGCCGCAGCCAACGATTTTTTAGCAGCAGCAATAGCACCTTTTTTATCACCAGCTTTGGCATAGATCAACGACTGTTGCCTCAATTGCCAAAATGGAGCTTTATCGCCCGCCATAGCAATCGCTTTATCAATCCACGTTTTAGCCTGATTGATGTCTTTGCCTTCCTGTAAATAATATACCGCAGACTGGAAATAATCGCCCGAACTTGGTCCGTTCATCACTTTTGAAATGGATTTAGACACCAAATCGTCAGTAGGCACCTCTATTTTCACCCCAGCATAAACATCTTCCCACAGCATGCCTAAAACGGCAGAACTACTGGTTAAATCGTCAAATGTTATGGTAAACGTTTCAATTTTTACAGGCATTTTGTAAACCTCTGCGGTGGCTTTTGCGGCTACTTTACTTTCGTCCCAATTTTGTGGTGTTCCCCAATTTTCGGTATCCGAATAAAAATAAACCTCCCACGATTCCTTTCCAGGTTTAGTAAAAATAGCATAGCTTCCCGCTTTTAAAGTTTGTCCGTCCACAACGGCATCTGTACTTAAGCTAATCGTAGTATTTTTGTTTGCTCCCGTTCTCCATATTTTATCATAGGGCACCAAATCGCCAAAAATAGTTCTTCCTCTCATATTGGGTCTGGAATATTCCAACGTTACGTCGGTCAACCCCACTTTTTGTTCCGTTTTAGAAAACGGACTAGGCGCTGGGGTTTCCACTTGAGCTTTTGCGCTGTAGACCGCTGTAAAGGCCAATAGCACTAGTAGTAATTTTTTCATTTTTAGTTTTATTTAAGTTAAACATGTCGTATAAAAGTACACATCACCTTCCATATTACTGTTAACAAAACCTTAAAAGTAAATGGTTATTTATTTCTAAGGGCGCCTTTCACAAAAACTCCATCCTAAAACATTTTGTTTAACTTTTTTAAGTTTTAATTAAACATTTTGTATATTTGTGAAAAACACACTGTTATGGCAAAGAAAAAAAATATCAGCAGCGACAAAATCATAAGTTTTTACATGGATTTTATTTTAGAACACGGTGAAAACCCCAAATCGGTTTACGCTTTTTCTAAATTCCATAATTTTGAAGAAGCCCAATTTTACGAGCACTTTACATCCTTCGAATCGGTCGAAAAAGGGATTTTTGAAGCTTTTTTCACGAATTCGTTGACCGTATTAGAAAAAAACGAAGACTACCAAATCTTTGACGCTCGGAACAAACTCCTCAGTTTTTATTATACCTTCTTTGAAAACCTCACTGCTAACCGGAGCTATGTGGTATATGCCCTAAACAAGCATAAAAACGAATTGAAAAACCTACGTGCCTTATCTGGATTAAGACAGCTTTTTACAGCGTATGTGAATAGTTTAGGCATTCAAATGCTAGATTTAAAGGAAAAGCGCTTAGAACGTCTACAGGAAAAAGCGTTGAAAGAATCGGCTTGGGGCCAACTATTATTTACTATTAAATTTTGGATGGAAGACCAATCGCCCGCCTTCGAAAAAACCGATGTTTTTATTGAAAAATCGGTAAACACCAGCTTCGACGTACTGAATATTGCGCCATTACAAAGCGTTTTAGATTTAGGAAAGTTCCTTTTCAAAGAAAAAATACACATGAACTAAAAAGCGCCATGAAAACAATTGATAGCATACCGACCTCGAAAATATCCAGAGCCACCAAATTGGTTTCCACAGGGGCCAAAGTGGGCGTAAATTACTTGAAATATTACGGCGATAAATTGGTAACTAATGAAGGCGAAGCCAAAGAACGTTTAAACAAAAATAATGCGTCCGATATTTACGATGGTTTAAAACAATTAAAAGGCAGTGCCCTTAAGGTGGCCCAAATGCTAAGTATGGAAAAAAGCATTTTGCCCCGTGCCTATGTCGAGAAATTCTCTTTAGCGCAATTCTCTGTGCCGCCACTTTCTCCGCCATTGGTCACCAAAACCTTTAAAAAATATTTTGGCAAAACACCAAATGAAATCTATGATACCTTTAACGCAACGTCTGTTAACGCGGCAAGCATTGGCCAAGTGCATATTGCCGAAAAAGATGGGAAAAAGCTTGCTGTGAAAATCCAATATCCAGGCGTTGCCGAAAGTATTGCTAGCGATTTGGCCATGGTAAAACCCGTGGCTATTAGCATGTTCAATATTAAAGGAAAGGATTCCGATAAATATTTCAAAGAAGTCGAAAATAAATTAACCGAAGAGACCAACTATATTTTGGAACTTCAACAGAGTGAAGAAATTGCCCAAGCATGCAGGCATATTCCAAACTTAAAATTTCCGAAATATTACGAAGCGTTGTCGTCAGAGCGCATCATCACCATGGATTATATGGAAGGCGAACACCTTTCGGAATTCGCGCTGCACAACTCCAACCAAAGCACAGCCAACAAATTGGGTCAGGCCCTTTGGGATTTTTACATGTATCAAATACATAGTTTAAAAAAAGTACATGCCGATCCACACCCGGGCAACTTTTTAATTTCAAAAGAAGGTGAATTGATTGCCCTAGATTTTGGATGTATGAAGTCGATTCCTGAAGATTTTTATGTACCGTATTTCGAGTTGGCTAAACGCGAGAATATCAACAACAAAGTTATTTTCGAAAGAAAATTATTTGAATTGGAAATTTTAAAACCGGAAGACTCACCTGAAGAATTGGAATTTTTCACTAAAATGTTCCATGAAATGTTAAGTTTATTTACCCAGCCGTTTCAACAAGACCATTTCGACTTTTCGGATGCAGAGTTTTTCGGAAAAATAGCCGACTTGGGTGAGCGCTATTCCAAAAACACCGAACTAAAAAAAATGAATGGCAATCGCGGCTCCAAGCATTTCATATACATTAACCGGACGTTTTTCGGACTTTACAATTTAATGTTCGATTTAAAAGCTCAAAATATAACAATTAATAATTACTTGAAATTATAATGACCTACTTTAGTGCTTCAGATATAGAACAGCTCGATCATATTTACAAGATAAACTTGATTAATAGTTGCTCGGGTTACAAATCTGCCAATCTACTTGGAACCCGATCAGCGCAGGGTATCAAAAATGTTGCAGTGTTCAGCTCAGTAACCCACTTAGGCTCCAGCCCTGCTCTGCTCGGTTTCTTTTTACGCCCCACTACAGTGTTAAGAAACACCTACCAAAATATTAAAGACACCGGTTTTTACACTATAAATCATATTCATGAAGAAATTATTCAAGATGCCCACCATACCTCGGCCAAATACGAATCTAACGTTTCAGAGTTCGAGGTTACCAATTTAAAACCAGAATATAAAAACGATTTTCATGCGCCGTTTGTTGAGGGTGCACCCATACAACTAGCGATGGAATTTGTTGAAGAGTACCCCATAAAAGCAAACAACACTATTTTGGTAGTGGGCAAAATTAAAGCACTTTACGTTGAAGATGGCTTAATTGAAAACGACGGATTCATTAATCTATCTTTCGCCCAAGTAGCCGCCATAAATGGATTAGACGGTTACACTATACCCCAAGCACGTGAACGCTACGGTTACCAACGACCCAAAAATTTAGTTACGAACAAGGATTAACTCCTTAATTTTTAATAAATTAAACCCATATGACTATTCTTGTTACAGGAGCTACGGGCTACATTGGCAAACGCCTCATCCCCTTTTTGTTAAATGAAGGGCATACCGTGTTTTGTGTAGTACGAGATAGACTAAGGGCAGATAAAAGCTATGCTGACGAAGAGAACGTCCATGTAATTGAGGGCGATTTTTTAAAGCCAGAAACGTTGGAAAATATCCCAAAGGATATTGATGTAGCCTACTATCTAATTCATTCTATGTCCAACTCCTCGAAAGATTTCAAATCACTTGAAGAGCAATGTGCGCAAAATTTTAAATCGGCCATTGAAAACACAAATGCGAAACAAGTCATATACCTTAGTGGCATTACCAACGAGAAGAAGCTTTCAAAACACTTGCAGTCTAGAAAAAATGTTGAAGAAGCGCTAGCCTCAACAAAGTACGCATTAACGGTTTTTAAAGCAGGGATTATTGTTGGTTCCGGAAGCTCATCCTTCGAAATTATAAGGGATTTAGTTGAAAAGCTACCTTTTATGATTGCTCCAAAATGGCTAAACACCAAAACACAGCCTATTGCGGTAAGGGACGTCTTGGCCTTTTTAACTCGGGGAGCAGGCAAAACCGAACTTTATAATACATCTTATGATATTTTTGGTCCGGAAATTATCACATACAAAGAGATGCTGCTTCAGTTTGCCGAAGTACGTGAATTAAAACGCTACATACTAACCGTTCCAGTGATGACCCCAAAATTATCGTCGTATTGGTTGTATTTCGTTACCTCAACATCTTACAAACTCGCCACGTCGTTAGTAGATAGCATGGGCGTTCAAATTATTGGAAAACCAAGTAATATTAACAGCATTCTTGATGTTCACCCCATAAGCTACAAAAAAGCGGTAAAACTGGCGTTCGAAAAAATTGAGCAAAACAGTATAGTATCCAGTTGGAAAGATTCCATGATTAGCAGTGGCCGCCTTCGGAAAAATTTGCACAAATACATCAACGTACCTCAATTTGGCTGTTTTCGGGATTATAAAGAGCGTAAAGTAAATGACGAGAATATCACAATCAACAAAATTTGGAGCATTGGCGGTACTACAGGTTGGTATTACGGTAATTTTCTTTGGCGTATTCGCGGATATATCGACAAACTTTTTGGCGGTATTGGTTTAAGGCGCGGACGCACCAATCCGTCTGATTTGAATGTTGGCGATGCGCTCGACTTTTGGCGCGTTATTTTCGCCGACAAAAACAAAAAGAAGCTCTTACTATACGCAGAAATGCGACTACCCGGCGAGGCATGGCTCGAATTCAAGATTGAAGACAATTTGCTAAAACAGACCGCCACATTTAGACCTCGCGGACTTTGGGGCCGACTGTATTGGTACAGCGTGTTGCCGTTTCATGGCGTTATTTTTAAAGGCATGATTGACGAATTGGCCAAAGCTTAGCCTAATTTTTCATTTTAATAGATTTTATGAAAACCCTCCGACTCATACTTGGCGATCAACTCAATATAAAACACTCTTGGTTTAAAAACACCGAAGACAATGTGTTATACTGTCTTTTTGAAATGCGACAGGAAACTGATTATGTGGTGCACCACATTCAAAAAGTGATTGGCTTTTTTGCGGCAATGCGTCAGTTTTCAGAAGATTTAAAAAGTGCTGGACACCGTGTTTATTACTTAAAAATCAATGATGAAAACAATCAGCAAAAGTTAGCTGAGAACCTATCCGAAGTCATTGATAATGAAAATATTCAAAAGTTTGAATACGTCCTTCCCGATGAATATCGATTGGACGAGCAGTTAAAAACATTCTGCAACCAGTTGAATATAGAATCCCAGTCCGTTTCCGCAGAACATTTTTATACCAGCAGAGAGGAATTGGCTCAGTTTTTTGAGGGCAAAAAGCAGTATCTCATGGAAAACTTCTACCGATACATGCGTAAAACACATGAAATTCTGATGGTTGGCAATCAGCCCGAAGGCGGTAAATGGAACTACGACAAAAGCAACCGAAACAAATGGACTGGTGATACTGAAATTCCGCAGTACAAATGGTTTAAAAACGACGTAGATAGTGTGATTGAGGATATTGAACAAGCTAATATTAAAACCATTGGCGAATTTAAAAGCAAAACCTTTCAATACCCCATTACTAGAAAGCAAGGATTGGAACAACTCAAATATTTTTGCGAACATCTACTGGTTCACTTTGGCGATTTTCAGGATGCCATGCATACCAACCAAACGTATTTATTCCATTCTCGGCTATCATTTGCCATGAATTTAAAACTTCTTTCTCCAAAAGATGTCGTGAATACGGTTATGAATTATTACCGAAAACACCGCGAGCACATCGATATTTCGCAGGTTGAAGGTTTTGTGCGACAGATTATTGGGTGGCGCGAGTACATGCGCGGCATGTATTGGATGCTCATGCCAGGCTACAAAACCAAAAACGAACTAAAAAACAATAACCCCTTGCCCGAGTTTTTCTGGACGGGCAATACTAAAATGAATTGCTTAAAACACGCCATTACCAACTCATTGGAAAATGGATATGCCCATCACATTCAGCGGCTCATGGTAACTGGAAATTATGCGCTTTTAACCCAAACCAATCCCGATGAAGTAGACCAATGGTATTTGGGCATTTATGTTGATGCCGTTGAGTGGGTACAGCTCACTAACACCCGTGGGATGAGTCAGTTTGCAGATGGCGGAAAAATTGCCACTAAGCCTTATGTTTCCTCAGGCTCCTACATCAGTAAGATGAGTAATTATTGCGACAACTGCCATTACAACAAAAACAAAAAAATTGAAAAAAATGCCTGCCCGTTCAATAGCCTGTATTGGAACTTCTTGGATGAAAAACGTCAATTTTTAGGCAACAACTACCGCATGAAAATGATGTACAGTGTTCTCGATAAAATGGATGATTCACAAAAAGAACAAATTAAAAAACGGGCGCAACATATCATAAATAATCAAGATGAATACTAAGCCCGAAATTCATTTAGTGTGGCTAAAGCGCGATTTGCGCCTACAAGACAACGAAGCCATCTGCAATGCCTTAAATTCTGGTGGAAATCTATTGCTGCTATACTGTTTCGAACCTTTACTGTTAAACGATCCACATTACAGCCAGCGGCATTGGGATTTTATAAAACAGTCTTTAACCGATTTAAACCATTCGTTGAAACCATACCACTCGAAAGTACTCGTGGTACAATCGGATATTATTGCGGCGATTAACCAAATTCTATCTGCCTACAAAATAAATAATGTTTATTCGCACCAAGAAACTGGCATACTGGCTACTTTTAATCGCGACAAATCCTTTAAGCGCTTTTGCAAAAACAACTTTATCAATTGGCATGAAAATATAAACAATGGCGTACAACGCGGACTAAAAGACCGCAAAAAATGGTTGGAACTTTGCGATATTTTCTATGATATGGAGCCATTGCCTTTCGCCCCAAAAGACAATCAGCTTTTAGATTTAAACGCTATTGGTCAACTAGAAAAAAACTTCAATGTTCCCAGTTTGAAAACCGACACAAATACGCCATTTCAAAAAGGCGGTCGCACAACTGGTTTGCGTTACTTAAAGTCGTTTTTAAAAGAACGCTACAAAAATTACATGTTCCATATCTCGAAACCAGAATTGAGCCGAACATCATGCAGCCGACTGTCGCCATACATCGCATGGGGCAACTTGTCGATTAGAGAAGTATTGCACCAAACAAATGCCGTTAAAAAAACCATAAAAAACAAGAAAGCACTCAACGCCTTTACCTCTCGCTTGCGCTGGCAATCACATTTCATTCAAAAATTTGAAATGGAGCACACCATGGAAAACGCTAGCATCAATAAAGGCTACCACAAGTTAAAAAAGAACATTTCATTGGAATATCAAGAGGCGTGGAAAACGGGGAAAACGGGATTCCCATTGGTTGACGCCTGTATGCGCTGCTTAAATGAAACGGGATATTTAAACTTTAGAATGCGGGCCTTGGTGGTTTCATTTTTTACGCACAACCTCTGGCAGCCTTGGCAAGAGGCCACAACACACTTATCGCAAATGTTCCTTGATTTTGAGCCCGGCATTCACTTTCCGCAGTTACAAATGCAGGCCGGTGAAACTGGTATTAACACGCTTCGTATCTACAATCCCATTAAAAACAGTTTAGAATTCGACCCTGATGGAACATTCATAAAAAAATGGGTTCCAGAATTAAGAACATTAGAGATTCCTTTTATCCATCAGCCCTATTTAATGACCAAAATGGAGCAACAATTTTACAATTTTAAACTTGGCGAAGATTACCCCAATCCAATTGTAGATATCGATGCTACCCGAAAAAGGGCTTCTGATACCCTATGGAATCTTCGTAAAGACAACCTTGTGAAAAATGAAAGCAAAAGAATTTTAAAAAAACACACATTGGCCAAACGCAGCAATTTTACAGATATCCGCAACAACAGCTAACTTTCATTCATTCAGTTTATACAGTTAAAACATTTTGTTTAACTTATTTTTATTATAGTTAAACATTTTGTATCTTTGAATGGAATGATATTCGATTCAACATATAATAATAAAGAGCACAAACCACTATTGGAAGATATGGTGGGCAGGCCCTTTACACTTTTAGAGTCCTTTAAGATGAAAGGCGTGGGTTCAAAACGTATGATTATTAGTGAGGTGAGTCCAAATCTAGCACCCTATATGAATTTAGTTTCGGATGTTAATTATGCGAATATCGAGCTAAGAAAAAAAGGCATCCTAATTCATATCAATAAAGGACTTAAAACCTATACTTGGGCTATACCCTATTTTCAATTAGTGGTATACCGAACCAACGGCATTAGTATACACGCTCAAGGTAATTTCATACATTTTAAAAACAACAAAACATTTAGGGAGAATAAAAGGTTTTTCGATAAAATGTTGGATAAAAAAATAAAAAACGCGTCGCAATTTAATTTCCGTAACCCATGACATTTACAGCACGAGAAGAAGACCGAATTATAGAAATGGCATGGGAAGACCGTACCACCTTTGAAGCGATAAGGTTTCAATTTGGCTTGAAGGAACAGGACGTGATTGAATTCATGCGAAAAAAATTGAAGCCCAAAAGTTTTATAATGTGGCGCAAACGCGTTCAGGGGCGAAAAACCAAACATGAAAAATTGAGGCATTTTGAAGTCCGCAGCTTTAAATGCTCCAGACAAAAACCCATTTCCCAAAACAGGATATCAAAACGCTAAGCCGTGATGTATTCGATATCAGAAAAACACAAAAAATATGAGCACAGGAACAATTAACGGTAAACTTTACGGGCATAGTCCAAATGCGCTATCGGTTGACGATATAGGAGACGACCATTTGTATACAGGGCTAGAAACCCCAATGAAAGCAGATGCCCATAGTATTAGCGACGACGAAAAAAAACGGCGGCTTACCCTGTTGTTCGAAGAAGTTTTGGATGTTTTAGGACTCGACCTTAACGACGACTCCTTAAAAGGCACGCCACAGCGTATCGCTAAAATGTATATTGATGAAATTTTTTCAGGGTTAAACCCTAAAAATAAACCGAAAGTGGCGTTGTTCGAAAACAAGTACCGATACCACCAAATGCTGGTTGAAAAAGATATTTCATTTTACTCGAATTGCGAACACCACTTTGTACCCATTATCGGAAAAGCCCATGTGGCCTATATCTCGTCCGGCAAAGTTATTGGGCTTTCGAAGCTAAACCGCATCGTTCAGTATTATGCTAAACGTCCGCAAGTTCAGGAACGTTTAACCAACCAAATTGCGGAAGACCTGAAACATATACTCCATACCGAGCACGTTGCCGTAATTATTGAGGCCAAGCATCTTTGTGTATCATCGAGAGGCATTAAAGACGACACCTCAGTAACCATCACCTCTTATTTTGGAGGGCAATTGAATACACCCGAAAAAATTACTGAATTTCAAAACTATATTAAAAGCTAACATTATGGACATCATTAACGAAGCATTAGCATTTGAACAGCGTAAAATGAAGTCGCTATCAACCAGCGACCGTGTTAAAATATCTAGAGAAGCCAAACGACTCATCTTAGATTTGAATAAAATTTACAAGCAGAAAAAAGATGAAAACATCATGGATATCATGAAACGACTTACTGCGATAAAACAAAAAGTTGAAAAACGATTAAAAGGTGCGCCATTAACCGCATAAAGTTTAAGAACTACTCAAATTTTGGTTAAAACCACCACGTTTTATTAAAGTTTTTATAAAAATTGGTAGTAAAAACATCATATTTCGTAGATTTTATTATATTGTCAAATTAGTGAAACAGCACATGTTTCAGATACACTCAATATACAGGATAAAATAAAAACTATGGAGATTATTGATCGAGCTTTAGAATTTGAGCAACGCAAGCACACTTTTAAAACAACAAGCGAGCGTATTGAATCGTCTAGAGAAGTTAAGGATTTAATACTAAGCTTGAACACTGTTTATAAAGAAAAGAAAGATCCAAAAATTATGGATCTTATGAAGCGATTAACAGCCATTAAACAAAAAATTGAAAAACGGCTCAAGGGCAGGCCATAACCCATAAAATGCCCTGAACCCATATGAAAACAGTTATTATAGTTGGTGGAAGTAAGGGCATTGGTAAGGCCATTGTAAAAACACTTGTTAGCACACACAACGTGGTTAACTTAAGTAGAACCACGCCTCCCGAATCCCACCCCAATTTAAAACATCATTCCTGCGACATCCTAAAAGACGATTTACCGGAAATTAAAAGTGCAGATGCTTTAATTTATTGTCCGGGCAGTATTAACCTAAAACCGATTTCCAGATTAAACACCGAAGACTTTCAGACCGATTTCGAAATCAACGTCTTGGGTGCCGTAAAGGCGATACAACAGTACCTTCCAGCATTAAAAGCTTCAAACAGTCCTTCCATACTACTTTTTAGTACCGTGGCCACCCAATTGGGCATGCCTTTTCATGCGAGTATAGCCACCGCCAAATCGGGCGTTGAAGGACTTGTAAAATCATTGGGAGCCGAACTCGCCCCAACCGTTAGAATCAATGCAGTTGCGCCAACAGTAACCGATACCGATTTAGCTTCAAATTTATTGCGAAATGAAAAAATGATTGAAAATATCACCAATCGCCATCCTTTAAAAAAATATTTAAACCCGAAGGAAGTCGCCGACATGGCCTCCTTTTTAATATCAGATAAAGCCGCTTCCATTTCTGGGCAAATATTCAAAATGGACTGTGGCATAGTAAGTTTCAAAATATAAATTCTTAAACAATTAGCTATGTTCAGTTTTTTCAAGAGAAAATCAAAAAAAGAGAAATTAGAAGAACAGTTTAAAAAATTAATGCGAGAGTGGCACCACCTCTCCGCCATCAATAGAGCTGCCAGTGATGAAAAATACGCACAAGCACAAGAAATTGCCAAAATTTTGAACGGAATGAAACATGAAGCTGCTTAAATACATCATATTCTTTTTAGTGATAAATTTCGGTGCTTTGGCCCTTGGCAGTTGGCTGATGGATAACGGTCCACAAACCGAATGGTACCAAAATCTAAACAAAGCCCCCTGGACACCACCGGGTTGGGTTTTTGGTGCGGCCTGGACCACCATTATGCTCTGCTTTTCCGTTTATATGGCCATTCTTTTAAAAATACACCCACACAAAAAAGTGGTCATTTTGTTTTTAATCCAACTGGTTTTAAACGTGGCGTGGAATTATCTTTTTTTTAATCAGCATTTAGTAGCCATAGGTTTAGTGTGTATTGCTCTGCTAACAATCATTATTTTTAAATTCCTATACGATTTTAAAACTATAATGTGGGCCAAACAACTTTTAGTGCTCCCCTATTTCATTTGGCTATGTATTGCTACGTCTTTAAATGCTTATATTTTAATTTACAATTAAATTGATGAAACTATACCGGTTACACAAAACACAAAAACTTCCCATCACGATAGCCGAAGCATGGGATTTCCTTTCCAACCCCAAAAATTTAAAGACCATCACTCCAGATTATATGGGGTTCGAAATTCTTTCGGGAGCCGACCGCCCCATGTATGCCGGGCAAATTATTCAATACATTGTAACACCCGTTTTGGGCATAAAAACCAAATGGGTTACCGAAATCACCCATAGTATGCATCAAAAGTATTTTGTCGATGAGCAACGTTTTGGTCCTTATGCCCTATGGCACCACAAACATTTTTTAAAAGAAATTGAAGGTGGTGTTGAAATGGAGGACATTATTGATTATAAATTACCTTTCGGAATTTTGGGCCAATGGGTACAGCCCATTGTTGTTAAGCCGAAACTGGAAGAAATATTCAACTACAGACAACAAAAACTTGAAATGCTTTTTGGTACTTTTACTAAAACCGGACAACACCAATGAAACAGCCCATAAATATATTTTGGTTCCGTCGTGATTTAAGATTGGATGACAACCTCGGATTTTATGAAGCTCTAAGAGGCGAACACGCCGTATTACCCATTTTTATTTTCGACAAGAATATTCTTGACAAACTGCCCGAAGATGATGCTCGCGTCAACTTTATTTTTGAAACCCTTCAGGCCATGCGCGACACCCTTCAAAAGGAGCACAACAGTAGCATTGCCATATATTACGATACGCCCAAAACCGTTTTCAACAATCTGATTGAAACCTATACAATCGATACCGTTTTTACCAATCATGATTACGAGCCCTATGCCACAGAGCGTGATAACCAAGTCGAATCCTTGCTAGAGGATAATGGTATTTCTTTTAAAACCTTTAAAGATCAAGTCATTTTTGAAAAAAGCGAGGTGGTAAAAAACGATGGCGACCCGTATGTGGTTTACACGCCGTACATGAAAACTTGGAAGGAAAAATTCAAAAGCCACAATCTGGAGATTTATTACACCAATAGTTATTTAAAGAATTTGGTAGAACACACCAGACTGCCCAATGTTTCTTTATCCGACATGGGGTTTAAAACAGCTTCGCAAAAAATAGAAGATTACAACGTAACACCAACCCTTATTCAAGAATACGAAAGCAAAAGGAATTTCCCTGCACAGGATGCTACCTCCCATTTGGGACCGCATTTACGGTTTGGTACCGTTAGCATCAGAAAAATGATAAAAAAAGCCATCGCCGAAAACAACGAAACCTTTTGGAAAGAACTCATTTGGCGAGAGTTTTTCATGCAAATTCTTTGGCATTTTCCGCATACGGTTACGGAGAGTTTTAAACCCAAATACGACCGCATTGACTGGCGCAACAACGAAGCTGAATTTAAACTTTGGTGCGAAGGAAAAACGGGTTACCCCTTGGTTGATGCCGGTATGCGCCAACTCAACCAAACCGGCTTTATGCACAATCGCGTACGGATGTTGGTGGGCAGCTTTTTATGTAAACACCTGCTTATCGATTGGCGCTGGGGCGAAGCCTATTTCGCCGAAAAGCTGCACGATTACGAAATGGCAAGCAATGTAGGCAACTGGCAATGGGTCGCGGGCAGCGGTGTTGATGCTGCACCATACTTTAGAATTTTTAATCCCACTACACAAATTGATAAATTCGATAAAAATTTAAAGTATATTAAAACTTGGGTGCCCGATTTTCAAGAACTCACGTATCCCGAAAAAATGGTAGACCACAGGTTTGCTCGCGAACGCTGTTTAAAGGTTTATAAAACGGCGTTGGACTAGCGAAGCTTAAAATTAGCTTTGCGAAAATTTTGGCTATTTTCGTTTAATTATGTTGTAATAATTATAACTGACCGTAATGTAGTTGTGCTTAAAGTATTAATTTAGGCCAGATACGAAAAAAAGGATTGATGATAATATTTACAGTTTGGCTTTTGCTTTTCAATTGTTCTAAATCAATATTCAATTCAGAGTGTACCTGCTCCTAAAAATAAGATAACATAACTTACAATCTATTGATTGACTGGTACATGTTAAGACTCTTCACTGTCCTTTTCAACATTGAGGTGTAATTCGTTTTTATTGAAATCCAACGTACGAATTGGGAATGGGATATTGATTCCTGCTTTATCAAAGTTCGCCTTAATCAGTTTTATGGCTGTATGTTTTGCGGTGTGTTCATGTTTAGGTTTAGATAAACTTATCCAAAAACGCGTCATGAAATTAATAGAGCTATCTCCAAACTCGGTAAAGAAAAACTCTACATCTTCTCCTGGCTTTTGCTTGAAGTTTTCTGAAATAATCTTTCTAACCAAATCTTCAACTTTTTGCAAATTGCTTTCGTACCCAACACCGCAGGTTACCGTAATTCGACTTCTATCGGTAATCGAATAGTTAGTAAATGCATCATCTACAAATTTAGAGTTGGGAACAATTACATAATTATTGTCTGGTCGCCTCAATACAATATTTCTTAGGCTAATTTCTGAAACGAATCCTTTTATATTATTCGTTTCAATATAGTCATTAATCCTAATTTTCGGCATGAAAGACAGCACCAAACCGCCCACCGTGTTGCTTAATGTACCTTGCAAAGCCAAACCAATGGCTAGACCAACTACACCTGCACCAGCCAAAATACTGGTTAACACCTTGTTAAGATCTAATACCCCCAAGGCAACAAAAAAACCAATCAATATCACTGTAATAAAAATTATTTTAGCGATGATATCCTGAATGGACTTCTGTTGTATTCTTGATAAAATAAATTTTCTAAAAACCTTTCTCGCTCCCCTAGCTATAAAATAAAACGCAATCATTACCAATATGGCCAAAGCGAGATTTGGCAGCTTTAAAATAATGGCTTCCATCCAGCCATCTAATTTATCCCATAGGCTATTTACAGCCTCTTCTATTGAAAATTTTTCTTCCATTTTTGTCATTTTGATTTATTTAAACTTTTTTCTTAATTTACCTTTAGAGCCTCATCAACTACAATCTGTTTTTATCCAAGTAAACTTGTTAAACACTAACGGAGCGCTCGAATAATATATAATGAAAAAAGAGAACAGATTAACGTTTTAGAGCAAAAAGTTAACCTGTTTCATTTGCAGGCTGAATTTAGTACTCATTCCTTCATTTTCACTTTTAAAAGTGAGCGATAAACATGATGCGTAAAATAGATATGTGTTTTTTTACATTTGTTCCTCTGTAATTAGAGATTTTCTAAAAAAAACATATAAATCAAAAATTACAGTACAGTACAGGATAGAATCATTCTAACCTTAACATATCTTTGTAGTATAACTTTTTAAAAACAACATGAGCACAGTAACAAAAAACTTCAAATACGTAGATTATCTTTGGGATAATGAAAAAGCAGAAAGCTTAGGAGACGACCAAGTCGCTTTATTCTTATACCGTTCTAACATATTAGGAGCAGATTTAAGAATCACAAATTATGGCGGTGGAAACACGAGCTGCAAAACCATTGAAAAAGACCCTTTAACCAATGAAGAGGTTGAAGTGATGTGGGTAAAAGGTTCCGGCGGGGACATCGGTACCTTAACCCGTTCTGGTATCGCTGGTTTGTACACTAATAGATTGCGTGATTTAAAAAATGTTTACGGAGGATTGGAAGATGAAGACCGCATGGTTGGCTTATTTAACCATTGTATTTACGATCTGGACAGTAAAGCGCCATCTATCGACACGCCTTTACATGGTTTGTTACCGTTCAAGCACATAGACCACCTGCACCCCGATGCCCTTATTGCCGTTGCTGCCGCTAAAGACAGCGAAAAAGTAACCAAAGAAATTTGGGGCGACACTATGGGATGGGTGCCTTGGCAACGTCCTGGTTTCGATTTAGGTCTTCAATTGGAAAAATGCTTAAACGACAACCCGGGCATTAGAGGCATTGTTTTAGGGAGCCACGGATTATTTACTTGGGGAGATACTTCTTACGAGTGTTACATGAACAGTTTGGAAGTTATTGAAAAGGCTTCTGAATATATCGAAAATAAAATCAAGGAAAAAGGTTCGGTGTTTGGAGGACAAAAAGTAGAGAGCCTTCCAAAAGAAGAGCGTTTGGAAAAAGCAGCGCAATTAATGCCTTTATTAAGAGGGTTATGCTCTTCTGAAAACCAAATGATAGGTCACTTCTCTGATATCGATGTAGTGATGGAATACATTAATAGTAATGATTTAGAAAGATTGGCCCCAATGGGGACTTCTTGTCCAGACCACTTCTTGCGTACCAAAATCCAACCATTGGTTTTAACTTTAGATACCAATGAAGATTTATCGGATGCCGATGCCGTACTTAAAAAATTAGAGCCTGCATTCGAGCAGTACAGACAAGAATACGCCGATTACTACAATACTTGCAAAAGAGACAACAGCCCGGCCATGCGCGACCCTAACCCGGTAATTATTATTTATCCAGGCGTAGGTATGTTCAGTTTTGCAAAAAACAAGCAAACTACACGTGTAGCGAGTGAGTTTTACATCAACGCCATTAACGTAATGCGTGGTGCCGAAGCGATTACTGAATACACGTCCTTACCAAGACAGGAAGCTTTTGATATTGAATACTGGTTATTGGAGGAAGCTAAATTGCAGCGTATGCCAAAAGAGCAACCATTATCCCGTAAAATAGCATTGGTTACTGGTGCTGGTGGAGGTATCGGTAAAGCGATTGCCGATAAGTTGGCTGCCGAAGGTGCCAACGTGGTATTGACCGATATTAACGAAGACAGCCTAAAAGAAGCCCACGCTACTTACAAGCGCGATGTATCAACTTATGCCGTGTGTGATGTTACCAATTACGATTCTATCGTCAACGCATACAAAAAAGCATGTGTTGAGTTTGGCGGGGTAGATATTATTGTACACAGTGCAGGATTGGCCATTTCTAAACCAATCGAAGAAACTTCACAAAAAGATTGGGATTTGTTGCAGAATGTTTTGGTTAAAGGCCAGTTTGAATTGGCTAAAGCTGGCGTTGAAGTGATGCGCAAGCAAAACCTTGGCGGAAACTTCATCAGTATCGCCAGTAAAAACGGATTGGTTTCAGGACCAAACAATGTAGGCTACGGTACGGCTAAAGCGGCACAACAGCACATGTCACGCTTATTGGCCGCCGAATTGGCAAAAGATAAAATCCGTGTAAACGTAGTAAACCCAGATGGTGTTATTGTGGGCAGTAAAATTTGGGAAGGTGCTTGGGCCGAAGGTCGCGCCAAAGCTTACGGTATTACCGTAGAGGAGCTTCCTGCACACTACGCCAAAAGAAACCTGTTGAACGAGATTATATACCCAGAAGATATTGCCAACGGCGTGTTTTCATTGGTAGGTATTTTAGATAAAAGCACCGGAAACATCATTAATGTGGACGGCGGAATGGCAAATGCCTTCGTAAGATAGTTATTAGAGTTAGTTTTAGTTGAAAAACTTCCATAGCATATCAAATATATATGGGAGTTTTTTTTTAAATTTTAATCCATGAAAATAGAACAGAACCATATTCAAGATTCGAATAAAAAAAGCCTTCAATCGCACCAAGAACAATTCGATTTTTTATCGAATAACTTATCAAAAAAAGGTGCCAATGTGCAAGGTATTATCAATAAACTAAAAGACTTCCAAGTAGCTATACCAAGTTGGGCATTGGGTGCTGGCGGTACCAGATTTGGACGTTTTTCATTTTACGGAGAGCCTTCAAGCTTAGAGCAAAAAATTCAGGACGTGGGTATATTGCACGCCCTTACGCAAACGGCAGGTGCAGTTTCGCTTCATATTCCTTGGGACATTCCACAGGATTATGCTGCCATTAAAGAAATCGCCAACGGATTGGATATTAAGTTCGATGCGGTAAACTCCAACACGTTCCAAGACCAAAAGGATGCCAAGGAAACTTACAAGTACGGTTCGTTGAGCAACACCAGCGAAGCGGTAAGGCAACAGGCTATTCAGCATAACCTGGATGTGATCAACATCGGTGATAAATTGGGCTCAAAAAGTTTGACCGTTTGGTTGGCCGATGGGTCTTGTTTCCCTGGCCAGAACAACTTCCAAACAGCCCTTCAAAATACGGAGAACAGCTTAAAGGAAATCTACAAAGGCTTACCCAATGATTGGAGCATGCTCATTGAGTACAAACCTTACGAGCCAAACTTCTACAGCACGGTAATCCAAGATTGGGGCACCTCGTTTATGTTGGCCAATGCTTGTGGCGAAAAAGCCTATTCGTTGGTGGATTTGGGCCACCATTTGCCAAACAGCAATATCGAGCAGATCGTTTCCATATTAATGTCGAAAGCCAAATTGGGAGGTTTCCACTTTAACGACAGCAAATATGGCGATGACGATCTAACCGTGGGAAGCATCAAGCCCTATGCCCTATTCCTAATCTTTAACGAATTGGTTTATGGTATGCAAAACAATCCGAACAATCCAGATTTGGCTTGGATGATTGATGCCAGCCATAACGTAAAAGACCCGTTGGAAGATTTAATACAATCCCTAGAGGCTATTCAGGAAGCTTACGCCAAAGCTTTGTTGATTGACCAAGCGGAGCTGAAAGCCGCACAATTAAACAACGATGTGGTAAAATGCCAAGAGATCCTTCAGGATGCCTACAGAACCGATGTTCGTCCACTATTGGCCGAAGCCAGATTAAAAGCTGGCGGTGCGCTAAGCCCTATAAACGCTTACCGTACCTTGGATGTAAGAAACCAGCTTATAGATGAAAGAGGCAAACACACCGTGGCCACCGGATTATAATAAATTTAAATGCCCTTTAATTAGGGCATTTTTAAACCCCAATACTAAACCAACACTAACCCACCAAAAAGTTATTTCAAAACTAAATTGACGAAATGATAAACGTAACGGCGGTATTTGACATAGGAAAAACCAATAAGAAATTCTTCCTTTTTGATAAAGACTACAAAGAAGTCTATAAAGAATATTCCAAATTCGATGAAATAGTTGATGAAGATGGCCACCCAACCGAAAATTTAAGCGCATTGCAAAATTGGCTAAAAGGCGTTTTCGAAAACATTCTCAATGCCAAGCAGTTTAACGTAACGGCCATTAACTTTTCAACTTACGGTGCCAGCTTCGTCCACCTCGACCAAAACGGCGAGGTACTCACACCGCTTTACAATTACACCAAGGACATCGACCAAAGCGTGATAGATTCCTTTGTTGAAAAATATGGGCCGAAAGAAGAATTCCTGAAAACCACCGGCTGTTTCGATTTAAGCCTTTTAAATTCCGGTCTGCAGTTGTACTGGATCAAGCACACCAAGCCCGAAATATTCAAAAAGATAAAGTACTCGTTGCACCTCCCGCAATATCTCAGCTATATTTTTACGGGCATTCCATTGAGCGAATACACCAGCATTGGCTGCCATACCGCACTTTGGGACTATACCATAAAAGATTATCACAGTTGGGTCTACAAAGAGGAATTGCATAAAATTTTGCCTCCCATCGTTTCTACCGAAACCAGCATCAACATGAACTACAACGGAAAACGCATCAAAATAGGTGTGGGCATTCACGATAGTTCTTCTGCCCTGTTGCCTTATGTGCGCAGCGTAAAGAAAAAATTCGTATTGGTCTCAACCGGAACTTGGAGCATTACACTAAACCCATTTGCGGAGCACGCCATAGTTGAAGATACCGATGCTGAAGATTCCATAAATTATATGCGGATCAACGGGAAACCCGTAAAGGCAACACGTGTGTTTCTGGGCAACGAATATAAAATCCAGGTAGCCAAATTGAGCGAACAATTCGGGGTTGATGAAGATTACCACCGTCACGTAAAGTTTGATTACGACCTGTATTCTGAAATCATTCACGACTTTAAGCACATGTTTAAATGGGAAAGCATACAAGATGAAAACATGCCGGACAAAACCGAAATCACCTACGATAAATTTGAACATGCCTACCATCAATTAATGACCGAGCTTGTACTTTTACAGGTAAAAAGTATCCGCGACGTAGTTGGAGGTGCGGAGATAAAACGGCTTTATGTGGATGGCGGCTTTAGCGACAACGACCTTTTTGTTAAACTGCTGTCGCACTATTTCAGAAACATGAAATTGCGAACCACCGACTCATCATTGGGCTCGGCTTTGGGCGCTGCCATTTCAATTTCAGACAAAAAATTGAATTCCAAATTTCTCAAAAAAAATTACTCATTGAAAAAGCACGTTCCGTTTATAACCAAATAAAAACTGGAAACCATTTGTTTTTGAAAGTAAACTGAACAACAATTCAATAGTAATACTGGTGAGAATGTAACATGTCATAAAACCTGTAAAAATGTCGAAAAACCTCAAATTAGAACATCCCAGAGACCAGATTACTAGAATTATTAGTAGAATTTACAAACGTGGAATGACCACTACATCGGGTGGCAATATTTCAATAATTGACGATAATGGCGATATTTGGGTAACCCCATCGGCCATTGATAAAGGGTCACTTAGAGCCTCTGATATTATCTGCGTAAAAAAAGATGGCAGCATTGTTGGCAAACATAAACCATCCTCAGAGTTTCCATTCCATAAAGCTATATACGAGGCCAGGCCAGACATAAAATCGGTTATCCATGCCCACCCTCCTGCTTTGGTATCTTTCAGTATTGTTCGAAACATACCTAATACCAATATTATTTCGCAAGCCAAACATATTTGTGGCCCAATTGGATATGCCAAATACGAATTGCCCGGCAGTGATAAATTAGGCGAAGTAATAGCCGATGAGTTTAAAAAAGGGTATAAAGCTGTTATCATGGAAAACCATGGTACGGTATTGGGCGGAAGTGATTTAACCGATGCTTTTGAACGCTTTGAAATGCTGGAGTTTTGTGCCCGAACTATTTTGTACGGTTCGCAAATTGGCACCCCAAACTATTTAACCGACGAAGACATCAACAGCTTCGAGAAACAGGCGGCACATATGCTTCCCGAAATGGAAACCACAGAGCATTTACCCGATGAGGTTGAAAAGCGCTTACAAATTTGTAATATCGTTAAACGTTCCTGCGAGCAAGGCTTGATGATCAGTTCATACGGTACGGTTTCTATGCGATGGAAAGACAACGATTTTTTAATCACTCCTACCGATGTAAGCCGTTGGGATATGAGTTTGGAGGATATTGTACAGATAAAAGGCGGCAAAAGGGAAAAAGGGAAAATACCGAGCAGGGCCACTTGGATTCATGAAGAAATTTACAAAAATAACCCAAACGTAAATTCCATTATCATGACGCAATCGCCGTATTTGATGGCCTTTGGAATAACAAAATCTTATTTGAATGTGCGAACCATACCGGAGAGTTGGATCTTTTTACAAGATATTCCATCGGTAAAATATGGTACACACTTTAAGTTTAACAACAACTCCGAAATAGTTGAAAACTGTACCACAGCTTTAATTATTGAAAATGACTCTGTAATTATTACCGGCGATAAATTACTACAAACTTTTGATTACCTTGAAGTCGCCGAATTTAGTGCAAAATCGATTGTTATGGGCGCCTCACTTGGTGAAATGGTTCCTATAAACGATGAACAAGTTGAAGAATTGAGAAAGAAATTTTTAACCTAATGAGCAAAATAAGTCAATACTAACTAAACAAAATTCCATATATGGCATTATCACACGTAGAAGAAGAAATTATTGAAGACATTGCAGGAGGCGAATTTGAACGCACCCCTGTACCCAAATCCAATCTAAAAAGCTGGAAAAGTTTCCTTGGGATGTATGCGGGTGAGCATGCCGCAGGAACCGAATTTATGATTGGGCCGTTATTTTTAACCGCCGGTGTCAGTGCTTTCGATCTGTTGGTGGGCCTGTTGCTCGGGAATTTGTTGGCCGTTTTGTCTTGGCGCTTCCTTACGGCCGAAATTGCCGTTAAAAACAGGCTGACGCTCTATTTTCAATTGGAAAAAATAAGTGGGAAAAACTTGGTAACCGCTTACAATCTGGCCAACGGTGTCCTCTTTTGTTTTTTAGCGGGATCCATGATCACGGTTTCTGCCACGGCAGTTGGTATCCCGTTCGATATGCCCATGCCAAAACTTGACGATACCCTGCCCAATGGCCTAACTTGGATCATTATCGTAATTTTGATTGGTGCCGTAATTTCCATCATTGCTGCCAGAGGTTACGATACGGTTTCTAAAGCCGCAAATTGGATGTCGCCCGTCATTGTATTGGCTTTTATTGCATGTGGCGTTGTTGCACTAAACCAATTGGGCGTTTCCAGCTTTTCTGATTTTTGGGATATTTGGGGCGAGGGAAAAGAGCCTTTCCCCGGCCAAATAAAATATACCTTTTGGCATGTTCTGATATGGTCGTGGTTCGCCAATAGTGCCATGCATATCGGCATGTCCGACCTTTCGGTTTTCAGGTTTGCAAAAAAGGCCAGTTCCGGATGGACAACGGCCGCCGGTATGTACGTTGGGCACTACATGGCCTGGATCGCTGCTTGCTTATTGTATGCCGTTTATTTAAAGACCCCAGAGGCGCAGGCCTTTTTGACCAACGGTGAAGCCCCTCCGGTTGCCCCCGGCCCTCTGGCCAATAATGCCATCGGTGTTTTTGGGATCATAGCTGTAGTGCTTGCTGGATGGACAACAGCCAATCCTACCATTTATAGGGCCGGCCTAGCCTTTCAGGCCATTCTGCCCAAGCTGTCAACAGCAAAAGTGACCATACTGGCGGGCTCAATCGCTACCATTGCCGGTTTGTTTCCGGCCTTTGCCATGAAACTCCTTGGCTTCGTGGCCCTGTACGGCTTTATCCTATCGCCGGTTGGCGCCATTATCGTATTCGAACATTTCTTCCACAAGAAGGTAGGCATCGTTAAAAACTACGCCGAAGAAGCCAATATTAAGTTCAATAAATCGGTGTTTTGGGCATGGGCAGTGAGCTTCGGCATATTTTACTTCATATCCATTCAGTTCGATGTGTTTCTGTCATTTGTAACCCTACCCGCTTGGATACTCTGCGGGGTTCTGTTCTTGATTTTTAGCAAACAATTTCAGAGTAAAAGACATTAGCGTTAAGCTCTAACTTTTCAAAAAAAGCTTCCAATTTTAATAGAGGAAGCTTTTTTGTTATTATAATTATCCCTCTGTTGTTAATACCTCATTTCGTTTAACTATGATAGAGGTGTATTAAATGTTACTTCTTATATCTTGTACTATTTTTGCCTATACACTAATTATAAACTATATTTGAGCTAAATAACATGAAGTGTATTTTTAAACATGAAACTTCACCTTTTAGATCGGAGTAATCTGGGAAACATTTCGTTTGCAACTAAGGTTAACGAGTACCCTTACTTTTTAAAAATTTGGCATTATCACCCAGAATTGGAACTGGTAGTGGTTTTAAAAAGTGAGGGTACTTGTTTTATTGGCGATAGCGTTGAAAAATTTGGTATTGGGGACGTTGTGCTAATTGGTGAAAACCTACCGCACATGTGGCAGAATGATGAAGACTATTTCCTTCAAACTTCAAAACAAACTGCCAAAGCCATTGCCATACACTTTAAAAAAGATTATCTCGGCCCCAAGTTTTTCGAAAAGCCAGAAATGATCCATATTTTGGAATTATTTGAACGTGCCCGTTTTGGACTAAAGTTTTTGAATATTGATAAAAACGTAATTTCAGAAATTCATAACATGCTGAAATTGGAAGGCTTTGAAAAAACCATGGCTTTTCTACATATATTGAACAAATTGGCCAAACACAAAAGCACCATGCGCTTGTCCAGCCAAGGATTTGTCAATTCGTTTCAAGCTTCAAAGAGTGATGCACAAGACAACGTGCAAGCCTATATTTTTAAAAATTTCAACCAAGATATTTCTCTCGAAAAGGCTGCTGAAATCGCCAATATGAACCCTTCGGCCTTTAGTCGCTTTTTCAAAAGAGTGAACCGCAAGACCTTTTCAAAATATGTTACCGAAATCCGTATCGGTTATGCCTGTAAACTGCTTCAAGAGAATAAATTCAATATTTCAAGCGTTTGCTACGAATCTGGTTTCAACAATGTTTCAAACTTCAACAGGCAATTTAAACTCAGCATGAACTGTACCCCTTCAGAATATGTCGAAAAACGTAAAAGGTCTAATCTACCGCAACAATAATTGCCAAATATGATACCGCAAACACAACAAGGCAAAAAAAGTATCACAACTAATCATATATTAAGAATATCGTTGCTTAAATTCAACGTAATTTTGTATGCACTATATCAAGCGGTATAAATTCGAAATTAAACAGTTATGGCGAAATTCAGCTTAAAGAATAAAACGGTACTTGTTACTGGTGGTGGCAGTGGTATTGGCGAAGCCATTTCTGTAACCTTTGCCCATCAAGGCGCAAAAGTCCATATTATGGATTTTGATTTTAAATCTGCACAATTTGTGGCTTTTAAAATTAAAAAAATTGGAGGAAAGGCAGAAGCTCATCAATGCAATGTAGCCAATCAGCAAAAAGTACTCAACATCACCAATAAAATAGCCGAAAACGACACTATTGATATTTTAATAAACAACGCCGGAATTGCCCACGTGGGAAATATTGAAGCCTGTGAAGAAGCCGATTTAGACCGTCTTTACGACGTGAACATTAAAGGCGTTTACAACTGCATAAAAGCAGCTATACCATTTATGAAGAAACAACAAAACGGGGTAATTTTGAATTTGGCTTCCATTGCGTCAACCGTTGGCTTGAACGACCGTTTTGCCTATTCGATGACCAAAGGTGCGGTATTGACCATGACCTACTCCATTGCCAAAGATTATATAAACGATGGCATCCGCTGTAACTGCATCGCTCCTGGGCGTGTACATACGCCGTTTGTGGACGGCTTTATAAAAAATAACTACCCCGGAAAAGAGGAAGAAATGTTCGAGAAACTTTCAAGAACACAACCCATTGGACGCATGGGAAGCACCCAGGAAATTGCCGATTTGGTGCTGTTTTTATGTTCGGACGAAGCCGGATTTATTACAGGTTCCAATTATGCCATTGATGGTGGTTTTGTTACCCTAAATGGAAATTAATCAAAAAATAACACGACATCAATTATGAAATTAATACGATTTGGTGCTGAAGGTGCAGAAAAACCAGGAGTACAATTGGCCAACGGAACAAAAATAGATGTTTCGGCATTTGGCTCAGACTATAACGAAGATTTCTTCGGAAATAACGGTATTGAAAAACTAAAAACTTGGTTGGTGGCAAACCAAGACAGTTGCCAGGAAATTGACGATAATGTAAGGTTGGGTGCACCGCTGACCCGTCCGTCAAAACTGGTTTGTATCGGGTTGAATTATGCACAGCACGCCGCCGAAGCCGGAATGGAAGTACCAAAAGAGCCTGTGCTGTTCTTTAAATCGACCACCGCTATAGTTGGACCCAACGACAATATTATGCTTCCAAAAGGCAGTACTAAAACTGACTGGGAGGTGGAGTTGGCTATCGTTATTGGCAAAGAAGCATCGTATGTTGAAGAGGAAGATGTTTTCAACCATATTGCGGGTTATGTTCTTCACAACGACGTAAGTGAACGTGCTTTTCAAATTGAGCGTTCCGGTCAATGGTGTAAAGGAAAAGGTTGTGATACCTTCGCCCCCATTGGTCCTTTTATTGCAACAACCGATGAAATTGAAGACCCAAACAATCTTAATTTATGGTTGAAATTAAATGGTGAAGTCATGCAAAATAGCTCTACTTCCGATTTTATTTTCAACGTTCAGCAATCCATCAGCCACATCAGTCAATTTATGACACTATTGCCTGGCGATATCATTTCAACAGGAACGCCGTTTGGAGTTGGTTTAGGTCTAAACCCTCCCGTGTATTTAAAAGCTGGTGATGTGGTTGAGTTAGGCATTGAAGGCTTGGGTACTTCAAAACAAAAAGTGATTCCTTTTAAAAAACAATAATAAAATGGCAGAAATTAAATTTGATACCCGTTACCCTTCAATCGACGATTTAAGGACGAGAGCCCAAAAGAAGATTCCTAAATTCGCTTTTGAATATTTGGACGGTGGGTGTAATGAAGATGTAAACCTAATACGAAACACATCGGAAATTAGAGATGTACAATTAAAACCAAGATACCTGAGGGATTATACCGGGTCTTCTTTAAAAACCAAACTTTTTGGAATAGAATACGATGCACCTTTTGGTATTGCCCCTGTTGGGCTTCAAGGTTTAATGTGGCCCAATGCCCCAGAAATATTGGCAAAATCGGCATTTGAACATAATATCCCATTCATTCTAAGTACAGTAACCACTACAAGTATTGAGCGTGCCAGTGAACTTACCGAAGGAAAATCTTGGTTTCAACTTTATCACCCAGCAGAAGACAAACTTAGAGACGATATCATAAATCGTGCCGCCGCCGCCGAATGTCCTGTTTTGGTCATTCTTTGCGACGTACCTACTTTTGGCTTTAGACCACGCGATATTAGAAACGGTTTGGCCATGCCTCCAAAAATGTCTGTTAAAAATATTTTACAGATTTTAGGAAAGCCACATTGGGCATTTGAAACCTTAAAACACGGCCAGCCCAACTTTGAAAGTTTAAAACCTTATATGCCTAAAGGCTTGGATTTAAAACAACTGGGCAAGTTTATGGACCAAACCTTTAACGGTCGCTTAAACGAGGAAAAAATAAAACCAATCAGAGATATGTGGAAAGGCAAGTTGGTTATTAAAGGGGTAGCTTCAGAATACGACACTGAGCAGGCCATAAAACTTGGTTTAGACGGTATTATAGTTTCAAACCACGGAGGTAGACAATTGGATGCTGGTGAATCGACCATAAAACCATTATCGACTATTGCTGAAAAATATGGCAATCAAATAGAAATTATGATGGACAGCGGCCTGCGCTCTGGCCCAGATATTGCCAGAACTATGGCTAGTGGTGCCAAGTTTAGCTTCTTGGGACGTTCGTTTATGTACGGTGTTTCAGCCTTGGGTAAAAAAGGAGGTGACCACACTATTTCCCTTTTGAAAACAGAATTAAAACAGGTTATGGACCAATTATGCTGTGAGACCACAGCCGATTTCCCTAATTTTTTAGTGAAATAAACCATTTCAAATTTATACTCCAAAATTCTAAACACCCGTTTAGCCAATGCTCTTCGGGTGTTTTTTTTTGCTATAAAGGCATTTGTTGGCCCGATATATTCGCTGTCGGGCAAAATCTTTTTTTGAAAATCGCCGTCAGTTTTCGCTATATTGTAAAAGCAACCAAAAGTCAGAGACATGCAAGACAAACCCCTATTGTCATCCGATTATAGAATCCGAAAACTTATCGGCACATTGGGTTTGTTATTGCCCATTGTTTTGCCCATTATTAAGGGAGAGTTTTTAGCCTCAATAAGCCATTATTACTACGATAGGCTAACGTCGCAAATACTGATAATCATTCTCGCTACTTTTGGGCTATTTTTAATTTCATATCGTGGCTATGTATTCGATAAAACTTCAGAAAAAATAAGTGATGATGTTTTGACCAACATAGGTGGTTTTGCTGCATTGCTAGTAGTTTTCATCCCAACATCCTGCAAAAATAGTTCGAGTGCCACTATCGATTTTCTTTGTTCGAATTTTGAAAACATCCCGCTCCCATTATTCGGGCACCACTCAACCACTTTAAATGCCATTCATTTTATAGCTTCGGGCGTTTTTATTCTTTGTATGGGCTGGATGTCGCGTTTTAAGTTTATTAGAGACGAAAACGACCCTAACAACACAATCTACAAATGGTGTGGAAATTTGGTGTTTATTTCAGTAGCGCTGATTATCATTTTCGTAGTTCTCGAAAAATTTACAAATATTCCAATTCCACTAAAAGACCACTATGTTTATGTTTTTGAAACCACTGCCATTATCCCTTTCGGTATTTCTTGGCTGTTAAAAGGTGAAGCTTTTGAAGATATCAAAACCATTACCAAACGTGTGGTGAAGCGCGAGGCATGAAATACTTGTTTATTGCGGCATATCGTCATCTATCCTACTGTGGCTTATAACATCGTATTTCCTAAAATGTTGATGGAAATCAATTATCATGTCTTAATTTTTCCAAATGTAAAAAAGCGAACAAACTAACATTCTAAACTTGGTTTGGCTGTTGTTTTAAAAGGTTTATAAAAAAAGCGCATCAAAATGATACGCTTGGTTAATTATGCAATCTTTAATTTTTTGTTTTAATTTTCAAAAGCCTTGAGAGTTTCCGTGATGATACCCACACAATCCAAAATCTGTGCTTCTGTCATCACCAATGGTGGTGCAAAACGAATAATGTTTCCATGCGTTGGTTTGGCCAGCAAACCATTGTCCCTGAGTGCCAAACAAATGTTCCAAGCGGTATCGCTATCTTCATCATCATTGATAACGATAGCATTGAGCAATCCTTTGCCACGAACCAAATTAACAATATTGCTGGTTTGAATGTATTTGTTCATTTCACTTCTGAACAATTCCCCCAAAACATGGGCGTTTTCAGCTAAATCCTCATCTCGAATTACTTCCAAAGCCGCCATGGCCACCGCAGCTGCCACAGGATTTCCGCCAAACGTACTGCCATGGTTTCCGGGTTTGATAACTCCCATTATATCATCGTTGGCCAAAACCGCTGATACAGGATATACTCCACCACTTATAGCTTTCCCGAGGATTAAAACATCGGGCATTACGTTTTCGTGGTTTACCGCTAATAATTTCCCTGTACGGGCTATGCCGGTTTGTACTTCATCGGCAATAAACAATACGTTGTATTTTTCGCAAAGGGCTTTAGCTTTTGAAAGATAGCCTTCACTGGGCACATAAACCCCGGCTTCCCCTTGAATGGGTTCCACTAAAAATCCCGCAACATTTGGGTTTTCTTTCAACGTGCTTTCCAAAGCATCTAAATTATCGTATTCAATTTTTATAAAACCTTTAGTGTATGGCCCAAAGTTTTTTCGTGCCACTGGGTCGTTTGAAAATGAAATAATCGTGGTGGTTCGTCCGTGGAAATTATTTTCACAAACCACTATTTCGGCTTCATTTTCGTCAATGCCCTTTACTTCGTAAGCCCATTTTCTACAGATTTTCAAAGCCGTTTCCACAGCTTCGGCACCGGTATTCATTGGCAATAGTTTATCGAAGCCTAAAAACTCGCAAGCAAACTTTTCAAACTTCCCCAGCATATCGTTGTAAAACGCACGCGAGGTTAAGGTTAAGGTTTGCGCTTGCTCTACCATCGCATTTACAATTTTGGGGTGGCAGTGCCCTTGGTTAACGGCCGAATACGCCGATAAAAAATCATAATATTTTTTGCCCTCAACATCCCAAACATGAACACCTTTACCTTTGGCCAATACCACGGGCAATGGGTGGTAATTGTGTGCGCCATATTTGTTTTCTAAATCTATCGCCTGTTGCGAAGTCAATTGGTCTAAAACAGCCATTTTAATAAAATTTAATATTGAAAAAAATAACCATTCCTTCTATACCTTTATTCTTTCGGAATCCCGAGCGGGACGAAAAAGCAGCGTGGGAGAGAAATCATCCTTTAGAGGTTGCAAATTAATAAATATTACTTGCTTTGTAAAATATTTTGTGGCCCAAGCTGTTGTTTTTGCCGTACAAAAGCGTTTAAAAAAATCATGATTCGTTAATCGCAAATAGCAAATCCTTTCATTACTTTTGCAGTATGCCAAGAAAAAAATCGAGAAAACAAATTTTTGAGCATCTGGAAGTGATTGATGCCGGAGCAAAAGGAAAAACCATTGCTAAAGCACCCGACGGAAAAGTGGTGTTTTTGCCCAATGCCGTGCCGGGCGATGTGGTTGATGTGCAAACCTTTAAAAAGAGAAAAGCCTATTACGAGGGAAAAGCGACCGTTTTCCATAAACTATCGAAAAAGCGTACCGAACCCGTTTGCGAACATTTTGGTACATGCGGAGGCTGTAAGTGGCAACACATGGCCTACAAACATCAATTGTTTTACAAGCAAAAGGAAGTGACCAACAACCTTACACGCATCGGCCATATTGAATTACCCGAAGTCACCCCTATTTTAGGTTCTGAAAAACAATATTTTTATAGGAATAAAATGGAATTTTCATTTAGCGATAGTCGATGGTTAACGCTTGATGAAATTCAGTCGGGAGAAGATTTGGGCGATAAAAATGCGCTGGGCTTCCATATCCCCGGTATGTGGGATAAAATTTTAGATGTAAAAAAGTGTCATTTACAGGAGGACCCTTCCAATGCGATTAGAAATGCCGTAAAGCAGTTTGCTATTGATAATGACTTAGAATTTTTCAATACCCGAAACCAATCTGGTTTACTGCGTACTTTGATGATTCGCACCTCGACAACAGGTGATGTTATGATACTCATCCAGTTTTTTAAAGAGGATAAAGCTAAACGGGAGCTGTTGCTCGATTTTATTGCTGAAGAATTTCCGCAGGTAACTTCGCTACTTTACGTCATCAACGAAAAAGGCAACGACACCATTTACGACCAAGAAGTGATTTGCTACAAAGGCGAAGACCATATTTTTGAGGATATGGAAGGCTTGAAGTTTAAAATCAACGCCAAATCGTTTTATCAAACCAATTCCGAACAAGCTTACGAATTATATAAAATCACACGAAATTTTGCCAATTTAACCGGAAACGAATTGGTTTACGATTTGTACACCGGCACCGGCACCATTGCACAATTCGTGGCCAAAAAAGCAAAAAAAGTAATTGGTGTTGAGGCCGTTCCCGATGCCATTTCTGCAGCGAAAGAAAATGCACAATTAAATGGCATAAATAACGTTGACTTTTTTGTGGGCGATATGAAACATGTTTTCAATGCGGAATTTATCAAAAAACACGGTAAACCCGATGTAATCATTACCGATCCGCCACGCGATGGTATGCATAAAGATGTTGTGCAACAAATTTTGAACATCGCTCCTAAACGTGTAGTTTACGTGAGTTGCAACAGTGCCACCCAAGCGCGCGATTTAGCGTTAATGGATGCCCATTACAAAGTAGTAAAAACCCAAGCGGTAGATATGTTTCCGCAAACCTTCCATGTTGAAAACGTGGTGCTTTTAGAACGCCGATAATTGATTTTATAACACATGAAATATTTCAAAATTTTAATCATCCCCGCATTACTTATTGCAGTGCTTTCGATAAGTTGCGAGCGTGATGATATTTGTCCGGCCAGTACGCCTACTACACCACATTTAATCATCGATTTTCTGGACGTTAATAACAACGATAATCCCAAAAATGTTTTCGATTTGGTAGTAGCCGGTACAGATAACGAATCCATCCTGCCAGGGTACGCCTTTGTAAGTGCATCAACGGTATATCTCCCATTAAAAACCGATGCCAACAGCACACAATTTGTTCTTTTTAAAGAAGCTGAAATTAATGATAACGGTACGGAGGAAGATAGTAGTGATGATTTTATTGAGGGTAATCCAGATGTAATCACCATCAATTACAGCCGCGAGCAAGTGTTCGTTTCCCGTGCCTGCGGGTACAAAACCGTTTTTAAAAACGTTACCCTAACCATTGAACCCGACGAGGATAATTGGATGCTTTCCAGACAACCCTTAACCGATAACCAATCTGTAGAAGATGAAACCACAACACACTTTAATATTACGCATTAGTAGCCTTTTCGCCATTATACTTTTCAATGTTTCGGTTAGCGCTCAAAATGACAATATTGCTAGCGTTGAAACGGACACTACAAGAGTAAAACTAAAATACGGACTAAGAATTGGTGGCGATTTCGGGAAATTAATTCGTTCTTCACTTGACGATGATTATGCCGGCTTTGAAATTCAGGGAGATTACCGTTTAAAACGTGATTTGTATGTGGCCGGTGAAATAGGTTTTGAAGAAAAAAATACAGTAACCGATTATTTAGATATAACCAGTAAAGGCTCGTATATAAAAGCTGGAGTTGATTACAATATGTATGACAACTGGTTGGATATGGATAACATGATTTACGCCGGATTTAGAATTGGTGCAGCCAGTTTTAGCCAATATTTAAACAGCTTTACGGTGTATAACACGAACCAGTACTGGGCACCGCAACTCACTTCGAGTGACGGCGAATCCTTTAGTGGATTAACAGCCATTTGGGCAGAAATTATTTTAGGCATAAAGGTAGAGTTGATTAACAACCTGTATATGGGGCTAAATGCGCAATTGAAACTAAAAGCCAGCGAAACCGAACCCAACAATTTCCAAAATGTTTACATTCCTGGATTTGGAAAAACCTACGATAGCAGTGGTATTGGCGTAGGATACAGTTATTTTTTATCGTACCGTATTCCGTTGTATAAAAAGTATAAAGATGTTGAAAAGATTGAGGTTGAAGCTGAAGTAGAGCCTGAAACTGAGAACTAATTTAGAAATAAACATCTTTAATATCTAGCTGTAAACCAAAATTTTAAAGCTATTATTGGAGCATTCTTGTAAAAGTTAACTAATTTTGAGGCCAGAATTAAATAGGTAGTATCTCACCAAGTGTATAAAGTTTAATATCGAGGTAATGTTCTTGATATTTTTTGTTTAATTTTAAATTTAAAACAACTTTTTAGCTATAATTTATTGACGAAATAAAAAACGCAATCATTAATTTGATTGCGTTTTTACTTCTAACTTCAGTCTTAGTCTTCCGACTTCTAGCTTATTATTTCACTTCTTCAAAATCTACGTCTTCCACGTCGCTACCTTCGTTTGATTGGCCGTTTTGGCTCGCATCAGGTCCAGGTTGCGCTCCGCCAGCTTGTTGAGCTTCGGCTTGTGCTTTGTACATTTCTTCAGAGGCTACTTTCCAAGCTTCGTTAATTTTTTCTAAAGCGGGCTTGATTTGTGCCAAATCTTTAGTTTCGTAAGCTTTTTTCAACTCTTCCAAAGCATCTTCTACTGGCTTTTTCTTATCATCCGATAATTTATCACCAAACTCTTCCAATTGCTTTTCTGTTTGGAAAATCATAGAATCGGCTTCGTTCAATTTTTGGGCTTTTTCAGCTGCAGCTTTATCTGCTTCCGCGTTTGCTTCAGCATCAGCTTTCATCTTTTCGATTTCCTCTTCAGTCAACCCAGAAGACGCCTCAATTCTAATATCCTGTTTCTTACCAGTGGCTTTATCTTCCGCAGATACTTTGATGATACCGTTCGCATCAATATCGAAAGTCACCTCAATTTGTGGTGTACCACGACGTGCTGGTGGAATACCATCTAAGTGGAAACGACCAATGGTCTTGTTATCGGCTGCCATGGCTCGTTCACCTTGTAACACATGGATTTCTACAGATGGCTGATTATCGGCCGCTGTTGAGAATACCTGTGACTTTTTAGTTGGGATGGTGGTATTCGCCTCAATTAATTTGGTGAACACGTTACCCATGGTTTCGATACCAAGTGATAATGGCGTTACATCCAATAGAAGAACGTCTTTTACATCACCAGTTAATACTCCACCTTGGATACCGGCACCTAGAGATACTACCTCGTCTGGGTTAACCCCTTTACTTGGTGCTTTTCCGAAGAATTTCTCAACGGCTGCCTGTACCGCTGGGATACGGGTTGAACCACCTACCAAAATAACCTCGTCGATATCAGATTTTGATAAACCTGCTGCTTTTAAAGCTGCCTCGCATGGCTCGATAGTACGCTTTACTAAATCGTCGATTAGTTGCTCAAATTTAGAACGTGTTAACGTACGCACCAAGTGCTTTGGTCCACTTGCCGTAGCAGTGATGTATGGTAAGTTAATTTCTGTTTGTGCAGAAGAAGATAATTCAATCTTTGCTTTTTCAGCAGCTTCTTTTAAACGTTGTAAAGACATAGGGTCTTTACGTAAGTCCATGTTTTCTTCAGCTTGAAACTCATCAGCCAACCAGTTGATAATTTTTTCATCTACATCGTCACCACCTAAGTGTGTATCACCATCGGTAGATAGTACTTCAAATACACCATCACCCAATTCTAGGATAGATACATCGTGCGTACCACCACCAAAATCGAATACCACTATTTTTTGGTCTGTTCCTTTTTTATCCAATCCGTAAGCTAATGCTGCTGCAGTAGGCTCGTTAATAATACGCTCTACTTTTAAACCAGCAATTTCTCCGGCCTCTTTAGTCGCTTGACGCTGACTATCATTAAAGTAAGCAGGAACGGTAATTACCGCACGGCTTACGTCTTGTCCTAAATAATCTTCAGCAGTCTTCTTCATTTTTTGAAGAATCATAGCCGAAAGTTCTTGTGGCGTGTACAAACGACCTTCAATATCCACACGTGGCGTATCGTTATCGCCTTTTACTACTTTATATGGTACACGCTCTGCTTCGTTTTTAGATTCAGAATATTTATTACCCATAAAACGTTTAATTGAATAAACCGTTTTTGTAGGGTTAGTTACAGCTTGACGCTTTGCAGGGTCTCCTACTTTAATCTCGCCGCCTTCAACAAACGCAATTACAGATGGTGTAGTACGCTTACCTTCGGCATTTGGGATTACAACAGGCTCGTTCCCTTCCATTACCGAAACGCAAGAGTTTGTTGTTCCTAAATCAATTCCAATAATTTTACTCATAACTATGCTTTATTTGTGTTTTATAAATTTCCGCTTGCGCAGAAACGTTGTGTTCAATTTTAAATTCGGTTTGTATAAGTCAATCATTATGCCAACAAAAAAATACTGACACAGTGTCATGCTTTTATTTGTGTTCGGTCATAGTCGATGTTCTCAGCTCAAAAATCTTTTCTAACCTGCCAACCTGATTGGTTTTTCTAAAGATATTAGTACTAAGCAATGTAATCCCCTTCAAAAGAAAAGTTTAACAGTATATGGTTTATTTACTATTTTTGTCTGACAACTAATTCATAAAAATTAAGATGTCTACATCAAAAAAAGAATACAAGCGCATTACCGTAAAAACGTTGGTTGATATGAAAGCCAATGGCGAAAAAATATCAATGCTTACGGCCTACGATTATACCATGGCCAAGATAGTAGATAGTGCCGGTATTGATGTTATTTTGGTTGGTGACTCGGCCAGTAATGTTATGGCTGGCCACGAAACCACTTTGCCCATTACTTTAGACCAAATGATTTACCATGCCTCTTCGGTAATCCGTGCGGCAGAACGCAGTTTGGTGGTAGTCGATTTGCCTTTTGGAAGCTACCAAAGTGACCCCAAGGAAGCGTTGCGTTCGGCCATTAGAATTATGAAGGAAAGTGGTGCGCACTCCGTTAAATTAGAAGGAGGAAAAGAAATAAAGGATTCCATAAAACGTATTTTAAACGCTGGAATTCCAGTAATGGGGCACTTAGGCTTAACCCCACAATCTATTTATAAATTTGGAACTTATACTGTTCGTGCCAAAGAAGAAGAGGAAGCACAACGATTGATTGAAGATGCTAAAATGCTCGAGAAAATTGGTTGTTTTGCCATTGTTTTGGAAAAAATTCCAGCAGCTTTGGCAAAACAGGTGTCTGAAAGTGTGAGCATCCCAATCATTGGTATTGGTGCCGGAAATGATGTGGACGGGCAAGTTTTGGTTCTGCACGATATGTTGGGCATGACACACGAGTTCCACCCTCGATTTTTACGCCGTTACCTGAACTTGTACGACGATATGAGTAACGCTATTTCCCAGTACGTCGACGATGTGAAATCAAGGGATTTTCCCAATGACGAGGAGCAGTATTAATCTAGAAAGATTAGAAGAGTTAGATTTCTTAGATTAACCGATATATGCACAAATTCAAGGAATTGGAAATTTGGAAACGCAGTAGATTGTTTTGCTCTTCAATTTATGGGTTGACGAGCCAATTTCCAGACTCAGAAAAATTTGGAATGACCAACCAACTCAGACGGGCATCAGTTTCCATTCCATGTAATATAGCTGAAGGTTCTTCCCGAAAATCTAACAAAGATTTTTCTAGATTTTTAGAGATTACACTTGGGTCTTGTTATGAAATTGAGACACAACTATTGATTTCTTTTGATTTAAAGTTTATTTCAGAAGATGAATTAAAGCAAATGACTTCCGAATTGTCTGAAATCATAAAAATGGTTTCTAAATTCAAATCAATACTCAAAATCTAAAATTCTAGCATGTCTAAAGTTTTATCTAACAAATCTAATATACAGGTTCTTTACGAAGACAACCACATTATCATCATAAACAAACGGGCTGGCGATATTGTTCAAGGTGATAAAACGGGGGACAAACCGCTTAGCGATGTGGTTAAGGAATATATTAAGGACAAATACAACAAACCGGGCAATGTGTATTTGGGCACTGTACATCGGCTGGACCGTCCCACAACCGGGCTCGTAGTTTTTGCTAAAACCAGTAAGGCACTGCCACGGCTTAACAAACTGTTTGTTTCAAAAGACATTAAAAAAACGTATTGGGCTGTTGTAAAAAACCAACCACCCAAAGATGCCGACACCCTCATTAATTGGCTGAAGAAAAACCCAAAAAACAACAAATCGACCGCTCACACCAAAGAAGTAAAAGATAGCAAAAAAGCCATTTTGCATTATCAACTGCTAAAGACATTGGATAATTATTTTCTGTTGGAAGTGAATCTGGAAACCGGGCGCCACCATCAAATTCGCAGCCAACTATCGGCCATCGGATGTCCTATTAAAGGCGATTTAAAATATGGTTTCGACCGAAGTAACAAAGATGCAAGCATTCACCTGCACGCCAAACATATTGAATTCATTCATCCCGTAAAACAAGAGCCCGTTTCTGTTTCTGCCCCCCTACCCGATGATGTGATTTGGAGGGCTTGTTCAGAATAATTTTCTATATTTATAGAAAATTCTTTTGATTTCCATTCCAAACATTTTAGCTGCACAAAAAGACTTTTTTGCTTTACAGAAAACAAAAGAAGTCCATTTCAGAATCGACCTGCTTAAAGCCTTAAAAACCGAAATTCAAAGGAATGAACAGGCTATTTACGACGCTTTAAAAAAAGATTTTAAAAAATCGGAATTCGAAACCTTTTTAAGTGAATTCGGTTTAGTCATTTCAGAACTGAACTTAGCCATAAAAAACCTAAAAAAATGGAGCAAGCCCCAACGGGTAAAATCCTCCATTTTAACGTTCCCGTCATCAGATTACATTTATAAAGAACCTTATGGCAATGTGCTCATTATTGCTCCTTGGAATTACCCGTTTCTGTTGGCTCTCTCCCCACTAATTATGGCTATTGCTGCTGGTAATACGGTAGTTTTAAAACCCAGCGAACTTACGCAAAATACTTCAAAATTATTGACTAAAATCATCAGCACCGTATTTCCAAAAGAAATAACCATTTCAATTGAGGGCGATGCCGAAACAGCTACTCAATTACTCGCCCAAAAATGGGATTATATTTTTTTTACTGGTAGTGTTTCCGTGGGGAAAATTGTGGCAAAAGCAGCCGCTAAACATTTAACGCCGGTTACCTTAGAGTTAGGCGGTAAATCGCCCTGCATCATTGACGGTTCGATTGATTTAAAACTCACCGCCCGCCGATTGGCATGGGGCAAATTTTTAAATGGCGCACAAACCTGTATCGTGCCTGATTATGTCTTTGTTCATTCCAATATTAAATCTGATTTCATTGAAATTTTAAAAGCTGAAATCATAAAAATGTATGGAGAAAACCCAAAAACGTCACCCGATTTCCCAAGGATTATCAATCAAAAACATTTCGATAGGCTCAATAATCTTTTAAAAAATAAAACGATTGTTTTTGGAGGTGAAACAGATGAAAAAATGCTTTACATTTCACCTACAATCGTTGATAATCCTAGTTTTGAAAGTCCTATAATGAATGAAGAAATATTTGGCCCCATCCTTCCTATTCTTAGTTATAATTCAGAATCGGATATCAAAAAAATCATTCTCAACCAACCTAAACCTTTGGCCTTTTATGTGTTTTCGAAACATAAATCATTCGTTGAAAAAATGCTTAAAACCTATAGTTTTGGTGGTGGCGTAGTTAACGATACGCTTATTCATTTTGGCAATCAAAATCTTCCGTTTGGAGGTGTAGGATCTAGTGGTATGGGACAATACCATGGAAAGTATGGTTTTGATACGTTTTCGCATCACAAATCGGTGATAAAACGAGGCACTTGGTTCGATCCATCTCTTCGCTATGCTCCCTATAAAGACAAACTAAACCTAGTAAAAACGCTGTTTAAGCTCTTCGGTTGATTATTTTAGAAAACTTTAAAATTTCAAAAAAAACTAATCCCTAAAATTTCGATACATTTGCTTTTCAAATTTTGAATAAGCATTTATGAAGAATACAGCCCTAACCCAAACACACGAAGCGCTTGGCGCAAAGATGGTACCTTTTGCAGGTTTTAATATGCCCGTACAATACGAAGGCGTTAATGCAGAGCACGAAACCGTACGCCATGCGGTTGGTGTTTTTGATGTGTCTCACATGGGTGAGTTTTTAATTGAAGGCGAACAAGCCTTGCAACTCATTCAAAAAGTATCTAGCAATGATGCTTCAAAGCTTACCATAGGTAAGGCGCAATACAGCTGTATGCCCAACGAAAATGGCGGTATAGTTGACGATTTGATTATCTACCGCATTAAAGAAAACACCTATTTGTTGGTGGTTAACGCCAGTAATATTGAAAAGGATTGGAATTGGATTACATCGAAAAACGATGTTGGTGCGACCATGCGTAATTTAAGTGACGATTATTCTCTATTGGCTATTCAAGGCCCCAAAGCTGTCGAGGCCATGCAAAGTCTAACCAGTGAAGATTTATCGGCTATTAAATTCTACAATTTCGTAGTGGGCGATTTTGCGGGTATTGAGCACGTTATTATCTCCGCGACAGGTTATACCGGAAGTGGCGGATTTGAAATTTATTGCAAAAACAGCGAAGTGAAGCAAATTTGGGATAAGGTTTTTGAAGCTGGAAAAGATTTCGGTATTAAGCCCATAGGTTTGGCAGCCCGCGATACCCTGCGACTGGAAATGGGCTACTGCCTCTACGGAAATGATATTGACGATACCACTTCGCCCATTGAAGCCGGTTTGGTATGGATTACCAAGTTCACTAAAGATTTCACAAACTCGGAAGCCTTAAAGGCTGAAAAAGAACGTGGCCCAGAGCGCAAACTTATCGCTTTTGAATTGGACGAACGCGGTATTCCGCGCCAAGGTTACGATATTGTTGATAACAACGGGAAAACCATAGGCAATGTCACTTCGGGTACTATGTCGCCATCAATGGGCAAAGGCATTGGTTTGGGGTATGTGCCTGTCATTTTTTCGGAAGTTGGTAGCAAAATAAATATTCAAATACGCAAGAAAGCCATACCTGCCACCGTTGTAAAATTACCGTTTTACAAAGGGTAAAATACATTTTCAGTGCGAACGGATATGGGCAGAAGTGAAAATAACAAACATAGAATTCTAATTATTGGCGCCAGCGGTTTTTTGGGCGGCGCTATTTATAAAGAGCTCTGCCCCTATTTTAAAACTTACGGCACTTACAACGTTAGCAACAAATCATTTGAAAAGAATCAACATTTTTTTCAGTTTAATATTGAAGAAGATGATATTTACGAAATATTGGATTTGGTTCGCCCTACGGTGATTGTTTCCGCTTTGCGTGGTGATTTTTCAAAACAAGTATTGATGCATCAACATTTGGCCGAATATGTGTTCGCCAAGAAAGTGAGGTTGCTGTTTTTATCGTCAGCCAACGTGTTTGATGCCTACTCCAAATACCCAAGTTACGAAGACGATAAAACCTATAGCAACAGTATTTATGGGCATTTCAAAATAAAAATTGAAAACATGTTGTTGCGATTGCCCAAAAAGCAAGTTTCTATTTTAAGGTTGCCTATGGTTTTTGGAGCACAATCGCCCCGAGTGCAGGAAATTATCCAGAACATAAATACCGACGAACCGATTGAAATTTTCCCAAATTTAATCATGAATGTAACCACCGACTCGAAAGTCACACAACAAATTCATTATATCATAAACCGAAACAAATGCGGTATTTTCCATCTGGGAAGCAATGATTTGGTGCACCACGACGATTTTATCAAAGAAATTATTGAACATCTTGATGTAAAAAAGCTCCCGATTTTTAAGCAAGTTTACACCACAAATGATGACCGTTATCTGGCTGTTCTGCCAAAAACTAACAAGCTGCCCAATCATCTACAGCTAATGAGTCAGGATATTTTAACGGAATTAAAAATAAGTTGACTGGAAGTGCTTAAATCACTACTTTTAAACAAAACACAATATTATGAGCAAACTTTCAGAACAAGACATAGAAAAAAAATTACTTCGATTTCCAGATTGGGAATACTTTGATAATGCCCTTCACGCAGAATTCGAATTTGAAAATTTTAAGGATTGCTTTAGCGCCATGAGCCGTATTGCTTTTGAGTGCGAAGCATTAAACCACCACCCCAATTGGAGCAATGTGTATAATGTGCTTTCTATTTCGTTATCTACCCATGATGCTGGCGGAGTTACCGATAAAGACTTTAAATTGGCCGAAGCCATCGAAAATATTGTAGAGCCCGAAGACGAATAATAGTTTGTTTTTGGTCGGTAGATTTTTAAATTTGCGAAACAATATAATCCACTCCTTTACAGGGACAGAAGAATAAACATTTTTAATTATGGGAAGAGCTTTTGAGTTTAGAAAAGCAAGAAAAATGAAACGTTGGTCTGCCATGAGCAAAGCCTTTACACGTATTGGTAAAGATATTGTAATGGCCGTTAAGGAAGGTGGGCCAGATCCAGACAGCAACTCGCGTTTAAGGGCGGTAATACAAAACGCCAAGTCTGTAAATATGCCAAAAGACAATATTGAGCGTGCCATAAAACGAGCCAGCGATAAAAGTCAGGGCGATTATAAAGAAGTGGTTTTTGAAGGCTATGCACCGCACGGTATAGCTGTCTTGGTTGAAACGGCAACCGATAACAATACCAGAACCGTAGCCAATGTGCGCAGTTATTTTAACAAATGCGATGGCAGTTTGGGCACATCGGGTTCGGTGGTTTTTATGTTCGACCACACCTGTAATTTTAGAATTAATGCTGAAGGATTAGATCCTGAAGAAATTGAGCTGGAATTTATCGATTTCGGTGCCGAAGAAGTATTTGCCGATGATGATGGCATTTTAATTTACGCCCCTTTTGAAAGTTTTGGTGCCATTCAGGCCGAATTGGAAAAACGAGACATTGAAATTTTGTCGTCTGGATTTGAGCGTATTCCGCAGGTAACAAAACAACTTACCCCAGAGCAAGCTGAAGATGTTGAAAAACTCTTGGAAAAACTGGAAGAGGATGACGACGTACAGAACGTGTACCACACCATGGAAGAATCAGCGGAATAAACTATATTTTTACAGAGTGCTTTTTTAAGCACTCTTTTTTTATCAGTGACAATCAAAAAAAACAAATCTGTGGAAAATAATAAAACCATAAAATGGGGCATTATTGGCTGTGGTAATGTTACCGAAGTAAAAAGTGGCCCGCCATACCAATTAACCGATGGGTTTTCCATTGCAGCAGTAATGCGCAGGGATAAAGAAAAATTGAAAGATTACGCCAAGCGCCATAATATAGAAACCATTTACACAGATGCCGATGCACTGATAAACGACCATAATGTTGATGCCGTTTATATCGCTACCCCACCCGACACCCATAAAAAATATGCCTTAAAAGTAGCTGAAGCCGGTAAACCATGCTGTATTGAAAAACCTTTATCGCCAAGGTACTCTGAAAGTCTGGAGATTGTTGAGGCGTTTAAAAATAAAAACTTACCACTATTCGTAGCTTACTACCGAAGATCGCTTCCTCGATTTTTAAAGGTGAAGGAATGGCTCGATGCTGGATTTATTGGCGATGTGAGGCATATCAGTTCGCATTTAAGCAAACCTGCCAGTGAAACCGATGCACTTAAAGCTTACAACTGGCGTACTGACGCCAAAATAGCTCCTGCTGGATATTTTGACGATTTAGCCAGCCATGGCTTAGATTTATTCGCTTTTCTCTTGGGCGATTTTAAGGAAGCCAAGGGCATTAGTCTAAACCAACAAAAACTGTATTCTGCAAAAGATGCCGTAACGGCTTCATGGTTGCACGAATCGGGCGTGACCGGTTCTGGGGTTTGGAATTTTGGTTGCAATGGTCACCTGGACAAAACCACTATTTATGGCAGCAAAGGCACCATTGAATTTTCGGTATTTCATGAAAACCCGATTATTTTAAAAGCTGATGATAAAAGCGAAGAATTATTTATTGAAAACCCAAAACACATTCAGCAATACCATGTTGAAAACCTTCGCAATGATTTAATTTTAGATAAAATGAAACACCCTTCAACGGGTGAGACTGCATTGCATACCAGTTGGGTGATGGATAAAATTCTTGGTGAGTTATAAATAACTATACGACAAGAGTTTTAGAAAAACTTAACTCGTTTTTAATTTATCTTTTCTTAATTAGTTATCTGGAAGTGTTACAAATCCAAACCAAATCATTAAAATATATATGATGCACATCAGTGATGAGAAATTGAAGAACCAATCCCCGAACTTAAACATCCAAGGTGCTTTATCAAATATTTGGGGATTGTTTCTTTGATGCCATTCCCTCATTTTAGTCATTATCATTTTTCCAGCAAATTTTGTTAAAAAAAATCCAAAAAGAAAGAATAGGGAAAGCTTAATCTTAAAAGGCATTTTGAAAATTTTAATATTGAAAAACTGAATATTTATTACCTAGACTTAACATTTCTAACATAAATCAACTTAAATCTGGAGTTGGATTGGTTACGCTCTTCCAATTCAAATTGCGGTAACGATTTAAACAACGGTGTCAACTTTTGGAAACCAAAATTACGCGAATCGAAATTAGGCTGCTTCTTTATGATTAATGTGCCAACATCGCCTAAAAACGCCCAGCCATCATCATCTGCCGCATCATCAACGGAGTTTTTCAGTAGTTTAATAACTTTTGGGGTAATATTATATAAGTTCGATTTTTTTCGTTTACGCCCTTTTTCATCTTTATCGTTTTCATCGCTTCCTCCTAAAATTTCCAAATAGATAAATTTATCGCAAGCCACGATAAACGGGTCGGGCGTTTTCTTTTCCCCCATTCCATAAACCACCATTCCTGCCTCGCGCAATCTGGTGGCCAGTTTCGTAAAATCACTATCGGATGATACCAAACAAAAACCGTTCACTTTTTCAGAATACAAAATATCCATGGCATCAATAATCATAGCCGAGTCTGTGGCATTTTTTCCACTGGTATAACTGTATTGTTGTATCGGGTTTATAGCATGCTCGAGCAAAACTTTTTTCCATTTGGTGAGGTATGGTTTGGTCCAATCACCGTAAATTCGTTTTATAGTGGGGGTGCCATATTTGGTGATTTCTTCCATCATTTCGCTAATGTACTTTGACGGGATATTGTCGCCATCAATCAACACGGCAATTTTAATGTCTTTTATCATAATGGTTAAATATACCGAAATTAAACAGCTGGTGTCAATTCTGTTTTCATTTTTTAACTTTTATTTTGGTTCTGTCCCTTTAAATTATAACTATTTTTAGAGCGACTAATTCAAATAATTATAAAAAATGATTTCAAAAAAGCGTAGCCTAATTTGGGCCTGCATGATATTTGCAATTTGTTTTGTGCTTTCTCCAACTAACCTCGACGCCCAAAACAAAAAAAAGAAAAGAAAAAAGGAGGACAAAACAGAGTCTGTAACCACTGCCGAAAAAACGGGTAAGGCAAAAAGCATTGCCGAACTGGTAAAATCCAGCAAAAAAATAGACGGGCTTTTTCCTATTTATCAAGATACCATCACAGGATCTATACAACTCGTAATTTCTGAAGACCAAATAGGTAAAGAGTACATTTATTTTAGCCAAATTGCCGATGGAGTTATGGATGCTGGCCGAATGAATCGTGGCTCTTATAGAGGCTCTAAAGTGTTCAAAATTGAAAAATACTTCAATACGATTGAATTTATTACACAAAATACTTCGTTTTACTTTGACCCGGAAAATGCCTTATCCAAATCTAAGGATGCTAACATCAGTCAAGGGGTATTGGCGAGTATCAAAATAGAATCTCAGGACACAGAAAAAGGCTTGTACCTGATAAAAGCAGACGACCTCTTTTTAAAGGAAACATGGTCTCAAATTAAACCTCCATCAAACCCAAAAAATTCTTCATCGGCGTTTAAATTAGGAAGTTTAAGCAAAGAGAAAACTAAAATTAGGAAGATTAAAAACTACTCAAAAAATACCGATTTGGTTATTGAATATGTTTACTCTACACCCCAGCCAACAAACAATGGCTCTAATGCGGTTGCTGATGCACGGAACGTAAGTATAAAAGTATACCACAGCTTGATTTCTATACCTGAAAACGATTACCAAGTTAGGTTTGACGACCCTCGTGTTGGCTATTTTATGACTCAAGTAGACGACCAAACATCTACGAGTACAACCCCCTATCGGGATATTATACACCGCTGGCACCTAAAAAAGAAAAATCCTGAATTGGAAATTTCAGAGCCCGTTGAGCCTATTGTTTGGTGGATGGAAAATTCTACCCCAGTAGAATGGCGAGAAACGATAAAAGAAGGTGTTTTGCAGTGGAACAAAGCTTTTGAAAAAGCAGGCTTTAAAAATGCAATAGTAGTAAAGCAACAACCCGACGATGCCACTTGGGATGCCGGCGATCTACAGTATAACGTTTTGCGTTGGACTTCTTCTCCTAATCCGCCATTTGGAGGTTATGGACCAAGTTTGGTGAATCCAAAAACCGGTCAGATTCTAGGAGCAGATATTATGCTGGAATTTGTGCATTTTACAAATCGCGTATTTTACGATAAACTTTACGACCCCATTAGTTCGAGCAACCATAATATTTCAGAGCACTCAACTGAGGTACACCATCAGTATTGCTCAATGGGTCATCAGCTGCATCAAGATTTACAGTTTGCGCATGCTGCATTGGCCACAGGCGATTCTGACATGGAACTGAAACGCTTGAAAAAAGAAGCCATGTTGGCATTGATTATGCATGAAGTTGGCCATACTTTAGGGTTAAATCACAACATGAAGGCTAGCCAATTATTCTCCCCTGAACAATTGTCTAATCCCGAATTTATTGAAGGCAAATGTTTGTCTGCTTCAGTAATGGACTATGCAGCTTTAAATATCACCAAAGATCGCTCCAAACAAGGACAGTATACTGATGTTACAGTAGGGCCTTATGATATTTGGGCAATCCAGTTTGGCTACACCCCTTTTAAAACCAAACAAGAAAAGCAAGATTTGCTCAACAAATCCACAAACCATGAATTAAATTTTGGTAATGATGCAGACGATATGCGCTCTTCCAGTGGGGGCATTGACCCTCGCGTTATGGTTTCAGACCTATCCAGTGATGCCATTAGCTATGCCGTTGATAGAATTGAACTATCCGACGATTTAATGGGCAAACTAAAGTTTAAGTTTGTTAAAAATGACCAATATTATGATGCATTAAAAAGGGCTTTCTTTCTGTTGAACTCCCAAAAAGGCACCATGGCCAAGGTTATTTCCAGGTACATTGGCGGCGTTTATGTAGAGCGCAACTACCCAGGGCAAGAACAAGGCAAACAACCCTACACCCCGGTGAGTTTGGAAGATCAAAAAAGAGCTATGGCTGCGCTTAAAAAATATGTGTTTGCGCCAGATGCTTTTAAAAGCCCGAATGAACTCTATAATTATTTAGCGGAACAGCGTCGTGGTTTTGATTTTAGAAAAGGCCCGGAAGACCCTAAAATTCATAATATGGTTTTAGGTTACCAGAAGCAAGTATTGGATCATTTACTACACCCTAACACGCTTCAACGCATAGTGGATTCAGAGTTGTACGGAAATGAATATACCCTATCGCACTTTATGAAAGATTTAAATGATGCTATTTTTAAAGCTGACGTTTACAGTACACAAATCAACTCGTTCAGGCAGAATTTGCAGTTGGAATATGTAAACAAGTTAATAGCTATTTTGTCAGGAAAGTCTAGTGATTCTTATGTGAATAATGCCAAGTCTATGGCTTTATACTATTTAAATGAAATTAAAAATATGGCCAATAATACTGGCGACCTTGGCACAAAAGCCCATAAACTACATTTGAGAACTATAATTGAAAATGCACTGGATGAGATGAAATAAGATTAGTTCCCAATTTAATAAAATGAAAAAAGCTACTGCTGTTTAAGAGTAGCTTTTATTTTATAACGAGCAAATGTTTCTTTTTAGGGACAAATAATTGTTTACTTTATGTTTCATTAACTCACTAATAAAGAAACAAATACCGTGCCAAACCATTGGATTTCAATACATCAAAAATGGCTGTGACTGTACTAAAATTTACATTTTTTGATAAAGCGATTTTAATTTTTCGCGTGAAATGAGTTTTTCCCAATTCTTCCCTAGCGCATTTTCCCATAGCGGAGTTAAGCTTAGGGCTATGTTAATCATAACATCAAAGTCTTCATCGCTTAAATGAGCACAAATGCCTTGTGGCAATTCAATGTTATGTTTTGCCTTCATTTGTTTAAAAAGCTCAACGCCATCTGGGTAGAATTCCTCTAAATGGTCAAAAACGATGCAGTTGCCAATACCGTGTTTGGTGCCCAATAAATAGGCCAAACCATAACTCATGGCATGTGCCACACCTACTTGAGAGTAGGCGATACTCATGCCGCCATGCCAGGAGGCCATCATTAGTTTTTCGCGTGACTCTTCTTCAGTTAAATTATTGTCCAAAAACACTTCTTTGCAAAGCCGATATGCCATGTCTCCATAACTTTGACTAAACGTGTTCAAGTAACTGCCACTTAACGATTCTATACAGTGGATATAGCAATCCATACCCGTGTAAAACCATTGATTGTGCTCTACTTCTTCCGTAAGGTCGGAATCTAAAATAACCTGATCGAAAGGAGTGTAGTCTGAATTTATGCCTAACTTTCTAGTGGGGCCCGTTAACACAGTGGTTCTAGATACCTCGGCTCCAGTTCCTGAAATGGTAGGAATCCCCACATGGTAAATGGCCGGATTTTTTACTAAATCCCAGCCTTGGTAATCTTTAGATTCGCCTTCGTTAGTGAGCATAATGGAAACAGCCTTAGCCAAATCGAGCAAGGTACCCCCACCAATACCAATGATGCCTGATGGACGCTCTTTCGACATTAAAATAATGTCTTCAACCAATTGATCTACCTGCGAAGTTTTAGGTTCTTCTTCTGCGGAAATAAAAATGATCTTATCGTCGTAAGACAATGAAATCCTTGATAATAATGATGTGTTGCCCTTAAAAACATCATCAACCAAAAAAATAAAAGGCGCATGGATGCTCAAGCGCTTTGGGGCAATTATTTCGTTTAATTGGTTGAAACTACCTCTGCCAAAAATAACTCTTGGCACCATTGGAAAGTTTTTATGACTCATTTAAGTTAATTTTCTTCTTTTTTCAAAAAGCAAAAGTACTATTATTTTAAATTATGCTCCTTTTAATTAAACTTTAAATCTATTTTCCTAACTGCAAACCCTGTAAGGTTTTTATTTTAAAATTGTTAAGAGTTTCTTTAATGAACTTATGGTTTTGTAAGACTTGCCATTTTTTTCTTCCTCTGTTACTTCTTCGTGCGCCCAAGTGGTGTGAAAAGGCACATGGATAGCATTGGCTTTAATGTTTACCAATGGCAATACGTCAGATTTAAGTGAATTACCGACCATTAAAAATTCTGATGGCGATATATCTAAATGATTCAGCAATTTTGAATAATTAGGTTCTTTTTTATCGCTCAACACTTCAATATGATGGAAATACTTGGTTAATCCCGATTTTTCCAATTTGCGTTCCTGATCTAACAAATCGCCTTTTGTTGCTAAAATCAACCTATACTTTTGCGATAGATTTTCTAACACTTCCTCTACCCCATCAAGTAGTTCAACGGGCTTATTAAGCATGTCTTTTCCAATATTTAAAATGGATTCAATAATATTGGGTGCAACTTGATAGTTTGACAATTCTAAAGCCGATTCTACCATCGATAGCGTAAATGCCTTAACGCCGTAGCCATACAACCCCAAATTGTCGATTTCCATTTTAAACAACTCTTGGTCTATTTTATTGGGCGTCTCGTATTTGGAAAGTAATTTGGCAAATTCGGCTTCGGCTTCCCTAAAATAGGTTTCGTTAACCCATAGGGTATCGTCGGCATCAAAGCCAATAACTTTTATGTTACTGTAATCTATTTCCATATTTTTTTGGCGCGCTCTAAATCTTCGGGCGTATCGATTTCAATGCCTTCACTATCGGTTTCAATCATTTTAATGCGCTTGCCATACTCCAAATAGCGCAATTGTTCCAGTTTTTCCGAAGCTTCCAATGGCATCATCGGCAAGTTATAAAAATCCAAAATAGCCTGTTTTCTAAAAGCATAAACCCCTTTATGTTTATAATATTTGACGCCCACATTTTTGGCACGCGCATACGGAATGGGGCTTCTTGAAAAATACAGCGCAAAGTTGGATTTATCAATAATAACTTTTACTGTATTAGGATTTTGTATTTCGTCTTCATCAGTGATTTCTACCATCAAAGAGGCCAAATCCACTTCTTTTTTGGTGTCGTTTTTAAAAACATCAATAAGCTTTTCCAGAGATTCGCGATCGGTAAAAGGCTCGTCGCCCTGAACATTTATCACCACATCAATATCCATGAACTCCACAGCTTCAGCAATTCGGTCGCTTCCACATTCGTGCTCCTTTTTGCTCATTATGGCCTTGCCGCCGTTATTTACTATTTCTTTAAAAATAATATCGCTATCGGTCACTACAAATACATCGTCGAACAGGTTGGTAGCCACCGTAGCTTCGTAAGTGCGGCGTATTACCGATTTTCCGCCAAGATCCTGCATAAGCTTCCCGGGGAAACGTGATGCGCTGTAGCGGGCAGGTATCATTGAAATTATTTTCATTTTTAAATACTCTTTATTCTACACAATGAAATTCAGTTGAAACGGGTGAGCCCTTTGAAATAAGGTACCCATAAAATTGAAATTCAACATTAATTCTGTTGTCAAATGTACTATAAATATCAAAGGTTTTCGGTATTAGCCGATTTAAACTTTTTGTACAGTTTGAAAATTACAAATAATATGAAGATTACCAAAAAGGCCGCCAAAATGGGTGCAAATAGTGAAATGATTGACATGGCTACCGATGTGCCCGTTTCTAGCGCAGAAACAACAGGGTTGCCCAAACCGCCTGTGGTTGCTGTTGATGCCAATCGTGTGGTACTTGATGTACCTGCCACTGCGGCTGCGGTACCCCCACCCGCGATTATGGCCAACGACCATGTTACCACCGGACTTAAATCGGCCACTGTTGAAAGCATGATTGTCGTGCCTGCCAATGCCGCCAAAGGCACAGCAATACTGTCCAGCAAATTGTCGATGTAAGGAATAAAATAGGCAAAGACTTCAACCAAAGTGGCTACGCCCAAAGTGATTAATGCTGCGGTACTTCCAACCCATTGCCACGATTCGTTGAGTTGCCAAACGTCAAAATACGAGGCTAAACTCAAAGCGAATAACGGTAAAAACACCCTAAAGCCCACCGAAGCTGATAGACCGATGCCAAGACAAATACTGATTATGGTTTCCACAGACATAATATTAATGACAACGTGTATTACTCGAATTTTGAAATATTGAAAACAGAAAGCTCCATTACTATAAAAACTTTTCTTCAAAAAACTCATCCTTAAAACCAATAAGATACAACTTTTCTTTGGCACGCGTAACGGCGGTGTACAGCCAACGTAAATATTCCTTATCGATGCCATTGGGCAAATACGGTTGCTCTACAAAAACGGTTTGCCATTGCCCGCCCTGCGATTTATGGCAGGTTATGGCATACGAAAATTTAACTTGCAAGGCATTAAAATGTTTGCTTGCCTTTACTTTTAAAAACTTTTTGTATTTACTGGTTTCGCTTTCAAAATCTTTCATCACTTCTTCATAAAGTTTATTAGAGTCTTCATAAGAGAGCGAAGGCGTTTCGGCGTCAATGGTATTCAACAGTAAAACGGTTTCAAAGGGTTGCATACGTGGGTAATCCACCATCCTTACCTTTACTTCGGCAAAACGGAAACCGTACAGCTCTTGTATTTTGAAAATTTCCAAAACCTCAATAATATCGCCATTGGCAATAAAACCGGCTTCAGTTGTGGGTTTTATCCAGAAATAATTGTTTTTAACCACCATGAGGTAATCGCCCGGTGTCAATTCGTTTTCATTGAATAAAATCCGACTCCTAATTTGTTGATTGTACAAATTGGCCCGTTTGTTACTTCGTACCACAATGGCGGTTTCTTCCATGCCATTTTCACTGTAAGCTTCATTAATGGCATCCATAATTTCGTAACCGTCCACCAAACGCACAATATCCTTATAAGGTGCCAAATCGAATTTAAAGCTGTCGAAAATCTCATTTAAAAGCAGTTCTCGCAACACGGTGGCATTGGCCAAAATACCTGAATCTTGCTCTTGGCGCACCACCTCATCGAGTTCCATTTTGGCAACTTCTTTATTGTAATTGAGTCCGAGGTTGTCTTCGTTCAAAGCCGGACTCAAATCCAATTTTACGGGCGGCAACTGTGCGGTATCGCCAATTAAAAGTAATTTGCATTGGTGGCCGGAATAGACGTATTGCATCAAATCGTCCAGCAAGGATCCGTTTTCAAACAATTTCGATTCTCCCGGAGTATCGGGTATCATTGAGGCTTCGTCAACAATAAAAATGGTATTTTTGTGTTTGTTGGGCTGCAAAACAAATTTGACTCCTCCGCCCCTTTCTTTCCTCGGGAAATATATTTTTTTATGGATTGTAAAGGCTTCCTTCCCCGAGTAATTGGAAATTACTTTGGCAGCCCTGCCTGTTGGAGCCATTAAAACCGCACTTTTTTTAGCTTTCCATAAATTACTTACTATTGACCCCACAATAGTGGTTTTTCCCGTACCGGCATACCCCTTCAACACATAAAGCGCATTGGGGCGTTTGGTAAAAATAAATTCTGCCAATTGTTGCAAAACAACATTTTGTTTTAGTGTAGGTTGAAACGGAAACTGCTGTTTTAAAAGCGAATAGAACTCGGGAGCTGTCATTTGAGGGTTTTCGGGGTTAATAATTTATTCAAATATAAAAATGATTTTACCGAACATTGTTTTTACGATTAAAAAAAAATTGTAGATTTGCTAAATACCGTTAATAAACTTTATTTAATTAAATAACAAACTATGTTGAATTTTATTCTGATTGCTGTTGCAGTAATTTTAGTTACAATTGGCTTGGTGAAGCTGGTTGACAAATTTATACCTAATAAATTAAAACCCGTTTTAAACATATTACTTTGGGTGCTTATCGCTTTTTTGGGTTACCAAACTTACATGTCTATTTATGAGCCTATCCAATTTAACAAAGAAAAAAACAAGCGTTATAAAGTAGTTATTGAAAGTTTAAAGGATATTAGAGACTCTCAATTGGCACACAAGCAAGTTACAGGAAAGTTTGCAAAAAACTTTGACGATTTAATCAAGTTTATTGATACTGCCGAGTTTACCATTACCCAAAGACGCGATTCCAGTGAGCTTGACCAAGAAATGACCAAGCGTTACGGCGTTGATACTTTTAAGGATATCGTGATTATAGATACATTAGGTTATGTGCCTGTAAAAGATTCTTTATTTAAAAAGTCTGATCGTTACAAAAAAATGATGAATGTTCCTGTTGGGGAAGATGGTGCCAAATTTAAAATGGAAGCTGGCCATATTGAACAAAACAAGCTTTTAATCCCAGTGTTTGAAGCTTCCGTAGAAAAAGACGTTATTCTTTTCGACCAAAACAAAGACCTTTTGGTACAAGAAAAACAAGTAGTATCGGTTGATGGTGTTAACGGCGATGCCTTAAAAGTAGGCTCAATGAACGAAGTTAACACATCTGGAAACTGGCCAAAAACCTATGGTGCCAACGAATAAAAACACTACCCAAAACAACATATTAGAACTGTCCATTCAAATAAGCTTGAGTGGACTTTCTTTTTGTATATTAAACCGAAACATCCAAACCGTAACCTTTTTAAAAACGGTGAGTTTTGGCAAACAACTTATTCCCTTTGAAGCGCTCGACCAATTGAAACACTTTTTCGATACCGAAAGCGCATTACAGCACGATTTCAATGAAGTTCGGGTGATTCACGATAATAATTTATCGACACTAGTGCCAAAGTCTTTGTTTAACGAAGAGCATTTGGCCGATTACTTAAAGTTCAACTCGAAGATTTTAAAATCGGATTTCATCACGTTCGATTCCATTGAAATCAATCGTAGTGAAAATGTTTATGTACCTTACATCAACATCAACAATTATATTTATGACAAGTTTGGCGATTTCACCTTTAAACATGTTTCTACCGTTTTAGTTGAAGAAATTTTAAAAACGGAAAAAAACTTAGACACTACAAAGGCTTACGTAAACGTTAGTAGCGACCATTTTGAAATTTTAATTGTAAAGAACGGTAAATTGTTATTGTACAATTCGTTTGCATACAGAACCAAAGAAGATTTTATTTATTACATTCTATTCTGTCTGGAGCAATTACAGTTAAGTCCCGAAACAACCAACCTAATCTTTTTGGGCGATATTGATGCCAACGACGACCTTTACGTTATCGCATATAAATACATAAGATTAGTATTTTTGGGCAAACGCGAAGACAATTACAAATACGATTTTAACGCCCAACCCGTAAACGCACACAGTAATTATACCATTATAAAAAGCTTTTAATGCGAATTATTTCAGGATTATACAAAAGCAGAAAAATAGTTGCTCCCAAAAACTTACCAGTGAGGCCTACTACCGATATGGCCAAAGAATCGTTGTTCAATATTTTGAACAATTTGTATTATTTTGATGAAGTTACGGTGCTCGACCTCTTTGCCGGAACGGGAAATATCAGTTACGAATTTGCATCACGTGGCGCTCAACAAATCACGTGTGTGGATCAACATTTTGCCTGTATTAAGTTTATAAACGAAACAGCCAAAAAGTTTGAAATGCCCATTGAAACCATTAAAGCCGATGTGTTCAAGTTTTTAGAAAAGGCCAGCTTTAAAGTGAACATTGTATTTGCCGACCCACCTTACGATTTTACGGATGAAGACTTTGCTAAAATTCCACAATTGGTGTTCCAAAATGACTTTTTGTTGGAAGATGGTATTTTGGTAGTGGAACATTCCAAACACACCAACCTTTCGGAAGTGGAGCATTTCAGCTATTCTAAAAGTTACGGCGGTAGTGTATTCAGCTTTTTTGAAAAAAACGAAGCCTAATTCTTATTAATATCTTTTTTTTCAGTACTTTAGGGTTCTCTTTAAGAGTCCCAGACTTTATGCAACACTAACTTTCTCTCAAAAAGGGAACATTTCTTTTTCTTGAACTTATTTATGGTTTGTATTGAATACTAACTTTAAAACCATAAATAATATGAAAAAACTTCTTTTACTCGGTTTGGCAATTATTGTTTTTATTGCTTGCCAAAACAAACCACAACGTTATTTTGAAGAATCAGCAGAAATTGAAACCGTAAAAGCGGGCATTAAAGCTTACGAAAACCAAGATTGGGAAGCCTGGAAATCGCACTTTGCCGATACCGCTAAAATTTTCCACAACACCAACAAGCCGGCTTCACCATCTGAAATGATAGAAGGTATGCAGCAAATGCTATCCAATTTTTCGTCTTATGGGTTTTCAAAAGAAGGCGGTATACATGAAATGGTTATCGATAAAGACGGAAAAACTTGGGTAAACTATTGGGGAAATTGGGGCGGAAAAGCCAATGTTACCGGAAAACAATTGGTCATTCCCGTTCATTTAACCCTTGAATTTGTTGATGGTAAAATTGTTCAGGAATACGCGTACTACGATACCAGCGGAATATCCAAAACCCTTCAGGAAATTGAAGCTGCTAAAGTGATGGCCGATACTACTTCAATGAATAACTGATTATAATCGTTCAATCAGTCGTTCACTAAAACAGGTTAAATTATTAATTAAAAACAATCTACCTTTTAACCAACTTACTTAACAAAACCCCTTCTTCAATTTAAGAAGGGGTTGTTTATTTAAGCAAATCTATAAGCCGAATTCTGTTCATTCTGAACTCGTTTCAGAATCTCTCCAAAACAAAACCAGAACGTCCCTATCATTTATCTGAATGCACTGTTACCAGTACACTTTAGCTGCCTACCCTCCAGCATCAAACGTGCCGCTTTTAAGCGCTGGTTTACATGGCATTGCACCACATAGAGTTTACCTGATTTCACTACAGCATTACCTGTACATTCTTTCTGTTGCACTTTTCCTGACCTCTCGGCCGGTGGCCATTAACCACTATGTTGCACTACGGTGTTCGGACTTTCCTCCCTTGTGCTGAAACAAGTTCAGCATTCGAGCGATAAGGCGATTTACTTATTGCAAAAGTACAATTGAAAATGCTTAAAAGCTAGGTTTTGTTGGGAAAGAATTGAAGGTTAACCGAAGTTGTAATTTTAACTTATAAAAGCTAGCGCTCATTTGTAACGAGTGCTTTAAATTGTTGTTGATAACTACTAGCAAATTCTACATTCTGTATTTTCAATTATAAATGGAATGATTAACTTTGTTTCTGTTATCAAGGCATCAAAAAAGATGCTGAACTAAATTCAGCAAGATTTGGAACACTTTGTAGTATCGGCACGCAAATACAGACCCCAAACGTTTAAGGACGTGGTTGGGCAGCAGGCCATTACAAACACCTTATTGAATGCCATTGAAAACAACCACTTGGCCCAGGCTTTGTTGTTTACCGGTCCGCGTGGTGTGGGTAAAACCACTTGCGCCCGTATTTTGGCCAAAATGATAAACAGCGACGGTAGCGAAAAGGAAGACGAAGATTTTTCGTTTAACATTTTTGAGCTGGATGCCGCTTCGAACAACTCGGTTGACGATATTAGGAACCTCACCGACCAAGTACGCATTCCGCCGCAAATAGGAAAATATAAAGTATATATTATTGACGAGGTGCACATGCTCTCGCAGGCCGCTTTCAACGCCTTTTTAAAGACCTTGGAAGAACCACCCAGGCACTGTATTTTTATTTTGGCTACTACCGAAAAGCATAAAATCATCCCAACCATTTTATCGCGTTGCCAAATTTTCGATTTTAAGCGTATTACGGTAAACGATGCCAAAGAATATTTAAAGTATATTGCCGACGAACAAGGTATTGATGCCGAAGACGATGCCCTGCACATTATTGCCCAAAAGGCCGATGGTGCCATGCGTGACGCACTTTCAATCTTTGACCGTGTGGTGAGCTTTTCGGGGAAAAATTTAACCCGCCAGGCCGTTACCGAAAACCTGAACGTGCTGGATTACGAAACCTATTTTGAAAGCACCGACCTGATTTTGGAAAACAAAATACCGGAGTTGTTATTGTTGTTCAACAATACGCTTTCCAAAGGGTTTGATGGGCACCATTATATAGCCGGATTGGCCTCGCATTTTCGAGATTTAATGGTTTGTAAAAATCAGCAAACTATTCCACTTTTGGAAGTGGGCGAACAAACCAAAGCCAAATACCAAGAGCAATCACAAAAGGCCTCTCAAGATTTTTTATTGCAGGGCATCAATCTCGCTAACGACTGCGACCTCAAATACAAAAGCAGTAAAAACCAACGATTGCTCGTCGAACTTTGCCTCATGCAACTTGCCTCTATCACTTTTGATGGAGAAAAAAAAAATAGCAAACATTACATAATTCCGGCGTCGTACTTCAAAAAGAAGGGCATTACGCCCATTCCGGTTAAAACGCCTGCACAAGATCAAGTTGTGAAACCTCAGACCAATGTTGAATCCAAACCGGCTCCAACAAAAAAAGTTGAACAATTTCAAGCCAAGCAGCCTCCAAAAATTGAACTCAACAAAGATTCAAAACGCACTTCTGGTTTATCCTTAAAAAGTATCCGTGAGAAAAAAGCCCACCAAATCAAACAAATGGAAGTGGTGGTTAACGAGGAAGATTTACCGAAAGAACCGTTTACCGAAAAGGAATTTATACGGGTTTGGAAGGCTTACATCGATAAAATTACTGTCGATGGACAGCATAACCTAGCCTCTATTTTGTCGATAGACCAACCTAAAATTAAAGGAACCACTGCTCATTTGGAGTACCCCAACGAAACCAATAAAGTGGAAGTTGAGCGCCAACAATACGACCTTTTGGGCTACATAAGGAAAGAACTGAATAACTTCGATATCAATCTGTCGATAACCATTAACGAAGTTAAACAAAAACAATATGCGTACACACCTTTAGAAAAATTTGAAAAACTAAAGGAAAAGAACCCGAATCTTGATGCTTTAAGAAAAGCTTTCGATTTGGATGTATAATGAATTAAAATAGCTGCTATGCTCGGATTAAAACTGCCAACCGACCCACGTTGGGTTAATATTGTAGAAAAAAATATTGAAGAAATACTAACCGATCACGCCTTTTGCGAACAGAAGGCAACAAGCACAGCCATTTCGTTAATTGTAAGTTTTCCTGAATATACTGAATTGGTGCAGGAAATGACTGCTCTGGTAAAAGAGGAAATCAGCCATTTTAAAATGGTTCACGATAAAATTATTGAACGGGGTTGGACTTTGGGGCGCGACCGTCGTGACGATTACGTGGTACAGCTAGTTAAATTTTTCCCTAAAGGGGGTAGTCGAACCACGCAACTGGTACACCGATTGCTATATGCAGCCTTAATTGAAGCGCGTAGCTGCGAACGTTTCAGGTTGTTATCGGAAGAGCTTGAAGATAAGGAATTGGCCGAGTTTTACCGAAAACTTATGGTGAGCGAAGCCAATCATTACACCATGTTTTTAGGTTTTGCCAGAAAGTATGGCAATAAAAAAGAAGTTGACACCAAATGGCAGCAACTTCTTGAATATGAAGCGGAAATAATGCGCGATTTAGGAAAAAGCGAAACTATTCACGGTTAAAATTTATAACCAACACCTATTTGAATGTTTCGGTTTTTGGCTGAAACTCCGGTATTTTCGTGAAACACATTGCCCAATCCGTAGTTGTATCTGGCATCAACATACAGCGCATAGTTTATTTTGTATTCTACACCTGCAACGGCCGAATAGGCTAAATCGACCATATTGTCACCCACTTTATGCACTTTCCATCCTATTTGCGGCCCTAAACCGGCATGGATTTTTTCACTGAATCTAAACCTAAAAAATACAGGCATTTGTATATAATCGAGATGAAGTACTTCTGCTCCAGCACCTTCAGCCGAAAACTGTAATTCTGGAACAATAGAAAACGTTTTTGACAAACCTATGTTGGCGAAAAAGCCAATGTAAATGCTGTTTCGGTGTTTGTTTTCCATAATGGGCGCATCTTCAAAATCTAAATGCGAAATGGTATAACCACCACGTACCCCATATTTTACACCCTGAAAAGTGAAGGTGTTTTGCTTGGGCTCTTCGGTATTAACATTGAGTGAATCTTGATTTTGGGAAAAACCGTAAACGGAAAAACTAAGTACAGTTAAAAGTAATATTTTTTTCATCTGTTGTTTATTTGTAAATCTATCAGATGCTTTGGGCCATATTCAAAAGTCGCTGAAATTCATCATTATGGCTTGCTCATTATTAATAGATTTGGGTTATAATTAATAATATGCACGAATATAAATTATAATTTCAAAACAAAGCAACTAAAAGGCTGAAGTGCAAAATTTTACTGTGTATTGCTAGAAACGGTATCGTAGTATATACTTTTTATAATGCCGTCGGCCAGTCCAATTTTAGGCACAAAAATATCTTTTGCACCGCTCCATTTCATAGCCGAGAGGTATATGCGCATGGCCGGAATAATTACGTCGGCACGGTCTTGATTAAGCCCTAATTCTGAAATACGTTCTTCGTAAGAATACGACTGAAGCGTGTTGTAATACGAAGTCATATAAAAATACGAAAGCGGTTTCCCTAAAGCTTTTCCAGAGATTTTAAATATTTTGTTGATGTTTCCACCGGACCCCAAAACCGAAATTTTTTCGTACTCTTTAACGTTTTCACCAATCCATTCCCTTAGTTCTTGCCACGATTCGTTTAAAACCATATCGTTGAGCAAACGCACCGTACCTATTTTAAAGGAACGCGAAGCTACTTGGTTACCACGGTCTATTACGGTAAACTCGGTACTACCACCACCCACATCAACGTATAAATACGTTTTGTTGGGGTCTATATACTTGTCCAAATCAGTGGCCGCAATAATGGCCGCTTCTTCTTCGCCCCCAATTACATCAATACTAATGCCCGAATGTTCCAACACCTGTTCAACAATTTTTTTACCGTTGGCCGATTCCCTCATGGCCGAAGTAGCACATGCTTTGTATTTAACCACTTTATGAGATTTCATCAGCAATTTAAAAGCCAACATGGTATCGAGAATACGTTCGGTATTTTCTTTGGAAATTTTATTCTTTACAAAAACATCTGCACCCAAACGGATTGGAACACGCACCAACGAGTTTTTTTTAAACGTTACGGGCTTACCTTTTTGTTCAATAATGTTTGAAATAAGTAACCTTACGGCGTTTGAACCAATGTCGATGGCTGCATACTTTTTGATTGAGAGCATATTAGTCTTCTAATTTTTTTTGGTAATAATCGTAAATAGCAAACTGCGATCTTACTTTGGGTTTGTTGTTCACGAGATATTTATTTTCCTGTTCGTCGTTAAGCAAACGGGCTTTAACATTATCGTTCCAACTGATGTTGAAGGTATCAATAATTTCCTGTTTAATATCGGCATCATAAATGGGGCAGCTAACCTCTACCCTATTTTCAATGTTTCGGGTCATCCAATCGGCAGACGAAATATAAAGTTTGGATGCTTCATCCTTTCCAAAGATATAAATTCTTGAATGCTCCAAAAATTTATCGACTACACTGATGACTTCGATATTTTCGCTCATGCCCTCAACACCGGGAATCAAACAACAAAGCCCTCTAACAATCATTTGCACTTTAACACCCGAACGGCTGGCTTCGTATAGTTTATCGACCATGGGGTAGCTCGAAATACTATTCATTTTTAGCCTGATAAGTCCTTCTTCACCATTTTTAACTTTTTCGATTTCCTTATCGATTAATTTGAAAATTTCCTTTTTGGTATAATGTGGCGAAACAATAAGGTGCTTGTATCGGTTTATTCTGTAATTGGCTTCAAAAAATGAGAATATTTTATCGACATCCTTTAGTATTTTTTGATTGGCAGTAAACAAGGTATAATCGGTATACACTTTGGCGGTAGATTCATTGAAGTTTCCTGTGCTTATAAAACCATAGCGCTTTACTTTTTTGCCTTCTTCGCGCTCAATGACACACATTTTACTGTGCACTTTTAGTCCAGGAACACCAAAAATAAGGTTAACGCCCTCATCCTTCATCTGTTGGGCATAATCGATATTAGCCTGCTCATCAAAACGGGCACGGAGCTCAATGGATACCGTAACCGATTTTCCGTTAATGGCAGCATTAATAAGTGAACTCGCAATATGCGATATCTCCGCCAAGCGATATATGGTAATCTTAATGGTTTTTACAGTTGGATCTAAAGCAGCTTCGCGTAAAAATTTCACCACGTACGAAAAGGTTTGGTATGGTGCATGCAGCAAATAATCCTTTTTCGCAATAGGCGGAAATATACTGTCCTGAAGACTTAAGTTTTTTATGGGTAAGGCTTCAATTTTATCGTACATTAAATCGGTTCGTCCCAAACTAGGGAAACCCATATAGTCTCTCCTATTATGGTATCGCCCTCCTGGAATGATACTATCAGTACTATCGATACCCATTTTTTGCATTAAATAATGAAGCGTTTCTTCGTCAATAGTTTTATCGTAAACAAACCTTACCGGTTCTCCCACTTGTCTGTGTTTAACACTATCGGATATTTTCTCAATAAAACTTTTACTCAAATCGCTTTCAAAATCCAATTCGCCATCTCGGGTAATCTTAATCATGTGCGCCGAAATGCTCTTATAATTAAATATGTTGAAAATATCACTGAGGCAATGACGCAGCAAATCATCAATCATAATAATATAATCTTTGCCATCCTGTTTGGGCAGTACCACGAAACGATCTACCGTTTTCGGAATTTCTATAAGCGCGAATTGTTTCTTGTTACCGGGCATCACCATTTTTACGGCCAAATATGCGGCACTGTCTTTTAGATTTGGAAGTACCACCGAATCATTTAAAATAATGGTAACCAACGCAGGGCTAACCGTTTTAAGGAAATATTCCTTTATATAATCGTGTTGCTCACTAGTAATTTCCGTTTCGTTGATTATATAAATGTTTTCTTCCTTAAGCTTTTCGCGAATGGCATTGAGTACACGTAAGCTTTCGGTTTGTTGATCAATAACGATTTGTGTGATGATTTCGAGCAATTCTTCTGCACGTATGCCCCCCAATTCGCTCTTTCCTCCTTTTCCGGCCTCAACAATACGCTTAACTGTAGCATAGCGCACTTTAAAAAATTCATCTAAATTATTGGAGAAAATGCCCAAAAACCGAAGTCGCTCAATCAACGGAACCGTTTCGTCTTCAGCTTCTTGCATTACTCGCGCATTAAAATGCAACCAACTTATTTCTCTGTTTATGTATTTATTATCTGTAGGAATTTCTAATTCAGCCATTAAAATGTATGCTATGTATTTTGAAAAACAAATATATTCTATTTAAGCCAAAAACGAATGCCCAAACCATTAATAAACTGCAAAGAATACCTTATTTTAAATCTTTTGGAAAAATGGTCATTATCGTTTTTCCTGGTTTTAGGTCGGCCCAAGAATTGATGTCAAATTGCAACATCACGGTGCCCGTTGTTGGCACGTTAACAATATATTTATCTCCAAACGTATTTACAAATGCCGTAATAGCGTGGTTGTGCCCAAAAACCATTAAACGATCAACGGCATCATTACAATCTTTAATGACTTGGGTAAGAAGTTCTCCCGAGAAATCGTAAAGATTATGTTCAAATTGCACAATATCACTGCTGATGTTTAAATTCTCAATAAAGATTTCTGCAGTGGTTTTGGCTCTTACGGCATCGCTCGAAATCACTAAATCTATGTTAAAATTTTTATTTTTTAAATGATTCGAAACCAAATTGGCATCATTTAAGCCCCGATTTTTTAAAGGTCTTTCGTGGTCAATGACATCATATTCCCAAGATGATTTGGCATGCCTAACTAAAATTAATTCTTTCATATCAATCGATTAAATGCGTTTTTTGTCGTTAAAAAGTTGTTTTTGTCGATAAAATTCAATTTATTTGCTCATTAAAGCTAATTAAAAATAATGACTAAATCGTAAAAAAACGAAGTTGCATCAATTAAAATTATTAAATTATTCATTATAAACATTTTAACATATTGAATATTCAATCGTTAAAAAACTCATAAAGCCGATAAGATGTCAACAAAAAACTTTTAAACGAATTTATAAGTGATTTACCATGAAATTTTGAACCGTAATTAATATATGTGTTCTTTTGTTTTACCTACAAAAAATTAAAATTATGACCCCAAATCTAATTTCTCGATTAAATGTAGTATTGCTAGCCAATACTATGTCTGTACAACTATCCCTCTTCAAGATTATATTTAACGGTTTGCTGATTGGCAAATTTAGGCATGCTTTGCGTTAATTTTATCGTTGCATACTGTAATTAAATACTGTTATCTGTCGTATCGCCAACTTTATTATTTCTTAATTATGAAAAATAAAACTACTCCATCATTTTTCCTTTTATTCCTGTTTTTGTCCATTTTGTTCTTGTCTAGCAACCAAGTAGTAGCTCAAGAGTATGATATTTATGAGCTAGAAAAAGAAAATCCGTCGGTTAGTAAATCGACCAAAAAAGTTAATAAAAGTAAAAACAGGGCTGAGTTTTATGACCTTTACCAAAACTTGCACACAACCATTTATGTTTCGAACAACACAGTCGATAAAGTTTATGGTGAAGGTGGCATCAAACGAATTACATTAAGCGACAGCAATTCTTTTGCTTTCTTAAATACCGATAACGATCAGTTTAAAGAAGTTAAATTAATAATTGTAAAGTTGAAATCGAAAAACGATTTGAACCAAGTATTGGACTTAAGTAATAGACCTCATTTTGTTAAACTGAAATATGTTTTTCTAAAATGCTACTTCGAATATACTGATGAAGATATTCAAAACTTTATAAAAGTTACCCCCAATGTTAGAGTTTTCCATATCTCGGCAAACCCTTCATAATACAATAATCTGATTTAAAAAGGTTAAAAAATGAGAAACATCTACTCTAAAACAACTTACAAAAGCAAGACTTCAATTAATTTATTGTGCTTAGCTTTTATGCTTATTATATCTGTTTTAGACAGTTATGGTCAAGTTGTATTCAACCCAAGAACATCCAGTGCTACCCCTACCCAAGAAGTATATAGCGTTAAAGGCGACTTTGCCATGATTGGTAATGCCAACCTTAAGTTGGTGAACTACAGTGACACAGCCGACAATGATGATGACATGGAGTACGTTGATGTTGATGGAATTGCAGAAACAATCAATTCTTCGTCAGCCAACCTACTATTTTCTACTGAAAATGGGGCTGTGCCAGAATGTTCAAACATTCTTTATGCTGGTTTATATTGGGTAGGTCGTGCAGATGCCGGAGCCGACACCAATGCTGATGGCGATAATAATCCCAATACGTTTAATGTAACCCATAATGGATCTCCAAAATCCCTAAATAAAACCCAAGTGCGTTTAAAAGGACCTGGAGACACCACATATCAGCTTATCTCAGCTTCAACCAACCCAAACCCCGAAATAAATTATCCTACAAATGGAAATAACCGCAATATCTATGTTGGCTACTCCGAAGTTACTGATTTTGTTAAAGCCCGTGGTTTAGGTGAATATACTGTTGCGGATATCGCCTTAAGAGAAGGAAACATTGATGTTACTGGGTTTTCTGGCGGGTGGGGCATGGTTGTAGTCTATGAAAATTCTAAAATGAAATGGAGAGACATTACGGTTTTTGATGGCTATGCCTATGTTGGTGCCGGCGGATTGCCACAAACCATTTCAGCTTCTGGCTTTGATGCTGTTCAAAATGGTGATGTAAACTTAAAATTGGGACTAATGGCTAGCGAAGGTGAAGTAGGTTGGGCCGGAGATTTCTTTTCTATTGAGCAACAAAATTCTGGTATTTTTCAACCCCTATCACATAGCAGAAATACTACTACTAACTTTTTTAACTCTTCAATATTAGTCGATAACGATGGAGATTCATTTGATGACCCTAGAGATGAATCTAGACAAAATAATGCTGGTCTAGACGTGGTGGTATTCAATGTTGACAATTCAGGTAATTCACTGATAGACAACGGACAAACCTCTACTAGATTTCGATATGGCACTGTGAATGACTCTTATGCTATATTTAACGTTACATTTGCCGTAGATGCTTATATTCCGGAGCCTGAAGTCGTTATTACCAACACTTCAATAAATGGGAATCCTCCAAGTGGAACAAACTCATCTTTACAACCTTCACAAAGTGCTATCTTTACCATTGATATCAGAAACACAGGGACCGAAGATATTACTAACGGGATCATCACTATTCCGCTCACAGAAGCTATAGACCCTACTAATCTAAATCTCAGTTCTAACGTTTATCCGCCGCTAAACAACACAACAAACCCAAATACGCCATTTTATGATTCTAGTGTTGGCCCATTTGGAAGTATCATTTGGGAAATAGGAGGTTTACCTCTTCCAACCGATCCTGATACTGTTTTGGCAGATTTAAGTTTTTCATTAACAGTTACAACCGATTGTTCTATATTGGGAGATAGTAATTTCGAACCCAATGTTTCCGTTACAGGAAACATTGGCGGTGAAGGAGCCATATCGGGTGTGGCATTTATTACCGATTTAATTTTAGGGTATCAAGAAAATGGGACATGCGTCGGTGAACCAATTACCGGAGAACTTCAAATACCCATTGATTATGAAGATTACGTTAACTCACCTCCTACCGCCAGCAATCCAGAACCTATAAATTTGGAATGTACGGATACCATCCCAGACCCAGATTTCAATGTTGTAACTGATGAGGCTGATAACTCTGGTATCCCTCCAATAGTAACTTGGCTATCTGATGTTTCAGATAATGGAGCTTGTACCGAAGTAATCACCAGAACCTATAGAGTTACTGATGATTGTGGTAATTTTATTGATGTTGAACAAACCATTACTATCACAACTCCCGCCTTCACCATCGCCGATGCAGACGGAGGAAGTACTGTGGAATGTATCGCCGATGCCACCGAAACCTTTACTCTACCAACGGTTACGGATGCCTGTGGCAATACCCTGTCGCCATCGGCTGCAGTGGTTACCGAAGACCCAGACCCACTGACCTGTGAAGGAACAAGAACATACGCTTATACCTATGAGGACTGTGCAGGAAACACCGCTACTTGGGCATTCATTTACACCATCAACACCCCCGCCTTCACCATCGCCGATGAAGATGGGGGGAGCACCGTAGAGTGCATCGCCGATGCCACCGAAACCTTCACCCTGCCAACAGTTACCGATGCCTGTGGCAACACCCTGTCGCCATCGGCTGCTGTGGTTACCGAAGACCCGGACCCGCTGACCTGTGAAGGAACAAGAACATATACTTACACCTACGAAGACTGTGCAGGAAATACCGATACTTGGGCATTCATTTACACCATCAACACCCCCGCCTTCACCATCGCCGATGAAGATGGGGGGAGCACCGTAGAGTGCATCGCCGATGCCACCGAAACCTTCACCTTGCCAACAGTTACGGATGCCTGTGGCAATACCCTGTCACCCTCGGCTGCAGTGGTTACCGAAGACCCGGACCCGCTGACCTGTGAAGGAACAAGAACATATACTTACACCTACGAAGACTGTGCAGGAAATACCGATACTTGGGCATTCAATTACACCATTGAACGTACTGCGTTTACATTACCGGCAAACGGAGGCGAAACAGTAGCCAACCTTGCGGAAGCAACAGAACCCGTGCCACCAACTGTTTTCGACAATTGTGGAAACGAACTGACGCCATCTGAACCGGAAAAATCGGAAACACCAGATTGCCAAGGTTCGGTTGAATATGCCTTTAACTATGTTGACTGTGCAGGAAATATTGCAGAATGGACTTATACCTATACCGTGGAACTGGCTCCGTTTACACTGCCAGAAGACGACGGCAGCACCATAAGCTGTATTGAAAACGCCACAGTGCCTACACCGCCCACTATTAACGACGCCAATGGAAACAATATCGTTCCCGTAATGACCGAGAATGCCAACCCAGAATGTGAAGGGGAAAAAATATATACTTTTACCTATACCGACTGTGCTGGCAACTCCGACGTTTGGAACTACACCTATACCATTGATATTCCCGCATTTACCATTGCAGATGCAGATGGGGAGAGCACTGTGGAATGTATTAACGATGCCACCGAAACCTTCGCCCTGCCAACAGTTACCGATGCCTGTGGCAATACCTTGTCGCCATCGGCTGTTGTGGTTACCGAAGACCCGGACCCGTTGACCTGTGAAGGAACGAGAAAATACGAGTACACCTACGAAGACTGTGCAGGAAATACCGCTACTTGGGAGTACACTTACACCATTGATACTCCCGCATTTACCATTGCAGATGCAGACGGAGGGAGTACCGTGGAATGTATCGCCGATGCCACCGAAACCTTCACCTTGCCAACGGTTACCGATGCCTGTGGCAATACCCTGTCGCCCTCGGCTGCAGTGGTTACCGAAGACCCGGACCCGCTGACCTGTGAAGGTACGAGAAAATACGAGTACACCTACGAAGACTGTGCAGGAAATACCGATACTTGGGCATTCATTTACACCATTGAACGTACCGCGTTTACATTACCGGCAAACGGAGGGGAAACAGTAGCCAACCTTGCGGAAGCAACAGAACCCGTGCCACCAACTGTTTTCGATAATTGTGGAAACGAACTAACGCCATCGGAAGCAGAAAAATCGGAAACACCAGATTGCCAAGGCTCTGTGGTATATAGTTTTACCTATGAAGACTGTGCCGAAAACACCGCAGCTTGGACTTATACCTACACCGTAGAACTGGCTCCGTTTACACTACCAGAAGACGATGGCAGTACCATAAGCTGTATTGAAGACGCAACAGTGCCCACGCCGCCCACTATTAACGATGCCAATGGTAACAATATCGTACCCGTAATGACCGAGAATACCCCAGGCTGCGAGGACGACAAAATTTACACTTTTACCTATACAGATTGCGCAAATAATACTGGTGTTTGGACTTATACTTATGTCTTTGACTTACCAACAATCAATTACAATGAACCCGAGGAACTTGAAGTAGATTCCTGTGATTTTGAAGACCAAGAAGCAATTAACAACGCGTTTACCACTTGGGTTAACGAACAGACTGATGCCATAGCATTTAGTGGCGGATGTGATCCCCAACTAAGCAACAACAGTACATCTGTTGCCATCCCACAATATTGTGATGGCGGAACGGCAACCGTGGCCTGGACCATTACCGACCGTTGCCAAAACATCACGGTCTCTGCCGATTTTATTTTAAACAGACAACAGAACGTGGAGCACGAAGAGCCTAAGAACGAAACCGTGAACGCATGCGTTTTTTACAGTGATGACCCGATAGCCGCTCAAGAGACTTTGGACAACGCCATTGCTGAATGGGTAACCGCCCAAACCGAATTGAACAGAACTACCCTAATCGGTGGATGCTCGCCGACCGTGTCGCACAACTTCGCCGAACAGCCACAGAGCATCGATTTGTGTACGGGAGGGGCTATTACCGTAACATGGAGCATCAACGATTTTTGCCAAGGGCACACGCACGAGGCGACTTACACCGTTGTGGCACCGGAAGCGTTGATCTACGATAATCCCCAAGATGACTCATCTACCGCTTCTGAGTTTGACCACCCCGATGCCAACGTGGCGCAACAGAACCTTGATGACGATATCGCGGCATGGGTAGCGGCTCAGAACGATGCCATTATCAATAGCTTTGACGGCGGTTGTAACCCTATCGTTACCAACAATTTTACCGACCAGTCCCTTTCATTTTGCACCTCGGGAAGCATAGAAATTACATGGACAGTCGAGGATTTATGCGGGACTACCCAAACAAAGGCCACCTATACCTTTACACAACCTGACGGCATCAGTTTCACTAACCCGAGCAATGAGACCTTTAGCACATGCAATTTCTTCAACGAAGACCCTCAGGCTGCACAAAACGAACTTGACACCGCTATTGCCGATTGGGTAACCGAACAGACCGATATTATAATCCAGAACCTTTCTGGAGGCTCTCCGGATGTGACCCACGATTACAGTGGTGCGACCATTGACCTTTGTGAAGGTGGAAGCATCAACGTTGAATGGAGTATCGACGATATTTGCGAGACCATCAATGTCTCTGCTTCGTATTCAGTTGTACCTGCAGAAATCATCGCATATAGCGCTCCGTCCGATTTAGATGCACAGTCCTGTGACTATGCCGACCAAAATGAAGTGGATACCGCATTCAACAATTGGGTAGCGACACAGACCGCGGCCTTTGGGGTTATTGGAGGTTGCAGTCCAACACTGGCAAACAACAGCGCAACTGCCACCATCCCGCAACTGTGCGACGGCGGTTCGGCCTCCGTTACCTGGACCATTACCGATTTGTGTGAGACCATTAATGTTTCTGCCGATTTTACAATAACACCAACGGCCACGGCTACATTTACAAATCCATCCAATGGCTCTTCGGATGCATGCGATTATAGCACCGACAACCTTGCTACGGCACAAAACAGCTTAAATTCAGACATCATTACATGGGTAAACACCCAAACCCAGAATATTGACGGTAATTTTTCTGGAGGTTGTTCTCCAACGGTTTCCAACGATTTTGAAAATCAAACTATCGACTTCTGTACTGGCGGAGCTATTACCATTAATTGGGAAATAACTGACTTATGCGATACCATCAATGTAAGTGCGACTTACACCTATACAGCACCACAGGCTCCAGCTTTTGTACAAAATCTTCCAACAGATATAACCGTTGAATGCGATGCTGTTCCTACTGCAGATGCATTAACGGCTTCGAATTCTTGTGGTGTTATAGATGTAACCTATACGGAAGACAGAACCGATGGAGATTGCCCAAGCACTTATACCTTATTAAGAACTTGGAGCGCAACTAATATATGTGGTGTTACTACAACACACCAGCAAACCATTACCGTACAAGATACTACGCCTCCTGTGCTTACTTTACCAGATAACGTAACCGCAGAGTGTAGTGACGATTTAACACCAATAGCTTTCGGTGAAGCTACAGCAACCGATAATTGTGATGCAAATCCTATTATTACTTATGAAGACAATATCACAAATGGTGCTTGCCCTGGTGATTATACCATAACCCGTAGATGGATGGCTACTGATGCCTGCGGAAATGTAGCAACTGCCGACCAAACTATTTCAACATCAGATACTACAGCACCGGTATTCGATCAAACGAATCTTCCCGGAAATGTAGTGGTTGAATGTACTGGCGTGCCAGAACCTGAAATATTAACCGCAACCGACAATTGTGGTACTGCTGTGGTTACTGTTGAAGATGTAAGAACCGACGGAAACTGTTCAGGAAACTACGTTATCACGAGATCATACACCGCTACTGACGAATGTGGGATTACCAATACCCATGTTCAAACCATTACGGTACAGGACACCACACCACCAGTGTTTGTTGAAGATTTTCCTTTAGCAAGAATTGTGGTTGAATGCGATGCCATTCCAACGCCTGAAACCTTAACAGCTACCGATACTTGTGGTTCGGCTACAGTTTCAGTAAGTGATACAAGAACCGATGGTACTTGTCCGAATAGTTACACTTTGGCCCGTACATGGACGGCTGAAGACGAATGTGGATTAACAACAACGTTCACACAAATCATAACCGTTCAAGATACAACGCCACCAACTTTTGTGGAAACTTTACCGCGCGATGTTACTGTAGAATGCGATGCCATTCCAGATGTTGCTTCTATCACCGCAACTGATAATTGTGGTGATGCCGTAGTAACTGTAAACGATGTAAGGACCGATGGCAGTTGTCCAAACAGCTACACCATAGAACGTACTTATACGGCTACCGATGAGTGTGATTTAACCACCACACATAAGCAAATCATTTCGGTGCAAGATACAACTGCTCCTGTGCCTACAACAGCTTATCAAGAAACCATAAACACTAGCTGTATTGATATTGAGGCTGCCCCTGAATTGGAGTTTACCGATAACTGTTCAACCAACGTTATTGTAGAGTTTGAAGAAACAAGTACTTTCGAAGAAGGCGTTTTTGCAGATTACCAAGTGATAAGAACTTGGACGGTACGTGATGCTTGTAATAACGAAGCTGTTTATACACAAACTGTAAATGTGACTTTAGATATCATCGAAACCCAAGTTGTCGCTGACGACAGATGTTTTGATGACGGCCCAGTTAACCTTAGAGATTTCCTTTCAGAAAGTGTAACCTCTGGGACTTGGGAAATTATTGAAGGCAACCCATTAGCCACTGTTGAAGGTGACATTTTCGACCCAACAAACTTGGAGGATGCTTATACCGAAGAGTTCAACCCGAACACCGAAGGCATCACTTATCTGTTGCGATTCACCGGGTTTGAAGATGGCTGTATGAACGTTACCGACGTGACCATGGTTATTGATGCCAAATGTAAAGTATTGCCATGTGGCGAAAGCGATATAATCATTTCAAAAGCCATTACCCCAAATGGTGACTTCATAAATGACACTTTCGATATTTCTGGTATTGAGCTATGTGGCTTTATTGCCGAAGTAAAAATATTCAACCGTTGGGGGGCTTTGGTTTATGAATCCAACCGATATACATTGGGAAGCAAAAAAACCAATGGTGAAACAGGCGACTGGGACGGAAGTTCTCCAAGTTCATCCTTCGGAAGCTCTGGCAAGTTACCAAACGGCACCTATTATTACATTATAAATTTAAGAGATAGTGGACTCAGTCCATTAACAGGCCCCATATATTTAGGAACCAAATAAACATTAACCTATGAAATGAACCTTAACGGTATTTCGAAATTTAGCCGAAATGGTTGTTATGGTGAATGACATCTGAAAAAACAAGAACGTAAAATTTAAACAGATGAAATTTATTAAAACTAATATAATTGTTATTGCACTATTTAGCTGTGTTTATTCAGTGGCGCAACAGTTGCCGCAATTTACCCAGTATATGTACAATACCATCTCTATAAACCCCGCTTACGCCGGCAGTAGAGAAGCGCTTAGTATTGTTGGTTTGCACCGTAGCCAATGGGTGGGCTTTAAAGGCGGGCCAATAACCCAAACCCTATCCATACACACCCCGTTGAGAAACGACAGAATTGGCTTAGGGCTCTCGTTCATGGAAGACGACTTGGGCCCAGAAAACTTCACATATCTATATGGAGATTTTTCATATGCTATCCCAACAGGCTACAATAGCAAACTGGCCTTTGGCATAAAAGGTGGGTTTACCCAATACAGTTTGGATGACGATTTTAGAAACGATGTTTCGAATGATGATTATTTTGACTACTACGAAAACAAATGGGACCCTAACATTGGGCTTGGGGTGTACTGGAGCAGTAACCGGGTATATTTTGGCCTTTCGGCCCCCCGCATATTAAAAACCGACAAAAACAAAACCAAAGATTACGAAGCTCTGGAAGTCATCAGTTACTATTTTACCGGTGGTCTTGTATTAGATTTGAACAAAAGCATAAAATTTAAGCCAGCATTTTTAATAAAAGCCACCAATGGGGCTCCTGTTTCATACGATCTTACTGCCAACTTCCTTTTCAATGAAAAGTTCTGGTTTGGCGGATCATATAGGATTAACGAATATACCGCGGCCATTGGAGGTATTGTAGATTTTCAGGTATCGAGACAATTGCGTGTAGGTTATGCCTACGAAAAACCGCTGTCTGAAATTGCCGATCACACCACCGGAACCCACGAAATTCTCTTGATTTACGAATTCAAATTCATAAACTCAAAACTAAAATCACCAAGATATTTTTAATACTAATTATCTATGAATCGTAAAAACTGCATATTAGTTGGTATCGGAATCTTAATGAGTATTTCGGTGTTTTCTCAACAAGGAAAACAAAAAAGAGCCGATACCCTCTTCAACAAATTTTCATTTGTAAAAGCGGCCAAAGTTTATACAGAGCTGGTTCAAAATAATTACAATAGAGATTATGCTACCAGAAAACTGGCCGATTGTTATGCGCTTTTAAGAGACCCCAGAAATGCCTCTCGATACTACAAGAGTGTGGTGAAGCAAAAAAATGTTCCGGTGGAATATTATTATAAATATGCCCAGTCGTTACGGGGTATGAAAAAATACGATGAGTCACAAATCTGGCTTCAACGGTTTAAAGACTCCGGTGGTGTTGTAGATGCCGACGATTTTTCAAAAGACATCAATTTTATTACCAGTGTATTTGGCGCCAAACAACAGTATTTTTTAGACCGCGTTCGGTTCAATTCCAAATACAGCGATTTTGGTGCTTTCGAGCATAACGGAAAAGTATATTTTGCCTCATCACGTGATGAGGGCGTGGCCATTAAACGTGTGTATGGCTGGAATGAACAGCCTTTCCTTGATGTTTACGTTGCCGAAACTGGCAGTAGACGAAATGTAGACCATACCGCCAAAATAAAAGGCGACGTTAATTCCATTTACCATGATGGGCCAGTGACTATCACCAAAGATGGTAAAACCATGTATTTTTCCCGAAATAATTTTAAGGACGATATTGAGGTGAAAAGTAAAGGAGGACTGACCAACATGAAAATCTATCGGGCCACATTAGTTGATAGCGTTTGGACCAACATTGAAGACCTATCCATAAATGGCGATAATTTTTCAACCCAACACGCTGCATTGAATAAAGACGACAGTAAACTTTATTTTGCTTCAGACCGCCCCGGTTCCATTGGCGGATCTGATATTTGGGTGGTCGATATTTTCCCAGATGGAACTCTAAGAAATTTACAAAATCTTGGCGATGTGGTAAACACCAAAGGGGCTGAAGGCTTTCCGTTTATCAACAATGAAGATATTTTATTTTTCTCTTCAGACGGACATACGGGTCTTGGATTACTTGATGTTTTCGCTAGTATTAAAGATGAGGAAGATGAATCGAAAATTGTTGATGTTATAAACCTTGGAATACCAATAAACTCCAATAGTGATGATTTTGCTTTCACGATGAATCAAGATGGTATTACTGGGTATTTTGCTTCAAACCGACGTGGTGGTCGTGGCAGTGATGATATTTATGCGTACCACCGAGAACCTGTTTTGCATGTTGAGGGCGTGGTTACCGATGCCATTAACTCCAACCCGATTCAAGGTGCAAAAATTACACTTTATGATGAAAACGACCAGCCAGTGGCAGATATGCTTACCGATGAAAATGGCTATTATCAAATCAATATAGATAGAAACAGAGACTATAAAATTGTTGCCAGTCAAGACCAATATATTGACGATTACAGAAAGTTTACATCAAAAAATATTCAAACCGAGCTTATCACGATAAATGCTAATCTGTTGCTGAACCCTGTTCAGGATGTGGTAAAACTAGCCAAATTGGATTTGAACACCATTTATTTTGATTTCGACAAACATACCATCAGAAAAGATGCCGCTGTTGAATTGGATAAAATTGTGAGCTTGATGAAAAACGATTATCCTGAAATGGTCATCCGTATTGAATCGCATACCGATTCGCGAGGAAGATTGTCTTACAATGATAAATTGTCAATCGACAGAGCCAATGCCACATACGAATATTTAATTTCAAAAGGCATAGCTCCAGAGCGTATTACCGAGCACCAAGGTTTTGGTGAACGCCGATTAACCAACGGTTGTGAAGATGGTGTAAACTGTGAGGAAGAACAGCACCAAAAAAACAGACGTACCCAATTTATTGTGGTTAAAATGGAATAAAACGTTACAGCCCTTTATGATAAAACCACAACATACCGCATAAGATTTTTTAATTAAAAAAGTCCCCATGAAATTAAAAAACTACATTATAACCTGCTCTTTAGTGTTATTGGCATTAAACGTCAATGCCCAAGAAAGTGCGCTAAAAAAAGCCAACAGCAAATTCGATAAATATGCTTTTGTAGATGCAGCAAGCGCCTATAAAGAGCTTATTGAAAAAGGCTATCATACAGATTATGCCACTCGGAAGTTGGCCGATTGTTACGCTTATATACGAAGTCCTGAAAAGGCTGTAGTGTATTACGAGATGGCAGTGCAGCAAGAACATGTGCCAATAGATTATTATTATAAATATGCCCAAGCCCTTCGAGGTATAAAAGACTATAAAGAGTCTAGAGTGTGGTTGGAAAAATTTTATAATGCTGGCGGAACCATAAATGAAAGCTTATACCGCAAAGATGGAGAATTTCTGAATTCCATTTTTAATGCCGAGCATCAATATTTTCTTGAAGATGTCAATTTTAATTCGAAACTAAGTGAATTCGGGGCTTATGAAAATAACGGTAATTTGTATTTTGTTTCCTCACGTGACGAAGGCGTTGCCATAAAACGTAAGTATGCATGGAATAAAGAACCTTTTTTAGATGTATACGTTACTAATAAAAATGCTTTGGACACCATCAAAATCGACCACTCCAACAAACTAAAAGGTAAAGTGAATTCGGTTTATCACGATGGGCCAATCACCATCACCAATGATGGGAAAACCATGTATTTTTCAAGAACCAATTTTATAAAAAACACTTTAAGTCGTGATAATTCGGGTATTTCAAGCCTTAAAATTTACAAAGCAACATTAGTTGATGACTCTTGGACAAACATTGAGGAGTTACCTTTTAATGATGACACCTATTCCAATGGCCACCCCGCTTTAAGCGCCGACGGTTCTAAATTATATTTTGCCTCTAATATGCCAGGTGGTTTTGGTGGTACCGATCTTTATTATGTTGACATTAACAATGATGCTACTTTCGGAAAACCCCAAAATTTAGGAAGCACAGTAAATACCTCAAAAAATGAACGTTTTCCATTTGTTAATAATGAAGGTGCGCTATTCTTTTCTTCCGATGGCCACCACGGATTAGGCCTATTGGATATATTCGTTGCCGTTACCGATGCAAACAATGGTTTTGTTAACGTGGTTAATCTCGGTGTTCCGGTGAATTCCAGTAAAGACGATTTCTCCTTTTTTGTGGACGACAGTGGCACATCGGGCTATTTTGCCTCAAACCGAAACGGCGGGCTTGGCAGTGACGATATTTACGCTTTTAACAGAAAATTACGCACAAAACTGGAAGGCACTATTTACGATGCTGAAAACAATGTACCGTTACCAAATGCCATAGTAACCCTAATGGATTCCAGCGGAAAAGAAATCGCGTCTTTCCCAACGAATGAAAACGGAACATATGAAGTCAATATAAATCAAGACACCGATTATATAGTGAATATTTCAAAAGAAGGCTACTTAAACCTAACTACTCCGGTGAGCTCGAAAGGTTTGGCGCCATCAGTTAAAAGTCTTACTGTTGACTTTTCATTGGAACCAACGGCCAAACCCAAAAAAGAAGAACCGATTAGCGATCTCGGCCCTATTTACTTTAATTTTGATAGTGCCAGCATCAGAAATGAAGACACCACCGAGTTAGACCGCATTGTTGATTTGATGCAGAATCAATATCCAGAAATGACTATTGAAATCCAATCGCATTCCGATTCGAGAGGACCTTCATCTTATAATTTAGTTTTATCTGAAAGACGAGCCAAATCCACTTATGATTATTTAATTTCTAAAGGTATCAATGCAGATAGAATTGAATCCTACAAAGGTTATGGAGAGAATAAACTGATGAATGGATGCGACGGCACAATTAAGTGTACCGAAAATCAACATCAACTTAACAGACGAACCAATTTTATAGTCATAAAGATTAAATAAAATTTCAACAACAAGCCCCGGTTATTCCGGGGTTATTTTTTATCCTATTTTGCCTGCTATATTTTTGTGATTAATATTTTACTTGAAAGCATTAATGGTTTTGTTTTGTTTTCACTAAAATGGATATATGGAATCAAAACACAAAATACCCCAACATATTAAAAAAGAAGTAAAAACGGCACTAAGTTATTTTCCCGAACTAAATGACGTTCATATCGAGTTTAAGTTCAAGAGGAATATCAAAAAATCGACGATGCAAGCCCAACCTCAATTTGCTAGTTTTTTTAAGTCGAAAAAACATAGAAGTTACGTTATTCTAATTAGCGAGACCTTTAAGATTTCTGATAAGACCTTTTTAACTAAAAATATTCCTTCTGATATATTCATTGGTTGGATTGGGCACGAACTTGGCCATATTATGGATTACCAAAATAGAAGTAACATCAACCTCATTGGTTTTGGAATAAAATATTTAATTTCTCAAAATCACATTGTGGAAGCCGAACGCACCGCCGACACTTACGCTGTACAGCACGGCATGGGTGAATACATTTTAAAAACTAAAAATTTCATATTAAATCATGCCGACATCACCCCTATTTACAAAGCACGAATAAAAAAATATTATTTATCTCCCGAAGAAATTATGGAGTTGGTAAATAACCAAGAGGCTATACCTTCAGTTTAAGCTTGGTTACAAAAGCTTCCCATTCGGTAAATTTTTCTTCTTTCATAACACGCTCCATCTTTACTTGTCCGCCTTTTTTCTTGTTTTTCGCATTCCATTCATAAAAAACCTCAGGGCTTACCAATTTTACTTTCAAACCGTTAAGCGCTTTGCTACGGGCCACTTTATAGTTTTTATTGGCTTCTTTTAATGTATCATCTAAAGTTCGGGCTACTTTATCTGTGTTCAAATCTTGATGTTCTGCACCTAAATACCAAAAATGGTAAAATTCACCATCGTCAACCCGCTTGGCACAAATGGTATATTCTGGAATTTTGGTTGAAAATTGCTCCTCTAAAACACGCATGGCATCGTCCATTTTATTAACTGATAATTGTGAACCCACCGTATTTAAAAAGAACTTGGTTCGCCCGGTTATTTTTATTTCGGCACGTTCAATATCCGTAAATTCAATAGTATCGCCAATAATGTAACGCCAAGCGCCACTCACCGTACTTATAATGAGCACATAATCTTGATTAACCTTTACTTGGGAAATATTCACTGAAGGCGCATCCTGCACCAACGAGCCATCTTCGTTGATATATTCGGGTTTAAAGGGAACAAACTCAAAATAGATACCGTGTTCGGTATTGAGTTGCATGGCATCGGTGTCTGGTCTTATTTGTGTAGCAATGTAGCCCTCGGAAGCCAAATACGTGTCGATTACAGTGACCTCCTTTCCCATTAACGCCTTAAAGCTTTTTTCGTAGGGGCCGAAAGCCACACCGCCCGAGGTGTAAACTTGAAGATTGGGCCAAATATCGTGGATGTTGTTCAAATTATGATATTCTATCACTTTTTGAAGCATAAGCTCTATCCACGACGGAATACCACTTAAGGCTCCAATATCCCACTCTTTAGCACGTTTGGCTATATTCAAAACCCGCTCGTCCCAATCATCAATTTGGGCAATATCTTCTCCCGGTTTGTAATAGCCCCTAAACCAAAACGGAATATTACTTGCGCTTATACCGCTGATTTCACCTTCCAAAAAATTTTCATTTTTTTCCAAATCAGTAGAACTGCCCAGCATCATAATTTCCTTTTCGAAAAAATCGGCTGGCAAATCAAAATTTTTAAGCGCCAAAACTTGTTTGATTCCTGATTTTCGGATAGTCTCAATCATAGCATCGGTAACAGGAATACGCTTGCTTGATTTCCCTGTTGTACCAGAACTCAATGCGAAATAGGATAACGTTCCCGGCCAAGTAACATCATCTTCACCATCCTTTATTTTATGCCACCATTCGTCGTTTATTTTATTGTAATCGAAATACGGAATCGTTTCAGCAAATTCGGTTTCCATTTTATCTGAAGCTAAAATAGCTTCAAAATTATAATGCTTTCCAAATTGGGTATCCTTTGCTTTTTCGAGGAGTTGCTTTAAAGTGTTTTTTTGAGCTTCAATATGATTGGTTTCCGAAAATAATGTGTCGGTTAAATCAATCACCCCTTTTATAATATTACCAAGTATTGCCATGTTGTAATTTTTATGTGAAAATTACTGTTTTTGGCTCTACTTTAGTAACTCAAAACGTTTATATTTTGATGCTTTTTGTAGAATTACAGCACCAAACATTTAGACAAAGTATCTTGATAAATAGCCTCATATTTTGGAACGATACTATGCAAATCAAACTTCAAAGATTCCTTTCTAGCAGCATCTTTAAATTGTTTCAATCGTTTTTCGTCGCTTAAAATATGAATCGCATTTTTGCTCATATCTTCAATATCGCCCACATTGCTCAAATAGCCCGAAACCCCGTGAACGTTAACTTCCGGGATACCACCAGTATTACTCGATATTACCGGAACGCCCGATGCCATAGCCTCCAAAGCCGCCAATCCAAAACTTTCAGTTTGTGAGGGCAATAAAAACAAATCACTAAAACACAATATTTTCTCAATTTCATTGCTTTTTCCAAAAAATACAATTTTGTTCAAAATCCCCAATTCGTTGCACATGGCCTCCACTTTTTCTTTTTCAGGCCCTTCTCCAATAAACATAAGTTTAGCGGGCATTTGCTTTTGGATATTATAAAATACGCTGATAACATCCTGCACCCGTTTAACTGGTCTTAAATTACTGATGTGGGTGATTATTTTTTCGTTTTCCTTGGCCATCATTCCCCTTTGACAATCGGGAAAGCCATTATGTCTATACTTTTCCAAGTCGATAAAATTGGGCACGACGTGGATATTGTTTTTAATGTTGAACAGACGCAACGTGTCATCCTTCAAGCTTTTTGAAACAGCTGTCACCGCATCCGATTTATTAATGCTGAAGGTCACAGCCGGCTTGTAAAACGGGTGGTTGCCCACCAAAGTAATATCGGTGCCGTGCAAAGTAGTTACAATAGGTACATAAATCCCTTCTTCCTGGAGCATTTTTTTGGCCATATAGGCTGCATAGGCGTGCGGAATGGCATAATGCACGTGAAGGATTTCAATTTCATGAAGCTTCACCATATCGACCAATTTGCTAGACAATGCCAACTCGTAAGGCTGATAATGAAACAGCGGATATTCAGGAACGTTTACTTCGTGATAGTGTACATTGTTGCTTATAAGCTCCAACCGAACGGGCTGGCTGTAAGTAATGAAATGGATTTCGTGTCCGCGTTTAGACAATTCCAACCCCAACTCTGTGGCTACTACTCCACTACCTCCAAACGTTGGGTAGCAAACAATTCCTATTTTCATTTTTTCGCTTTTACTGTTTTAATCAACTATCGCTTCATAGATTAACTTCTGAATGTCTGTTCTGATATTCTTTCTGAGCAATAAATTCTGCCCCGCATTGGGATAAGTTCTATTGGCCAAAAATACATAAACAATCTCTTCGTCTGGGTCTGCCCATGTATAGGTTCCGGTAAAACCCGAATGCCCAAAACTGCTTTTGGATACACAGCCGCAGGTTGGCCCTTCCTCACCCAATTGTGGTTTATCGAAGCCTATACCGCGCCTATTTCCTTTATGGCAATAGTAGCAGGTATTGAATTTATCGATGGTTTCGGGCTTTAAAAATTGTTTCCCGCCGTAAAACCCCTTTTGCAGATACATTTGCATTATCTTAGCCACATCGTTGGCATTGCTAAATACGCCAGCATGCCCACCAATACCATTTTGCATAGCAGCCCCCATATCGTGCACATAACCATGTACCTCTTGAAAACGGTAATAATCATCCACCTCGGTAGGTACAATCTTTTTACTGCTTATTTTATGATATGGGTTGTACATGGTGTTATTGGCTCCCAAAGGCTCATAAAAATGCGATTGGGTTAACTGTTCCAATGTTCTGTCGTAATGGTATTCAATAAATTTCTTTAAAATGTAATATGGAAAATCGCTGTAACGGTACCTTAAGGATGAAAGCAATTCGGAATCTTTAATAATCTCAGGGATGGAATCTTGATAATCGGTTCGCAAAAAAAGGTCTTTAGCCACTTCTACATTAAAATCATCGTTACGCTCCCTTCTGTAATAATCGGCACTGGGATGTTTAGTCAAACTATCCAAAGTGCGGTAGTAAAAAGGTTCCCATGGCCGCAAACGGGCATAATGGGACAACATACTCTTTATGGTTACATTGGCTTTGTTAGAGGTTTTATATTCAGGCAAAATCTCAGAAAGTTTTGTATCCAATGAAATAATGCCTTCTTCCTCAAGTTCCATCACCAAAGGCAATGTGGCCAATATTTTGGTTAACGATGCTAAATCGTAAATATCATCAGAAGCAACTTCTTCCTTTCCTTTATAGGTGTGTTTACCAAAGTTTTTATGGTACACCACTTTTCCTTTTCTGGCCACTAGAATCTGTGCGCCCGGTGTCATCATCGAATCGACCGCAATGTTGGCTATGGAATCTATCCGATTTAACTTTGCGGTACTCATCCCCACCCGCTCTGGGATGGTGTAGCCCAATCGTTTGATATTGTTCCATTCTATGCCTTCCCCCGTTTTAAAATACGGTTGAATGGAAACCGGCAACTGACCTTTGGCATCAATAGCACCAAAAATGAGTTGTGCCGACTTTTGTTGTGCCACTTCACTGTTTTGATAACTAACAATGATGCTCGAAATGTTATCTATGCTTTTTAAACCTGAAAGCGCATAAGGTTTTACGAAAGCATCTAAAATAACGGTATTGGTCTTGGCAATTTCATCAATCCAAACTTGTTCCTGTTGCGAAAGTTCGAAAGGTTTCCACGGACTAGCATTGGAGCGATGAAAACCAACAATCACCGTATTATAAGGCTTTAACCGAGCCGTTAATTCGAATAAATTTTCCGCTTCAATTAAATGAACTTTGCCATATTTCTTTAGTTCGTTATAAAATGGCATACCCTCATCATCTCCAAACTTAACATAAGCGATGGATTTGGTTTCCAAATCTTTTAAAGGCAGTAAATTATTGTCATTTTTTACAACGGTGATGGCATTTTCAAAAAGCACTTCATTTAATGCGTCATCCTTAATACGGTTTAAATCATTCGATAAATCATGAAGTGCAATGGGCGAATAATCCTGCAACCCCACTTTGTATTTAGCCATCAAGATTTTTTTAACCGAATGTGCCAATCGGTCTTCCGTAATTTGTCCGCTGTTATAGGCTTCCATAATTTTTGAAACGCCTTGCTCCACGTCTTCCGACATTAACATGACATCATTTCCAGCCATGAATGCGGCCAAATCAATTTCGCCTGTTTCATCAAAATCGGCCGCCCCTTTCATGGTCAATGCATCAGTAAAAATCAATCCCTGAAAGGCCAACCGTTCCTTTAAAATATTGGTAACGATGTTTTTAGAAAGCGATGACGGGTAGCCTTCGCGCGTCTCTAAACTGGGTACATTCAAATGCGCCACCATAACGCTCGATAAACCTTCTGTTATTAACTTTTTATATGGGTATAACTCAATGGAGTCTATTCGTTTTTTATTGAAACTAATAGTTGGAAGCGTTTTATGCGAATCTTGGTCAGTATCGCCATGTCCCGGAAAATGTTTGGCATTGGCCAAAACACCCGCACTTTGCATGCCTTTCATAAAGGCCAAAGCTTTTTCGGTAACATTATCTCGGTCCTCCCCAAAAGAACGGTTACCAATAATAGGGTTTTGCGGGTTGGTATTGATATCTACATCGGGTGCAAAGTTAAAATGAACTCCCAAACGCTTGCAATGTTCACCGATTTGGCGTCCGGTTTGCTCCACTAATTTGTTGTCTTTAATGGCACCTAAAGTCATATTCCACGGAAAAGCATAAGTAGAGTCGAGACGCATGCTCAACCCCCATTCAGCATCCATACCAATTAACAACGGAGTTTTTGAGACCGCCTGCAATTCGTTGTTAAGTTTTGCCTGACGGTATGGCCCTCCGTTGGAATAGATAATGCCCCCAATATGATGGTCTTTAATAAGCTGTACTATTTTGTTTTTTGTGGCTAAATCTTGGTTGGACATAACCTGTACCATGTACAACTGCCCTATTTTTTCCTTTAATGTAAATGAAGCATACACGCTGTCTACCCATTTTTGTTGCGCTGCAGAATCTGTCGCCAATAAGGGGTTGACAGATTGTTGGGCAAATGAAAGAAAAGCATAAAAGAAAAATGGAATATTAATTAAGATTTGACGCATAAAATAGTTGTTAACAATAATCATCAGCTCTAACCCACTAATAATTGTGCCAAAATAATGTTTTTAAAAAGAAGATAAAAAGACTTTAAGATAGATTAACAAAAGATAATAAGCCCGCCTTTTACTTTAAAAAACGGCTATGCCAACTATCGGAAGCAGGGACTTCCCAATTTTCTTTAAACTCGGCAATATTAGTGACTAAATTATTGAATACAATGGTATTTTTAGATACCGCTTTGTCTTTTGCCATTTTTTTGAAATCGACCAATGATTTGTAAGCCACGTATTCGCCTTGCTTGTACGATACATTCATTTTATCCATTAAATCGACATTATAATCTTTCTCTAACTGCTGAATAAAATGCACCGAAGCATCGATAGAGCAACCTGTTGCCTTATTCAAGTCTTGGTTTAATCCAACGATTATAAATCGGTTATATTTAATCGAGTACCCTGCATTTAAATCACTACCATGCGCTGTCCAGTTTTCAATAAAGATGTCTAGTTTCTCTTCAATTTCTTGAATTTCCTCTGGAGTAAATGATCGATTCGCTTGGTAAATCCAAATTCGTGATTCTTCCGGTAATGTATTAAAATCTACTAACATTTTTAATCTTATTTTGGGACTGACATTTATAAGTTTTGAGCTTGCGCGATAATTTCGGCCACGTCCATAACACTTATGTCGCTTTCTTTCTCTTTAGCTTTCACGCCATCGGTCATCATGGTATTACAGTATGGGCATCCTGTAGCAATAATTCCGGGGTTGGTTTCTAAGGCATCTTCCGTTCGCAACACGTTAACATCTTTATCGCCTTTTTCGGGCTCTTTAAACATTTGAGCGCCTCCAGCGCCACAGCACAACGCGGTTCTTCGGTTGCGTTTCATTTCCAACAATTCTACGCCCAACATTTTTAAAAGTTCCCTTGGCGCTTCGTAAACCTCATTGGCACGTCCCAAATAACAAGGGTCGTGAAACGTAATGCGTTTGCCCTTGAACGCACTATCGCTTTCAACTTTCAATTTTCCCGTTTGAATGAGTTCTTCAATAAATTGTGTATGGTGTTGCACTTGGTAAACCCCACCCAACCCGGGATATTCGTTTTTTAGTGTATTGTATGAATGCGGACAAGCCGTAACAATACGCTTAACCTCGTATGCATTTAGTATTTCGATATTGGCCACAGCCTGCATTTGGAACAAAAACTCGTTTCCGGCACGTTTGGCTACATCGCCAGTACAGCTTTCTTCGGTGCCCAAAACTGCAAAATCAACATTGGCTTTGTTCAAAATTTTCACAAAAGCCCGCGTTATTTTTTTTGCCCGATCATCATAGCTTCCCGCGGAGCCTACCCAAAAGAGAATTTCCGGTTGTCGCCCTTCCGCCATGCATTCGGCCATTGTGGGTACTTTAAGTGTATCGCTCATAATCGTTTGCTTTATTGAATCTGTTTAGTTCAGAGAAAAATGGATTTTTATTCATCCATCCATTTTAATCGGTCCATTTGATTGTATGGCCAAGGCGCGCCATTGTTTTCAATATTGGTCATCATGTTATTCAGTTCTACTGGAGCTGCACTCTGCTCCATCACCAAATAACGACGCATCTCTAAAATAATAGACAATGGATCAATACTTACTGGGCAAGCCTCTACACAGGCATTGCAAGTGGTACAGGCCCAGAGTTCCTCTCGGGTAATATAATCGTCCAGAAGTTGTTTGCCATCGCCTTTAAACTCACCCTTGTTGGCATCGATATTTTTCCCCACTTCTTCCAATCGGTCGCGGGTATCCATCATAATTTTTCTTGGCGATAGTTTTTTGCCCGTCAAGTTAGCCGGGCATTCGCTGGTACAGCGTCCGCATTCGGTACAAGTGTAGGCATTCAGTAATTGCACCCAGTTTAAATCCTGCACGTCACTCGCCCCGAACTTTTCGGGCACATCGTCTTCTTCGCCTTCCGCTGGCGCAGCAAACGGATTGGCATTGGGGTCCATCATCATTTTAACCTCGTTGGTTACAGCCTCTAAATTATTAAGTTGCCCTTTGGGCTGTAATTTTCCGTAGTACGTATTCGGGAATGCCAATAAAATATGTAAATGCTTTGAAAAATACAGGTAATTCAAAAAAACAAGGATACCAACGATGTGCAACCACCAAGCGGCTCGTTCGATAAAGCGTAACGTTGATTCTGGCAACCCACCAAACCAAGGCGCTATAAACTGGCTGACCACGTTTCCGGAATTGAGTTCCTGAAAATTTGTATCTGTAGCATTCATCACTAAAAACAGCAACATCAAAACCATCTCGAAATACAGAATGAAATTTCCATCGTTTTTAGGCCAAGCCGTCATTTCGCTTTTCCAAAAACGTGCCAATTTTATAATGTTTCTGCGTACCCAAAAAATAACTACGGAAACAAACACCAAAATGGCTAAAATCTCGAAGATTCCAATTAAGGCACCATAAACAGAAACAGGCAATACTTTTAACCCTATTCTATGGGTGCCAAAAACACCATCAATAATAATTTCTAAAACCTCCAGATTAATGACAACAAAACCTATATAAACGATAACGTGCAATATGCCTGAAATAGGTCTGCGCACCATTTTACTTTGCCCCAGCGCAATCCTGGCCATGTTGCGTAAACGCTCAGACTTATTATCGCTAACATCTACATCTCTACCGAGCTTAATGTTTCGGATGAGTTTTTTAACATTTTTGGCAAAATAACCAATGCCCAGTATTAATATAACTGCAAAAATGGCGTTAGGTAAATAGTTCATATTTGCTGTTGGTTAGTTGTCTTGCTTAATTTCGTTCCCTTCCGCATCATATTGTTTGGGCTTTTTTCCAAACAATGAGAAATGTACATAGCGCTTTGGGTTTAACTTCATGTCTTCCAAAAGTTGCTCCAATTGCAGGGTGGCGCCCTCTAAATTATCGTACAATCCTTCGTCTTTCAAAAATTTACCGAAAGTACCTTCGCCGTCTTGCATGCCGCCCATAAGCTGGTTGAAGTTTGATAGTGTAGATTCTAAATCGGCAATGGTTTTGTCTAAATTTGAATTTGCAATTTTATCGGTGACAACAGCTAAATCTCCTGTAAGTTTATGGGCATTAAAAAGCACGCTATCAATACTTTCTTTATTTGAGTCAATTATTTGATTTAAAGCATTTGATGTACTCTTAAATGATGTGATAGTTAAACTTAATTCAGAGATGCTGGTTTTTAAATTTTCTTTGGTTTTTTCATCAAAAACATCATTCATATTTGTCAATAAACCATCAGCACTTACCATCATTTTTTCAATTTTTTCCTGTAATGGCGTCAACCTTTGATTCACTAATTCCGATAGGCCGTCTTTGGTTTTTCCCACTAAAACATCTCCTGTTTTAGCTTCTTCAGCACCATCAAAAGCTGGCACAATAGCTATGGCCTTTCCGCCGATAAGTCCGGTTTCATACAATTCGGCCGTACTGTTTTTTGAAAATGGAAAATCTGTGCTTACTAGCAATTCCACCTTCAATTTGCCAGAGCCGTCCTCTTTAAAACTAATATTTGAAACTTTACCAACGCTCAATCCGTTGATAGTAACCGGCATTGAAGGTGTTAAGCCCTCAACGTTATCATACGAGGTGTAAAGAGTCTTGGAGTTGTCGAATAAATTTTGACCTTTAAGATAATTAAACCCAAAAACGAAGAGTAAAATTCCTAAAACTACGAGTATGCCTGTTTTGACTTCTTTTGTTATTTTCAAGGTAAATATGTTTGGTAAACAAATTTAATACAATTTTAAAAAGAACAGCCTTTAATTTGCGGTTGATTTTAGGGCATCGACCAAGGGAATCTTCTCTCCGTTTTTAAACGCTACAATAAAGCAGGAACCGTAACCTTTATTTCTGGCCTCATTTTCAAATTGTTGCGCATCACTGTAATTGGATGACTGCCCATAAAAATATTTATACAGACTGCCCTCCTTTAATTTTGAAATTTGATTCAATCCTTTAAAATTATAGGGTTTGGTTTCCAGAGATTTTGAACTGGCAGCAATTTGCACTTTAAAGGAAATATCGCTGGATGTTGTTTCAGCTGCGCCTGGTGAATTATCAACCACCTCAAAATGATCAACATTTTTATCGAGGCTGTTTTTGTAATCCAAAATAGCTCCTATTATAGCTTTAGAAATTTCATTTTGCCCCTTTTTTGAATTTAAGTAAGCGCCCTCTTGCCTATAAGTTAAAAATCCTATTTCCACCAAAACACTGGGCATAACCGTTTGGTGCAATACGATAAACCCCGCCTGTTTTACGCCTCTATTTTTTCGTTTTAATGCATTGGTAAACTTATCTTGAATGATACTGGCCAATAAAATACTTTGGTCCAAATACTCCTCTTGGCTCAACAGAATACTCATCACCGATTCTGGCGAGTTGGGATCGAAACCTTCGTAGTTTTTTTCATAATCGTCCTCCATAAAAATCACCGAGTTTTCTTTTTTGGCAACTTCGAAATTCGTTTCGTTTCTATGTGTCCCTAATACAAAAGTTTCCGTACCGTGTGCCGCAGAACCATGGGCGTTGCAATGTACCGAAACAAATAAATCGGCCTTTGCTTTGTTGGCTATTTTCCCTCTAACAAACAAATCGATAAATTTATCGGTCTTTCGGGTGTAAACCACTTTTATATCGGGGTTTTTCTCCAGTTCTTCACCAACCGCCAAAACCACTTTTAAGGCGATGTCTTTCTCCAAATAACCATTGCCCGTGTTGCCCGAATCCTTGCCGCCATGCCCGGCGTCGAGCACTACAACAAATTTTTTATCCTTATTTACTTCGTTATCGGTAAATGAAGAAAATGTTAATACTATTATAAAAGATACGAAAAGTAATATGTGGTGCGTTTTCATTTGGTACATCATCATTTTGAACAGCTCAACAACCCATTTTGTTGGTATCGCTATAATTAAAACGGGCATTGATGCCGCTTTATTTCGCTATAAAACTAAAGGGGTTTTTAATTTTAAATTTTTAATTGAATATTAAATCAATCCCAGAAAAATATATGTAATTTTGGCATTTCAAAAACCGAGCCATACTTTTACAAAAATACATTTAAAAGCGTTGCGTACAAACAACTTTAAAATACTTTTTGCATTAAGTTTTACAGTGTTTATCAACACGTTAAGCTTCGCCCAAGATATAAAACCCAAACAGGATTCCATTAAGCCCGTAGTGGAAGAAAAACTTGTTATAAAAACCGACAGCACAGCTATAACCGAAACGATTGCCATTGAGCAAGATAGCACCGTTACAGACTCCATAAAACCCAAAAAAGAACTTTTGGAACACACGGTAACCTATCATGCCGATGACTATACACGTTTCGACCAAAAAAAGCAGAAACTGTACCTTTATAACAATGCCAGAATCGATTACGGTGATATGAACATCACTGCAGGCGATATTACCATTGATTACAATAAAAATACCGTTTACGCCAAAGGAGTAAAAGATAGTGTTGGCGAATACACCCAAAAACCCGTTTTTACACAAGGCAGTAACGTGGTAGAGCCCGATTCTATTATTTTTAATACCGAAACCAAAAAAGCCCTGATTTATAATTCGAAGACCGAACAAGGCGAAGGTACCGTTATTGCTTCGGTTACCAAAAAGGAAAACGATTCCGTTTACTTTCTAAAGAATGCTAAATACACTACGGCCGAAAATTTAGAAGATCCCGAATATTACATCAAACTTAGAAAGGCCAAAGTAGTTCCCGGAAAAAAAATTGTAACCGGATTGGCCAACCTGTTTATTTACGATGTACCTACCCCACTGGGTTTGCCTTTTGGTTTTTTTCCTCAGAGTGAAAAACATACTTCGGGCGTTATTATCCCTACTTTCGGTGAACAAAACAACCGTGGTTATTTTTTACAGAACGGCGGTTACTATTTCGCCATTAGTGATTATGTCGATTTGGCTGCTTTGGGCGATTATTACACCAACGGTAGTTACGGTATTCGTATGGAAAGCGCCTATAAAAAGCGCTATCGATTCAACGGAAATTTCAGTTTTAGATTTGAAAGCTTGATAAACAGCGAACGGGGTTTTCCCGATTACAGCAAGAGCACCATTTACAACCTAAGGTGGTCGCACAGCCAAGATGCCAAAGCCAGCCCTAATTCCAGATTTTCGGCATCGGTAAACTTGGGTAGTAGTAATTATTACCAACAATCGAACAACCAAGTTAATGTTAGTAACCGATTGAACAATACATTGCAGTCTTCGGTATCATACTCAAAAACCTTTCAAGGCGAACCGCAAGTTAATGTCAGCTTAACGGCTACCCACCAACAAAACACACAAACGCAATCCATAAACATGACGCTGCCCACGTTACAGGGAAGCGTTGGCAGAATGTACCCCTTTGCATCCAGTGAAGGCACTAAAAAAGGACTCATACAAAACATCAACCTACAATATAATTTGAGAGGAGAAAATAGAATTTCTACTACCGATTCACTGTTCTTTAAAAAAGAAATGTTTGACGATGCCAAAGCGGGCTTTCAGCATACCATTCCGTTGAGTACCAATTTTAAGGTATTCAAGTATTTTAGTATGAGTGCCAGCACCAATTTCAATGAAGTGTGGACCTTTAAAACCATCAACCGTTCTTACGATTTGGAAGAAGATGAGGAAGTTATAGAAACCGTGAACGGATTCGATTCCTTCAGAACGTATAATTTTAGCACCAGTTTAGGAACCACTATTTACGGTACTAAAAACTTTGAAAAAGAAGGCGAAGACCGAAAGATAAAGGCCATTAGGCATGTTATCCGTCCGTCGATCAGCTATAACATCAACCCAGCGTTTGACCAATATTACGATACTTATGAAGGTGACGAAATTATTGATGCCGATGGCACTACGAGACGTGAATTGTTAGAATACACCCGTTTTGAGCAAGGTATTTTTGGAACGCCCGGAAAGAATTTTTCAAGTTCAATGGGTATTTCGGTGTCGAATAATATAGAAGCCAAAGTAAGAGATAAAGACAGTACGGCCACAGAACCCAAAAAAGTGGTTATTTTCAACAACCTAAACTTTAGTACCTCTTACAACTTTGCCGGCGATTCGCTGCAATGGAGCCCCATAAGAATGAATGGTGGTACGCAACTGTTCAAAAACAAAATGAGCATAAACTTTAGTGCCACCTTAGACCCTTACGCGTTGGATAACAACAATAATAAAATTGACAAGTTCAATATCGATAACGGCGGAAGCCTTTTTAGACTTACAGGAGGTAACATAAACGCCAGTTGGTCGTTTTCTAGTAAAGACAGCGCAGGCAGCAAAGATGACAAAAACATTGAGGAAAACCTTCGTGGCGGTGGCAGGGCGGATGATTTGTTTGGAGTCGCTGAAGATTTCTCCAACCAACAATATGACGACGAGGAGGAAGACGAAGATAAAACCCCAAGTGAGTTTTATAACTTCAAAATCCCTTGGAGTTTGAGGTTGGCCTACGCGGTAAATTACTCCAATTCGAGGCGGCAGAATGAAATATCGTCGCACTCGCTCATGTTTTCGGGCGATATTGAATTATCTGAAAAATGGTCGGTGGGAGCTTCGTCGGGTTACGATTTTAAAAACTTGGGCTTTACCACTACCCAACTCCGTTTTGAGCGTGATTTATTAAGTTGGCGTATGAATTTTAGCTGGACGCCGTTCGGAGCTTACAAATCATGGAATTTCTTTATTGGTATTAAATCCAGTCTGCTAAAAGATTTGAAATACGAAAAACGCAGACAGCCCGATATTCAATTGTAGGTTTGCTTATCTTTACAAAAAGGCACAAAATGAAAAAAATTATTACTACCACAAACGCCCCCGCTCCTATTGGGCCATATAACCAAGCGGTTTTAACAGGCAACACCCTTTATATTTCGGGACAAATTGCATTGAATCCAGAAACAGGCCAATTGGTGTTAAACAACATAAAAGATGAAACCCAACAAGTGATGCAAAATTTAAAAGCGATTTTAAAAGCAGCCGATATGACTTTTGAAAATGTGGTGAAATCATCAATATTCATTTCAGATATGGATGATTTTCTATCAATTAATGAAGTTTACGGTAGCTTTTTTGATGAAGCCACTGCTCCCGCACGAGAAACGGTACAAGTGGCCAAACTGCCAAAAAATGTGAATGTTGAAATTAGCATGATTGCTGTACAATAAATTCCAGTTTGTAAGCAACCTTAAATTGTTTTTAATTTTTTCAGTTAGTTTAGGGATTACAATATCAACGGATTTGTATCATATTTTTTAAGCACGGGCAAAAGTTCCAATAGGGAAACTTCAATGGAATAAGTACCGGTATATGACGGGCAGATAACACAGTCGTCAAAATAGAATTCCACATTCATATCGTTGATTACAAAATTATTCTTAGCGGCCATAAAATCTTCAGAAGATATCTCCCAACATTCGTAGTATATCTCGCCACTTGCTATTTTATTTTTAATGGATGTATTAATCCTTTCTATGAGTTCTTCCTCAGAACCTTCTACAAAAAAATCTTCAAAATCCATAAACGTACTTGTACTGAGATTATAGTTAAAACAATCGAAAGAATAACTCGGAAACAAGGTGCCCGAATAGAAATTTTCCTTATAAAACAGTACGCTTATTAGCTCGTCGTTTAGATTATATATTTTATAGTCTATAAGCCTTTGTTCTCTGAATTTTATAGACCCTATACTGTCGCAAAAGGCTTTGGTTTGTAAAATATCCGATTCGGTTTTAGAAATGTTGACATAGTAGTTATTAATAAAATCGTTAAAACTGCTATACCTTAAATTGAAGGATTCATTAAGTTGTGGATACCTAAAGTTAATAACATAATCATCTCTTTTTACCACATATTTTTTTTCTAAAACCAACCCTTCTAGAGTTTCTTGGTCATCTTTTTTCTCAATGAGTTGTTTTTGTTTGTTCTCAATCGAAATGGCTTTACGTGTTTCCCAATCACTATCTTCCAATTTTATGGTGTCCCCTAAGAATATTTTTCCCTGCGGATCAACATCATCAACAGTTATTGGATAGTCGCTTTTTTTATCTGTTTTGCAATTTATAAAAGCGATCAGTATAAAAAGTAAACATACATATCTCATGGCTAATATGATTAGTTAGTTATCCCTCATTTTACCTGTAAGCTCTTCCACTTTTATTTCAAAAACAATGGGCAAATCATCATTTGCAATTTTACTGGAAAACTCACTTATAAAATCCAGTTTACGATGTTCTTTATTAATTATTAAGTCTTTAACACCTAGAGAAAACAAGTGTAATTGCACTTTTGCAGTAGCCCCAGAAAGCTCTTTGTAAGTACCATGGGCCAAAATAGAATTCCAAGAATTTACGGAGTCTATTTCTGAAACTCCTAAAGACACCTGTTTGTGAAGCCTCATCGCTCTTATCTTGTGCCCCTCGCCAGAATAGCTAATTATAACCCCTATATTTTTATCATAAAAATAAGTAATGGGCACAACAAAGGGGCGGCCTCTGTAAATATAGGATAGGTTACCAATGAAATTTGAAGCCAAAACGGCAATCGATTCGCTTTTATCTAATGTCTTAATCATTTCTTTAGTTTTTAAGTTAGTTGTTGCAGTTAAATTACTCGATACAAACCATATAGACTATGACATAAATCAGGTTGATGCTGTTTGCTTCTCTTGAATTAATCAAGAATTATAGTATTGAAAATACTATTACTTTTTATTGGGAATAACCAAAAACGGCACTTTTAAATGAAATCCGATTTGATTTACAGTATTCTTAAAGAAGAAACTTTCAAAAAAAGAATGTTTATTGTTTATAATAGCCAATAGGTTGATTTTATTCTTAACCTGAAATGTATTTATGACTTCTGTAATTTCCATACTCTTTACGTTATGAAACAGGAAAGCCGATGTACCGAATAGCGCTTCTAATTTGGCCTTATTTTCTTTTTGGTTTTTGAATAATTCGTAGCCTGTACCTAAGCGCATGGCATTTAATCTTGCTTTATTACCTGAAACTATGTGTTCAAAATGATATTGAAAGCTCAACACCCATATACCAAGCTTTAACCAATAGCATTCTAATAGTTAAATTGCGGCTTGGCAACCAGCCTAAAACCTTTATGTTAAACAAATCAATAATTACAGTTAAGTGAAGCTAGCACTAGCCCACAACCTCCAATTTAGCAAAACGCAGCAATAGCTTTTTAACGCCACCGTGCTGAAACTTAATTTCGGCTTTGGTATCGGCACCTGTGCCTTCTATTTTTAAAACCTCACCCGTACCAAAACGGATGTGTTTAACCGTGTTCCCCACAGCCAATTTGCTATCGAATAAATTGGTGCTTTGTTGACTACTTCCATTGGTTTGCGCAACGGGCTTTAAGTTTTTAGGTTGCGACGCTTGGAATTTTTCGGGTTCGCTTTTTGCTTTACCTTTCTTAAAAACAGGTTGTTTGGCTGGTTTGTAGCGCACTTTATTTTGGTCTGAACTACGGATTTGCTCGGGCGCATCGCCAAAAATATCGGCATCAAGCATCGGGTTGAAACGGCGTTCTTCAATGGGCGTGACAATATCGAGATACTGCTCGTCGATTTCCTCAATAAAACGGCTCGGTTCAGAATCAACCAATTTCCCCCAACGGTAGCGCGAAAGCGCATAGGTTAAATACGCCTGTTTTTCAGCGCGAGTTAAGGCCACATAAAATAACCTACGCTCCTCCTCCAACTCGCTTCGCGTATTCATACTCATGGCACTCGGGAACAAATCTTCCTCCAAGCCCACAATATAAACATACGGGAATTCCAGACCTTTGGCCAAGTGTATGGTCATTAGCGCCACTTGGTCGGCGTCTTCTTTTTCGTTGTCCAAATCGGTTGCCAAAGCCACATCTTCAAGGAATTCGGCCAACGAACCTGTGGCATCGGCCAATTCTTTTTGGCCTTCCACAAAATCTTTCATACCGTTTAAAAGTTCCTCGATATTTTCCATACGGGTAACGCCTTCCGGTGTACCATCTTTATTGAATTCCTTAATCAATCCGCTAGTTCGGGTAACGTGCTCGGCCAATTCAAAAACATCGGCCGTTTGGTTCAATACTTGGTAACTTTCAATAAGCGTTACAAAATTTTGAAGCTTGTTTTTTATGCCTGAATTGACCTTAATATCGGTTTTATCGATATTTTTCATCACCTCAAAAATGCTGCGTTTATAGCCATTGGCAGCAACAATCAAGCGGTCGATTGTGGTTTGGCCAATTCCCCTCGGTGGAAAATTGATAACACGTTTTAAAGCTTCCTCATCAGCCGGATTGATAATTAAACGTAAATACGACAGCACATCCTTGATTTCCTTGCGTTGGTAAAATGAAAGTCCACCATAAATCCGATATGGAATATCGCGTTTACGCAACGCATCTTCAATGGAACGCGACTGCGCATTGGTACGGTACAAAATGGCAAAATCACTGTTGTTGAGCTGGTGGTTCATTTTGTTATCAAAAATCGTACTGGCCACATAACGGCCTTCGTCAGCGTCGGTCAACGAACGGTTTACTTTAATTTTTGGGCCGTCGTCATTGGCCGTCCAAACCACTTTTTCAAGTTTCGTTTGGTTTTTGTCGATAATGGAATTCGCCGCATTGACAATGTTTTTGGTAGAACGGTAGTTTTGCTCTAATCGGAACACTTTTACATCGTCATAATCCTTTTGGAAATTCAGAATATTGTTGATGTTAGCTCCACGGAAGGCATAAATACTCTGGGCATCGTCGCCTACCACGCATATGTTTTGGAATTTATCGGAAAGCGCGCGAACGATTAAATATTGTGAATGGTTGGTATCCTGGTACTCATCAACCAAAATATACTTAAATCGGTTTTGATATTTGGCCAACACATCGGGAAAACGGGTAAGCAATTCATTGGTTTTTAATAGCAAATCATCAAAATCCATTGCTCCTGCTTTAAAGCAACGCTCTACATATTCTTTGTAAATATCACCCATTCGCGGACGCCGTGCCATGGTATCGGCCTCTATTAATTCCTGATTTTGAAAATACGCCCGAACGGTAATCAAACTGTTTTTGTAGGACGAAATTCTGGAACGAATTTGCTTGTATTTGTAGATATCCTTATCGAGGTTCATTTCCTTGATAATATCTCGAATCAACCTATCGGAATCCTGCGTATCATAAATTGTGAAATTACTCGGATAACCCAATTTATCGGCCTCGATACGTAATATTTTAGCAAATACCGAGTGAAACGTCCCCATCCAAAGGTTTTTAGCTTCGCTGGCACCCACAATTTGCGAAATACGCTCTTTCATCTCACGCGCCGCTTTGTTGGTAAAGGTGAGCGACAAAATATTAAAAGGATCAATGCCTTTGCTCATCATATAAGCAATTCGGTAAGTGAGCACACGGGTTTTCCCCGATCCCGCTCCCGCAATAACTATCATGGGGCCATCAATTTGTATAGTAGGCTCTAACTGTGCATCGTTCAACTGGCTTAAATACTTCTCCAAAATCAATTTTATTTTTAAAGGCTAAAATTAACCATTGCCCCCCGTTTACAACGACAGATTTATTAATAATTATAAACAATTATGCAATGTGGCATTTTGGTTTTGCTGAAGTCGCTAATTTTCCTTTTCACCATCGTTGGCAATGGCCGAACGCAGTCCGCTTCTTATACTAAGCCATACAAAGTTAAAAACCGATTTGGTTTTATCGCGTTCTACTTGCTCTGCATGGCCATATCTGTAACCATCTTCGTTTTCTTTACTGTCGTTTGAAATGAACCAATTGATTAATCCGGATAGAAATTTCTTTTTCTCCCTGCCGTCTTCCTTTAGCATAGACACTTTAAAATTGTCGTACTTTATTTTTAAATCTATGTTCGACAGCGTGGGATTACCATCAATAGTAAAAAAGGTTTGGTACAGCTCGCCATTAAAACGGGTATTTAAATTAGGTTCACTAAAACTGTTCATGCTGGCTGCTGTTATGTGCCCCAAATCTGCTTTAAATACAAAACGGTCTGTGGTGTCCTGCACTTTAAAATGCCATTTAACTTGCAACGAACTCCCTTCCATAAAATCGGTATTTACGTCAATTAGGCTTTCTGTATCCGAACTATAAGAATTTCCTAAATTGGCAATTGTAGCATTAAAATTTGTGAAGTTTATGCGGCCCGCACCATTGTCTTTTTTCACCTTTTCGGAATAAACAATAACGCCTTGGTTAATGTTGAGCGTATCGATACCCAAATTAAACTTCAAATTCCGTAGCATTTTACCATATAGTGGTTTTGGCTCTAAATCATCGGCTACCAATTTGTCTCTGTAAATTTCAAAATGAGGCTGATTAACATCAACCCGTTCTGCATTTATACCTACTACCGAGGAATTCAACAATTTCAAATCCTGCCCTGCTACGCTAACCGAATTAAAATGAATATCAACATGGTCGCGTTCCGTTTCAACAACTTGGCTTAAAGCGGCTTTATCGAACTTGGTTTTTATTTTTACATTGTTCAAAAATGAAGCTGTTTTTGTTATCGATAACGAATCAACGAATACATCATCATAATCATTCAAAGCGTATTTTATGTTTTTTGCATCCACCGAAAAACCATCAAATTCAACGGTTTCGTTTTCATTTTTATGGAACTTCAAACCGTCCACTTTCAAATTGAAGTCTGGCGAACTAAAAACCAGCGAGTCGTCCTCTTTTTTCACCACCAAAACATCAGCCTTTTTAATCAAAATTTGCCCTACTTCAATATTTTTCTTCATTTCACCGAGCATCTTCTGCCTGAAATCAGCCTGATTCACCTTGTCGTTTTTGATGTATTTCACAACGGGATTCTGGATCAACAATGTTTCAACTGCAATTTTTTCATTAAAAAGACAACCCCAATAACTTAGGTTTTCAATCGATATTTGACCAATATGCCCTTGCACGATAAGTTCGCCAGTGGTTTTCCCATAAACTTCCCATTTGGAAGATTTTAAGTCCACATTTCCCAATAAAATATTAACATCTAGGTTGGAATAACCCAATTGAATATGGTTTGGCAATTCTCTCAAGGCCTGCTCAATCTTTTTCTCAATGCGCCATTGAGCAACAAAAAATCCCACAATAATTATGAGAATGAAAACCAATACGACTGATAGAATTTTGTGTTTTTTCCGCATATTGTAAAGATATACGTTCAAAACTTCAATAACAATAAAATTTAAATATCTTTACTTCTCAAACTTGATTGCCTTTCAATAATATGGATTCTTTTTTACAATTTATTTCTGAAATTTCATGGTGGATGTGGATTCTAATCGCCCTGGCTTTAATAGCCATTAGGGATGTTTTCATCCAAAAAAAGCACACCATTAGCCACAATTTCCCCATTGTGGGGCACTTGCGTTATCTCTTGGAAAGCATTGGCCCTGAAATGCGCCAATATTTTGTAGCCAACAACCGCGAAGAACTGCCTTTTAATCGTATTGAACGGGGTTGGATTTATGCTTCGGCCAAAAAGGAAAATAATTACGAAGGTTTTGGCACTGACCGCGATATCTACGAGCATCAGCACATTTTCATCAACAATGCCATGATGCCCTTTAAAATTACAGAAGACCACCCCAACCATATCGATAAAACCTTTTTACCCTGCGCCAAAGTTATGGGTGAGTTTAACAAACGGAAAAAGCCCTATCGCCCGGCTTCGATTATTAACGTTTCGGCCATGAGTTTTGGATCACTATCCGCAAAAGCCGTGGAGTCGTTAAATAAAGGCGTAAAAATGGCCGGCGCTTACCATAACACGGGCGAAGGCGGCCTATCGCCATACCATAGTTATGGCGGCGATGTTATTTTTCATTTTGGTACGGGCTATTTTGGGGTACGTGACGAAAACGGCAATTTTTCCATGGACAAGATGGTAAAACTTGTAGAAGATAATCCTTTTGTCCGTGCTATTGAGATCAAGTTATCGCAAGGTGCTAAACCCGGAAAAGGCGGTGTTTTACCTGGCGCAAAAATATCCCATGAGATTGCAAAAATCAGAGGGGTTGAAGTGGGCAAGGATGTATTGTCTCCACCCAATCATTCTGCATTTTCTAATGTAAAAGAAATGGTCGATTTTATTGAAGACATCGCCGAGTCCACAGGGCTGCCTGTTGGCATAAAAGCTGCCATTGGAAAACTGGAACAATGGGAAGAACTGGCCCAAATCATGCTAAAAACAGGGAGAGGCCCCGATTTTATTACCGTTGATGGTGGTGAAGGTGGCACGGGGGCTGCCCCGCCCAGTTTTGCCGATCACGTTTCCTTGCCTTGGGTTTACGGATTTAGCGATTTGTACAAACTATTTCAAAACCATGCATTGACCGAACGTATTGTTTTTATTGGCAGTGGCAAACTTGGGTTTCCCGGTAAAGCGGCCATGGCGTTTGCAATGGGTGCCGACTGCCTAAACGTTGCCCGCGAAGCCATGATGAGCATTGGCTGCATTCAAGCACAAATTTGCCATACCAACCGTTGTCCAAGTGGTGTGGCTACACAAAGTAAATGGCTACAAGGTGGCATTGACCCCACTTTGAAATCAGTCAGATTGGCACAATATTTTAGAACCTTTAGAAAAGAATTTATTGAAATCACTCATGCTGCGGGCTACGAGCATCCCTGCCAGTTCACCATGCGCGATATAGAGATGAATGTAGATGACCATAACCTTTCAAAAGAACTGCAAAGAACATACATGTACGAGAAAACCCCCGTGCCTTTTAGTGGCATGCAAAATTTAAAAGATTGTTTATATTTGGGAGGAAAACCAAATGAAACACCACCAAAAAATACTTAACCGAAAATGGAAGTCAGCCGAATTATAGATTTATTTTTATACGCCATCCCCACATTAATCACGGGACTAATAGCCTATTATTTTTTTAGGGAACATACCAAAAACGAAGATGGTCGCAGGCGATTTTTACTAAAGAAAGATTTGCAAGTAAATGCCATGCCACTACGATTGCAAGCCTACGAACGCATGGCTCTTTTTTTGGAGCGCATATCGCCCTCTAAATTGTTGATTCGTGTACAACCAACTTCTTCCAACAAAGAAGATTATGAGTCTTTATTGATTCAAAATATTGAGCAAGAGTTTGAGCACAATTTATCTCAACAGATCTATATTAGCGATAAATGTTGGAATATTATTACCACAGCTAAAAATGCGACCATTCAACTGATTAGAAAAGCTAGTATGCTTGAAAAAACCGATACAGCCAACAAGCTACGTGAGGTGGTTTTAACCGAAATGATGGAACGCCGCTCGCCTAGCGATGCCGCCCTTTCTTTTGTAAAGGAAGAAGTTGCTGAACTTTGGTAAATCAGCCCATTCGTAATTCGTTGGAGCGTGCCTCTTGGCACTTTTTCTTAGCGTTAAAATAGCCTTGCTGCCACCACTCGGTCATTAATTTTTTATTGAAAATCAAAGAGTTTTCGGTAAGTTTTGATGGTGTATAATACAGGTTTAAGTCCACATTATTATTTTTTGCAGCCAGTTTACCGATAATGATATCACTACGTTCCACCTGATCCAATAAGTGGCCAAATAAATTAATCATTAGTGAATACGGATTTTTACCCAACACTTTATTGTATTCCATATTTTCCGATTCTAAAATAACAGCATCAACCTCTGTGGCCCCGCGCAAAATGGCCTCCCGTATGGGCACCACGCAGCCCAGGCCGCCGTCGGCATATTCAAAACCATTTTTTTTCACCAAGGACATGAACGGAATGTAATTGCACGAGATCCATATCCAATCGCAAAACTCTTCGTAATCAAAATCCTTTATCGATTTATACTCCACGCCATTTTTAGAAAGATTGGAAACGGTAACCACCACATCTTCCTTGGTTTCCCTAATTAGATTAAATTCTTCATAAGTAAAATGCTTCCTGATATATTTTCGTAAAGCCTTACTTTCCCCGAACGTACGTTTCATTTTTATAAACTGCCACAGTGAGTTTAAAAAATCGATGGATACGAATTCCCTGGTACCGCGTTTTCTAACAACAAAAGGGTTGACACTAAAAATATTGCTTTGGTTTACATTGGTAAAAACCTGATGGATTTTATCAATTTTTCCGGCCGCCAAATGCGGAACGAGCAAACTCCCCGTTGAAGTGCCCAAAAACATATCGTAATCCCTACCTTCTTCCTGTATCAAATACTGGGCAACGCCCCCGGCATAAGCGCCTTTACTACCACCTCCGGAAATTACTAATGCTCTCATTAAATTTGGGTCAAATTGGTTTAGTTACACCTTAAATATATTATTTTCTTATGAATTTCCACACAAATACTTCCAACTTGAGTCAACTGACTTAGCTAATGACCATTACACGGTATTTTTCTTTCCGTTTAACCATTAATTGACAAATTTTAACAAGCCTTTAAAAAGAATATTTATTTTAGTCTTTGCTATTAACAATATTTCTTTTGCATGAAGAAGACTACTTTTCTTTCAGTCATAACATTTTCAATTTTAACCTTTTCCATTTTCGCTTGGAACAACTTTGAAGCCAAAATTGAAGTACAACCATTCAGCAGCATTAGTGACGTCAATTTTATGCCTCCCGCGGCAACTATTTCGGGCACCGCACAGGTTTGCAGGAACGACGCACAACCCCAAATTACCTTTACGGGCTCTGGAGGAAATTCGCCTTACACGTTTACCTACACCATTAACGGCGGCGGAAATTTAACGGTAAGCACCTCGGCCACCGGAAACAGTGTTTCTGTTGATGTGAGCACGGCCAACGTAGGCACTTTCACTTATGAGTTAGTTTCTGTTGAAGACACTTCGGAAACCACAAGCGCCAGTGGTTCGGCTACCATTACCGTTAGTGAACCTACGGTAGATTTTAGTTTTGACAACAGCGGTGCATGCTCGGGCACACCAGTTAATTTTACACCAAACGTGAGCGGCAATGCTCCTTTTACCTATAATTGGACTTTTTTTGATGACGGCAGTACCAGTACGGCTACCAACCCCACTCATACCTTTACATCATTGGGCTGTGGCTCGCAAAATATTAATGTTACGCTTACCGTTACCGATGCCAACGGGTGCACCAATTCTATAACAAAAGCCGTTACCGTTCAGCAAAAACCACTAATGGAATTTACCGATTTGGACCAGCCCTTCGATATGTTCAATAACTGCGGAAACAACACGACCGACCCCACTTACACCATTAACGTAGATATTGACAACGTTTCGGCAGCATGTATCAATTCTTATGATGTGGATTGGGGCGATGGTAGCCCTGTTGAAACCAATGTAACGTTTCCCGCCACACACACCTATACCCAATTAGGCTCGTTCAATATGGATATTACCGGACACGGCACCAACTGCGACAACACCGTAACCTATTTGATAAAAAATTCCAGTAACCCCACGGGAGCCATCGTCAACCCCGGAAATACGGTAAATTTATGCACACCCGTAAACCCCATTGAATTTGCCATCGGCAATTGGGGAACCAACCCGCCTGATACCGAATATTTTGTGGATTACGGCGACGGCACCACCATAAACTATACCCAAGCCCAATTGGAAGCCTCTACCTATTACAACGCTGCCGACCCAATAAATTCCCAAGATTTCCCAATTGCACACACTTATACTGAAACCAGTTGCCCGAGTAGCTATACGGTTTACCTAAACATAACAACCTCCTGCGGACAAACCAATTTTACAGCTGGCCCTATCATCATTTTAAGAAAGCCCGAAGTAGATTTTGAAGATCCGCCCACAAGCTGTGTCAATACGGCTGTGCAGTTCAACAATACCTCTTTGGACGGTTACAGCAATAATTGTAGCGTTAACGATGGCTACTTTTGGGATTTTGGCGACGGCACCACTTCAAACGACAGAAACCCCACGCACACTTACACCGCACCGGGCACTTACACGGTCTCATTATACGCCCAAAATTCTTGCGGCATTACCGATACTGTTACCAAAACCATTTGCATTGAAAGCCCACTAGCTGCTGCCTTCACAATAGACAATAACAACGGATGTTCTCCCTTAACCTTACAAACCACCAACACCATCGATTTAAGCAATAGTTGCGGAAACGAGCAATATTTATGGGAAGTGAATTACACTTCCGGGTTTTGTGGAACAGTGCCCGCCCAATGGGAATTTACCAACGGAACGGATGAAAATTCAGCAGAACCTGCATTCAACTTTACAACGGCCGGAACTTATACCATCACCCAAACGGTTACCAATTCCTGCGGAAGCGATAGTACTTCTGAAACAATCGAAGTGAAACAACCGCCCACTGTACAATTATCCACCATTCCTGATGGCTGCGGAACGGCCACCATTTCACCTTCGGCCACGGTTGATTTATGTGCGCCAAGTTCCGAAACACCAACATATATCTGGACTTTTACCGGAGGAAGCCCAGCGTCATCCAATACGCTGGATCCAGGCACTATAACCTATGCTACGCCCGGAACCTATCAAATTTCATTTAGCGTGACGACCAGTTGTGGCACCACTACTGAAACCGAATCGTTTACTGTAAACCCTGTGCCAACCATTACGAATACCGATTTGACCCAAACCATTTGTTCGGGCACCGATACTGCTGAAATTAATTTAACTGCCGACCTTGCCGGAACTACTTTTTCATGGACGGCATCGGCACCAACAGGCGTTACCGGATTTATCGCCCCAGGAAATACAGACACCATTCCCATCCAGACTATTTTTAATGCCAATACCACTTCCGAAGAGGTCACCTTTACCGTTACCCCTTCGTTGAATGGCTGCGACGGGCCTTCGATAAATTTTGTGATCACGGTTGATCCCGCTCCAGAATTCACCAGTCACCCACAATCTGAAACCATTTGCGTCAATGGCGCTTTAGCCCCGCTTTCTGTTTCCGTTAATGGGCCAGGTACGCCAACGTACCAATGGTACAGCAATACTGTAGATTCGAATACGGGAGGCACGGCAATTTCTGGTGAAACCAATTCAACCTACACACCGCCCAACAATCCATCAGGAATAACCTATTATTATTGCATCGTGTCGTTTAGCGCAGGTGCGGGCTGCAACGAAATTGTTTCGGATGCGGCTCAAATAGAAATTGTTGAGGGCATTCAAATCGATTCAAATCCTACCCCAACGCAAAGCTTATGTTTGGGTGGCGATTTGCCAAACCCTTTAACAGTAAGCCATTTGGGAGGCACGGGTACTATTTCGTATCAATGGTTTTCAAACAGCACGAACAGCAATACGGGCGGCACGGCCATTACCGGAGCGACAAATATAGATTACACGCCACCAACCTTCACCACCTCAGGCACTTATTATTATTACCTTGAAATTTCCTTAAACGGAAGTGGCTGCAGCGGTATTACCAGTAATGTCGCTGAAATTATAGTCGTGGACGACCCTGTGATTACCACACAGCCATTGGCCACCCAAACCCTTTGCCAAGGCATTACGCCCCAAACTCTCGAAGCTATAGTTTCTGGTGGATTAGGTAGCAATTACAATTATCAATGGTACAGCAATACCACCAACAGCAATACGGGTGGCTCGGTTATTTCCGGGGAGACAAACAGCAGCTTTATCCCACCGACCGATACTGTGGGCAGCTTTTATTACTATGTTGAAATCACCCAATCCGGAGCCGGATGTAGCGTAGTGAGCAATGTGGCCGAAGTTAATGTTAATGCTGCCCCAAACATCACCTCTCAACCCGTTTCAGAAGTGTATTGTTTTGGTGAAACCATCAATCCACTTTCCATTTCTTATGCCAATGGCGTGGGCACACCTGCCATTCAATGGTACGAAAATACGGTGGACGACAACACTACGGGAACGCCCATTTCTGGGGAAACCTCTACCAGTTTCACCCCGCCTTCAGCAACAATTGGAACGGTTTATTATTATGCTGTTGTTACTTTTTCATCGGGTGGCTGTACTGAAATCACCTCAAATACCGCAGAAATCACCATCAACCAAACGCCAAATATCACTCCGAAATCAGCAACCATTTGCAGCGGAAACGCTTTCAATATTTCACCCGACAATTCCAATGGCGACATTACTCCAACGGGCACCACTTATACGTGGACTGCCCCAGTGATTTCACCCGCTGGTACTATTACTGGTGCTTCCGCTGAAAGCAATCCGCAAAGCAATATCGGCCAAACACTAACCAACACCACCACAACCCCATCAACCGTAACATATACCGTTACGCCCACATCGGGCAACTGTGTGGGCAACACTTTTGATGTTACCATTACCGTCAATCCCTCTATTAGCATTACTTCCACGCAAACCAACAGCGATTGTTATTTGGCAAATTCAGGTGCTTTGGAAATCGAGATTACTGGTGGTGTACCGTTTTCAACCGGTAACCCGTATCAAATTACTTGGAGTGGACCAAATGGTTTTTCAAGCACCGATGAAGATATTTTCAACTTAGCTCCAGGTAATTATACTGTTGATATTTTAGATGATGGCGGCTGCCCGTTCACGGAAACCTTCACCATTACCGAACCCGATGAACTTATTTTCAGTAATATCGATTTCGACCCTGAAACCATTTCCTGCTTTGGAGCCGATGATGGCAGCATCGGCATCGATATATCGGGAGGCACGCCACCGTACAATTACAATTGGACCAGAAACGGTAGTGCCTTTTCAAACTCGGAAGATTTAACGAACCTCGCTCCTGGAACTTATGAGGTTACCGTAATTGATGCCAATAACTGTGCGCCCATTACCCAAAGTTTTTCTGTAATCGAACCTTCGGAATTAAACGTTAGCCTGGTAAATCAAGTCAATATTATTTGCTTTGGAGAGGCTACTGGCGAAATCAACATTTCGGTTGCTGGCGGAAGAACCATTGAAACATCTCCCGGAAATTTTGATTATTCCTATTCGTGGACGGGCCCGAACGGCTTTACGAGCAGCCTTCAGAATGTAACCGCTTTGTTTGCCGGAACCTATAATGTAACAGTAACCGATAGGTCGGGATGTACCGATACTTTGGAAGTGGTTTTGATTCAATCTGATGAAATCATTATTGATTACAGCACCACCGAAATTGAATGTTACGGCGACAACAATGCCTCGATTACCATCAACAACATTTCTGGCGGTAACCCACCGTACCAAGTGGCCTGGAGCAATTTGGGGTCGGGCATGTCCCAAACCAATCTCTCGGCCGGCACATACACCATAACCGTAACCGACGATACCAATTGCGAAAAAGAAGCCATAATCGTTATTGATGAAGCGCCTATTTTTAGGATTTCGCCCATGGTTGAAAACGTATCCTGTTTTGGCGAAAACGACGGACGCATCATTTTGAATTTGGAAGGCGGTATTGAACCCGTAAATCTTACTTGGAACGACGACCCAACGGCCGGAGTGGAACGCAACAATATTGGCCCGGGCACTTACACCGTTACCATTACCGACGGTACGCCCTGCGAAATTACCGAAACCTTCACCATTACCGAACCTGCCGAATTAACCCTTTCGGCCAACACCACCGACGCTTTAGATTGCGATGAGGCCAACTCTGGAAGCATCAATTTAATTGTTACCGGCGGTTCGTTGCCGTTTACTTATTCATGGTCCAACGGAGCGACTTCCGAAGATTTAAACAACATCCCACCGGGCAATTATGCCGTTACGATAACCGATGCCAATAATTGTCAAATTTCGGGCAACTGGAATATCAACCGTTTTGAACCGATAGCTTTGGAAGTGGGTACCGAAACGGATTTCAACTGCGACACCCGCGAAGTGAGCCAGTCGTTTATTGCACAAGTTTCGGGCGGTGTTCCGCCGTACAGCATTCAATGGTCAAGCGGAACGGTGAGCGGCACCAATGGAGAACGGATGAGTACCTCAACAAACGGCTTGGTTTCCATTGATGTTACCGACAGCTTGGGCTGCATGGCCCATTTTTCTTATAATGTGGATATTCCAGAGTTGGGCGATGCCGATTTCAATATTACTTCGAGTGCCTATAGTTCCTTCGGGTTTTATTCCATCGAAGATCCGATAGCATTTACCAATTTAGGCGATGGCGATTATATTTCTGTGACTTGGGATTTTGGCGATGGCGGTTTTTCTTCCGAAGAAAACCCCAGCCACACCTATATTAATAAGGGGAGTTATGAAGTAACACAAACCGTTACTTACCCTTTTGGCTGCGTGTACACCAAACATAGCACTTTGGTTATTGAAAAAGGATATAGCCTGATTATGCCCAACGCCTTCACACCCAACAACGATAATATGAATGCTTTTTTTGCACCAGAATCCATTGCATTAAGTAACATGGAATTCAATGTTTACGATACTTGGGGCAGTTTAATTTATTCTGAAAAAGGCGACAGTATAAAAGGTTGGGACGGTAAAGTGAACGACAACGAGGCCGAAAATGGCAACTATTATTTCACCTTTAGCGGCCAAACATTTTACGGAAAAACCATTACCCAAAAAGGTGCCTTTGTATCCATTAAATAAGCAACCAAACATGAAATTAAAACTATACACCCTCATTATACTTTGTTGCTTTTTTATAAAAGCCCATGCCCAAGACCCCGTATTTTCCCAATATTTTTTGGTACCCGAAACTTTAAACCCGGGCTTTTCGGGTTTTGAGGAAGCGTCATATTTTGGTTTGATTCACCGTACACAATGGCCCAGCCTCAATTTACGCGTAGATACCGAATATGCGTTTTATAATACTTGGGTTGAAAATGTGGGCGGCATAGGTTTCAGTATTTTAAATCAGCACGAAAACAATACGAAATACAACCATTTACAAGGCAACGTTAATTTTGCCTATCATGTGAAATTAGCTAACGATTGGTATTTTCGTCCGGCTATTGAAGTGGGTTTCGGGTCGAAATCGTTCAACTTTAGCAATTTGGTTTTGGCCGACCAGATTAATATCCATGCCGGAACGGTAAGCGGCAGTACCTCTGATCCTTATGCCATGAATGCCAATCGAAAAATCAACTTTTTGGATTTTACAACGGGCTTTGTTTTCGACAAAAAGAATATATACAACGATAGCGAAATATGGCTCGGGGCTTCCATAAAACACCTTAACAAACCCAATATTTCGTTTGTGGAAAATGGCAATGTGCCGTTGGATATTTTTTATTCGATACATGCCAATTACAAATTTCCGTATTACGATTATAACGACCTGTTGCTCTCTGCCAATTACATGCAGCAAGGCCCGTACAACCGACTCGACTTCAGCGCTACCGCACAATTGGAAAAGTTGATGCTGGGCGTAATGGCCGTGACCAATCCCGCTAAAAACGAGGGCAATAGCCACTTACTTACTTCAGTGAATGCTTTTGTTGGATTGGAATTTGAACAATTGCGATTTGGGTTTTCATACGACATTAATACGACGAAAATTGGGAGAACCGATGGCGTTTATGAGCTTTCGATTACCTATTTGGCAGGTTGTTTGATTTGTAGAGACCCGGCGCGATTGGAACGTAGGAAATAGAAAGAATTCTCTTTTAAATACGACACACTTATTGCTCCATTTGACTTTGAAGCGATTTAGCAAACTTCACCATTTGCCAATTATGATGAATTGTAGCCTGTTGTAAATACGCTTTGCATTCGTCGTTGCAGGCTTGAATTTGGGTTAAATATTGAAAAGCATTAATCCGCGTTTCAAATCCGTAATTGGGGCTGGTGTAGTCTGTCAGCTCTTTTAAGTATTTTGATTGGTTTTCGGGCTCGAAATCATCGGAGAGTAAAGCTAAAGTGAGCCAAAGAATCCTCACATTTTTATCATTAAATCCAATGATGCCTTTGGTTTGGTTCAAATATTCTTTTCTATCCTGCGGAAAGTTTTTCCAAAGGTTGAATAAAGCCGCTTCAACAGTGATATACGATTCGTCATGAAGCAGTGTTTCGTATTCTGATTTTAATTCGGAAGGAATGCGGCTCAATGATTGGGCTATAGCTTGACGAACTTTAATTGGATTTTGAAAATGTTCAGCTGTTATCTGGTTCGGGTTTTGAAAAATGATTTTCCGTTTCGCTTCATCTGAAATTCCCGAACTTAAATATTCTTCACATTTTGAAGTGTACGCCTCGCAATCTACCATTAAATATTCTTGAATAAACGCCGATTGCTTTAGACTTTCCATGGCTAAATCGTAATGAAATTTTTCTGAAATTAGCCAAATATCAACAAAAGCATCTAAATCCTGTTTACTAAACTTTTCAACTTCCGAAATAAAATCTTCGGTCACAACATTTTGATAAGCATGCCTCTTCAGGTAACTTTTAGTTGCCTCTTTAAAAGCCTTATCGCCTACTGTTTCCCTAAGCAAATGCAGAACCCAGGCCCCACGCTTATAAAATGTGGTACTGCTTGATTTAGGGTCTAACAAAGACGTACCGCCCCCCACTTTATCCTGTTCCTGCAACTCTTGGGCGTATTCATAAAGTTGCCAATAGTAATAATCGTCGCCAAATACGCCGCGCTCCGCCAGCAAAGCGTAATAAGTAGCGAAGCCTTCTTGTAGCCAATGGTGCGTCCCGGACGTTTCGGTCACCAAATTACCAAACCATTGGTGCGCCAATTCGTGGGCGTTAACGTTTACATAGTTTTTATCGACAAATGCAATGGAATCAATCACAAAAGCATCCGAAAAAATAGTGCAGCTTGTGTTTTCCATACCGGCGTACAGAAAATCCTTAACCGGAACTTGCTTGTAATTTTGCCAAGGATACGGCACACCAATTTCTTCTTCCAAAAAATCGAACATTTGTTTGGTGTATCGGTAAGTGGGCTCCACTTTAAGTGAATCTTCAGGGTAATAATACATTTCCAACGGGATGCCGCTTTTTGAATATTCCACCTTTTTATGGTATTTGCCAATAGCCAGAGCCACCAAATAGCTGCTCATGGGGTGTTTCATATCGTAATGCCAAACTGCAGTTGAGTCGTTTAATTGTTTAGAAGTTAATTTACCATTCGCGACAACTTCAAAATCTTTTTCAAAATTGATGGATAAATCGAACTCGATTTTATCATTCATGTCATCAATACTGGGCAACCAATTACTGGTGTATTTTCCTTGACCTTGGGTCCAAATTTGCTGCTTCTCGATACTATTCAGACCAACATCGGAATCACTCGAAGTGACGTTTCTTTTATTTCCCCAATCGATAAAGTACAAGGCTTTTTTAGGTTTTGCAGAATACTCAAAATTGAGTTGATAATCTTTACCTGTTTCGAAATGATTTTTAAACCAAACTTGCGCTCCGTTGTTGCTGTACCTAACGGGGTCTCCATCCAAAGAAACCCCAGAAAACCTCATGTTAATCGCATCCAAAAAAATGGAATCTATCGGCTTTAAAACCTCAAACCGATAGTTAACAATTCCATTTACACGTGAAGAATCAGGCGTAAACGAAATCTTTACATAAGCCGATTTAAAATCAACAACATCAACCTGTTGTCCCCAAGAACAGGCAGCAAAAAAGCAGAGCAAAAAACCAAAACGTTTCATGCGTTTCAAGATAGCAAAGATTAGTCCAAAAAAGAAAAATTCCCGACTAGAAACTATGAAACTCTATTAAGTTTGCTTCGTAGTATTGGTCGCCCAATTTGGTGAGTAGGTTTCTAACCACATTGCTATCGCCATCAATAGCAATGGCTGAATACCCCACATCATTCATTTTCCCTAACCTTAAATCCTTAATGTTGATGTTCTTTGAAGCTAAGGCCGACAATAAAATCAACAATACGCCCGGAGCATTGTGGTGCTTAGTTAAAATGACCTTTTCGCTCAGTCCTAAATTCAAGCTTACACCGTCCATTTCCAACAAATACACACCGCCGTTGTTATATTGCGGCAATAAAGCATCTTCTTTATAAGTCAGTTTTTTGAATAACCCCGAATCGGTGCCGTTTATGAAGTCAATAGCACTTTGAATGTTTCCATTTTTGTTATCGATAGACAGAAAAGCCTCGGCCGTACCATCGTGATTGGATTTTAAGCGAGCCGTTTCAACGTTAATGCCTTCGGAAGCCAAAGTATTGAATAACGAAGAAATAACGCCTGGCATATCCAAATGTTCTGAAAACAGTCCGTTAACCTTTCTTTCTGGCCGTTTTGGAGCCTCATCGGTAACTGTGATGGATTTACCCCATTTTCGAATTCTAATAGCGTTATATTCACCCATTCCAGTAGAATTCTTGTACAGATCTAAAAATTCGGTGAACGAACCTCCAAAAGAAAAATCGGGAATGATTCTACGGTGAGTATCATCCAATCTCTGGTTGAGCAATTCAATCCCTTTGTTTAAAATGGTGTATTTTACTTTTAGTTCGTGGTCGTCGTAAATGGTGCGGTTTTCGGGAATTAACTTCGAATAGCTCACATAGCTTTCGTAACCTGCCTCTTGGATATATTCCAAACTCTCTTTGTAATTCAAGCCATAATAACGCACGTGATGGGTATCTGTACCCACACACACCGGAATTTGAAGCTCTCTAGCACGACGTAAAATATTTTGGGTTGGGTACACGCCCACCCCTTTAAATTTTCCGGCCATGTTTACATCTAGCGATAAATTTCTATCAGCAATCAATTCCAAAAGGGTACGGAATTTATTGGCCAACGGATGCGCACTGGTTTCAAAATTCACCAAAGCCTCGGGCATATCTACATTCAGTTTTGGCAAATCAATATGACCTATAATTTGAATCATATCTCCAAAACATTCAATCATTTGAATCATTTCATCAAAATAACCTTCCCAATAAGCTTCAAGGCTGCCGCGCATTTTCAGCAATTCTTCGGCCTCTTCCTTCGAACCATCATAAGGCAAACCTTCGGGTGCAAAATGTACCGAACCGATTACATAATCGGCATCTTCAGCCTGAAAAATTTTAGAACGGCTCCATTGCAAGCCCAAATCGGGGCCCATCCACTCCAACTCCACACCGTATTTGATGTTAATACGTCCTGCGTATTTTTTACGAAGATTGGCGATGCGTTTCGGATAATTTAAGTAAGAACGGTTTCCGCGGATAAACTTCACATTGGTATCGCGCTCAGCAATGTACCTAAAGTTGGTTAATCGTGGCGAGTGGATAATAAACGTGATGCTGGGATTGCCCGCTTCAATAGCCTTATCGATAATATCCTCTAACTTATCAATACCGTGTTTAACGTGGTCTTGCTCCGTTCCCGCATGAATACCATGGGTTTCCCAAATAAATTCGTTCAGCTTTCTCATTGGTCAATAAACTTAATTATCCTTTAAAGACGCCAAATTTAACCAATGAAAAAGAATTTTTAGCTAAAATGTTTCGGTTTTTGAATCTGCGTACCATGAAATGAAAAAATGAGGCTTGATATATTTTGATTGAATTACGTAAATTCGCCCTCATGTCTGTTAACCTTCAAACGCCCATCGATTATTTAAAAGGGGTTGGCCCCAACCGTGCCGATTTACTGCGCAAGGAGCTTGGCATACATACCTATCAGGATTTAATCAATCTGTTTCCTAATCGATATATCGACCGAACACGATATTACAAAACCAACCAACTACAGCAAAGCAACGCCGATGTTCAGGTTATTGGGAAAATCACCAGTTTTAAGGAAGTGGCCCAAAAACGGGGCAAGCGTTTGGTAGCCACCTTTCAGGACGATACGGGCACCATGGAACTGGTTTGGTTTCGTGGACATAAATGGATCCGGGAAAGTTTAAAGCTGAACAAACCCTATGTAGCATTTGGTAAAACCAATTGGTTTAACGGCAAATTCAGCATGCCGCACCCCGAAATGGAATCGCTGGAAGAGCATGAAAAAAACATCCGATCGGCCATGCAGCCGGTTTATCCTTCCACTGAAAAATTATCCAACAAGGGCATTACCAACCGGGTAATTATTAAAATAATCCAGCAACTTTTTATTGAAACTAACGGACGCTTTTATGAAACCCTATCGGAACCGATTCTTACCGAATTAAAATTAATTTCGAAAAGCGAAGCACTGTTCAATGTGCATTTTCCTAAAAGTCAGGAGCTGCTCGCCAAGGCTCAATTTCGGCTAAAATTTGAAGAGTTATTTTACATCCAGTTGCAATTGATTATTAAAAACCGATTGCACAAAAGCAAAATAAAAGGACTCCCTTTTGAAAACGTGGGACACTATTTCAACACCTTTTTCAAGGAGCATTTACCCTTTAATTTAACCAATGCACAAAAACGGGTTTTGAAGGAAATCCGGTCAGATTTAGGCAGTCAGGCACAAATGAACCGACTTTTACAAGGCGATGTGGGTTCCGGAAAGACCATAGTAGCGTTCATGTCAATGCTCATGGCGCTTGACAATGGTTTTCAAGCTTGTTTAATGGCGCCGACTGAAATTTTGTCAGTTCAACACTATAATGGATTATATGAATTATGTAAACTATTAAATATCAGCATTTCACTATTAACAGGTTCAACTAAAACTTCAGAACGAAAAATTATTCATGAAAATTTAGAAAATGGCGATTTACAGATTATTGTAGGCACCCATGCCCTACTTGAAGACAAGGTAAAATTTAATAATTTAGGGCTCGCCATTATTGACGAACAACACCGTTTTGGAGTCGCCCAAAGAAGCAAATTGTGGCACAAGGGCCCGAAAAGCCCAGCTCTATCCTCTACCGAAAATTCTTCAAATAATAATCAAGGGGCTTCCACTATCCCACCCCATATTTTGGTGATGACCGCGACGCCCATTCCGAGAACCTTAGCCATGTCGGTTTACGGCGATTTGGATATTTCGGTTATCGACGAGTTGCCTGCCGGACGAAAACCCATAAAAACGGTACACCGTTTCGACAAAAATCGCTTAAATGTATTCCGTTTTGTAAAAGATGAAATAGCCAAAGGCCGACAGGTTTACATTGTTTATCCACTGATTCAGGAAAGCGAATCGATGGACTACAAAGATTTAATGGACGGCTACGAAAGTATTTCGAGGGATTTTCCCATGCCCGATTATCAAATTTCCATCGTTCATGGTAAAATGAAACCCGAAGACAAAGATTACGAAATGCAACGGTTTATTAAGGGCGAAACCCAAATTATGGTCGCCACAACGGTAATTGAAGTGGGCGTAAACGTACCGAATGCCTCGGTAATGATTATTGAAAGTGCTGAACGTTTTGGACTATCGCAACTCCACCAATTGCGCGGTCGTGTGGGGCGTGGCGCAGAACAGAGCTATTGTATCTTAATGACCGGGCACAAACTGAGTGACGACAGCAAAACCCGATTACAAACCATGGTTAAAACCAGCGACGGCTTTGAAATAGCAGAAGTTGATTTAAAACTCCGTGGCCCTGGCGATATTATGGGCACCCAACAAAGTGGTGTGCTCAACCTCAAAATTGCAGATATTGTAAAAGACAAGTATATTTTGCAGGCTGCCAGACATTTCGCTAAAAAGACCCTCAACGAAGACCCAAACCTTTCGAAAGACGAAAACCGAGTGATTTTGCACACTTATAAACAGCTCAGCAAATTCAAAAATATTTGGAATTATATAAGCTAATTCCAGAAAAAAACCCAACCATTTCTGGTTGAGCTTAAATATTACTGTTGTTTGTTGATTGATTGTGTTGAAGTTATGGAGAAAACCGCTCCTTGGATGTTATCGTTATGTTAAAGAAACGCACAACACTGTTAATTAACGGTTTATTAAGAATAATTTTTATGGACAAACATCTCGGCGAGATTAATTAACTTTGCAACCTTTACGTACGTTGAGGACGAAGAAACCATGATTAACATTCACGAAAAAACATTACAGGATTTAGAATTCCCAACCGTTTTACAACAGGTAAGCGAGCATTGCATCACGCCACTTGGAAATGAAAGAGCGCTCGAAATTGAACCCTACAAAACCAAGGAACAACTTCTTTTTTCGCTGAATTTAACCAACGATTACGTATCGTCTTTCTATAACGACAACCGTATTCCAAACCACAGTTTTGATACCATTTCAAAAGAAATCAAGCTTTTAAAGATTGAAAACACTTTTTTGGAGGTGCATGGTTTAAAAAAAATTACAGCCATGTCGGCCACTGTTAATGAGTTGGTCATTTTTCTAAAAAAGTTTGAAGAATACTATCCACATTTAAACGACTTCGCCTCACATATTGAAGTCACCAAGGTTATTATTGAGAAAATCAATGCTATTATTGACCGTTTTGGTGATATAAAAGACAATGCCTCCGAACTGCTTTACGAACTACGTCAATCCATTAACAAAGTAAAAGGCAAAATAAATGCCAGTTTCGCTACGGCACTCAATATGTATCACGGGCTGGAATATTTGGACGATATTCGGGAAACGGTGGTGGACAACAAGCGTGTTTTGGCGGTAAAAGCCATGTACCGCCGAAAGGTAAAAGGCTCGATAATGGGCGGCAGCAAAACGGGCAGCATAGTTTACATTGAACCCGAAGCCACTATACAGCACACCCGCGAACTCAACAATTTAGAATACGAAGAAAGCGAGGAAATTGTTAGAATTTTAAAGGAAGTTACCAACTTTATCCGTCCGTTTACACCGCTTTTAAAAGACTATCAGGAGTTTTTAATCAACATCGATGTGATTTCCGCAAAAGCGAAATACGCCCAATCGATGGACGCCATTCTTCCTGAAATTTCGGAAGACCGAAGCATGTATCTGCGTGATGCCTATCACCCTCTGCTATATTTAAACAACTTAAAAAAGCACGAAAAAACCTTTCCGCAAACGGTTACCCTAGAAAACGACAGCCGGATTATCGTTATTTCGGGGCCAAATGCCGGCGGAAAAAGTATCACTTTAAAAACAGTTGGGCTGCTTCAGGTGATGCTGCAAAGCGGCATGCTTATTCCTGTACACGAGCGTAGCAAGGTGTGTTTGTTCGACAGGGTGTTGAGTGATATTGGCGACAACCAATCCATCGAAAACCATTTGAGCACTTACAGTTATCGCTTAAAACAGATGAATTATTTTCTAAAAAAGTGCAATAAAAACACGCTGTTTTTAATCGATGAATTCGGTACCGGTAGTGACCCCGAGCTGGGCGGAGCTTTGGCTGAAACTTTTTTAGAGGAATTTTACCATCGTGAAGCCTTCGGTATTATTACCACCCATTACTCCAACTTAAAAATATTGGCCAATGAAATGCCGCACATGCTCAACGCCAATATGTTGTTCGATGAGCGCACCTTGGAGCCTTTGTTCAAATTGGTTATCGGTCAGGCCGGAAGTAGCTTCACCTTTGAAGTAGCACAGAAAAACGGTATTCCGTACAGCTTAATCAACAGGGCTAAAAAGAAAATTGAGCGCAGCAAAGTGCGTTTTGACGCCACTATTGCTAAGCTTCAAAAAGAACGTTCCAAACTTGAAAAAACAGGCCAGTCACTAAAAGCCAACGAAAAGAAAAAAATTGAGGAAGCCGATAAACTTGAGGAAATCAACAGCAGAATTCAAAAGAAACTGGAAAGCTACCAAGAATTGTACGATAGCAACCAGCGCCTCATTTATTTGGGCCAAAAAGTAAACGACCTAGCTGAAAGGTATTTCGAAAACAAGCAAAAAAAGTCATTAATGTCCGAGCTTTTCAAATTGGTACAAATTGAAAATTCCAAACGTAAACGGGTTTCAGCCAAGCAAAAACGCGTTGAAAAAGCCAAAGAAAAGCAAGTCCAGCAAGAAGTAAAAAAGAAGGTTGAAGTTATCCGCAAAAAGAAAAAAGCCGAAAAATCGGCCACTGAGCACAACAAAAGCGAAAAGCCCAGACACATTTTAAAAGTGGGAGACCGGGTGCGGATGGAAGACGGGCGTGCCATTGGCAGCATCGATAAAATTGAAAAAAACAAAGCCGTGGTCAATTACGGCATGTTCACCACAAACGTGAGTTTAGACCAATTGGAGCTGGTGGAAGCCGTAAAAAAATAACAGCCAGCACCAAGTTGATGAACCACAACTTAAGATGCCGACTGCAAAAATACTTTGAGAACCTAAAGAATCGTTATTTTTCCCTTACCGAAACTTGAGTACACACAATGACTGTTTTAGAGCAATACACCTCGTATGTCCTTTCTTTGCTGACATAACCCAAGCTATACTCTCCCAAAGATTTCCAAACAAAGTCCCAAAACTCAAACTGCACTTTTACACCATGCGAACCGTTTGGTGGCGTTATTCCTATTTTGGTATCATTTTTACTCAACTTTTTCCAACTAGTGTATTTTAAATTTTGCGTTCCTTTTTCTTTATAGGCCAATCGGAACCGGGCATCTGTACCATAATTATTATCCAAATACACATTTTTGTGCACATAATCTTTTGTGCTGCAATCTTCAATGGTATAATCTGTGGTGTACCCCATTTTAGCAAACGAATTATCCTTTAAATACCTTACCGTATAAGCAATGGGCACCCCCGGATTGTTTCGGCTATACACCGCATTATCACCCGTAATGATATTTTTTAATGAAGCAAAACCCGTGGCGTTAACGGCTTCCGAAGCCACTTCGGCATTACCGCCAATGGTCACGACCGTGATACTCGATGTTTTTAAAACTTCATCATACTTTGAGTTTACAGTGCCTGAACCGCTTGCCGCTCCCGTAGCATATTCCAAAACCAAATCCAAATCAATAGATTTATCCATATTGGTGGACTCCATTCTAAACATAATAATGCGTCCGTACGACACCGAGTTGATGTACGCAGGTGGCGTATCGTTATTAATGGCCGACTCTACTTGGTTTAAAGTCACATTGGGTCCAAAAACGCTAGCGGCCGAAGACGGCGTATCCATCGTTACGGTATAAAATACCTGTTTGTAAACCATGGCAGCAACTCGTTTTGTAGTGCTGCTCTCGTACTCTAACTGTGATGCTACCGAACCATTGGCCCATTCAATATTCAACCCCACATCCAAACTCAATTGCTTTGAAGAATACGATGTATTGGATTGATATGTAGAATTTGAAGCATTTACGTAACCCTCTTGGTAGGCATTGGCATTCCACCACTCCAAAGCATCATCAATACTCGCTTGCACGCTGGAGTTTTTTGGGTCTTCTACCTCAATATTTCCTTGCTCTCCCATGCCGGGCAAATCAATACGCAGCTTAACGGGTGCACGCCCCAAAGTTATGGGGTCTGGCATACCATCAAGCATACCTTGATTGCCCACCACCAGAGCACCCGGCCAAATAATGCCGTTTGTTGGCCGAAGTATCGCTACATCATCAAAATTCGATTCTAAATTGTATTCTTTAGTTTCGCACGATTGGTAACGTCCCAAACTCGGTGAGGTTGTTGTCATATTATCCCGTGTTAATGTACGTTCGGAAGGCGCCCCGCCAGTATCCTTTACATTTAATAGAGCATTGGCGTTGTAACTTAAATTTGCAATTAAATCTACAATTTCTGTGGCCTCAGGGTTTGTTACCGGTCCCGGATCAGATACTTCATCTTTACTGCATCCGTAATATGTTGTTAAAATGATTAGAGCAATCACTTTAAAAACAATTTTGTTTGTTAATAGCTGTGTTTTCATAATTTGTGTTTTTTGTGATTCAACATGATAAAATTAATGGCAACCCCAGCCGAAAACTAATTTTTGGCATGGACAAACTATGGACAACACCTTAAGAACCAACATATTTTAATCATGGACTTCAGCATCTACGCAAATTAACACTAATATATCAAGGCATTGATTTTCAGAACTTTGACAACAAGAGTTATTTATTAACTTCAAAAAACAGCATGGACAACTTACAGACAATTAACATTTTGAGCATTCCATAAAGGTTTCACGGCAAAGCATTTATAGTTAATTTAGTGAAGATTAAAACCGTGATATATGAAAGCCAAGTACCTTCTCAATATTTTGATTTTGATGTGTTTTCAATTTTCAATTTCGCAGAATGAACAGAAAGTTGATAGTTTAGAAAATGTCTTTAAAAAATTAGATGACAGCATTTCTAAGGTAAAAATACTTGAAGAACTATACTATGCCGAAATCTACACAACTCCCAAAAAAGGCTTGGAATATGCCCAGAAGGCCTTAACGATCTCAATGGAAAAAGAATATTGGTCGGGCGTTGGGGTTGCCTACTACCATATTGGCGTTTACCACAAACTCACTTTTAATATCGATTCAGCCTATCATTATTATAACAAATCTTTAGAAGTTTGGAACAAACATCCAGATTTAGAACGAAAAGCCTCTACACTATCGTCTATTGCAGGATTAGAACAGGAAAAAGGTAATTTCTTAAAAGCCATACAAATAACCAAAGAAACAAATAAAATCAATAGAGAGAATGGATTTTGGCTAAACTATGGAAATGGGCTCTCGAGTCTTGGAGATTTATACCGCATAATTGGAAATTACAAATTAGCATACGAAAAATCAATTGAAGGCTTACGGGTGCTTGATACTATTGAAGAAGAGCCATGGCGCGATGCTGATGTACAACGTCAAATAGGAAATATAGAAACCAATCGTGGTAATTATAATGAAGCTTTAAAGTTTCTAGAAAAAGCTCTCGAAACATATAATATCACAAACGACAAGATTTACCAGGGCCATACTATTGTCGATATAGGCAATGTGCATCACGAGCTAAAAAATCATGAAAAGGCCTTAGAACTCTATCAAAAATCTTATGATATTGGCTTAGAAATCGGCGTTATAGATATGCAAGCCAACGCGCTCTCCAACATGGGCATGAACCATACTAAACTTGGAAATTACAACCAAGCTATAACCTATTTAAAAAAAGCAATTGCCCTGAACAAAACCAACAATTCAATGTCTAACTTAGTATCATCATTAGGCGAAATGGGTAATGCTTACAGTGCAAAAGGCGACTTCAACAAAGCCATGACCTACTTTAATCAAGCTATAAAACTAGCTGATTCTACAGGGTTGATAAGTTTAAAATCCATGGCATTAGCCTACAGATCTGAAACCTTCGAAAAACAAAGAAACTATAAAAACGCACTGTTAGATACCAAAAACTACAACGAAATTAATGACAGCATTTTTACAAAACAAAAATCCTTACAAATAGAAGAACTAAAAACCATTTACGAAACCGAAAAAAAAGAAGCCGAAATTGCTTTGCAGAAAGAGGAAATCAAGACCCTGAACCAAAATATCGAAATCGAAAATTTAAGAAAAGGGCTTTATGCCGGCGGCATGTTCACCTTTGTGGCCGTATCGGCACTCTTGTTTTTCGGCTTTAAACAACGTATTAAAAAGAACCAGATTGAACGTGAAAAACAGGAAGAAATCTACAAACAGGAAATAGCCTTCAAAAAGAAGGAACTGGCCTCACAAACACTTCATTTGGTGCAAAAGAACACCTTTATCCAAGAACTGAAGGACAATCTCGAAAAAATAAAACAATCGCCCGAACTGTTCAAAATTGAATTTAGGCGACTGGTAATGCTTCTGAAAAAGGAAAGTGCCGAGGACAAAGACTGGGAAGTTTTTAAATCGTACTTTACCGAAGTGCACAATAATTTCGATATGAAACTAAAGGAAGTTTATCCCGAAATTTCTGAAAAGGAAATCAGGCTGGCCTCCTTTTTACGGATGAACCTGTCCACAAAGGAAATCGCATCAATGCTCAACGTACTACCTGACAGTGTGTTAAAAAGTAAATACCGCCTGAAGAAAAAACTTAAACTCGATAAGGAAACCGACTTAACGGGCTTTTTAAATAGTTTGTAATACTGTATCTTTGTGCAGTCATTGCTAGACCTTTAAGGTCTAGCAATCTGTTTAATTTTAGTTATAATTCAAAAGATTACTTCGGTCATTCCTACCTCGTAATAACATATTACTATGATAAACATCCCAAAAAACAAGAACTTAATCCTTTTTGATGGTGTTTGCAACCTGTGCAACAGTAGCGTGCAATATGTTATAAAACACGATAAAAACAATTTATTTTTGTTTACAGCATTACAAAGCGATACCGGTAAAGAAATTATTAAAAAATTCAACATCGATACCTCAAAAACCGATTCTGTTTTACTTTACAGTCCCGAAAAAGGTATTGACTACAAAAGCACTGCAGCATTAAAAATTGCCTTGAAATTAGGCTTCCCCAGAAATTTAATGGGTGTATTTTTCATTGTACCTACCTTTATTAGAAATTGGGTTTACGATTTTATTGCCAAAAACCGATACAAATGGTATGGCAAACAAGAAGCCTGCATGATCCCGACCCCAGAATTGAAAAGCAAGTTTTTAGACTAAATCCTAACTTCTCTAAACCAAACACCCCATTAACCTTCATTTTAGGCGTGTTTGCTCATTGCTTATTTTCATTCGTTCAGGGTTTAAATAGTTTTACAGTAAACTTAATAACTCAGCGTCATGAAATATTTTATTCTTCTTTTTCTACTAAGCCACACCATTTCCTTTTCTAGCAACACCAAGCCTATTCCCTCAACGGTAAAAGACGTTACTGTATTTGTAAATGGTGCCGAAATTACCAGAACCGCCAATATTACTCTACCTATTGGCACTACCCAATTCACATTTGGAAAGCTTTCACCTTATATTCAAGAAAACAGCATTCAGGTTTCAGGTTTAAAAAATGCTTCCATTATTTCCATAAATTACGGTATAAACTACATTACCAAACAGGACAAAGCTGAAGATATTGAAGCGTTTCAAGATAAAATCAAAACGCTCAACGACCTCATTCAGCTTGAAAACGATTTAATTTCCGGCTATGAAGAAGAGCTGAACATCATCACTGAAAACCGACAATTGGGAAACAACAATCAAGTAGTCAACCTCGAAAAACTAAAGGAGTTTACGGCTTATTACAGAAAACGGGTTACCGAAATAAAAAACGCCATACATAAATCGGTTAAAAAGAAACGCGAATTGGATGTTGAAATTAACGAAATTAAAAACCAATTGAGAGAACTGAATGTTGACGACAAAGTGCAAACCGGCGAGATAAAGCTCAAACTTAACACCGCAAACGCCGTTCAACTAAACTTGACCATTAAGTACAATGTTACCAATGCCGGTTGGTTTCCGGTGTACGACCTAAAAGCCCAAGATATAAACAAGCCCTTAAAATTGGCGTACAAAGCCCATGTGTATCAAAATACGGGCACCAATTGGGAGGGCATTAAGCTTACGCTATCCACTAACGACCCACACACCAACAACTTAAAACCCGAATTAAACCCTAAATATTTAAATTTTACGAGCGGTTATTACCAAAGCGAGAACACTGTAAAAAAATACAATTACCAATACAATCCGTTTATACAAACTGTAAGTGGCATTGTTACCGATGCTTCGGGCGTCCCTCTTCCTGGTGCAAATGTTCTTGTTAAAGGCACTAGCAGAGGAACTACCACAGATTTTGATGGCGCCTATTCCATACAAACCAATGGCGGTAAGGCATTGGTATTTTCGTATGTGGGTTTTAAAAGCGAAAGTTTACCCATACACTCCAGCATTATTAATTTGAATTTGGAGGAAGATGTTTCTGCTCTTGATGAAGTGGTTGTGGTTGGTTATGCTACACAGAAAAAAAGTGATGTAACTGGAAGTGTTTCTTCAATTAGAATTAATGAAAATTACAATAATTATAAAAAGGAAAAAGAAACCAAAACCGCAACTGGCGATCTTATTCTTGAAGGCATAAGCAACACCAATTTTGAAATACAAAAACAGCAAACCATTCCTTCTGACGGCGATGTTTCAGTAATTGAAATCGATCATTTTGAAGTGCCCGCCACTTATTCTTATTTTGCCGCACCTATTGTAAATGAAAACGTATTCTTAACAGCTAAAATTGGCGAATGGCAACAATACAACCTTCTGCCCGGCGAAGCTAACATTTATTTTGAAGGCAGCTATTCCGGAAAAACAAGCATAAACCCTTATGCCACAACCGATAGTTTAACCGTTTCACTTGGTATAGACCCAAACATCAACATAAAACGCAAGGCTACCAATAATTTCAAAAAAGTGAATACAATAGGAAGCAATAAAATAGTGAATAAAGCTTATGAAATTGAACTTAAGAACAACAAAAAATCGTCGATAGATTTAACCATTATGGATAGAATTCCGATAAGCCAAAACAAGGACATAAAAGTTGATGATATAGAGTATGACGATTGCGATTACGATTCCAAAAAAGGATTGCTTAAATGGAAGGTAAAAATAATACCCAGTGAAACAAAGATATATAAGTTCGCGTACAGCTTGAAATATCCAAAATATAAATCGATAAATTTGTAAGCAGTTTTTTTAACGAGGCCTAATTTTGAACCTATTGGGCCTCATTCTTTTACCAAACTGCCCCACTCCGTCCAAGAACCATCGTAAACCGATATGTTATTATAACCAGCAATTTCGGCACCCAGCGCTAAAACACAGGCTGTAATGCCCGATCCGCAAGAAAAAACAATGGTAGTTTCTTTTTCTTTGGCTAGAGGTGAAAAGACTTTTTCCAAGGTTTCTTTCGGTTTTAATAATCCGTTTTCAAGCAAATCGGTATAGGGCAAATTTACCGAATTAGGAATCGTACCCATAAGTAAACCTTCTCGGGGTTCGGGTTCTACACAATTAAAACGTCCCGAAGAACGTGCATCGATTATGGTGTGCGTTTTATTTTTCGAAGCCACTTTCATGTCTTCAAAAAACAGCATCGTTTCTGGACGTAATTGAGCAATGAAATCACCGTTTTTACCATTGTAGGGCTTCATATTTTCAATAGCTCCATTCGCATCCTTCCAAGCCGGAAACCCACCATTAAGGACGGCTACATTATCAAAACCAAAGGATTTGAACAGCCACCAAACCCGAGCACTCGAATAAATTCCTTTGTCGTCATAAACCACAATCGCGCTATTATTGTTAATTCCTAAATTTCTGGCTTCAGTTTGAAATTGTTTTGCGGAAGGAAACGTACTGGGGAACGGGTCGTCCAGATTGCTAAACTTCTGTTTGATGTCAAAAAAACGGGCATTCAAAATCTGGTTTTGGGAAGCATCAAAGGTTTTATTGATGGTGCCATCCAACACGATTAAAATTTCGGCCTCCAAATTTTCTTTCAGCCATTCAACGGAAACTATGGGCGATTTTAGTTTCATAATTCAAAAGTTAATAGTTTAAAAGACCCTTCGACTTGCTTTCTAAGGTGATTTGAAAGAAAATATTGTTTCTTTTCAATCAATGCTCAGGGTACACGATTCACAAAGTTTTCTATAAAAACTTGTTCTCTGTTTATTTCTTACTTCACTTCCTCGTAATTATCGTCCCACTCCTTGGGTTTGGGATCGTGCAATTTATCCAACGATTTGGCCACCATCATCGATACAGTGGCATCGCCGGTTACATTTACTACGGTACGGCACATATCCAAAGGCCTATCAACGGCAAAAATAAGTGCCAAGCCTATCGGCAACAATTCCGCCGGAAACCCAATCGATTCCAACACGATAACGAGCATCACCATACCCGCACTCGGTACCGCCGCACTACCAATAGAGGCCAGCAACGCCGTTAGAACAATAACCATTTGGTTCGTAAAAGTTAAACCTTCTGGCCAAATAACCTGCATAATAAAAACAGCAGCTATGCCCTGGTACAAACTAGTGCCGTCCATATTTACTGTAGCGCCTACGGGCAACACAAAACCAGACACTTCTTTATCGACACCAATATGTTCCTCAACGCGCTCCATGGTAACGGGCAATGTGGCCGCACTACTACTGGTTGAAAACGCCAATAATTGCGCAGGACTTAACTGCTGTAAAAACCATAATGGCGATTTTTTCGTGTAAACACTCACCATAACCAAGTAAAAGCAAATCATTAAAATGAGTCCGCCCACAACGCAAAGTGCATAATAAAGTAGTTTGACTAAAATTTCGGTATCATCAAATGCAATAATAACGTTGGCTAGCAGAGCGAAAACGGCATAGGGAGCAAAAAGCATGATTAAATCGACCATTTTCATAACCACTTCATTGAGCGAATCGAAAAAATCGATTAAAGGTTTGGCCTTTTTTTCTCCAATCAATAACAAACAAATCCCCACAAACAAAGCGAAAAATATCACCTGAAGCATAGAAGCCTCAGCAAACGATTGAAAAATGTTACTCGGAAAAATATCAACCAATGCCTGCAGTGGCCCAGCATCTTTTTGCGCGGTTGCTTTGGCCAACTTATCAGTAACGCCGGCATCGTTTTCGTATTTCAGTTTTATCTTTTCAATGGTATCCTGCGGCATGCCCACGCCCGGCTTAACCGTATTTACAATACCCAAACCAATAACAATCGCCACCACGGTGGTACATATATAAATAGATATGGTGCGCAGCCCCATCGATTTTATTTTTGAAATATCCTTTAAATCTGAAATCCCTTTAATTAACGATGCCAAAATCAACGGTACGGCAATGAGTTTTAAAAGATTAATAAAAATGGTACCGAAGGGTGAGATCCAATCAGTTACAAAACCCTTTCCGCCATCAACGGTATTCATGATAAAACCAAAAATGATCCCGAGAACCATTCCTGTAATAATTTTCCAGTGTAATGCTAGTTTTTTCATAGACATATTGAACTTCAAAAAGAATGAAGTTTTTAATTTCACATTTTATGATTGTGAAGATAAGTTTTTCTAATTGGTAAAAAAAATCATCCCGAATTCCATAAAACAGAACTTCGGGATGACATTAATTTTCAAAAAAACAATAACAGATTTTATAGATATTGTTTTAAACAAGTCTTGTAGATATTATTCTAAATATTGGCTATTTCTCCAAGCTCTGCAATAAATTTATCTGCCAAAGCATCGGCCTCGTCTTGCGATTTCGCTTCAGTATAAATTCTGACAATGGGTTCGGTGTTACTTTTTCGTAGATGCACCCAACTTTCGGCTAAATCGATTTTTACGCCGTCAATTGTGGTGAGTTTTTCGTTTTGGTAGCGTTCTTCAATGGTTTTTAAAATACCGTCAACATCCAAACCGGGAGTCAGCTCAATCTTCTTTTTACCCATAAAATAGCTTGGGTAAGTTTTTCTTAGCTCGCTAACACTCATATTTTTTTCGGCCAATAGGCTTAAAAACAAAGCCACGCCTACCAAGGCATCTCGCCCATAGTGGGACGCTGGATATATGATACCGCCATTGCCTTCTCCACCAATAACCACATTGTTCTTCTTCATCAACTTAACTACGTTAACCTCCCCAACGGCACTAGCTTCGTAAGTGCCACCGTGCTTTTCTGTAACGTCTCGCAGGGCACGCGTGGAGCTCATATTGCTCACCGTATTGCCCGGTGTACGGCTTAAAACATAATCGGCACAGGCCACTAAGGTATATTCTTCGCCAAACATTTCACCATTTTCATCCATAAAAGCCAAACGGTCTACATCTGGATCCACAACAATTCCGAAATCAGCTTTATGTTTTTTCACGGCTTCCGATAAATCCGTTAGATGTTCCTTTAAAGGCTCTGGATTATGTGGAAAGTGGCCATTGGGCTCGCAGTGGATTTTAACCACTTCCACACCTAAACGCTCCAATAATAACGGAACAGCGATGCCTCCTGTAGAATTTACACCATCAACCACCACTCTGAAATTGGCTTCTTCAATAGCCTTTACGCTTACCAAATCCAAATCGAGCACTTCAATAATATGCAAATCGATGTAAGCTTTATTTTTGGTAACCTTTCCTAAACTATCCACATCGGCAAAATCTATAGCGCCACTTTCAGCTATTTCAAGGATTTTCCCTCCTTCAACCGCATCCAAAAACTCGCCTTTTTCATTTAAAAGTTTCAGGGCGTTCCATTGTTTTGGGTTGTGACTGGCCGTTAGAATAATTCCGCCATCGGCATGCTCCATAGGTACGGCCACTTCAACGGTTGGCGTTGTAGATAGCCCCACATCAACCACATCAATGCCCATTCCCACCAAAGTGTTCATCACCAGGTTTTGAATCATTTTTCCTGAAATACGGGCATCGCGGCCTACCACCACTTTATGGTTGTCCTTTTCACGTTGTTGTTTCAGCCAAACTCCATAAGCCGAGGCAAATTTTACCGCATCGATGGGCGTTAAATTTTCTCCGGCCTGTCCGCCAATAGTACCTCGAATTCCCGAAATAGATTTTATAAGAGTCATAAAGTCAGTTTTAGTTTATAAAATTTCCAGACAAATATAGCATTTCAAAACGGGTTTTCTTAAAATGGAATTCGTAAATTTCAACCATGAACTACCTTGCCCATATTTACCTTTCTGGTGACAATGATTTAGTGACTATTGGAAATTTTATCGCAGATGGCATAAAAGGAAAAAAATACAAAAAATACCCCAAAAACATTCAAGTGGGCATTTTGCTGCACCGTTTTATAGACACTTACACCGATGCCCATGAAACAGTAAGGCAAAGCACCAAGCGATTGCACAGTAAATACGGACATTATTCTGGGATTATTGTAGACATTCTGTACGACCATTTTTTGGCCAAAAATTGGCATAAATATTCGGCCGTTCCTTTGGCTGAATATGTTGAGGCGTTTTACGAATCTTTGGAAACCTATTATGAAATCCTTCCGCTTCGGATTCAAAAAATGATGCCGTACATGCTGGCCGATAACTGGTTGCTGAATTATAAATCGATTGAAGGCATAGCAAAAGTTTTAGATGGCATGAACCAACGCACCAAACACCGTTCGGGCATGAATGAGGCTGTTGTAGAACTGGAAGAGTTTTATACTGAATTTGAATGCGAATTCTCCACGTTTTTTGATGAACTCATTGCGTTTTCAAAAGAAAAACTACACGATTTAAATGAGATTTTATGACCCGATATTGCTTTCTGATTCTATCTATTTTATGTTGTTTCATTTCCTGCAAGAAGAAACCTGAAACCCAGCCCAAAAAAGGAGTCATTGCAAAACATGCCATGGTAGTATCGGCGCGGGCCGAGGCTTCCAAAATTGGGGTTGATATATTGCAACAGGGCGGCAATGCGTTTGATGCCATGATAGCCACCGAGCTGGCCTTGGCCGTGGCCTACCCCTATGCCGGCAATCTGGGCGGCGGCGGTTTTATGGTATACAGAAAATCCAACGGCGAAACGGGCGTTTTGGATTACCGCGAAAAAGCCCCTTTGGCCGCCACAAAAAATATGTATTTGGATGAAAACGGAAACGTCATTCACGATAAAAGCACACTTGGCGCCATGGCTGTGGGGGTTCCCGGAACGGTGGCCGGCGTGTTTGCCGTTCATGAAAAATTCGGGTCGCTTCCCATGGAAACCATTTTAAAACCAGTAATCGACCTCGCTTACAAAGGTGTTATTGTTACTGAAAAACAGTCCAAAAGAATAAAAGAATACCAACCACTATTCCCAAAAGTGAACCCAGATTCCATTCCATTTGATAAAAATTGGAAAGTTAACGACTCCATTAAATATCCCGTTTTAGCTCAAACTTTGGAACGGATTTTAAAAAACGGTCGTGATGAATTCTATAAAGGCGAAACGGCCAAAACTTTAGTTCATTTTATTCGGGCAAACGGAGGCATCATCACCTTAGAAGACCTAGAAAAATATGAAGCCAAATGGCGGAACTGCATTCGTTTTACTTATGACGATTTAACCATTTATTCGGTACCCCCGCCCTCCAGTGGCGGTATTTGTTTGGGACAGATTATGAAAATGGTGGAACCTTTTCCCTTGGATGAATACGATCACAATTCACTAAAATACATTCAAGTGATTACCGAAGCCGAAAGACGGGCATTTGCCGACCGCAGCTTTTATTTGGGCGACCCCGATTTTGTTGAGATTCCTGAAAAAGCTTTGATTGACGAATCCTATTTAAGCCAACGTATGGCCGATTTTTCATTTGAAAAAGCTACCGATTCCAAAGCGATTTCACACGGCAACATCGAAATTATTGAAAGTGATGAAACCACCCACTACTCCATCGTTGACACCTTTGGGAATGCCATAGCCGCAACAACGACACTGAACGGGGCCTATGGTTCAAAACTCTATTGCCCCGAACTTGGTTTTTTCCTCAATAACGAAATGGACGATTTTAGTAGTAAACCCGGCCATCCCAATATGTTTGGGTTAATTGGTGCCGAAGCTAACAGCATCGCTCCCGAAAAGCGCATGCTCAGTGCCATGACACCCACCATTGTTGAAAAAAACGGAAAGTTTTACATGTCGGTAGGCACACCTGGAGGCTCCACCATCATCACTTCGGTGTTGCAGACCATTTTAAATGTCCACGAATTTGACATGGGCATGCAAGAGGCCGTTAATGCGCCTCGGTTCCATCACCAATGGCTGCCCGATTATATTCGGATGGAGCCCTATTCGTTCAGCAAAAATATCATTGAACAACTCAAAGAAAAAGGGTATTCCATTAAAGAAGAGCATGCCCCAGTAATTGGGCGTGTCGATGGAATACTGGTTTTAGAGGACGACACGTACGAGGGTGGTGCCGATTATCGAGGGGATGATACAGCCATCGGTTTTTAGCGATTTTCTTTTTCTTAACGTATCATATTTAATAATTTAGGCGTTCTTTTACTATAGTATCGAAGAAGAATAATGGGTAAAAAAACAAAAAAAACATTGAAAATTATTGCTGGTGTAGTTATCTTTTTCACACTGCCCAGCTTACTGTTTTTCGGTTATTTATATGTTAAATACGACGAACCCCTCCCTATTGGCATTGAAGGTTCACAAGCTGATGCCTTGGCAAACAAAATGTTGAACGCCTTAAATTATGAAGCCTATAAAAACACCAGTCATTTGGAATGGACGTTTAAAAAAAGACGCCATTACGAATGGAACAAAGAAAAAAATACCTGTGCGGTGTATTGGAAAGAAAACAAAGTGGTCCTTAATTTGAGTGACTATTCCAAAAGCGAAGTGTTTATCCATAATTTCAGAAGTGAAAACGATATGGTGGCCGATTTACGGAACAAAGCCATTGGCTATTTTGAAAATGATTCGTTTTGGTTAGTAGCACCTTACAAAGTATTTGACGAAGGCACCAAACGCACCATTGTAAAAACTGAAAACAACAAAGAAGCGTTGTTAGTTACCTACACTACGGGCGGTTCTACACCTGGCGATTCCTATTTATGGCATTTGGACGATAACGGCATGCCGACCCATTTTCAAATGTGGGTTGATATTTTGCCCATCGACGGCCTTAGCGCCACTTGGAGCGATTGGACCACCACCGAAAGTGGTGCGCAACTTCCAACTTTCCATAAGTTTTTGTTTTTTGGTTTGGAGCTTGATGGTGTTAAGGGGAAAGAATAAAATACCAATTCTACTCTAAAGGTTTTTGTTTTGTTCCTCTAAAATTGATAATTTCTATCAATTATTTTTGTGGTTGAATTCTATAAACGATATAATTATTCTTATCGACGAGCCCTTTATGTACATTTTGAAACTTTGATGTTTGCGGACAAATTTTGGGATATTTGCTTATTCGGTCTAAAAAATCCTTTAAATTTTTCTCTAAATTTAAAATTTCATTTATTGTCCATTCTTCTTCCAAATATTCTAATACAGTGTCAAACCTTTTTCTGCTTGGGGTGTCCAAACAATTCTTATCACCATTTTTCGAACCGTTTCATTACAGTTTCGTTTTCGGCATAATTACCTTTTTCTGCTTGCTTCAAACCTGTTTCAACTTCTTTTTGTTCATGTTCGGACAGATCATTCCACCAATCCACTTGTTCTTCTTCAAAAACGGCTTTTAGCTTTTTTAGCAGGCTTTCTTTTTGCGTTTGCAGTAAAAGATGCATCAACTCTAATTTTGTGGCTTCAATATTCATAATATTAACTTTTACTATAACAAAGATAACTTTTTATACACAAACTTTATTCCTAACTGAACTCACCCAATAATGTGTTTTCACTTGTAAAGTTTTGGTGTTTTTTGGGCTTTCAAAATTTCACAAAGAAAACACCAAAACAAATCTATTTTCCCCGTTGCCCCACAAACTGATGGCTCTTTGATTTAAACAGCACATTAAAACTGGTTAAACTGCCGTAAATTCGGGTGATGTATTGCTGTAAATCCACCTTTTGCTGTTCATCCAAATCACTAGCGTTGATGCGTTGTTCCATAACACGCAGTCGGTCGCGCACCATAATAATTTTATTGAAAAACTTATCGATGGGCAACTCATAAGGTTTTAAGCTATCGTCTGCTGGTTGTAAAATAATGGTGCCGCCTTTATATTTATCGGCAATGGGCACTACTTCACTCACATCGCTCCAACGTTTTAGAATTTGCACTAAGCTACTTTCCACTTCGGCAAAACTAATGGTATCCACATCGCCATCGGCCGCTTCAATCACTTCAAAATCACTATCCAAATCAATGGTTTCCAATCCGTTTTCGATAAAAGTGACCCAATAGTGTTGAGAAGTTACATTGGTTACCACACCTTTTCCGTATTCAGGGTGATTAATCCTTGAGCCTATGCCTAATATTTTCATGTCTATATTTTTTAGTATAAATGGTTGTTTCTTCTACAATTATAAGAAATCAGAAATAAAACTTCACAACAATTTAACAACTAATATTGTACCTTTGCACTTTTGCCATTTTATGAGTGAATTTACCGATTTTATTGAAGTTAAGGGCGCACGGGCGCACAACTTAAAAAACATTGATGTATCTATTCCGCGTGAAAAACTGGTGGTGATAACGGGGCTTTCGGGCAGCGGAAAATCATCATTGGCCTTCGACACCATTTATGCCGAAGGTCAGCGCCGTTACATTGAAACGTTTTCGGCCTATGCGCGACAATTTTTGGGTGGATTGGAGCGACCTGATGTGGATAAAATCGACGGCCTTTCACCCGTAATTGCCATCGAGCAAAAAACCACCAGTAAATCGCCACGTTCTACCGTTGGCACCATTACCGAAATTTACGATTTTCTGCGTCTCCTCTTTGCCCGTGCGAGCGATGCTTACAGTTACAACACTGGCGAAAAAATGGTGAGTTACAGCGATGAGCAAATAAAGGAACTCATAATCAGCGATTTTAAGGACAAACGCATAAATGTTTTGGCGCCAGTGGTGCGCTCGCGTAAAGGGCATTACCGCGAAATGTTCGAGCAAATCGCCAAACAAGGTTTCGTTAAAGTGCGTACCGATGGCGAAATCCGTGATATTGTAAAGGGCATGAAGCTGGACCGTTACAAAACCCACGACATAGAAATTGTGATTGACCGTTTGGTAATAAACGACGATGTAGATAACGACAAACGCCTTACCGAAACCATCAATACAGCCATGTACCACGGCGACGATGTGCTTTTGGTAATTGACCAAGATACGAACGAAGCCCGTTATTTCAGTCGGAACTTAATGTGTCCGTCAAGCGGAATTTCATACCCCAACCCAGAGCCGAACAACTTTTCGTTCAACTCACCCAAAGGTGCTTGTCCCAATTGCAATGGTATTGGTACACTTTATCAAATCAACGAAAAAAAGATTGTTCCGAATGAAAATTTATCGATAAAAAATGGGGCTTTGGCGCCACACGGCCCTGAAAAAAACAGTTGGATTTTTAAGCAGCTGAATACCATTGCACAGCGTTTTAGCTTCAGTCTTTCAGATGCTTATAAAGACATTCCCGAGGAAGCCAAACAGATGATTCTTTACGGCGGAAACGAAAAATTTTCGGTGGAAAGTAAAACCTTGGGCGTTACCCGCGATTATAAAATAGACTTTGAAGGCGTAGCCAACTTTATTGAAAACCAATATAAAACGGCAGAATCGACCTCGTTAAAACGTTGGGCAAAAGATTATATGGATAAAGTGAAATGCCCTGTATGCGAAGGTTCCCGTTTAAGAAAAGAATCGTTGTACTTTAAAGTCAATGAAAAAAATATTGCCGAATTGGCCAATACCGATATTGTTGAACTAGCCGATTGGTTCAATAATTTGCACCAGCACCTTTCGGAAAAGCAACTTAAAATTGCAGAAGAAATTTTAAAGGAAATCAAAGCACGTTTACAGTTTCTGTTGGACGTAGGCTTGGATTACCTATCCTTAAACCGAAGCTCCAAATCCCTTTCTGGGGGTGAGGCACAGCGCATTCGGTTGGCCACGCAGATTGGTTCGCAATTGGTCGGCGTGCTCTATATTTTAGATGAACCGAGTATTGGCTTGCACCAACGTGACAATGAAAAGCTGATTAATTCGTTGGTGTCACTTCGTGATATTGGCAATTCGGTAATCGTTGTGGAGCACGATAAAGATATGATAGAACGTGCCGATTACGTGATTGATATCGGCCCCAAAGCCGGTAAGCACGGTGGTGATATTATCAGTATCGGAAATCCGGACGAGCTAAAAAGTCACAATACGCTTACTGCCGATTACTTAAACGGTAACAAAGAAATTGAAGTACCCAAAAAGCGACGTGAAGGCAACGGCAAGTTTTTAGAACTGAAAGGCTGCACAGGCAATAACCTTAAAAATGTATCTGTAAAATTTCCTTTGGGAAAAATGATTGGTGTTACTGGCGTTTCAGGCAGTGGTAAATCCACATTAATCAACGAAACCCTCTACCCTATTTTAAATGCCCATTATTTCAATGGCGTTAAAAAACCGATGCCCTACAAAAGCATAAAAGGTTTGGACCATATCGACAAAGTGATCGACATCAACCAATCACCCATTGGAAGAACGCCACGAAGTAATCCGGCAACTTACACCAAAACTTTTGATGAAATCCGTAGCCTATTCGCAAAAATTCCCGAGGCCATGATTCGCGGTTATAAACCCGGAAGATTTAGCTTTAACGTAAAAGGCGGTCGCTGTGAAACTTGCCAAGGCGCCGGTTTACGGGTTATTGAAATGAATTTCCTGCCCGATGTTTATGTCGATTGCGAAACCTGCCAAGGCAAGCGCTTTAATCGCGAAACGCTAGAAATTCGGTACAAAGGCAAATCCATCAGCGATGTTTTGGATATGACTATTAATGAAGCCGTTGACTTTTTTGAGCACATCCCGAAAATCCATAAAAAACTAAAAACCATCAAGGATGTTGGTTTGGGGTATATCACATTGGGGCAACAAAGCACCACGCTTTCTGGCGGTGAAGCGCAACGTATCAAACTAGCCACCGAACTCTCCAAACGCGATACCGGGAACACCTTTTATATTTTAGACGAGCCGACTACCGGACTCCATTTTGAAGATATCAGGGTGCTAATGCAAGTGCTGAATAAATTGGTGAACAAAGGCAACACGGTACTAATAATTGAGCACAACCTCGATGTTATTAAAACCGTTGACCACATTATCGATATTGGCTATGAAGGCGGAAAGGGCGGTGGAAAAGTTGTTGCAGAAGGCACTCCTGAAGAAATTATAAAAAACGAAAAAAGCTATACGGCCAAATTCTTGAAAAAGGAATTAAAGTAGCAAAATGTGCCATGTGCTCAAAACCTAAAGACTTTAACCCAATTAATATTATTCTAAAAAATTCGTGGGTTTTTTTGTATATTTAAAAACATATAAACCATAAATTTTTTAATTATGAAAGGTATTCTCTGGTTAGTAGCTGTGATTTGTATTATAGCATGGTTATTGGGCTTATTAGGTATCGCGCCTGGTATGGGTACCAGTAGCCTTATTCACATATTGCTGGTAATAGCAATAATTGTTATTCTTTATAATATAATAAGCGGCAGGAAACCACTATAAACACAAAATAATTTATCTGAAAGGCAAACCATCAGGTTTGCCTTTTTTATTTCCATTGGGTGAATTTTAATTATTTGAACATGACTCCAACCTTTAAAGTTTCATATTTTAATATTATTTTGCACCTTTCAAAAGAAAATAATTTAAAAGAAAAGCATGAGAAAAGAGCACCACCACAAAGGTTGGAACGAGATAAAAACTAACGACTCTTGGGCCATTTTTAAAATTATGGGCGAATTTGTTAACGGATTCGAAAAAATGAGCAAAATTGGTCCTTGTGTATCCATTTTTGGATCGGCGCGAACCAAACCCGAGCAGAAGTACTACAAATTAGCCGAAAGCATTGCCCAAAAAATTGTTGAGGCCGGTTATGGCGTTATTACCGGCGGTGGCCCCGGTATTATGGAAGCCGGAAACAAAGGCGCCCATTTGGGTGGAGGCACTTCAGTGGGTCTTAACATAGACTTGCCTTTTGAGCAACACGACAACCCATACATTGACCCAGATAAAAGTTTAGATTTCGATTACTTTTTCGTTAGAAAGGTGATGTTTGTAAAATACTCGCAAGGCTTTGTGGTTATGCCTGGAGGTTTCGGCACTTTAGATGAATTTTTTGAAGCCTTAACGCTCATTCAAACACATAAAATCGGGAAATTCCCAATCATTTTGGTCGGTACCGATTTTTGGAAAGGCTTAATGGATTGGGTAAAAAGCACCTTGTTGGACACTTTTTCAAATATTAGCGCTACAGATTTAGACCTCGTACATTTGGTGGACACCGAAGACGAAGTAATTGAAATCCTTGATAATTTCTACAAACATTCGGGATTAAGTCCGAATTTTTAAACCTAAAAGTAATTTTACCGAACTATTTACTTATGCGTGCATAATAAATACATAGGACTGCTTATGCCCACATATATTTTATTATCTTGCAACGCCTTGCGCGAATTTGCTAACCTTTAACGCTATTTAAAAATTGAAAATACACTTTTTTTGTCTTGTTTCTTTTTTGCTGATGCCCTTTATTTTCTTCAGTCAAAATAAAATTGACCTAAAAGCCGTATTTGATGTGGACAACAAGCAAATTAAGATTTCCCAAACCATCGTTTATCACAATACCACCAACAGAACGTTGGAAACCATTTACCTGAACGACTGGAGCAACAGCTATTCCACAAAAAAGACCCAGTTAGCCATTAGGATGGCCGATGAATACAAAAACGATTTTCATTTAGCAAAAAATGAAGATCGGGGGTTTTCGGTGCTCTCATCCATAAAACAAAATGGAGAGGAATTACATTTTCATCCCTTAAAAAATCAAATTGACGTTATAAAAGTCGCGCTCAACGAACCCACAAAACCCAATGGTTCGTATACCATCAAGTTGGAATATATTGTGCAAGTGCCCAACGCAAAATTCACCAGTTATGGCGTTACGGATGATGGCGATTTTAATTTAAGGTATTGGTACATAACACCAGCAATTTACGATGGTGAATGGCAATATTATAGCAACAAAGATTTGGATGATTTGTACATCCCTAAAGCGGATGTATTTTTGGAAATTGAACACCCAAACGGCTATGTTTTAACTACCGAACTCAACACCAGCCATATCGAACAACTGCCCAACAGACAAATTGTATCTTTGGAAGGTAAGGATTGGGTGAACAACAAACTGTTTTTAAGTCGGAATTCTACATTTAAAACCATCCAAGCCGACGATTATGCCATCGTTTCAAACATTGAAGACAACGACCTAGAGGTTATCGATAAGGTTTTGATTACCGAAAAAATAAAGAATTTTATTTTCGATAATTTTGGAAAATACCCGCACAAACGGCTTTTGGCAACAAAAATAGACAACGATAAAGACCCCATTTACGGACTCAATTTTCTTCCCAGTTTTATAAAATCATACCCTAGCCATTTTCAATACGAACTAAAGCTTTTAAAAATTGTATTGCATAATTATTTGGAAAACACTTTGTTGATAAACCCCAGAAAAGAACAGTGGTTACTCGACGGCATCCAAATTTATTATTTAATGAATTATGTAGATCAGCACTACCCAAACATGAAGTTTTTAGGTAACATAGCTGATATTTGGGGGATTCGGGCGTTTCATGCAGCCGACATGAAGTATAACGACAAATACATACTGGCCTTTATGCTCATGGCGCGCACCAATCGCGACCAACCTTTGGCCATGCAAAAAGATTCGCTGTTAAAATTCAACCATAATATTGCGAATAAATACAAGGCCGGCGTTGGACTGAAATACCTCGACGATTTTGTAAATCAAGATATTGTAAAACTAAGTTTGGAATCCTTTTTGGCTGAAAACAAATTGGAACACACTTCAGCTGAAGCTTTCGAAAGTTACATGAAATCGAAAACCGATAAAAACATCGATTGGTTTTTCAACGATTATTTAAAAACGCGTAAAAAGATAGATTTCAAAATCAAGGATGTTATAAAAACCGAAGATTCCATTACGGTAACTATCAAAAATAAACGGGACAACAATATGCCCGTATCGCTTTACAGCCTGTACAACGACCAAATAGTAAACAAAACCTGGGTTGAAAATATTGATGGAGAAAAAACCATTACGCTTCCCAGAGAGGGCGCCAACAAACTTGTTTTAAATTACGATAATACCATACCCGAAATTAACCAACGTGACAATTGGAAATCGCTAAAAGGCTTCTTTTTCAACAACAAACCTTTACAATTTAGGTTGTTTAAGGATATTGAAGACCCGTATTACAACCAGGTGTTCCTCATGCCTATTGTAGAATTCAATAACATTTACGATGGGGTAACTTTGGGAGCAAAAGCCTACAACACCACCGTTTTAAGAAAGCTTTTCAATTATAAAATCACTCCGGTGTATTCCTTTGGGTCCAAATCTTTGACGGGTTCGGCTTCGGTATCAAAAACCCATTATTTCGAAAACAGCGATTTATATTATATGAATTACGGTATTGTGGGCGGATATTCGTCGTATGCCGAAGACTTATTCGTTACCCGGGTTACACCGTCGCTTACATTTATGTTCCGCGAAAGCGATGACCTGCGCTCCAACAAACGCGATATGCTACGGTTTAGGTATGTAAACATCAAAAGGGATAAGGACGAAAACAACATTTTTACTTCCACCGAACCCAACTATAGTGTCTTCAACGCGCGCTACATCAATTCTAACGACAACCTTATTAATTTCAGTAGTTGGTACACCGATTTCCAATTGGGGAAAAAGTTCAGTAAAGTGTCGTTTAATTACGAATACCGCAAACTGTTTGAAAGCAATAGGCAGCTAAATTTACGAGTGTTTGCCGGAGCATTTTTAAAGAATAATACCGACCCGAGTTCTAATTATTTTAGTTTCGCATTAGATCGTCCAACCGATTATTTGTTCGATTATAATTATTTGGGACGATCGGAAGCCACGGGTATTTTCAGTCAACAATACATTACTGCAGAAGGAGGTTTTAAATCGAAACTGGAAACCCCGTTTGCCAACCAATGGATGACTACGCTAAACGCCAGTACAACCATTTGGAATTATATTTTAGCCTATGGCGACATAGGATTGGTAAAAAGTAGGCACAATCCCTCTACATTTGTGTACGACTCTGGCATCCGTGTTAATTTAGTGACCGATTATTTCGAAATCTATTTTCCCATTTACTCCAATTTGGGTTGGGAAGTTGGTCAACCACACTACAGTCAGAAAATACGCTTCAAATTCACGCTCGATCCACAATCGCTTTTAGGGCTGTTTAGGCGACGTTGGTTTTAAATTATTTTGAATTATTCTTATTTTTTAACTGATTTAAATGAATTTTCAACAATACAAACATCGAATCAGCATTTTTTTTATATATTTCACATAGGTTTAACAGCCTCTAAAATTGCAAAAAAGGTAAAATTTGCCTACTTTTGCGCAAGCTAAACTTAGACCCTATGCATACGCTAACCGATTTGGAAAACAACCTATCATTCGAAGATTTTAAAACCGAAGTCATCAACGACTATAAAATAGCGTTAATCAGTAGAGAGTGTAGTTTGTTAGGCCGCCGGGAAGTATTAACGGGAAAAGCCAAGTTTGGCATTTTTGGTGATGGCAAGGAAGTACCGCAATTGGCCATGGCCAAAGCCTTTAAAAAAGGCGATTGGCGCTCGGGCTATTACCGGGACCAAACCTTTATGATGGCTTTGGGCGAATTGACTGCCGAGCAGTTTTTTGCCGGACTTTACGCCAACACCAATATCGAGCTAGAGCCCATGTCGGCCGGACGCCAAATGGGCGGGCACTTTGTTACTCACAGTTTAAACGATAACGGCAGTTGGAAAGACCTCACCAAACAATACAATTCCAGTGCCGATATTTCGCCCACGGCTGGGCAAATGCCAAGGCTATTGGGCTTAGCACAGGCATCGAAAATTTTTAGGAATGTAAAAGGCATCAACAGCACCAAGTTTTCAGAAAACGGAAACGAAGTCGCTTGGGGCACCATTGGCAATGCCAGTACCAGTGAGGGCCTATTTTTTGAAACCATAAATGCGGCCGGCGTATTGCAAGTTCCGATGGTGATTAGTGTTTGGGACGACGAGTACGGTATTTCGGTACATGCCAAGCATCAAACTACCAAAGAAAACATTTCAGAAATATTAAAAGGTTTCCAACGTGATAATGATAGTAAAGGCTATGAAATATTACGTGTAAAAGGTTGGGATTATGCCAATTTAATGGAAACCTACCAAGAGGCTGGCGCCATTGCCCGTGAGGAACACGTTCCGGTATTAATCCATGTTACCGAAGTAACCCAGCCCCAAGGCCACTCTACTTCGGGTTCGCACGAGCGTTACAAAACCGCAGAGCGATTGGAATGGGAAACCCAACGCGATTGCAACACCAAAATGCGCGAGTGGATTATTGAAAACGGTATTGCCACCAACGAAGCTCTTTTGGATATTGAAAGAGCTGCTAAACGCGAGGTAAGGCAAGCCAAAAACAATGCTTGGAACACCTTTTTAAAGCCGATTAAAAACGAACAGGACGAACTGGTTTCGCTGTTAAAGCAAACTGAAACTACTAGTACTAATGGTGTTTTTATCCAAAAAATACGCGAAAGCCTTGCTAATATTAGCGAACCCACCCGCAAGGACATTTTATCGCACGGACGCAGGGCACTTCGTTATACTTTGGGAGAGACCACAACGGAAAAAAAGCAACTGACTGACTGGATCAATAGAATTTTCGAAAAAGTACAACCCAAGTTCAGTTCGCATTTGTATTCTGAAACCCAAGGTTCGAACACCAGAATTCAAGAAATAAAACCCACATACAACGATGATGCCCCGCAGGTAGATGGGCGTATCATCCTTCGCGATAACTTTGATGCCATTTTTACCCGATACCCCGAAGCCCTCGTTTTTGGGGAGGACACCGGTAATATTGGTGATGTAAACCAAGGTTTGGAAGGCTTGCAGGAAAAACATGGCGAACTTCGTGTGGCCGATGCCGGCATTCGCGAAGCCACTATTGTTGGGCAAGGTATTGGCATGGCATTGCGCGGTTTGCGCCCTATTGCAGAAATCCAATATTTGGATTATATTCTGTATGCCCTGCAAATTATCAGTGACGATTTGGCTACCACCCATTACCGCACCAAAGGGAAACAAAAAGCCCCATTGATTATTAGAACCCGTGGCCACCGTTTGGAAGGTATTTGGCATTCTGGTTCGCAAATGGGCGGCATTTTAAACTTGGCAAAAGGCGTTAATTTACTCGTACCACGAAACATGACAAAAGCCGCTGGATTTTATAACACGCTATTGTTGGGCGACGACCCTGCCATTGTAGTGGAATGCCTAAATGGCTACCGATTAAAGGAAAAAATGCCCAACAATTTAGGCGCCTTAAAAACTCCTATTGGCGTGGTGGAAACCGTAAAAGAAGGTGCCGATATCACTTTAGTGTCTTACGGTTCTACGCTACGTATTGTGGAGCAAACGGCCAAAGATTTATTGGCTGTTGGTATAAATGTCGAAATTATCGATGTGCAATCATTAATGCCATTCGATTTAAACCACGACATTGTTAAAAGCATTGCTAAAACCAATAAATTAATGGTGATTGATGAAGACGTACCAGGCGGTGCTTCTGCATACATTTTAGATCATATTTTAAATGAACAAAATGCTTTCCAATATTTGGACAGCGCACCGAAAACCCTATCGGCAAAACCACACCGTCCGGCCTACGGCAACGATGGCGATTATTTTTCAAAACCCTCGGCCGAAGATATTTTCGAAGCCGTTTACGCTGTAATGCACGAATACAATCCTTCAGAATTCCCTAAATTAAGATAAGATTAATGGTATTGAATCTCATAAAAAAACCTACCGATTTAGGCCTGCTCATTTTACGTGTGGGCTTTTCGGGTATGATGCTTAGCCATGGCATTCCAAAAATAAACATGCTTTTTCTAAGTCCCATAAAATTTGCCGACCCCATCGGGTTGGGCGAAACCACATCGCTTGTCCTCACCTTAATTGGCGAAGTGCTTGCCCCTATCTTGGTTCTTGTGGGCTTTAAAACCAAATGGGCCACCATTCCGGTAATTATTACTATGTTGGTCGCAGCTTTTGTGGTGCATTTAAGCGACCCCATCGGCACAAAGGAAAAAGCCCTGCTGTACCTATTCGCATTTTTGGCCATTCTTATTGCTGGCCCCGGTCACTACTCATACGACGGTATTAAAAAGCACCTCAATTGAAAGCAGCATCGGTTGTAAGCATAAAAAAAGAACTGAAATACAAATCGAGGGAAGAACTGCTCGATATTTGCCTGCGGCTAGCTAAATTCAAGAAGGAAAACAAAGAACTCCTTACCTATTTATTGTTCGAATCGGAAGACGAAACCGGCTATGTGGAAAGCATAAAAACCTTCATGGATGCCGAATTCGAGCAAATTAACACCAAAAGCTTTTTTTATATTAGAAAGAGCGTTCGTAAAATTTTACGCAACGTTAAAAAATACATCCGTTACTCCTTAAAAAAAGAAACCGAAGTAGAACTCCTCCTCTACTTTTGCCAAAAACTACGCGATTTTAAACCCAGTATTAAACGCAGCACCCAACTACAAAACACTTACGACCGCCAACTCCTTTTGGCTAAAAAAACCATTGAAAAACTGCACGAAGACTTGCAGTACGACTATAATTTGATGGTGGAAGAATTGTAGTTATTGTTGAAAACTACCAATAACTTTTCTGTCATTTAAATTGAATTTGAAGTATTTTCGACTTAGCTTGCGATATGTATAAGTCGCCTGTACCGAACCTGTTTCAGTAATAAAACGAAGAATATTGTTAAACGTTGGAGCAAACTTATAAATTTTGAATATGACAGAGATACTAACAGATAATTGGCTAAAAGATTTTTTTGGAAATGCTGATGAGGATAATGTCATTAAAAGAAGAGAATCACATTATATCGAGTTTAAATCAAAATTTGATTGGACATCAGAAAAAGCCCGATCGAACTACTCCAAATCTTTATGTGCATTTTCGAATAACAAAGGAGGAGCCTTAATTTTTGGTGTTGAAAATAAACCTCATAAAATTACAGGAATTGAAAATTTTGAAGACATTGATGATGCGGATATAACAAATTACCTTAACGAATTATTCACACCTTCAATAAATTTTGAAAGAAAAACCTTTGAGTTCCGAAATATGAAAATAGGAATTCTATATGCCTTTAAAAATAAAAATAGGCCATTTCGAATTTGACTACCTAAAATCAAAATTATATTCTATATTCGAAGGTTTTTATCCATTTCAAATAAAACGGCTTGAATTATTTGTTTAGAGATGCAATAACTTATATGGATTACTTAGAGAACAAGTTAGAAGACAACGATGGCTAGTAATATTACCTAATTCCCCGGCTAGCGCTCATCTGTGACGAGTGCAACCTAACAAATATAAATAAGCACTCGTTACAAACGAGCGCTAGCATAGCGAATCCTTTTACCTTTCCTTTGTTTTTTGTCCCATAATTTTTGAGATGCACTCCTTTTTAAACTTATTTCAGAGCGTTTACCATTGACTGCAATCCGGACAAATATGAGTGCATTGTCTGTTTTCTTGGAATTAAGGCGCATAAAGAAAGTAACGCCAAATGTTGCGTTTGTTTTCATTTTGAAAGTGTTTTGGTTAAACGAGTAACTCGTAACTCGAAAATCAAATCACTTTCAAAATTTCAGTAGATAGGTGAGCTCAACAAATCACTTAACTATTAACTCACTTTTAAATAAAACCTTACTTTGTCGGGATGACAGGATTTGAAACACTTATATTAAAAACCTGAAAATCAGTAGTTTACAATTTACCTTTTAAATTAGGACATCAATTTAGACATCAACGAGCTCGTTTAAGCTCTCTATACAATACAAAAATAATAAAAACTCACTAAAACTTATCATTAATTTTCGATATACTACCTTAAAATTGTCAGGCCTATTAAGAAAAGGTTTTATCTCTGAAAACTAAACTTACAAAATATTGGTCATAAAGAAGAAGAATTATCTTGGCGGTTTTTAAAGACCAAATGAGGGTAAAACCCATAGTTTGAAGTTTAGAACTTAAGCATAAGGCGATAAAACTGAGCTATGCGTCGGGACAGTGTTACAAAAGCCATTAAAGAAATTAACATTCCAAAATCAGTTCTTAACCTCTGGCGAAACGAATTCAAAAGAAAATGACTGGAACAGTTTTCCTGGCTACCCGAATGAGAAGTATGGATTTCAGTAAAAAAATATCGCAAGATGCTTTATCATTGGATGAAAAATCACACACAAAAGCCTAAAAAAAGAGGTTTAATCATAGATGTACCCCCCATTAATTTTGACAGGTAAAAACAGACACTTAGCGAGATAGTGCCAAAAAGTTCCTAAAGTATGAGATAATTTTTGAATATAAATTAATCTTTTTTAATCAAACCCTTAGCCTAGATATCAACTTCAAGTTTCTCCCCCCATTCAGCTCCTGTAACTCCACCAATAACTTTTCCTTGTCACTAAGTACATATTTAGGCAGTACATATACAAAGCGAAATGATTGACCGTTCCATATTTTGGTTGGAGGGTTATAAATATGAATAGGTTGCATTTCCAATTGTTGATAGGAAGCCTTTCGTCTTTTATTGCCGCTTACCCTATAAACCTTTAAAAAGTCAGTTTCAAAGTCAATACCGGAAGTATTGGATACTTCCATAACCATATAGGTTTCGGATTGGTGATAGACTATTTTTTGGAGCTGAATTTTAATCCCATTTTTCTGTTTAGCTGCCAGTCTCTTGGCTTTGGTTTTAAGCAAGTACGTACTGAAGGATTTAAAATATTCCAACCTTTCTCCAATACTATACAATCGTTTTTGTTTTGGCTCTGGCTTTACAGAAAAAGGCTCTTCATTTCCGATACTTTCTGTGTTAGATATAAAATAATTTAATTTTGATAGTCGTTCGGAATATTTCAAGATATAAGAATACACCTGTCCATCTTCTGTTACTACCAACAAATTGCTTTCTTCACCTGGCTGTGCCTGCAATAACCCGAAATATTGTTTTGTCTCCCGATTATAGGTGAACACAAAATGGGAAGCTCCTGTAATGCCCTGTCGGATAGCCTCCGGAAAAAATAAGGCCACATTCTTTTTGTTATTGGCATACAGCGTATCCAACACAGGTTGTGCATTTAAAGAACCCGATAAAATTATAGTTATAAGTATAGATATTGCTTTCATTGTTTAAGTTTTAATACTAATTGATAGTTGTCCAGTATGGTTACCCTAACCTGTCGGTTGCTCCTTCTAAAAAGCTGCTTGACACCACTTACCTGTGGCACTCCGGGTACGCTTAGGTCATCCACCACATCACCAACTACTTGTTTTCGGACATCCTCCCGGAAACTGTTTTCAATGTAAATGCCCTTACTGCCATCATCCAAATCATACGCTTCAAATTGAACAGCGCACCCTTTGACGTTTTCAATATTTAGAATGGTCCGGTTGGGCTTAAAACCCACAAAACCATAAACCAAGGTGTTTTTATCCACCGTAACCCCATTTATTTTGGCCGGTCTGGAAAGCCTCATGCGTAATCTAAAGTTTTGCATTACCGTCTGTGTGCCATCTACTCGAACCATTAATTCTTTGTCCGTATTGCGTAAAAGCCGTTCAAGGTTTTCTTTTGGATTGGAAGCAAAAAACAACTGATGTTCCAGCCCCAACTCCTTTGCGATAACCTTCAATTCTTTGTCATCTATTGATGCAGTGTCCTTTTTTGGTGCTTTAGAAAGATGAAGAGCTTGAGGATCCGGTTCGGAATATTGCCCATTATAATTGCCTTGCATCTTTTTTAAGGCGGTCAAGTTTTCATACCGCCTTTGTCCTAAGAAATAAACACTGTCGATTATTCTTCTTTTTCGAATGCTGTCCTGTTTTGTATTATAATACCCCAGGGAATCCAATAGCCGCTCATCATAGATGCTTGGCGCATTTGTTTCGCGTTCTTCCTTCAAGGCTTCGATGGCCTCCATCTTACTGTCATATTGTTTCTGCCCCTCTCCAAGTTTAGGGACGGGCACTTGATTGTTTTCAATTGCGGTATCATCATCCTTTCCAAACGTGATGATTGAATAAAAAACAATAAACAAGACCACGCTTGCTATGATCAATACCATGACGATTTTACTTTTCTGGATTTTCATAATCTTCAAGTTTTCTGAGTGTATTTTCAAAATAATCCGTGACCAATAACCCATGGGGGTTATGTGGAAAGTGGCGATCTACATGGATCAAGTGTCCGCTGGATATAAGTTCGTAGGAATCGGTTATGCTGCCCCGGTTAATCTGAAAGGTGGTTACCGTCCTGAACGGATACGGTTCGCTTTTGGTTTCCACATGGGATTCAATCTTGATGACGTTCTGTACCAATGAATATTGCAGGAGCCTATTATAGACACCCTCGGCCTGCTTTTGACGGAACAGCTCGGCCACGGAATTGTTGCCCAACCACAGGGCCTTTTCAACCTGCTTTTTATAATTGTTGCCATCAAGGTCATAAAAGTAGCTGTGGAAGAGTTTTAAATGTGCCAATGCTTCCACTTCAAAGTTTTCCCGCTGATTGACCACTTCCAAGGGCACCACATTTCCTTGGCTACTGACCACAAAGGCATTGTTTAGGGACTCCCTGTGGATTCTTATGGTCACAACGATGGAAAACACGCAGACCAAAGCAGAACATCCCACGGTGGCCAATACGATAAAACGGTTGGTGCGGAGCACGTCAAAAATATTTTTATAAGGTATTTTCATTCTATTTTGGGTTTTGGTTTTTATGAACCTCCAGTAAAAAGCCTTAACACGAACGTGCTGGCTTTTCTATACAGTTTAAATTTGAGAAGCACTATAAACCCGATGGAGGCACATTCAATGACAGGGGCAAAAAACTCACTCCCCCAATCCGTACCGAACAGACCTGTCCAAAAATGGGCATTGATTTCGGTGTAAAGGTTGTTCACAAACACATTGACCAAAAAGAAGGCCGGGACCAGCATATACACACCGGCATAAAGCTTAAAGAACGTATAGGCCAGTGACCTGAATTTCTCAAAAACAGCCAGACTGATGACCAATGGAAAAAAGGCCTGCATGATGCCCAACAAAAAATACCGTTCTGCTAGGAATAGCGGATAAATGAACAGGTCCAACAGCCAAAGCACGACACCGAAAATAAAGGCGATCATCTTTAGCCCATAGAGCGGCGTCACCAAAGCTTCGTATAAAATGGCCATGGCCTTTTTGGCGGCTTCCCAAGCACCCACATCCTGTTCCAGGTCCACATCCTGCAACTGCAACGGGAGGAGTGCCGGAGCCGTATCCCGATATTGCGCCTCGATGGCCACCAAAATGCCATCAAATACGCCCAATACCTGTGTAGAGAAAATGACCAACAGCACGATGGCAAAATTCTTGGCCAGTTCCGTTGGCGTCAGTCCCCAGGTATGGCCATCGGTGGTAGCGATGCCTTCATTATATTTTTTAAGGATATTGATCAGAAAGAACAGCACGGCCAATGTCTTCATCCCGGCAATGGTATATTGGGAAAAGTCACTGTTCTTAATGGTCTGGAAGACCGTATCCACATATTCCAATCCAATACCTAAAAACATGGTCTATTAATATTCACTTGTTCTGTTATTGATCCTATCCTGCATTTTCCTAAACGATATGATCTCCCTGTAACGTCTGGTTTTATTCTCTACCTCGGCCACCATTTCATTCGATTGGGTCTCATACTCTTTTAGGATTGCCGCACGTTCGGCATCGGTCATCTTCAGGTAATCACTGGTCAATATCTTATTGGCATATTCCACACTTTCCATGGAGCGCTCAATAATTTCATTAAAGGAATCCGTGATCCGATCGATCTCGTCGGGCTTGACGTATGGGGAATTCAAGATATCCTGTAAATCCCTTTGTACCATATTGAAGAGCTTCCCATTGTTCTGTATCAACTGGCCAACGGCATCCAGTTGTTGGATCACATTGCTCACCTGCTCAATACGTTCCTTTTGTTTTTTTAGGAACTCGACCGTTTTCAAAAGGTTTGAGGTCTGTTTTGCGGATTCCACGAGCTGCTTTGCCAGGCTGATAAAATTGGTGTTATCATAGACCGGCATACCCTGGCAGGCAGCGCCTGCCGGCAATAAAAAGATGAAGGCAAGTGCTATAAATAAAGTTTTTGCATACTGTTTCATGTTTAAAGGTTTTAATGGTTATTGATTTATGCGTTTTAAAAATTTCCTGATGGCTTCTTCCATATCACTGGTCTCCCTATAAATGGCCATTATGGCCTCGTTTTCCGTACCATCTGTTAGATAGGCCGCGAACACTTCGGGCGGCACTTCCAAGCGAAAGATGTTGCTCTCCTTTCCGGTCTTGATGAACATTTCGGTGTGCTTTCGGTCTCCCGTTAAGTTATTTCTAATGGAGCGAAGTTGGTTCAGATCATGGTCGGAAAGGTTGAGCCGCTTCCTCAGTTCATCATATCCCTTTTCATTCCGAAGGCTATAAATGACCTGGGTATTTTCCAGGATACTGGCAGAAGTGGAATTGTCCGGCAATTGGTTGATGGATTGCAGAATGATACCAATGGCGCCATTCTGCTTACGGATGGCCTGATAGTAGAATTCCACACTTTCCAGAACATTATCGAACTTCAACTGTTTGGCAAACTCATCGAATAAAATGATGCCCCTTTCGGAGCGGTTCCGCCAAATGGTACGCTGTATGGCGGACTTAATGAGTTTTAGCATCACCGACAGGATTTCCTTGTTGTCCCGAACCTCGTCCAGTTCAAAAACGATCATCCGTTTATCCTCTATTTTATAGGTCTGGTCTTCGCCAACATTGAACAAAAAGCTATACAGCCCTCCTTCCACATATTCCGATATGATATGCAGGAAATCATAGGTACTGAAATGCGCCTCTTGGATGCCCAGATCCTGCATGAGGTTTTCTTTGTTCCTATCGACAAAATGGTAAAGGGAAGCCAGCGAATGTGCTTTGCGGACTTGGCCATAATAGTGCAACAGCACTTTCTTCATGGCCACTTCCCTACCTTTGGAAACCGTTTTCCCTTCCGCCAAAAGTTCCAGTAAAAAAACGGCAAGGTCTTCCAGGCGTTCCGGGGTCAGATCGGCATCGTTGGAAATATAAAAGGGATTGATGCCCAGATTTTTTCCTTGTTCATAGCGCAATATGATATGCGCTTCGGGATAGAGTTTTGCGAACTTGGAATAGGAACCTCCCAAGTCGATGATCACCAGCCGCACATTGTCCTCAAAATACTGCCTGAGGATATTGTTGGCCAAAAAGGATTTCCCTTCCCCTGTGGGCGCAAAAATGGCAAAGTTCCGGGCCTTAATGCGTTTCTTTTTCCCGTCCCATACATCTTTGAGGATGGGAATGTTATGCTGCCGGTCATTGAAAATGATTCCAGTGGCATCAGAAATATAGTTGGTGTTGTTGATCCATAGGCACAGCGCATGTTTAAGGTCCGTTACATACACATCGCCATTGGAAAAATTGGAAGAAAAGCAAGGGTATGAATTCAGGAAATAGTGCTTGCGCTCCTCCCCTTTTGGAGAATACGGCATTATATCCAGTTCCTTGAATTCCGCTTTTATCTTGGAAGCGATACCATCCAATCTTTCTGCTCTATCCGCCCAATACACCACATTAAGGTGCCCCCGTACAATACGAGAGCTATCATCTTCATTGATACGGTCAACAATTTCCCGGATTTTCTTTAGGACAACCTTATTCTGCGTTCCAAAATTGGAACTTTTGGAAAGTTCTTCTATTTTCTTCTCCAAAAGTTTTCGCCACTTGTGTTTATCATCGAGATAAAGGATATGGTTGACGATGTGGTTTTCGTCCAGGTCGAGCCCCAGCCCGTCAATAAAACCTTGGTGAAAGCTGAAATCATCCGAAGTGAACTTATCATTGACCTTACTGGTCTGGATAGCCTCGCCAAAACACAGTTCACTGTTGACGGCCAGAACATCAAAATGGAAATCCCCTATGGCAATGCCCTTTTTGCCCAAACTGATATCTGTGTCGAAGCCCTCATTGAACCCATTAAAATAGGAATGGGTCAACTTCAAAATGGCATCGCTGTGGATTGGCACGACATTTATTTTACGGCCATTATTGATAAACGATATCGCATCACGGACTACTTGGATGAATCCATGCACCCGATCGTCAAAAGTTTTGTGAATCCCATTTTCTACCTTTTTAAAGGGGTTCACATATTTGCCAGCTTTCAGCGCCCTGTCCAATGGAAGTACAAAGAACAGATAGCTGTTGTGCTCTACGAATTCCCTGTCCTTAAAGTAGTCGTGCGTCGCTTTTTGCAGAAATGTCCTATTCGGTATATTTCCGGCAGCATACTTACTTTTCCTGTAAACATCCTGCTTATGGATGACCGTTCCCGGCGGAAAGGATTTAAACGCCTGGAACCAGCTGCTATGCAGTTGCTCAAAATCGTTTTCTGAAAGCGAATATATTTCAGGAAGCATGACTTCATAGCACAGTACCACATTACCATTGGAAGCAAACACCACATGGTCCTCGATATTTAAAATGGGATGGTATGCCGAAAAATTAATTGTCTTCATAATACAGTTGGCTTTGTTTTTTATTGCTTATATATCTCGGGAAGACCTTTTGTAAATGAAACAGTTCCGATGTTTGTGAAAACTTGGACAATAGCGCATACAGAGTTGCGTTCCAAAAAAGGACCACGACAATTGCACCAAGGCCAAAAGAAAAAATAATGACCAGAAGCGACGTAATGACCGATATCATTTGCAGTGCAAAAAAGGGCAAAGGGAGCCCAAGTACCATGGCCTGTTTCCGGATGTTTCTATACGGGACAAATCTTTTCATTACACCACGATTCCAATCAAATATGTAAAGATGCCCACCACAGCCCCGGCTATGAGCACAAAGACCAGTACCCGGGTGATCCCTTTTTTGAGGTCTGCATTTTCACCAAAGAAATGCCCCGCATTAAAAAGAAACCCCACTAAAAAGATAACGCCGAGGATAATTGGGAAGATGGAACGGATGGTATCGGAAATATCATTTACCGAATCCTCAATGCCCCCTATTTGTGCAAAAAGGATGTTCGAGACCAGAAGTAATGACAGTGTGGAATAAATTGCTTTTTTCATATCAAAAATGGATTTAAAATGGGTTTGGTTTTGATATCCAAAAGTTACTGAAAGCATTCACCCAATTTACTGTTTGTCAAACATTTGCGAATAAAATATTATTTAACACGGGTTGTTATTATCTGATAATAAACCGGTTCAGTTTTAATGGAGAGATGGGAAGGAACTGTTGATAAGCTGAAAATGGAGAAAGAAAAAAGCGATTGAAAACGTCAACTTGCACATGCATTGCTTAAATTTATTTTGTTTAAGCTCACAAAAAGAAGAGTCTAACAACAACTACACCCTTTACTTTATAACAAAATTTCACAAAAACTACACTTACTTTGTTACAAAAAAGCATTATATTTGCCTTTACTATACAACAAATACTGCTTTGACCTTAAAAAGACACCTTATTGACCAGTTAAACCTTTGGAAAAGTAAACCCAATAGAAAACCTTTGATCCTGAGGGGTGCCAGACAGGTGGGCAAGACCACATTGGTTACTGAATTCGCCAAAAGTTATAAGCACCACATTTATCTTAACCTTGAGAAAAAAGCGGACAGCGAATATTTCGAGCAAACCGATGAAGCGAGTACAATCATTGAGTCCTTATTAATCTCAAATAACATTGTTTCAAAGGACATTGGAGAGACGTTACTGTTTATCGATGAGATACAGGAACAGCCAAAAGCCATTCAACTTTTACGCTATTTCTTTGAAGAGATACCCGATCTTCATGTTATAACAGCTGGGTCGCTACTTGAATTTAGCCTTAAGGATGTTAAAAGCTTCCCTGTGGGCAGAGTTGAGTTTTTGTATCTGTACCCTTTTAATTTTTCAGAATATTTGGAAGCTATCGGGCATCGATCCGGATTAAATGAATTGAATAAAATTCCAGTAAGGTCCGTTGCCCACAAGACCTTATTATCATTGTTTAATGACTATGCCATAATAGGCGGTATGCCGGAAGTTGTGGACTTGTACATCAAAAACCAAAGCGTAGCAGATCTATCTCCTATTTATGAAAGTATTTGGAGTTCCTATATTAGTGATTCGGAAAAATATGCCTCTAATACAACAGAAAAGAATGTCATCAAGCATATTATGTCCACAGCGGCTTACTCCATAGATGAACGGATAAAGTTCCAAAATTTTGGCAACTCCAATTACAGGTCCAGAGAAGTTGGTGAGGCCATGCGTAATTTGCACCAAGCAAAAGTCATCCAGCTTATTTATCCAACCACGGCCACGGAGGTTCCTATAGTACCTGATTTAAAAAAATCTCCTAGACTACAGTTTTTGGACACGGGTATCCTTAACCATATATTGGGAATAAGCGCTAAGATGTTGGTCATGGACGATTTAAGCCAAAGTTACAAAGGCGCCATTATTCCCCATATCATTACCCAAGAACTGATTTCCATTCAGGTGAACACGTCCGATCTGCCCAATTTCTGGGTCCGGGAAAAAAGACAGGCTTCGTCCGAAGTTGATTTGGTTTATGCCATGGAAGGAAAAGTAATTCCCATAGAAATTAAATCGGGAAGTACGGGCTCTTTAAAATCATTGCACCAATTTATAGAACGTACCGACCACCCTTATGCCATCAGGATTTATGCCGGAGAATTTTCCGTTCAAGAGACCAAGACACCTAATGGAAAACCTTATTTACTAATGAATTTACCCTATTTCTTAGGAACCCTAATTCCTCAGTATATAACCTATTTCGTAAAAAACTATAAACTTTCCTGAAAACCAAAGGGCTAAACTAATTAGAAAAACATAAGCACTTCTTTCACTTCCTTTTGTCCTTGCTCTTTTTATCAAAGGCAACCAGATTGAACAATTCACGCATCCGGCTTCGCACCCGATTACCATATCGCCCCTCCAGTTCATCGGCATTTAAATTGGTTGTCGCATGGGTTTTTAGTTTGTGCTTGAGGAATAGATCATAGCGGGAGAGGAGTATTTCCCCCAACACATTACAATCTTTTCCAAAATACCTTCCGCTAGGCTCCACTCCCAGGTCATCGAAACAAAAAAATTGATGGTTCCCATATTGCTCTATAATTCGATAACCTATATTATTGAACCCAAAAACAATGTTCCTGGTGGGGATGACCTCATAGGGACGGAAATGTGGCACCATATGCTTCAATAATCGCATCATGGATGTCTTACCGCACCCCACTGGGCCGGTGAGCAAAATCCCTTTATCGATATCGATGTTAAACTTTTCACAGCTCGCCTTATCCTTGATGAAATAACAACAAAGCCTGTACAGCACTTCACGGTCTTCGTTATAAATCCTAAATTTCTTGCCGAACATAAGCTTTCCTTTGGCTTCGAGATAGACCAGCATTTTACCAAAATTGTACTGGACATAATCTTTTTGGGGCGATCCCAGACAAAATTCAACGCCGCCTTCAATGATGATATGTGGACGATCGAGCTTCATAGTGGTTCATTGTAATTTTTTTCGGAAGTTGTTTTTAAGTTGTCCTGAAAATGAACAGGCTCGGAAGGTTTGTTACCGTTTTCAGAATAATCAAAATCTGATTTTTCAAAAACGCGCTGTTTGTTTTTGTTTTTTAAGTTTTCTTTAGTTTGTATATGTTTATTTATAGGTATCAGTGCTTGTTCAGTACTTGTTTGATTTTTGACGGTGCTGTTGTTCATAGCTTGTTCGGAACTTGGTTCAAAATTGAACATCTTGACTTTACTCCCCTTGAACGGGTTGTGCGATGGCATATAGAGCAGGTAGTTCCAATGACTGAGTTCCTTGATGCATTTGTGGTAGGTGGCCGTGGAACCTATTTTTGACAGGTGCATGACCTCTTCCCGGTTGATATAAAATTCATCCCGGAAATAATTACTGTTCCAACATTGAAAAAGCGCCATGTACAGACTGACATGGGTAGGATTGAGCCTGCTATCCTTGGAGAATTGCCCGAACAGGCCATTAAGATGTTTGATGTAGTTGATCTCTACCACAATCATAACTTATTATGGACACGGTTGTTCTCCAGTACGCCCATAATTTCATGGTAGTCATAATATAGGATCCCCCCGACCTTGGTATAGGGAATGGTCCCGTTGATCCGCATATTCTGTAATGTTCCGGGTGAAATCCCGAGAAGCTTCATGACTTCTGGGGATTTGAGCCATTTTTTGACTGGGGTTCCATTTTGGGACTGCAATAATTGCTTAATCTCCTCTAACAATTCCAATTTAAAATCATAAAGATCTTCGGTGGTAATGATACTTGTTGGCATAACAAAACGATTAAAAAAAGGAACTATCGCGTTACTTTCACCTAATTTGATAGTTCCCCATTGATTTGACTTTCTGTATGCAAACTTCAAAAGTTAAACTGGGAATGTTTCGTAATGCCTTCGTAATTACGAACCCATTTTAACATAGTATACTTCGCTATATTTTGGAGCAATTCCCTCTATTCTTATTGGATTCAGGACACCAAACGGGCATAAATTTAATGATGAACGGCATAAAGCCGCCAGTTCGTAACCTGTTCGTAACTACGAATACTTTTCTCACGCATTTCTGTAACCTTCATCTAAAAACTCATCATCGTTTTCCATCTTCTCATTGAAGCGTACCCTTAACTCTTCAAGAAAACGCGACCGGCTCCCTTTCCTGGCCTTGATTTCAAAGTAGGTCTTATAGAGGTTGCCCAGGTTAATATCAAATAGCACTTCAAATTTAGCGGCTATGGATTTTAAATCATCCTGTCCATTATTGATGGCCCTTGTCGCATACAGGGCATAAATAAGTTCTGTGAGCGCGGCCTTGGAAGATGTCCACTGGAGCGGTTTGGAAAGTTTGTGCTGCGGATGCCGTTCTTTGTTTTGCAGCTCAACTTCCTTGATTACATTTTTTACGTAGACACTAAAATGGTCCATCCCTTTTATCCTTGCCCATAGCATATCCTTGGACGTGAAAAATTTGGGATCCAGATAACAGGCTTCCGGGAGGGCATAAACGGGGAACTCCTGATTTTCGCGGGTAAAGTACTGTATATCCAAATAGGTCAATTCCTGTTCCATATAATGGACAAAATCCCAATTGCGATTGAAGAACTTATTGATGCGGCGGATTTTCTTTTTAAGGAAGGACAATTGGTTGTTCACTCCAATTTTCGGCATTAACAGTTCGCAGGACCGCACCTCACTGAAATAGACGAGAAAGCTGAGCGGTTCCGATTTGACCTTTTTAAAAAAATGTATTTCTTCCTTTATATTTTTAAATCCACGCGATTCAACGATTTCCTTTAAAAGATAGAGGGCATTGTTGCATAAATGGATCCCTTCATTTGATTTTTTCAGGGAGATCCTTCCATCCGACCTTAAACCAGCTAGTCTTTGATTGAACTTATCAATTGCATGTCTGTATTTTCCATTCATCCGGATTTGGGTTAAAATACCTTGGGGAACAGGCAACCTGTTGCTTATTCAAGAGCAATAGGCCTAAAGGTATCTGTAAAATTCACTTCTTAGTTTCCATCATTTCCATGAGCTCCATGGAAAAGTTATCTTTCGCTTGTATGTATGCGCTCTTTTCCAGAACACTGGCTCCAATTTTTCGCTTTTCAAAACCGGCCGTCATTCCAAAATCAATGGTCCGCAACCCCATTTCACCGGCCCTTTTTACGGTCTGGAAAAGTAATTGGCGGTACACTTGGTGGTCATGGGCATACTTATAATCCATCCCCACAAAGGCCGGAACATAGGTTTTGCCCACGTTCTTGTAACAGAACATAACGCCTACGGGGATTTCCTTTTCGATGTCCGCAAAACGGGGCTTCAATGACAGTACAATGAATTCCCATTGAGGGATATCGGACATATATTGTAGCATATCCCTGGGGAACCCAAAGGTGTTCAGGCCAAGATTATGTTTTCTGACATTTTCAAAAAGTCCATAAAACATATCTATTTGCCCCGGTAAGACCTTATCCAGGACCTCTATCTTAAAATGTGCTTCAAAGGGCGCAATATCTTTCTTGAAATGCCTTCTGGATCTTGATGACAGGGTATCCAGGTAATTTTCCACTCCATTCCATTTCAGGTCATGGACCATACAGGCCTCTGGCATGGTCACCTTAAAAAAGCCATGGTTATGGAAAAACTCGTTCAGGATTTCTACGGAATCAAAATCCCTAAATATGATCATTGATGGATTCAGTGCATCATCCAACTTTTCGAGTTCATCAAATAATCGGTGCATCGCATTTTGCCACAGTGGATGGTTATTATCCAGATAAAGATGTGCGCCTTCCGTAAAAAGCGACCCCATGCCCAGCACATATGACACCATGTAATATGGATTATCCAACCTGGTCCGTTCTATTTCTTTGGAAACCGAAGCTGGGGCCAACATATCCTCCTTCCAAAGCGCATAGGTGAAATAGGTCGCCAATACCGGTTTACCCAATTGATCTCGAATGATAAAATAATAGAAGTCCCAGTTCTCCTCAGCCTTTTGGTTTTCGGAAAATGTTTTTTCAAGGAACTGGAGCCCATCCCAATCAAAAACCCCACGATTCCCAAAAAACAGATTCCATTCATCTTTCTTGATTGCCGAAATGCTGCGCTCCACCTGGACACTCAATCCGTCCGATTTGCTCCCAACAACGGGGCTTAGCTGCTTTTTGGGCAAGTTGAATGCTTTCCGTACACTATCGTCAGAGGTAAATGTATCCTCCAAGGCTTTGGGATAATGATAGTCCATGGCCTCCACCAAAGCTTTTATTTCTTCCTTTTGGTTATGTCTGGAAACGGTAATCCTGACCCCCGTGTTCTTTATGGGAACGGCCGGAAAAATACCGAGGTTCACAAAAAAGCCCTCCCGCATCAAACGGTTTACAAAATTATATCCGGTGATGGGCATTCCCGTTCCGATGTAGAAAACGGGCGAATGGTTTCTTTTAATTAATGGCAGATCGGTCTTGTCCAATTCTGCGTTAAAAAAGTTTATGCGCTCCAATAGGTCCTGTTGGAGGGTATAAATTTCCGGAGAAAGGTGGATGTCGGCAGACGCTATTGCGGCCGCTACCGATGCCGGTTCCAGTTGCGCCGAAAAGGTAAGCGGCCCTCCAAAGGTTTTGATCTTTCCGTACATTTTCTTGTTTGAACAGACCAATACGGCACCACTGGCCCCGAAGGTTTTACTGAGCGTCCCGAACAAAAGGACGTGCTCCGGCAATTCCTGAAGTTTATCCATCACGAATCCCGTTCCGTTTTTTCCCGCCCAACTCATACCGTGCACATCATCAAAGTAAAAGTGCAGTTGTGGATATTTATTACTGAGTTCCATCAATTCCAACACTGGCGCTTCATCACCGTACATCGAATACAGACCATCGGCCATATACCATATCCTTTTGTGCTTTGACGACAGTTTTTTGATCTTATCTTCCAACATATCCAGATGGTTATGGCGGATCATCTCAATGGGAACGCTACGGGTCTTTAGGGTCTTTGCAGCACTTTGGACACTCCAGTGCACTTGGTGGTCCAATATAATGGCGTCACGGTCGGACACCGCACTTGGAATGACCCCGATATGTCCCAGACTACTGTTTTTTGTTATGATTACGGGATGCCCGTACATCTGGGCAACCTTTCCTTCCAGGCTGCGATATAAAGGATGGGAGATGTACGTCTTGGATAACGGGAACTGCGTACCATATCGAAAGATGGCCTTGGCCGCCGCTTTTTTTAGTCGTTCATCTTGTTCCAGCCCTAAATATCCAGTGGTCCCAAAATGGAACAATGACTTTTTATTGATACTTATTTTTCTTCCGGTAAATACCTCTCCATCTGCATATAAATGCAGTACGCCCTGTTTGGTTGCATCGGTGAATACTTCATCGACGGTATCCAGAAAATTGTTGCGTTTAATTTTAGCCATTTGTAAATAAATTTTATGGGTTTAACGATTACATAGGTCCTAAAAACCTCAATAATCTACATTTTGAACCAAATAAAATTCGTGATTTAACCGCTTAGATACTGCCATACAATTGAAATAATCCCTTACAGACCAATAAAAATCCTTTACAGATTAATATTACATCGTATCTATTGGACAAAACGACCATTTAATTAAAAATTACTAATTTGAAGGTTTTTATAAAGTACCAGTAATCATGAATGTTGAAAATAATTTTGCATCCTTTTGGATCAAAAGCGGCATTCTCTATTTTAAATACAAAGAGGATGTGGCTATTGACCTAGCAGCCGCCATGCAGATTGTGACCGACAGGTTGCAATTACAAAAAGGAAAATCCTATCCAATCTTATGCGATACAAGAGGCGTTAAAAGTATCGACATGAATGCACGCCGTTATCTTGCCAGTGAAGGGGCTATATTTATAAAGGCCGTAGCACTGGTACAGAACAATCCCTTATCCCGTATTTTCTCCGAAATTTATGTCCAGGGCAACAAGCCTCCCATTCCCATTAAGATATGTAACGGTACCGACGAAGCTTTAAGCTTTCTACATGGATACCTCTAAAATTGGTTTAAGCTTAAAAAGTCAAAGAAAAGATTAAAAGTAAACCCAAAACCAACTGGTATCTTCATTTAGCTCCCGTTCCATTGGCCATTCTTTAAAACCTCCCAAACTATGGATACCCATGAAAATGATAAACGTTTAGAAAAAATATACCTCCAACTGCTCGAACTGTCGAAAGGCAATTTTTCCACCCTTATTGAACGTTCGGAACATAAAGATGACCTCGAAGCCCTTGCTGCATTGGTCAATATGGCCACTGAAGAAATCAAGGACTCCTTTTTGCACCAGGGTTATGTAAATTTCCATGATTCATATGTTCTCGCCACCCAAATGCTTATGGTCTTGGATGGTGATTTCCGCATTGAGGAAATCAATGAGAGCTGTCCTTCGCTTTTGGGTTTCGGGACCAATACATTGATTGGAAGACCTTTTGACACCTTAATCACTTCTAAATCAAAGGAAAAGTGGTCAATCTTGGTGAATGACATAAAAACGTTGTCATATACCGAGCAATCGCTCCAACTCTCCTTTAATACCAAGCAGGGTTTAGAACTCCCTGCATTTTGCAGGGTCGTCCATTTTACGCATAATTCTTTTCTTAAGGGCAAAACCATCATCACTAGTTTTGATATGGTACAGACCCGAAAATATATTGAAGAAAGAACGCAAAAGAAAATACAGAGCCGACTATATCTTCGGAAAAACCATAAAAGGAAGCAAAGTGCGCTTCACCTGAGTGATATAGAAAAAATAAGGACCATAAGCGAACATATCAAAAACCACTTGGATGAAGATCTACCTTCTTTAAAGGAGATGGCGCTTCACTTTGGGACCAACGAATATAAACTCAAAAAAGGGTTTAAGGAACTGAATGGGATGACGGTTTTCCAGTTCTTAAAAGAAGAGCGCCTTCGAAAAGCCCACGTTATCGTTGAACATTCCAATAAGTCCTTTAAGGAAATTGCCAAAATGGTAGGATTTAAAAATTCCACTCATTTTTCAAGGGAGTTCAATATCCGGTTCGGTTACCGCCCCAAAGCGTTGCGGACCGCCAAGGACTGATTCCAAAATACCCGGCCAAAATCAGTTAATCCCTTACAGACCAGTTATTATCCCAGAGGGATCATTCTGCTTCTTTAATTTTATACCATTCATTATCAAACAGATATAAATAGCATGAAATGGGAACAAAAACATAGAAATATTATTACCGAAATCATCAGTATGTTGTTTGTGGTGCTATTTGTTTATGCCGCGATGGGCAAGCTTTTGGATGGGAATAAATTTTATAACAATCTCAACAACTCCCCTTTATTTGGGGTTGGCCATATCGCTGGGATTGTGTCCTGGGCGATTCCTGTAATTGAAATAGGAGTTGCGCTTTTGCTCACTTTTCAGAAAACAAGACTTAAAGGCCTTTATGGAGCCTTAATTCTTATGGCCACCTTTACGATATATGTAGCGGGCATATTGTTCATCAGCCCCTATACGCCTTGTTCCTGTGGCGGTATCATCACACTTCTATCCTGGGAGCAACACTTCATATTCAACATTATATGGATAGGGCTGGCGATAACCGGCATTGTTCTGTACCGTAAAGAATGTGGGGCAACACCCCACAGCACATACCATTATACGAAATACCCTTTTTAAAATATTTGTTGCAACAAAAGCAGGGTGAGGCCCACAACCTGTACAAAAGAATGGGCACCATGTTTAAACCATAAATATTTAAAAATCATGAAAAGATTAAAATTGATTTTACCGATGTTGGCCTTTGTATTGGCCATTGGAATGTCTTTTGCATTTGTGGAAACAAATGCGGAAAAGGACTATTACGCTACTAAATTCATTTTGGTGGAAGCGCCAAATGGATGGGCAACGATTGACGTTGAATGTAATCCACAAAACGATGATTGTACCGTAAGGTTTTCCGAGGATCCGCTTACCGAATATACGGTTTATGATTCAAAAAACCTTAATGATGAGGCAGAGGGAGATGGACAAGCAGTATTAATAAATGGACCAGTTCCAAATCCTGATTGATTCTTGCTTATGAAAAGGAGTGCACTCAGGTGCACTCCTTTACTTTTAAGTTTGTTGCTATATCATTGTAATTCCCTCGAAGATACCATCCTAAACTCGAAGGGCTTAACTTTTAATAGTTTTTGTGCCAGGTGTTTTATATCCAAGGGTGAAATAGATTTTATATACTCCTGTTCTTCCTCTATACTGTGCCATGGCCTTCCAAGCTTATAATAAGCATGTATTTTATCGGATATATACATTCGATTGTTCTTTTTCTTTTCTAAATTGAGGACTTCCATTTTTTTATATCTTTCCAACAATTCTACGTCTACGATACTGTTCTTAAAGGATGTCATAAATCCTTTGGCCTGCCTTATTAATCGGTCTGTGTCTTCCGGACTGCTACTGAATGTAACAAAAACCTCTGTAAACAGCCCTGAATTTTGATTACACGCCACCACTGCATAATAGCTTCCCCCTTCCTTTGTAGATTCAAATCGCATTTCCTGCATTATTGAAAAGTTCATCAACGACTGTAGCAATTTTAGCTTTATTTCCCTTTTCCAATCCAAGCCTGAAGTATCTATACCTGAAATATACCCTAACCGCACCTTTACTTCCTGCATAAATTCCGTAGCTGGTATAGCTACCGCGTGAGGCTTTGGTAAATCATGTTTTTTAGATGTTTTTTGTATACCACAATTATTTCGATCTTTACCAACGGGTAAATTCCCTAAATACTTTTGGCATAGGTGCAAAACTTGATCTTCAGGAAAATCACCGGTAAGCCCAAAGGTAAAGTCTGATGCGTTACCATAGATTTCCTTATATATCGCCAATGCCCTATCCAAATCGGTCTTTGTTACTCCTTTTAGGGCTTTAGTCCCCTTGGGCAAAAAAGTTTCATCTCTTAATACCGCACTAACAGCAGTATTAAAATCCTTCTCATTAATATTTTTTAAAACAATGGATGAACCCGATTTAAGTTTCCAATCCTCAAAAGCGAGCTTATTTTTATTGGGCGCCGTAAAATATAAATAGATCAGTTGCATAGCCGTTTCCAAATCTTCTAAAGATACGGCCCCTTTTATCCCCGCTTCATCATGGGCCAAATATGGAGACACCCTACCCATAAAACCATTATGGGAGAGGTAACGTTCCAATTCAAATTTGTCCAGCCCACCAACTCCGGAATTCCGAACAATATCAGCGGCATTTAAAGCGGAAAAATAATCGGCCTGAGAATAGCAGCTTATTCCTCTGTTGGTAAAACCATGAAATCTTAATGAGTGCTCTTGTTTGGGATTTGGAACAGAAATTGAGTGCAACACCAGCCTAACCCCATTGTCCAAGAGGTACTCCGATGTTCCCGGCAACGGGGTGCTTTTCTTTTTAATGTTAGCCTTCTTTAATCCACTCACCGTTGTAGCATCCATCAATTCGTCAGGGATGCTTGGGTTACGATATGGTACTACTGGCATATTAATGGCATTGGCAATCCAACCACGGATGGTCCTTTCTGAGTAAGACAACATACGGTGACCGGGAGGAGCCAATGTTATAATGTCGATATTGTCTGTATCCGTTTGGATATACTGCTGTGCAAAACGATTGAACTCATCCAAAGTCAAATCGGATATGATTTCTTTTAAAAGCCCATTTTTATTGGGAGGCAAAACTTCCCCAAACACAAAATGGTCAATGATGTTATCCTTCCAGTAAGGCACTTTAGAGGTATCTATTTTAAGTAAGGCTAAAAGGTAATTTTCTTTGGCCGTTTTAAATTCCGATTCCGTAAAACCATCTGTCTCTAATTGCCTTATAGTTCTTAAGGCTCCAAATATCACCTCTTTTTCAGAACCTCCATCTATTTTAATATTTAATTGCACCCCCAACGATGACGGATACATAAATTTAGGCAAAATGTTGAAAGAAGTGTTATAGGCCTCCTGTTGTTCCATAAACCTAGCTGTTAGCATGTCGATCAAAACTTGCCTTTGCTGTTCATTCCTTAAAGCCTCCATGCCACTTTCTTCCAACTTTTCTTTCTGTTTCAGGTACAAACGCAAATAGGCCGTCCTTTTTTTTGAACCCTTCAGTAAGTATGGGTGCTCCTGGCTTATAAATTGAGGAGCTTGGCTTCTGTATTTGCTGTAATCTACATTGGGCGTGCGTGGATTCTCCACCGGTTTATCCTTGGAGAACCTTGTTTTTATTTCGTTTTCCATGTCATCCACGTCTTCGATATCCCCAACTACAACAATGGCCATTAAATCCGGGCGGTACCAATCTCTATAATAGCGTTTAAGTGGTCCATGCGGGAAAGTTTTTATATACTTTACAATGTCCTTGGGCGCTTTCGGGGTTCTTCCTGTCATGGTACTTTCCAAGCTGGTCAAGATAGAACCTGCACCGAACCGACCTCTCTCTGCCAATTCATTTATGATAACAGAACGCTCACTATCTATATATTCACTTTTCAACTCCAAACCCCAGATTATATCATGAAACAAATCAAAGGCAATATCTCTTTTTTGCTCGGTATATGTAGACTTAAGATGGTACTGTACAAAATAATGAGACGTGTTCCCATTGATTTCCCCCATTTTAAACCCCAGATTATGCGCCTTTGCCATGGTCATATTCCTTCCAGATTTAAAAGCCACGTGCTCCATAACGTGCTGTAGTTCATATTGATCCTGGTCCAAAATGGAAGATCCCGCTTTAACAATCAGACGTATATCCATTTGGGACGAACCATTGTCCGTAGGTTTTATATAATACGTAAGCCCATTATCCAACACGCCATGGCGTATACTGGGATCCAATGCCACGGTCTCCTTACAAATTGAAGAATTCACAGGGAAGGCATTACATAAAAATATATTTATGAATAATATTAAAAAGCTATATTTTTTGTTTCGATTGTTCATAGTAATCTTATTAAATTTAATATCCGTTGTTCTGTGTCAGGTTCGGGTTTTTGTCGATTTCATCTTCCGGTACGGGATATAGGACATCCGTATCCTGCCAGGAGTTTTTCTTGGCGCCCAATGTTTCCGATGCCTCCCCTGTGCGTTTAAGATCCAACCAGCGATGTCCCCATTCCATAAACAATTCCCTTCTCCGTTCCTTCTGAATGGAATCCAGTAACGGTTCACGGCCAATATCAGGAGCGGTAACTGAAAGCAATGGTAGCCCTGCCCGTTCCCTTATTTTATCTAAATCTGATATTGCCTCAGTTAATTTGCTCTGTCTCGCTCGTGCTTCGGCACGGATAAAGTATTGTTCGGCCAAACGCAAGGCCATGGAATACTCCATAATCATACCTTCCGAAATGTTATTTTTATATTTAAATGGATAATAATAGACTTGGTCGTCGGTTTCAAGTGCTCCAACCCAACTTTCCCGTCTGAGGTCCTGTTCCCCATAGTGATTTATTAAATCAGTAGCCAGTGCTAACGGCTGTTGGGAATTTGGTGGCGCATCGGTCAAAATGAATATTCGCGCCTCATTGGTTATATAGCTCAAGGCACCGCTCCCGGCAGGTGATATCTGCCAAATGGCTTCTTGGCTATTGGCCAGAAAAACGTCATCGAGTTCATTTAAAAGGGTATAGTTTTCAGAACTAGCGATGACCTGTCCGCTCAAAGTTTCCGCTTTCTCCCAATCTTCCAAAAAGAGGTTTACTCGGGCCAATAAGGCCATAGCCGTAAACCTATTGGCCCGTAAACGCTCACCATTTTCAAAAGTAGTTCCCAAAACGGCAGCAGCACTTTCCAAATCGTCCGTAATGAGATTGTACACTTCTACTATTGAGCTTCTTGGAGCCAAAGCATTTTCCCGATAGTCCGAAGTTTGGATTAGAGGCACATCGCCATACAGGTTAACGAGATAGAAATATACAAAAGCACGGACAAAACGTGCTTCGCCCATGAGCCTATCCTTCATTTCTGCGGAAACCTCTTTAGAGGCTTCCAGCCCATCCAATACGGCATTGCACATATAAACAATATTGTACGCACTGGACCAGAGGTTTAAATTATAGGCGTTGTTTATCAATATCTCATTGTTCTCGAACTCCCTCATGGCATCGTTCACTGTGGTGGTCTGGGCATTATCGGCAGCCAACCCGCCCAACATGGTAACCGAACGAAAATCACCATTGGCAAAATCTGCCTTGAACAGTTCATTATAGATGCCCATAACGGCACTGTTTGCCGTGGCATCGTTATTGAATACGGTCTCACTAATAATCTTATAGTCCGGAGCTTCCACCGCTACAAAATCTTCACAAGAGGCTTGGAGCAGGCCAAGACCGATCAGTATAATATATCTAGATTTCATGTTTTTAATTTTTTATAGGTTTATCTGGATTCCACAGGTTATTGTTCTCAGGGGAGGTACAACTCCCCTACCGCCTTGGGGATCCAATCCAGCGTACCTTGTTATGGTAAAAAGGTTTTGAGCGCGCACATATACATTGGCCGACCGTATGTTCAATCTTTCCATGACGTCTCGGGGCAGTTGGTAGGACAGGGATATATTTTTCAATCTTAGAAACGAGGCATCTTCTATCCCTAAAGAACTATTCGCTGCATTTAAGGAAGAAAATAAGGCCGAAAACGATTGTGACACTTTCTGGATGTCTTCATTATCACCGGGCACCTCCCAAGCGTTCAGGAACTCCACGGGCTTGTTGCCCGAAAAACCTGGAGGTGTCGTGCTGAATATATAACTCAAGTTACTCTGCTTAATGTATTCGAACAGAAACTGAAGTGAAAATCCCTTATACTGTATTTGGTTATTAAGTCCGCCGTAATATGCCCTGCCCATATTTTTAATGATCACCCTATCGTCATTATTAAACCTGCCATCTTCATTGACATCCGAAATGCGGTAAAAACCGGTTTCCGGATCTATTCCTTCATACTGATAGAGCAACCTTATATTTAAAGGGTGCCCCACTCTATATCTGTTGGCATAAGAGGTCTGCTCTATACCATCAAAGGCCACAAGCTTGTTGTCTGGAAAAGTCATATTCAAGGAGGTTTTCCAAGAGAATGCGCCATTGGCGATATTGGTTGTATTAAGGAGTACTTCCCATCCCGTATTTTGCACCGTGGCCGGAAGGTTTGCCTGTACCGAAGTAAACCCTGTAATGGCAGGCAACGGATAGCCTACCAATTGGTTGGAAGAGCGGTTTCTGTACCAACTCACATCTACGTTGATACGGTTTTGAATAAATCCGAGCTGAAGAGCGGCTTCCAGTTTTTTATTGACCTCCCACGAATAATCCGCGTTAAATAATTGGGTAGGGTACAGACCTCCTGCGCCATCGGTGGGCTCATAAGCATCTAGATATCCGTAGTCCCCTATTTGGTCACTTCCGGTAGTGCCATAGCTTCCCCTTAGCTTTCCAAAACTTAGAAAAGACAAGTTTTCACGAATAACATTTTCTTCGGAGAATATCCATGCGGCACCAATGGCTCCGAAATTCGAAAAACGCTTATCAGGACCAAAACGGGAAGAGCCATCACGTCTTCCTGTGATGTTCAGGAAATACTTTTCGTCCCAGTTCAATCCCAAGCGTCCAAATACCGCAGCATATCTATATTCTGTATTGGTATCAGCTAAGGTACGTACATCATCGGCCGCAGCAAGGTTTCCCATTAAACTTTTATCTGCATAACCGTTTCCTTCCATACTTAAATAGCCGTTTTTGTTATCCTGAAAAGTGCCGCCGACCAAAGCATTGATTTCAAACTTTCCCTGTACCATGTCATAGGCCATTTGAGGCTCTACGATCCATGATTGCCTGTTGGCCTGGTTCTGTATGGTGCTCAACCTTATAAAGTCCCACCTGTTCGGGCGATTGGCCTCTTTGAAAAAACGTACCTGCTCTTCACTATTTAATTTGGAGTATCCCGCATTCACTTTTAATTTTAAACCTTTGAGCATTTCATAGGAAAGCCCCATATTGGTCAGTAGGTTATCGGTCTTAATATCCTGCGGCTGTTCGAGCACGGCCAATGGGTTATTACCGGTCCAGTTGTCCCAATTCAGGCTCCCGTCCTCCTTGTAAATGGCAGGGGCATTGGGCGCGGTATTTAGAGCGCTGTTCACAAAGTTGTTTCCAAAAAACAGGGCATTATCGTCCACGCCATAATTGACGGAAAGATCGAGTTGAAATCTTTGGTCTTTGGAGCGGTGGTTTAGGTTTAAATTTGCAGTGAGCTTATTGTAATCGAAATTACCGGGAAATACAGACCCTTGGTTTTGATACCCACCGCCTACCCGAAATGAGGTGTAGGCATTGCCGCCCGATACGGCCATGTTGATACTTTTTGCCAATACCGTCTTTCCAAACAACACCTCCTGCCAGTCTGTATAGCGGTTTTGGTCCCACAACACCAAATCGGGGGCATTGCCTTCATTGGGGGTCAAACCATCGTTCTCAAAGGCCTGTCGCCTCATGGAAAGGTACTGAGGCGTGTTCAACAATTTTGCCTTATTGGAAACCTCAGAGATACCTGAATACAGGTTGATGGCCAATAAAGTCCGTCCATTTTCGTTCGATCCTTTTTTGGTGGTAATGAGCACTACCCCATTTGCTCCACGTGAGCCATAGATGGCTGTGGCATCGGCATCTTTTAAAACCTCAATGCTTTCAATATTCTGGAGGTTCAACGTACTCAAAGGGTCCAGTCCCGATTGGCTGGTCAAAGAACCGACACTGTTTAAAGGCTCGGAATTGACGGGGACTCCATCCACAATATATAGCGGGTAGTTACCATCATTGCGCAAACTGTTGGTTCCGCGTATACGGATGTTTGGGGCCAATCCGGTAATGCCGCTCCCCTGTTCAACCTCTACACCGGGCATCCTCCCCTCTAAAGCCTGTAATGGGCTTACAATAGGCTGTAATTCGATATCCTTTGCGGTGACCTTACTGATACTACCGGTGCGTTCATTTTCAGAAACCGAATAATATCCGGCATTGACCATAACGGTGCCCAAATCGGTAACACTTTCCCGAAGTACTACATTTATGGTTATTTTATTGTCAACAATCATTTCCTGCGTCTCAAGACCCAATGCCGAAAAGACCAGAGTATCGGTTGCTGTGGCCTCAATGATGTACCTCCCATCAAAGTTTGAAATTGTGCCCCTATGGGTGTTTTTAACTTGAATGTTTACACCGGCTATAGGAACACCATTTACATCAACAACTTTGCCCTTGATTTGCCGTTGTTGAACCTTAAAGTTTATATGGTCAGGTATGGGGATGCCCCAAGCATGGTTGGCCAAGAGCGTCAAGGCTACAAAAAGCGTGCAAATAAGCAGGCTCTTTACCTTGTTGTAAAAGGTATTTTTCATAATTTTGAATACGTTTAATTAAACATCGTTTTAATTGGATCTGCCCTCCGGTAACCCGTCAAAGTGATTGGAGGGTTTCTTTTTGCCGTAGATTAACGGCTTTATACTGTAATCGTTATTGTTGTTTCATAGGCATTTCGTTTTTATAGTTAAATTTCACACTAACATCAATAATGGTATATCTGGGCAGGTCACCTGTAAATGATTACCTGTTGTGTTTACAGGGCTTACGCCCGCCCGACATACCGTAACTAATTCAAAGGGTATTCCATAGGCATTGTTTTAAATGAATGTATAGCGCACCTTATTGCCGTAAGATGACTTGTTTAATTACTTAGGGATTATCGTTACATGGCCGGATACCATGAAATATATGCAGTGGTACATTACAGGAGAAAAAGAATATTGAAATACCGGATACCGCATGTTTTAACAACCCGGTATTATAATCCTGCTTTTGCAGGGGCTATAACGTCACTCCCGTAACAATTGGGCATCCTAAACCGGATACTTTGGTTTTTTAGGAAACAGGGCACAAAATACCGTAAAGGTCACATTGTACTGTGCCTTGGTAATTTTTAATCCTTTATACCCTGTAAGTTTTTTAAATGGGTTTACCATAGTTTAAAACCGTAGTATTTTGCAAAACCCGAATTAAAATGAAGAAACTTTTGCCAAGAACAGTTGAGCAAACCAAAATTACAATAATAAAAAGGCGTGAAACTCAACTTACCGGATTGGGGTACTGGTATACCTGACAACGATAAGAGAGCCCACGCCCGGGTCGTGAGCAAACTTACTTATCATCTCGTTGTCTAAAAAGTACCAGTTTTCAATCCGAGACTCCAAGCAATTGCTTCTAATATTTTAATTTGAAGAATTGCAAATTTATGTAATTCAAACAAATATAATAAAATTTATCATATTGGAAATATATTACCAAAGAATATTCTTCAATAAATACAACCTTGTCCAAAATAAGTAAATGAATTCAAAGAAGGTAGACCTCTCTTTAAAAGAATTATTATTAGCTATTGGTAATAAAATAAAAGAAGAAAGAGAGAGGCAAGGTTATAAACTGGAGGATATGGATGCTCTATGTGATATAGACCCTAGTGCATTTAGCAAAATCGAAAGAGGGATTTACGATAACATTACCCTGAAAACATTAATCAGGATTTCTATTGCTTTAAAATTAAAATCTTTTAATGTATTCGGTGTTAATTTTCCTTTAAGACACTATCCCGAAAAGTGTGTAAGTTATAAATCGAGGGTTTGGCTTAATTAAAGCCGGACCCTTTTTTCAAATATAGTCAAAAACTGGTTTAAAATAATGCCCCAGTTCCTAATGGGCATCGACCATTTCTTGGTAGCCTCTCTAATGGCTAAAAAAGTGGATTTCATAACAGCTTCATCTGTTGGGAATGAGAGTTTGTTTTTAGTGTATTTTCTGATTTTTCCATTAAGGTTTTCAATAAGGTTCGTAGTGTAAATGATTTTTCTGATTTCTAAAGGGAATTCATAGAAAGCTGTAAGTTCTTCCCAGTTGTCCCTCCAGCTTTTAATAGCGTAAGAGTACTTGTGTTCCCATTTCTGGGCAAAGTCCTCCAGAGCGGCTTTTGCTGCGCTTTTGGTAGGTGCATCATAGATGCTTTTCATATCCTTTGTAAACTCCTTCTTGTCCTTCCAAACCACATAGCGACAAGCATTTCTAATTTGATGCACCACACAGATTTGGGTCTTGGATTCAGGAAAAACGTTTTTAATGGTGTCGGTAAAACCGTTAAGATTATCTGTGGCCGTGATAAGCAAATCCTGAACGCCTCTGGCTTTCATATCGGTTAGTACACTCATCCAAAAGGTCCCGATTCATTCTTACCCAGCCAAAGCCCTAGGACTTCCTTTTTACCGTCTCTACGTAGTCCTACGGCAATGTACATGGTTTTGTTAATGACTTTGGAGTTCTCCCGAACCTTAAATACAATGCCATCCATCCAAGTAATTAAATATACGGGCTCCAATGGCCTGTTCTGCCAGGCAACAATATCATTGGTAACTTTATCCGTGATGCGGGATATGGTGGATGTGGATACATCAAAATCGTAGACTTCACGGATCTGTTCTTCGATATCGGAATTACTCATGCCCTTAGCATAAAGGCTGATAATCACATTTTCTATGCCATCGACCATGTTGGTGCGTTTAGGGACGAGCATGGGGTTAAAAGAGGCTTCTCGGTCTCTGGGAACTTTAATATTGGTCTCGCCCAATGCCGTTTTTATCTTTTTGGAAGCGTAACCGTTACGGGTATTGCTGTTATCGGATTGTTGGTGCCTTTCATAATCCAGATGCGCATCAAGCTCGCCTTCAAGCATCTTTTCAATGCCCCGCTTTTGGATGGATTTTAGAAAGGAGGTTAGTTCGTCTCCTGTTTTGAACTGTTTTAAAAAGTCGTCGTTTAGAAAATCTTCTTTCTTCATAAGTGTATAAAATTTAAAATTAAACAAAAAAATATCGAGAGCTGTTAACCCTCGATATTTAAACTTTACACACTTAGTGAGATACTACCTCCTTTAAATGATTTCCTTGACTAGCAACTGAACCTACAACAATTTTTAAATATTAACCTGTAATTCTCTGGTTTTCGAAGTTCTTTAAGGTAAACCGTAAAATAATAATACTTCATATGTTTACTTAAAACCTATTAATAATAACCTTAATTAAAACAACTATGGCAATAATTATTACTTACGATATTAATAAAAAGCATACCGAGTTTAAAACAGAAATGGCTACACTTGGATATAAAGATCAGATTCCAGGAACTGTAAATTGTAAAATCATTTATTTTCCTAATACAACTTTATACCATAAAACTAAATCTTCTTCGGAAGCTCGTGATGATGCACAAACTATTAGTAAGAAACTAAACATAGACCTTGAAAGATGTGTTGCCTCTATTTGGGAAAACTGGGCTGCAATTTGTGGTAGTGATTTTAAGTAAAATATAAGCTTATAACTTCAATTTTTTTCCTAAATGAGTAAGAGCATCTCGATTAGACCTTAACATAGCTGCTCCAATTAGATCATTAGAATAATTGTCAATGTATTCATTGTATTTTGCTTTGGTATTAATAACTGCTTGTTCAGTATCAATTCCTGAATATATTTCTTTTATAGCGTAATTAGCACATTCAATAAATGGTGACCTATTAAAATCCCATACAATAAATTTGTCTTTATATCCAATATAACTTAAACAACCATTCTCTATTAATTGAGAACCCAATGATTTACCTGTATGGCAGGAGCAAGTATAAAATAACGAATTTTTGAAACTTTCAACATTATGTTCGTCAATATAAGGAGTGCCTTTAGACAGCAATTCATTATCTGATCCGTGAGAGTAAGCCAAAAAAGTAAATGTATCTAAAGGTTCAGTTACTAATCCAATATAAATATGATTTAATTGATTATTTTGTAGTGAATTAACTGATAAATGTTTCTCTGAAAAAAAGTTATTTAAATCTAAATCACAATCTTCAAAAAAACCTCCAAGTTCTTCATCTTCCTTATCAATTGCAACAATAATATTAGTCATTCAAATTCTCTTTATTTCTTAAAATTAGGTCAATAGTTAATTCATTAAATTTTCTTGTAAATTCCTTACCTATTTCGCTTTGTTGCCTAATTTCGTTCAGTATATCATTAAGAGAATATGATGCTCCGTCAGAAGTCAAATACACAGGCTTATCTTTATCCTCATCCTTATCAATAATCCAATCCTCAATTACATTATCTATATTAAATTCCAAAAATCGTTCTGCCTTATCAATAATAGTCATTGCTTCTTCAATAGTAGCAGTTTTATTAATGAACCCAAAAGCGTGGTTATTTATAAAATCAGAGAATTTTTCTTTATTTTCATCAACTGCACTCCAAAGCACAACAGGTATAAGTTTAGATATATTTGTAATTTCTTCTAAAGCCTTATGCCCATCTATTTGGTTTTCAGGGAAATTTATATCTAATAATATAATTAGGTTCTTTTTTAGATTGTCCTTAATAAAATTTAGCCCCTCTGTTGGTGTTAAAAAAAAGTGAACCTTATCTTCTCCAAATCTATCTTCAAGAGACCATATAAGAGAGTCATCTTGCATCTTTTGGTTATCATCAATAACTACTATACTAATATCCATAATAAATTATTTTTCAAAAGGTAAAACTATCTTAAATGTAGCACCAGTTGGTTTTAGTTCATTTTCTACAACTTCAATTGTTCCATTCATAGCCTCAATCCTTGTTTTAACCATATAAAGTCCTATTCCTGCCCCTCCATCTTCTGCTGTTCGTGTAAAGAAAATATCAAAAATACGATACTTATCTTCTTCCAGTATTCCTATACCATTATCAGAAAAATAAAGCGTTAATTTATCGTTACTAACAATCCCACTACATTTAATCTTTTTATTTGACCTCCCTTTTAGTGCTTTTATTGAATTTGATATTAAATTATCAAAGACATCTTCCAAAGCCTTTTTATTATAATGTAATTCTAAATTTTTAGCAATCTCAACTTGAGTTTCAATATTCTCTCTTTTAAAAACATCTAAATAGATATTGTTAAACAAGTTGCTCAACAAATCATTAAGATTAATATCTTCAATATCATCATCAGATTGGGCATACTTCAACATAAAATCTATGCCTTGTCTTAATGTATTCATTTCGTCAAAAATCCTTGTTGAAATAGACCTAAACCTATCCGTTAACCTCTCATTAGGAAAATGATTTTTAAAGTATTCTGCATCTCTTATTATATGTCCAATAGTGTGTTTAGTCATATGAGAAAACATTGAAGCGTAAGTCTGCAACGATACTAAACTAAAAAACAAACTTTCTTTTTGCTTAGAGTCTTGCTCTAACTTAGCGTAATCTTTTATGCTCTTATTTACTGTGCCTTGTAATTTACTTAAATCAGCCTCTACATCTTTTAATTGCTTTTTCACCTCTGGAGAAGCACTCTTTTTAATCTGTGATAAATTCTTTTTAATAGACTTTAACCCAGTATTAGCATTTGTTAAATCTGATTTTGTGGTCTCTCTTACGTGGTCTCTCTCGTATTTTAAGCACTTTTCAATTTGCTCAATTTGCTCGATAATAAAAAGTTTAAGTTCACTATACTCAATATTATCTATAAAATCCTGTCTATTTGTTGTCTCTATAATATTAGGATTATTTTCATCAGAAATTTCTAAATAACCCAACAAATCCCTACTACTGATCTTATCGAAAAAACCTGAATATCTACGCTTATCAATTCCTAAAATATCTTTTTGTTTATTTTGATTTGCCTCGTGTTCTGCAAAAGGAGTTGTTATAATTCCATCTCTATAAACTTTAATACCATCAGTATCCAAGTTTTGATATTGTTTTACAAGTTTTCGCTTTGCCGATTGGTCGAAATAATATAATGTGAAGTCAACAAATCCAAATCTTCTTTTAGGTACAGACTTAATTATAATTTCTCCTTTGTCGTGAATTGCTATTTCTTGAGTTTCTTGCTTTTTATTATAAGATAGTTTTATTGATTTTGTAGCATAATTTACAATTGATAAAGGCTTAACATTTAAATTGTCATAATCTTTAAACGGAGAGTTGATTTTTATATTAAAAGGATATTGTGTTAATTTAGCATTAGGAGAAACTAACTTCGCAAGTTCCTTTGTAACTCGGATAATATCGTATTCAGTCCAATCATTATTAACCTTTTCAATTTCTAAAATTGTGCCTTGAGTATTTTCGTCTCCTTCTTCAAACCAATATCTATTTTTAATATCAGTAAAAAACTCTTTATCTTCTTCAAAAGGCAAGGTTAATTGTTGTTGTTCTAACGTTTGATAAACTGACCAATCAGTTTCTAAAACTGTCCAATTTTTACTGCCTTTTTGTTTTGTCTTTAGGGTTAATTTAGAACCTAATAAATCAACTGCAAATCGACCTATTCCTTTTTTTCCTACAACTTTTCTATTATAAGGCTCTGGAGAAGTTCTTTCTCTTCTTTTACTACTTGTGCCGATGACCATCCAACGATTTTTTAAGTCGTTCAACGTCATTCCTAAACCATCATCCTTAATAATTATTTTTGAGTTGTTAGATTTTGAAGTTGTATTTATGAAACTAATTGTAACATTATCAGAATTAGCATCGTAAGAGTTTTTTACAATCTCAAACAATGCAGTTATTCTGTCCGTAATTAATTCTCTACCAAGCAATCGATAGGCACTAACGTCAAAATTAAATCTTATGAAGTTATCTTGCTTACTGCTGTTGCTCATTATTAGTTAAATATATGATTTGTTCAAAAATTGCCTTAGCCAATAAAGGAGGTACAGCATTTCCTATTTGTTGTTGCATATGCATTAGACTTCCTTTAAATTCAAAATTATCAGGAAAACTTTGTAGTCTTGCTGCTTCCCTAACAGATAAGCCTCTATCCTGATATGGATGAATTAACATGTTCTTTCTATAATTAGCGATTACTACTGATGGTTTTTTGTCATCTAACCTTTTATAGATACCACTATGACAATTAGATAAATCAGCATAGTTAGACATTAACTCTTTAGGTATGGCTTGCCAGTTTTTTCCTTTAGGAATATGCTTGTATCTTTCCAAAACATAGTCTCTATTTCTTGAAACATAATTTTGTGTTGCAACTTTACAGCCATTACTCATTGTCTTTGCATACTGACTTTTTCTACCTTTCCTATATGGCAATTCATCAATACTATCTCCATTTTGTAAGATAGGTAGGTCATTTATTGCTTGTTTAACAGTTACTCGCTTTTTATTTTTTTCGGGAAAAGTAAAGTCTATACCTAGTCTATTACCTATCATAAAAAAACGATTTCTATTTTGTGGAACACCGTAATCTGATGCGGTTAAGACAGAGTGAGAAACATTATAACCTAAATCCTGAAACTCTTCTTTTAATTCTTTTAGGATTTTACCATTATGAAAAGATACAAACCCTTCAACATTTTCAAAAACAAACCATCTCGGATTTGCTTCTCTAACAAAACGAATAAACTCTTTGAATAAAGAATTATTCTCATTTTTTAAGTTTCGTGTCTTTGTATTAGAGATAGAAAAACCCTGGCACGGCGGACCTCCAAACAAAATAAATGGGTTCCTTACCTCATCAGGCACAGTAACTTCCCTTATATCCTCACATAAAACCTCAGCCTCAGGGTGGTTACTTTTAAAAGTTTCTGCTGCTGCCTTATTATATTCTACTGCAAACTGGATATCTATTCCCGCCAACTCAGCTCCCACACTCATCCCGCCAGCACCGCTAAAGATATCTATTGCATTTTTCATCATAAACCTGATTTTTATAACTTATTTAGTGAACTATCTGTTAAAATTTTCGTGAAAACTAAAATATTTAATTGCTTTTTTTCCTAGATTAAACATTAGAAAAACAACTAACTAAAATTAAGGACTATTCGGGCAATCATTTTTCATACTATTTTTTTTTACAAAATGTGATTATTTTTCAGACAAAAAAAATACTCATTTATTAAAAAAATTAAGATTATACAAATATATTTTTTTAAAAGAAATTTATTATTAATATTATCATTTATTAATAATATAAATATGTTTTCTCCCATTCTTCTTTAATTTATTTCTTGAAATCAACTTAGCTGATTCCATTAAAGCTGAAAAACCAATATAATCCACAATAGAAACCTGTTTTTCAAACTTCATAGCGATACTTTTACTAACGTCTTCGGGTTAGTGTTTTGATTATTTCAAAGAACCGCTCGTAATATTTGGGGTATCCGAATCATTTACTTTTTCAAAAACTGATAGGATATCAAAGCCAATAATATTAGCCCATTCGTATAGTAACTTAGACTATATATACATTATGCTATTTTAAATTCAACAGAGAAGGCAGGTGATGAATATAAACAAATTTGTTTATATTTGTATTATGAATGAGTTAGTAGATAAATACAAAGGCATCCACCCCGGATTGGTTCTGGAGCGCATCCTAAAGAAGCGCATGATCCGTCAGCGTCCCTTTGCCCTATCCATTAACGAACACCCCCAAACCCTTAATGCAATTATTAAAGGTAGTAGAAGCTTAAATACAGCCTTAGCCTTAAAAATTGAAAAAAAATTAGATATTGAAGAAGGCACTCTGCCCCTTTTGCAAACCTATTTTGATATTGCCCAAGAAAAAAGGAAACAAGATACACCCAAGCCAAATGTTTCCATTTTAAGAAAATCGTTATTCTGGGATACTGATATGTCCAAAATTGACTGGAACAGACAATTTAAAGCGGTTATCCATAGGGTTTTTGAACGCGGTAATGATGCCGAAAAAAATGAAATTCGCCGTTTTTATGGTTCCCAAAAAGTACAGACTGCTTTACGATCCAATTCAAGAAAGTCTTATCAGGTTATCCATGATTAACCGTTACCCTCTTATATGCTACATTACAATACCGTTAATGACCTACTGAAGGACAGCCTCATTCTTTTAATGTCCGCTAAGGAATTAGAATCTTTTAGATTAGTTGGAGGTACGGCTCTAAGTCTGCAAATTGGCCATCGGGAATCGATAGATATCGATTTATTCAGTGACCTGCCCTATGGTTCGATTGATTTTGATACCATTCAAAGATTTTTGGAATCCAATTTTGCTTTCGTAGACCACCTGGAGAATATTCCTGTTGCTCTGGGCAAATCCTATTTTATTGGAACTGATGCCGAAAACACCATAAAATTAGATGTGTTTTATACAGATCCTTTTATCCAAGACCCATTGATTGAAGACGGTATTCGCATGGCTACCCTCGAAGAAATTTCAGCCATGAAACTGGATGTCATCCAAAGAGGTGGCAGAAAAAAGGATTTTTGGGACTTGCATGAGCTATTCAATTCTTATAGTCTAAAAAATATGCTAGCACTGCACGAACAGCGTTACCCACATACCCATGACCGCTATTTGATTTTAAAGAACTTTGTTGAATTCAAACCAGCTGATGATGACTTTGACCCTATATGTTTTTTAGGTAAACATTGGGAATTTATAAAAGATGACATTTCTGAAATCATCAATAATCATATTGATGAGATTTCTAAATAATATCTACTCGGTTTTGAAAATATTTATCCGTTAATTAAAACGGCCAAATTATCTTATATTTACTGATAATATCAGTATGATTTGGTTACTAACCTTTTAGTCATAATTCATAACAACCCCTAATAGACTTATGAAAAGTAAAACTGTTTTCAGAAGAGATGTCTCCCAAACAAAAGCACTGATAAAAGCTGGAAAAATCGCTTCTAAAACAGCTCGCAGAGCATCAATTGCATTAGGACTGTCTGTTACTTTTATTAAAGACGGGATAATTTATGAGGAAAAAGAGGGGCAAATTATAGAAAAAGGCCGTATTGAAGCGCAAGATCAAACTTCATTTGAAATAAAAAAAGGAACTGTCCTTCATGCCAAGTAAAAGAAAACAAGAGTTTTTTCTGGTCTTATTTTTTTAACTCCTTTTAATAGTCAATAAGGCTTATTTCAATATTATTACACTTTCCATAGTTTATAACCCCAAAAACATCAATGGAGTTATTGCTCTCAATACGAAGTACCTTATCACAGTCTTCCAAATCGAAACTGATAAGGCAGTCAGGATATAGTTTATTAAGTCCACAAACTATTTCATTTGCTAATGGTTCACTATTTACGTCAGTTTTAAAAATTTCAACGATGGTCTGATTGATATTTATTTGCCCATTACCATTCATTTTCTTCAAACTTTTATACTTCCAAACAATACGATGTAATGGCTTTTATTTTCTCACCTTTTGCACCTTGAAAGACATAAAAATCTGAAAACGCATATTTTTTTCCGTTTTCCATTGTCATCCATCCATTAATTGCTCCTTCTTTTCCATGGGACAGGATTTGGTCTATCATCAATTCGGATGCTTTTACGGGTTGCAGTTCTTCTAATGCTTTTACAAAATTTGCTCTGCCTTCAATTTTCTTGTCCCCTATAATGTTCCAAATAATATCATCCGTAACACTATCCTTTAAAAATGTTACGTTCCCTTCAGCAAAGGCAATGTTAAACTGTTTTAAAAACTCCATTTTGGGCGAGTTGCCGCAATTGGGACTGGATATTATTTTGGTCATTATTTTAAACTTTTTACTTTACATATTCGCATTATAGAGCAGATTGAATTTATGTCCATCAGGATCTGAAAAGACACAAACGACAAATCCATTTTTATCGTAAAATTCTTTTCTGTCTACGTTTGAATCGAATAAAATTCTGCCTCCTGCATTTTTTATATCAGTTACGCATTGATCATACGCTTTCTTGGTTTCAACAGCCAACGAAAACATTACTTCGTTGCCATTGCTTAAATCGGCTGTTTTGCCTTCCAGACTGGATTCTAACTTTTCCCTTTTGAAAAAATGAATTACAAAATTATCAACACCAAAAAAGAAACTGACCAAATCTTCCGAAGGACTTCCATTTAACCTAAAGCCCAACGATTCATAAAAAGTTTTGGTTCGTTCTAAGTTTTCTACGCCTAGGTTTGCCCATACTTGTTTTGCTTTCATGGCCGAGTTTTATCATTCGCAATAATTCTTTAATCGAAAGAGAAACATTGCCCAATTGTAGTTGCACCAACGGTAAAAGTCTGTGCGCCCCCTCCAATGGTTGTGTTTAAGGGTTACGGTTGTGACCTTATCTTTTTCCGATAGGTCAAAAGACACTTTGGTGCCTACCCACTCCTCGTCAGAAGCGGTGCACTCCCAAACAATTTTACTGTTTTCTACAAGTTCAACAACCTTGAACTTTGTGATATAGCCTTCATCAAAATCAAACTCATTGACGAAGCCAATTTCAGGTTTTACTTTGAGTTTCTTCGTCCAAACGTTTCCTAAACCTTCTTCAGTAGTAAGTGCTTTATAAATCTTTGCAACAGGTGCTTTGATGTAGTTGATCTGTTCAATACTTTCCATAAAAACACTTACTTAATTCAAGGAATGGAATCCAATAGAGTTACCCTCTGTATCTTTGATTATGGAAATAAAACCATGCTCACCAATGGCCATTTTGGGTTGGATAATTTCAGCTCCATTTTCTGCTGCCCGATTTTCTAAGACCTTGCAATCCTCACAACCAAAATAAACGAGGCTTCCATTGGTTGAGGGTTTTACTCCTTCCATTTTTACCAAAGCACCTGCAGCCCCATAATTTTCCATATCACTCGGGAAGCATTTCATTTGGACGGATGAATCTGTTGGATCGCTCATATCTTCCATGGTTACTTGAAGTACCTTTTCGTAAAACGTTGTAGCCCTACCTATATCATTTACATAAATTTCGAACCATACCACGGGATTAATTTTTTTCATCTTTCGATTATTTTAAATAGTTAGTACTACAAAAGTGAAAAAAGGAAACTAAAAAAATCTTGTCCTATGACAAGTTCTCCGTTTGCGAAAGTACTTCTTTTCTTATCCTGCTCAAAGAAGTGTCGGTAATCCCTAAATAAGTAGCAATATATTTTAACGGTACTTCTTTGATGATCTGTGGGTTTTCCTGCACCAAGCTCAAATACCTTTGCGAAGCGCTTTGTGTGTGCATGGTAACGGCACGGTGTTTTGCCATAAATAGTTGGTGGGACATCCAACTGCGGCCCCATTCCGTAAAACCTTCTATGGTGCTGTACAAATTTTGAAAATCGTTAAACCCAATTTTATAGACTTCACAATCTGTTAGTGCTTGAATGGTTTCTTTTGAAGGCATACGGAGAAATAAAGAAGCTACTTCAATTAGAATTTCATTAGGGCCAAAAAAACCTGTAGTGATTTCGTTGCCTTTATAATCGATAACATATGATCGGAACAAGCCTTTTTTTATTAAATAGTAAGCGTTATTGAATTGGCCTTCCTTTAATACGGTATCATTTTTTAAAAACCCAACTTTTGTATGGGCACCAATAATAGCTTTATAGTCTTCCTTTTTAATGTTGGGATGGTCATATATGTTTTCGAAAAAGGATGCTTCCATTAATTTTACAGTTTGTTTAAAAATAAGGAAAAAGATCTATTAAAAAAACTATTCCCTTTTTCCTTTAATATAGGCATACATGGCCATAGCGTGCCCGTGGCCCAATTCTAATTCCTCTTTGAGCCAATGGGTTACTTCGGCAGCTTTTACAGTTAATGTACCATTCTTGGTAAACCCTTTTTCTTCAGCAAGATTTAGGAAGTCCTGGGCCGTTTTACCTGTTTTTTCCTCAATGTTTTTGATATATGTTTGGAATGACATAACTATGGTTTTATAGTTTGAGGTCTGACTTTTTGCGAATAGACATAAGAGACACCCAAGACAACACCTACGACGATGGGCATTACAATGTTGGCCATAACTTGGTCTACCGCTATATGGCTTATAGCTGCAAAAATTAAATTGAACGTTAAACCGGCATACGCCCATTCCCTAAGTTTGGCAGGGAGTTTTGGGAACATTATTGCGGTTGCTCCCAATATTTTGCAAACGATTAAAGTGTAGGCGAAGTAATCGGGATAGCCCAAGGGCTTGGTCCCGGCGTTAAAGTATTCGTGAGCGAACAAAAGGGTTGCCAACGGCATTATGGCTTCCATGGCAAAAATGATGGAAGTCGCCATCAAGAATATGGTCTTATTCTTTTTCATGGTTATTATTTGTTTTGATAATTGATCATCCAGTTGATTCCAAACTTGTCCGTACAGCTGCCGAAATAGGCTCCCCAAAACATATCCTGGATGGGCATTTCTACATTTCCGTCTTCCGAAAGGGCGTCAAAAAGTCGTTTGGCTTCTTCGCGGGATTCCGGTTCAAGATTGATGTGCATATTATTTCCTGAATTTACGGTCATTCCAAATTCTTTAGGGGCATCGGTTCCCATTAAAATATGTCCTCCAAGTATGGGAAGCTCTACGTGCAACACCATTCTTTTCACTGTTTCGTTCATAGGCGGATGGTTATGATCAGCGGGGACCTCTTCAAATCGCTGAATGCCGTTAACAAAATCGGATTTAAAGACACTTTTGTAAAAATTAAAGGCTTCTTCCGTATTGCCCGGAAAATTTAAATAGGTGGATACCCTTGCCCTATTGTTGGGTTTGTTTTGTTTACGCAGCCTAAATTGTGATTCGATGTACTGGTCAAGGTTTGATAGTGCCATTTCAAAACCTTCCTTAAAGCCCATTTCAATTATTTTTTCCAGATCATTGAGGCTATCAAAGGTCAAAGTAACATCTACTAAGGTTTGGTCCTCTTTTGCAGTAAATTGATTGTTCCAATAGTTCTGTGGCAATTCTTGGTTCATGGTGCCGTTTTCATCACAAAAGCCGTCTTTTGCTTTAAAGAACTCTTTATCCACAATTGAGATATAATGGACCTTTGCCCAATGCTTTTCGCCCTCTGGACTGACCATAGCATAGTGCCAATGGCCGCCTTCCTTAAATTCCATTGTTTTGGTCTCCGCTTTCCAAGGCTTTGGTGCCCACCATTTGTCTAATATTTCTGATGTTGTCCAAGCGTACCACACCAATTCAAGTTCTGCATTAAATTCCCTTTGGATATTAATGGTCTTGTTTTCCTTGTTTACGGAAAAATTGAATAACAGGCTATTTTTCATTTTTTTTGTTTTTAAGTGTTTCCAATACATTGTCAAGTTGGCTGAATCGATTTTCCCAAATGACCCTAAATTGCTCCAGCCATTTATCGATTTCTTTCATTTTTTCGATTTTCAGCTCATAATAGATTTCTCTGCCCTGTTGATTTGCCTCGACCAGATCACATTCATTTAAGATTTGGATGTGTTTTGAAATCGTAGGTCTTGCGGCATCAAAATTTTCTGCTATCGCACCTGCCGTCATAGCTTGTGAGGTAAGCAAAACCAATATGGCACGCCTTGTGGGGTCGGAAATGGCCTGGAAAATATCTCGTCTTAATTTCATTATGAAGTTATTTGACTACAAATATAAATGAAGTTATTTAGCTACACAACAAAAAATGAATAAAAATTTTATTTGACCGATATATCATTCATTAATTGACCAAAAAGAGTTTAATGTATAAGAAGTTCTAAAGTTTATTCCCCTTTAAAAATAGACTGGACTTCCCGATGTATTTTTTGAAAATGCATAGCCAGGTCGGTTTCAGATACCTCGTATTCCCGTTTGGGCCTTTCCTTTAAAATGGGCTGTAATTTGAAACGCAGCCTCTTGTCCTTTCCATCGGCAAAGGCGATAAACTCCCCTTGTTTCAGTTTAAAGAAGATTTCGGCCCTACGTTTGGACACTTCGCGCTCGCCTTTGGTAATGCGGCTTTCAAAACTAATACCGCTACTTTTGCTGACGCTGCGGGTCGGTGTTTTGATAATTTCAAAGAACCGTTCGTAATATTTGGCGGTATCCGGATCGTTCACCTTGCCAAAAAACTGATAGGACAGGTTGCTTAAAATAGCCTTGCTTGCCTTATCCCCATAAAGCAAATCGTTCTGCACTTTATCCTGCATCACATAGACAGTGCAAATATCATAACTGCGCAGCGTGGCCGGAATACGGTGCATATTGGGCAACTTCAGGGTCGGTGCTTCTTCCATGAGCAAAAAGGAGGATGCTTTGTCCCGCAAGCTCATTTGCTTGATAATGGTATGCATCACCATGGCAATGACCGGCGAATACGCCGAATCATACTTGGGATTATTGACCAGGGCGATTACCGCAGGATTTATGGGATTATTGATGTCCAGGGGCACTTCGTCCTTGGACAGTACATAGAACAGTTTTTGGGAACTGATTTTTCTAAAGGCATTGCCCAGGGTACTTTTCACTCCGGCGGTCTGCTTTTCCGATTCAATCCCGTTGAGGAATGCACTGGCCATACTCCGCGATGTCAGGTCGGACCTTAAAAAGGCCACCAATCTTTTGGTGTCCAAATTCTGGAACAAGGCGATGACATGGGGCAAGGTACAGAAATCGGGATAAGCCGTTTTCATTTTCCATATCATTCCGCTCAGCAGCCCCTCTACGGCATCGGAAAAAAACTTATTGCTCCCGCTACTTTCCGAAAGGTTCTGCTCCAACAGGTTTTCCATGAGCACCCGTGACACTTCGTTGACGCTCTCCTCGTTGGGCAAATACTGTGGGGCAATGGGATTCACCCGGCAATGAATGTCATCAAAAGCAATGGTGTAAAAGGGCATGTCCATGTCGCTGAACAGCGGATAGGCGATTTCGGTAAGTTCAAAATCCTTATAGTCATGGACGACCCCACAAAATCCATTTCGACTGAAATGCTGCAAAAAATTATAGACCACACTTTCGGTCTTTCCACTTCCTGCCGAACCGATGACCGAAGCCCCCCGACGGATGTTATCGATTTTGAACCTCCCATTTTTCAGTTTAAAACGCACCCGGTATTTTTTGTTGATCCGTTCCTGCTTTTCACCATGGAACAGACCATAAATGATAGCTCCAAAAAACAAGGTCGGCACCACAACATACAGGACGATATGTTCCCATGGCCAAATCATATCCCTATAGATCCCGATTCAATCGCCCTTCCAATCCCTTTTTTCAAGGTATTGATGGCTTTCATGGTGAGCTGGAGCTTGTTGGTCGGGATGCTGAGCAACGCCGCATCCACCCCACTTTTTTGCAACAGTTTAAAGGCCAACGCCCTTTCATTGGCAGGTAGGTTCGTAATGGTGGAAAAATACAGCTTGGGATCCTTTAAAAAGGTTTTCCGGGCGGTATAGGATTCCACATAATTACGTTTGTACTTGAACATGGCATCAAAAGTCTTTTCGGCATTCCTATAAAAAGTGTCCCTATCGAATCCGCGTTTTACCATTTTGCCGTTCATTTCCACTTCTGAAGCCCTGTATTTACTTCCCGGGGACAGGCTATAACGGTTGGACACATCCTTGCGGCTTACAATGATATGGATGTGGCTCTGGGGGCCCGGCTTGGGCATGTCCCTGACGATACGTTTGCCATCCAACTGATGGGGCGCTTCACGCTCCAACCGGGCTATCTCTGTTTTCAATTTTTTGATATCCCCCGTTCTTTCCCCTCGTTGAATGCTTCTAACCTGTTGTTTCAATTCCAGTATTTTAGTGGCATAAGGTTGGTTTTCCTGTATCTGTTTATCCGAACCTTTAAAGGTCCGTTGCCGTTCCACTTTGGCGTAATATGTAATGTCGTTTACATTGACGGGCCTGCCCTCGATTTCTCGGTTAAAGGCTTTGGCGTAGGCTTTCATGGCTTCCCTGGTGTATTGTTTTAGAGCTTCGGGGGAATCCCCAATGGTTTTAAGTTCCCTTTGGCTTGGGTTCAGGGTAATGGAATAGAACTTGGGCTCCGTTTTTTTTAGTTTGGCCGTGTTGCCATCAATGGCCTTGATGACTTCATCCGCGGATATTTCATTGTTATGTTGGTCAAAAAATGGCTCCATTTCAGGCACGGGCTTCCCTTCGTTCTCCTTTTCGAGATAGTCCACAAATGCGGCGGCACTTTGGCCATAGTTTCCGCTAAGGTTTTGTGCGGTGATGGTGATGTACATGATCCAGGTTCGTTTTAAAGTTCTCCAATTCATTCCTATCCATATCCAGCTTATGGTAATCCTTACCAAAGGTTGTTTTGATATGGTACAATCGGCCCAACAGTATTTCCATACCATTTTTATAAATGCTGAGTTGTTGCCGCATCTCTTCATAGCGGTTTTGGTAATGTTCCAGTTCGGCATCCCGTGTCAGGGTTTCGGGAGTGCCAAAATCAAATACCTCTTCTGCCACCTCACCCTGCTCCGCTTGTGTTATTTCCCGAAAGAGCGTATCCAGCATCGCCTTGGTGGGCAGGGTCTGTTGTTTTTCAATGTTGCGGACAATAGCGATTAGGGCATTGATGCGTTTTTTGGTATCATCGCCTTTCACCCCCAGACTGTCATTGGGGTCAAGATTGTTCCATTTGAAGAAGTTCAGCATGGCCTCCAGCGTTTCCGAATGCGATTTGGAAACTTCTTTGGAAAACGCCCGAAAGCGATCGGCAATATCTTTTTTGACATTGATTCCGGAAAAGCCGTATGTTGAAAATCTCTTCATTTTGCTGCAAAAAATGGCCTGTTTACTATGGATTTCAGAGGGTTTGCTGCAAACCCTTGATATTCAGCACAATAAAAACAATTTTAAGTAACTGATTATCAATTTCTTAATTAAAAAAATCGAACAGAAACACCGCAGAGCGTGTTACCCTCTTGCTCCTCGATTTTTGTCCCGCAGGGACAAAAAATTTTCGGACATCCCACCAAGGTAGATGCCTTATTTCAATTGTGCTGATATGGTCATGCAAGGAAAGTCAAATCATCTATCCCGATAACTGACGGGATGGAATTGTGAATGACCAAAATGGCTTAACAAGCCATGCTTTAAAGATAGTGATTTCAAGGGATTATGCACAAAAAAAGCCCATCATAATCAATGAGCTTGTTTGGTGCAGTTTGATGTTCAGATGTTGAAAACATACTTATAATTGTATAGATTCCGTATCGCTTCTTCTTCCAACAGGGTTTCATAATTGACGAAGTGCTCCCTGGCATAGTCTCTCAATTGTTTCCCAAAGCGCCTTTCAATATCTTTTTTGGACATGGAAAGCAAACGGTTTTGGGTATCGCCATCAAGGTTGTTATAGTTCAAATAGACCATTATTTTCAAGATTTCATTATAATAGACCGTTATCCGCAAAACTATAGTATCCACCATCTGGGGTTATGATGATGTGGTCCAGCACCGCAACATCCAAAATCTGTGCCGCCTGTTTTATTTTCTCGGTGAGCCTTTTGTCGGATTCACTTGGGTAGAGCTTATAACTTGGGTGGTTATGCGCCAACAAAACGCCCACAGATAATGTTTTGAGCACAATAGCAAACAGAATACGGATATCGACCAATGTCCCCGTTATGCTTCCGCTCGATAACGGATACACGCCCTTCACCTTATTGGCATTGTTGAGCAATAGGATTTTAAAGGTTTCATGCAGCCCTATGGTGTTCTTGTCCCAATTTTTAAATATCAGTTCGGCAGCCTGCGACGAACTTTTGATGGGGCTTGATTTCAGCGTACTGATTTTTTCGCGGTAACTTATCTTTATTTCGTTAACTTTATCGTTCATTGTTCATTTATTTTAAGTGAATGATTAAAAGAGGGCACGTTCTAATTGAAAACTGGTTTCAGTGCCCTCTTTGCTTTTTATTGGCTTCCCAACAGTAGGATTTCAGAAGCCACCACTTCGGTTACATAGCGTTTTACGCCCTCTTTGTCCTCATAGGAACGGGAGGTCAGTTTCCCCTCAATGGCAATCTCCTTGCCCTTGCCTACATACTTCTCGATAATGTCTGCGGTCTTGCCCCAGGCGACAATGGTATGCCAATGGGTGTTGGTCTCTTTTTCTCCTTTGGAGTTTTTGTAGTTCTCATTGGTCGCCAATGAAACCCGAGCTACTTTTTTACCGCTGTCCAACTTGGTAACGGCAGGCTCTTGTCCTACGTTCCCGATCAACTGTACTTTGTTTCTTAATGTACTCATGACTTAAAAATTTAAAAGGTTAATAATTCCCCCTGTCCATCCATTTCATTCGATACTGAATTTTAAGGGGTGCGTTGTATGATTTCTTTCGTGCACAGCACAATGGATAAAGTGGGTTCTGTCAAGGCTTACGGTAAAAAATCGGGAGTGTCTGCGACGTAGCAAATCCCTTGGGATTTCAAGGAAGTAGAGACCCTATTTTTTACCGTAACTTGCACGGTCTTGACAGGTTCCACAAGGGCATTAGCAATTCTCTTAAAGCCAGTTGTGACCTGAGCGTACGGAAAGTTGAGCGAGGCGAGCGATTGGTTTTAATCTAGAATTGGTTATGCCCTGCCCGTTTTTCGATGCCCCGAAAAACGGCAAAAGGCTTTATCCATTATAAACCCCTTAAAATGCGCAGGCCAACGGTGCGGTTTTTAGGGATTTCCGTGCAAGCCCCCAAGAAGGGCTTGCCGAAAATCACGTCAAGAAAACCGTAGCGGTGGCTTTCCGTTGTGGAGAGCGGACTTATCCGTTTTTATTGATGCGTAATGGAGTGTCCCGTACCGGCAGCGCGGTACGGGCAAACGGAATGCAGTCAGCAAAAAAAAACGGATAGGGCCAAGATTTTTGTAGTGAAGCGCTTTGCCCGGAGCGGAGTGGCTATAAGCCCTTTTGTGGGGAATCGCGCAGTACAGGGCAATGTGCTGAGTGGGATATGAGAACTGGATTGAAACACATTAAAATGTTGCTTATTAACGACAATTAATTTGATTATGACATAAATAAGCGACAAACTTGCTTTTGAAAGAAAAAAGAAGGCCGGCACGGATGCCGACCCTCCTACTGACAACAAATGCTAATCGCCGTGTTCCTGTATTTTCCTTTCAAGGACGGCGATGCGCTCCTTCAAGCGGGCCTCCCGCTTGTCCCGTTTTTCGGCATACTCCTTTTCGATGGCCGCAATTTCCTTCCCGTAATACCGCTGTACGGCATTGTAGAACGATAGGTTCGTCAGGTCGTTGGTATGGTTGCCCTCTCCTAAATGCACCTGCTTGGCGATCATGAACCGGAGGAGCCTGTGGAACGTTTCCTTTTTGAAGTTTTTCCGGAAGCTTTCGACAGTTTCGGCCTTGGTCATTTCTGCCGTGCCCTCGAACAGATCCGAAAAATATTTCTCCTCGCCTATATAGCCCACATTGTTTTCGAGAAGCGAAATCGATATGGCGACCATTTCATCCACCGAAAGCGGTTTCTTCATGTCCACATAATCTGTTTCCCTGATCATCTTGGCCACTTCCTCAAACTGCCTGTTGTTCTCTATCTGCTTCTTGCGGTTTTCACGCAGGTTCATTTTGATGATCTGTTCCTTCGGTGTACAATCGTCCATTTTCTTTTTATCGATTGGCACGGAACTGATATTCTGTTCATTTCCGGAAGGCTCGATTACTTTTACAAAGGCCTCCCTTTTTTGGTAGGATTTGGGATGAAAGAGAATGCCCTTGGTATATCCGTTCCCTTCTGCCTCTCCATAGCTTGCCAATTGCTCTCGATAAGCTTCGAGGGCTTCTTCTAATTTGGCTTTCAGCTCTTCTTCGGTATAGTCATAGAAACGGTGCTCGTGCCTTACCGAACCCATGGTCGGTTCCACGGGTGCTTCGATGGTCCTTACCTCATCCAGCAAATGGACTTTCAGCCCTTTGTTTTCGAGCAGTGAAACGATGGCTCGGTTGTTTTCGTCATCAAGCCAATATTTGCGTATCTCGGGGATGAGCAGCCTGTTCTCTTTTTTGCACCTGTCAATCAGATTCATAAGTGACATGGACTTTTTGGATTCAAAGCAGGCCGACCTGGTGCATACCATCTTGCCCTCGCCGAACAGGTTGCCCTGATTGGCGGCATTGAACGGGCAGTCGGTACAGGCATCTGCTTTTGGCGCCAATGCTTTGTCCGAAACGTCGAAGGGCGCATTCTGTAGATCATAGGTCTGTTCTTCGACCATCCTTTTCATCCTATTGGCGTTGAATTCACCGTCCATGGCTTCCAGCATCATCTGCTGTTCCTCGGGTTCAAAAAGGGCCACGGCCACACCCAAGGATATCGTCATTTCTCCATTACGTACATACTGCTTGAAACCGTCTATCAGTCCGGCCAATTTCAACCGTTGCCGAACAAAATTGTCCGTCCGCCCCAGACGCTTTGCGATTTCGCCCGGAGAATGCTTTTCGTGCAGATAGGCGATGGCCTCCGCTTCTTCGGTAGGTTCCACGTCCTTCCGTTGCAGGTTCTCGATGATCTGGACTTCGAGGACGTCACCATTCCCATAATTGCGGACCATGCAGGGAATCGTTTTCTTTCCGGCCAGCTTACTGGCCCGGTAGCGGCGCTCGCCCATGACGATGGTAAAGCCCTTTCCGGATTCCCTTACCGTGATGGGCTGGAGCACGCCGTGCTCCTTGATGCTTTGGGAAAGCAGGCTCAGGGACTTTTCATCGAAGGTCTTCCTCGGCTGGCCGGGATCGGGCTTTATTTTGCCCATGGGCAGTTCCTGGACCTGGAGTGCCAAGGCTTCCTTGCCGTTCAGTGCTTTGTTGGCAGTCGTCTTTCCGCTACTGCGCTTTCTTGGGGTACTTGCTTTTGTTGTCATAATACTCAAATTTTAGTTAAACAATATTTGAGCAGCGGACCAAACGGAAGATAAAATCTTGGCTCAAAAGGAATCGGAATAAACGGGCATGGGAGAGCGCGCCGGATTTATGCCGAAGTCTTTTGATGGAAGTATTTTACGGGTTTAACTTTGTACCAATATTGATATAGATATCCCCCACTTTTTAAGCGGACGCTATTCCAAAGTTTTATATTGGGAATGTAACGAGCTGCTCCCGAAGTTTCGGGATTAGGCAGCATCAAGCGAAGTGGAAATCTAGAACTTTGGAATTGTGTTCAAGACTTCTAGTGAAGCTCTTTTCCAGGAATGTAGAGTAACGAAATGTAGGGAAATGTGCTAAGCTGGTTTTTGAAAGCTAATTTTACAGTTACTTACCATCGTCATTATTAAAACAGGGGTGTTTAAGACTGTCGTACATTAGTTGTCTGAAAGGCAAAGTTTCTTCGGTAGGATATGTATTGAAATAATTATACATGGCAATAACCATTTGCCTCATAAAACGGTTCCATTTTTTTATTGGTATGAAATATATAGTATTTAAATTTTCAAACTTAAATATGATGCCTTGTAGTGATAAATTGTTCTTCTTAAGCTTATAAGCGTAATAAAAGCTATTGTTTGACAAATCGGATTCTTCAAAATATTTATAATTTTCTAGGATATCATCAATATCAAAATTTTCTCTAAATTTCCAATGTTTACCATTTTTCCTTTTATGAATGAGTTTATCTTCAGCCTCATCAGAAGAAATAAAGGTGTTTATAATTAGTTTGTATTTCTTTAATTTACCAAAATTAGTTTTTGAACTTAATACAAGATTTAGAATGCTTTGATTATACAATAACTCAAAACGTTTTAAGAAAAGAAAGAAGCGAAACGCTGAAAGTACAAAAATATAATTTCTTCTTTTAGCACCAGCCTCATTAATTGTATCATCGGTAAAATGAATGTTAAATTCTCTTCTTTTATTATCAAAACCTATGGATATATGCTCTCCTTCTTTTAGAGTTGGCGCATTGAATATGAAACCTTTTTCGTCTGTATAATTGAAGCGCAGATATAGCTGTTTTAGTTCGTCTATCATATCTAAACTTTACTCTTCTTCAAACAAAATGCCTGCCTTCTCCAACAAGTCTTTACCTGACCTCTGAAAACCTAATAGTTCAATTTTGTTATCCAAAAAAAATGAGAAAGGTGCCAATGATTTTTCAAACATTGAATTGGCTTCTTCACGACTTCTTGGTCTTGGTCTAGCAGTTGCTAAATTAAACCTTAAATAATTTATCTCATATTCAAGTAGTGCATTTTGAATTGTGATTTTTCTTTGAATTAATGCATCTTTATTAAAGATTAAAGTATCAACATCAATAATTACAAGGTCATGAATCCTAGAAATATCTAATCCCAATTCTTCTAATTTCAGCAACTCATTAGTAAACCACGAATTAATTACACTATTTAATCCAGCTGCATTAAACATTCTGTAATGCAGAATCAATACTGGAAATATTTGAACTGTTGCCAAAGGAATGTTTGGGTCGTAAATTGCTTCTCCAGCTAATATTTTTCTAATAGATTCAACTAATTGTTTGACTGCTTTAGGACTCCCTTTTTCATTTTCATAAAGCTTAATCCTAAGCTCATTTTCTAAATCTCTGTAATCTAATGTTTGTTTACTTTCCTTAGTAATTAAAATATCTTTAGACTCATAAAGATGAATGTATTTGCCGTTCCTCATATAGTAATCTGGTGCGCCTTGCATAATTCCATCCAACTCTGCTCCAGATTTCTGTACGTATCTATTTCCGTAGATTTCCTTTAATAATTTTGATAAAACATACTGTTCGCTAAATTCATAAGTCTTTAGGTCATATAATTTAGCTACTTTGTCTTTATCAGGCAATTTTTTATTGATTGATTTCAGCCTAAAATAGAGTCCATTATAAATCATTTCGATTGTAAATAATGGCGAAATTATTCTGTATTTATCTTCTTCAAATTTATATAGAGGATTGCTCCTAACTTTAAGGAAATCTACTTCGGTAATTGATTCATCTACATTGGCTACATGCTTATCAATGAACGCCATACTTTCTTGTTCTTCAAGATGGATTTCAGTATGAGATTCCACATCCTTCATTAAAACAGAATGGGTTATCCCTAACAATCGTTTCAGATAATCTCTATAATCTGTTACACCATAATGGGCATAAAATGCATTTAGTAAAGCCTCGCAGTCATCTCTATCTTTTAGAAATTGGAAATATAGCAACGCTCTTTTAAATTGAGCATCAAAAAGCTTATCTACTCTGAAGTTTATAAGGTCATTATTATGAAAACTTATTTCTAGAAGCGCTTGAGCTGGTGTTGGTCTTATATTGTTTTCTTCTTTTATTTGCTTACTTACTAAATACCTGTCAGTAATATTTATCTGATTCAATAATATATAAGCCTTAAACGTATCACGTTCAATTTGCTTATTTGTTTTTGTTGTTTCTTGTTCATCAGGTATCGAATCAAATATAAATTCAAACAATTTTAAGCTAGAAACAACATAAGGAACTTCATAGATTTCTATAGGATATTCTGTAGTTTCTATGTACTCCAAAATATTTTCATATATAGTTTTAGCAAATTCAGCGTTTTCAGGACCGAAAAACATTCGCAAAAAATGTATGATATCTGAGTATCTAGATTTCTCCGCATTGAAACCTAAAAAGAAAGAGCACATTTTAAGTAGGTCTACTTTATCGATTCCTGATAAGTATTCTTTTAAAGTGCCTCGTTCTTCATTAGGGAAACAGGCTTCAAAGGTTATTCCGAGTTTAAACAATTTTTATACTTTTTAGATTAATCTAACAAGTTAAAAAATATATTGTCCGCTCAGTTGAAATGAAGTGAAATATAATTTAGATTAATATCTCAAAACGTAATCACAACACCTGCCATATTATAACCTGAATGCGACGAAAACATAAAATCGGTTTTAAATCTTGGTTCGATTATTTCGCCTGTAACACCATGTTTTACTTGTCTTTTAATTCTGCGATTAGCTGCATTTTTTCCTATAACGTAACCCATTAAAATAGCAAATGGATAGTCTGACACCCAATGAACCCGAGAACTCATCATTTGAAAGGCCATAACTCCTGCAATTGTATATCCTACTGGTCTAAGCCACTTAACGTCTGGATAATTGGTTGTGATTACAGTTAGAGCAGCTATATAGGTCGTCATATGGCCAGATGGCATGGCATCGTAATTTGGCGTATTGGTTTGGTAAGCCTTAAAACTTGGAAAGGGTGTCCAATGACCTCCTGGGTTTCCACTTTCAATCGCTGCACTTGGGCTTTGTCTTCCTGTTATTCTTTTGATTATTTGCGTGCTCACACCAGAAGACAACAACACTTCTATTAATTCACTTGATGTATTTAATGCGCGATAATCGTTATTGATTTTTCCGGCGATATAAAAACCACCACTTAACAGAATTGGTGTTAACCCATTTCCGATGTAGTAAATTGTTCCATTAATATCTTTTGGAAGCACCTCTATACCTAAAAGTCTAGTATAGCTCACATCTTCTGCTAAACCAAGTGGTTCGCCCAATTCTTGTGCGTTGTCCAGTAACTTTTGGTCAAATGGTATTAAAGCCAACGTACCACCAACCGCCATTCCAGTATAAAGTAAGTTTTCTTTTTGGACTGTATATTTTCCAAATTCATATACATCATTTGGAATGTACCGAAACATATCGAAAAACTTGGGCTCAGTATAGGTAAAGGTTGTTCCATCTTTCATTTCGAAGGTTTGTGAATCTTCAAGTTGTTGTGCGTTGTTTCTGTTTGGGATTATGAAACAACAAACAACTATTAGTACTTTAAACAAAAGTGTATAATTGTAGTTCTGCCTCATAAATAAATGTAATCAAAATTATCTATATTGTTCTTAATATTTTATTGTTAATGGATTAAGCTATGACTTCCGCCAACAACTTTTCCAATAATTCAATATTCTTCTTTTTCTTTTCTTGAAGCACATTTTTACCATAGTTTGTATGGTAATGGTGCTCTGATAAAAAATCGAGATTTAGCTTAAACCAATCTTGGTCTGTAAAAATTAGATTCATATAGGTTTTCCATTCTATACGTAATAATTCGTTTTTAAGCATATATACTTTCGTGGACAAATGGAATAAATCAGCATCACAAATAATCTGCTCTAACTTTGTTTTAGGGTTTTGTGGCATTTTAGTTGCGTTGATACAGTTCATCACTTCTGCGATTTTGTTAACTGGATATTTCAAATCGCTCAAAAATAGGTGTGCATTGTTGGCACTTATATCCTCGTGACCTTTATAGGTGGCAGAAACTCCCGTGTCGTGAAATAGTGCAGCTATTTTCAAAATTTCAAATTCTTCTGCATTACATTTTTCTTGCTTACCAATAGTTTGTACATTTTTGTACACTTCCAAAGTGTGTTGTACACAATGAAATGGCAACACTTTACAACGACTGTGCATTAGCAAATCGAGGCAATGTTTTTTTACTTTGCGAACTATTGAATTCATCCTGTCTAAAATTTATATTTGAAACCAAGCAAGTAGTTTCCGTCTCCACCACTAAACGTGAGTTCATAATGTTCTTTTTGGAAAGGTGTTGTAAATAAATAGGTACTCCCAATTCCGACCAATGCACCACCTAAGACATCCCAACCATCGTGTCTTTCATTAATACCTTCTAGTCTGCTGTACGCCACCAAGCCCGCAACAACATAGGCAGGTATCCCATACTCCCAACCATAGCGACGTTGTAAAAAAGAAGCTCCGGAAAAGGCTACAGATGTATGTCCTGATGGAAATGCTTTACCATCTGTTCTACCATCTGGTCTTGGCTTATCAATAGCATATTTTAGCCCGTAGGTTAGAGCCAAAGTAGTACCATACGATTTTGCAAACTGCCAAAATCCTTTTTTGTCTTTTTTTGCAATAATCATAACCAAAGAGGTTAACGCTGGTAAATGTTGCCCATAATCCCCTAATACTTCATAAGTTGTTTCTCTTCTAATTTCTGAAGGCGAATCAATGTCTTGGGCTAAGATTATAAAAGGCATGAAAGCCACTAAAAGCAAAATTGTTTTTTTCATTTTAAAAAAATATAGTTCAGTTAAAATTTATAGGAGAAACCGAGTAGATAGTTTCCGTCATTACTGTTAAAGGTGAGTTCCATGTGCTCCTGTTGGTATTCCGTAGTAAATAGCAAATTGCTCCCCAAACCTATTGCTGCACCAGCCAATACATCGAGTATGTCGTGTTTTTTTGAATCAATTCTACTAGCTGCTGTAAACCCTGCAAGTGCGTAAGCTGGAATACTATATTTAAACCCATAGCGTCTATGAATATATCCTGCACTATGAAATACTGTAGAGGTATGGCCAGACGGAAATGAGTTATCGTTACTCATATCTGGACGTTGTTTATTGATGCTTAACTTAAGTCCGTAAGTAACACCTGTGGTGAGCAAAAGTCCTTTAGTGAACTGCCACGCGCCTTTTTCATCACCAATAATAAATGAGGTTCCTACCGTAGCAGCAGGTAATGCAAAAAGAATAACGTCGCCTATTTTTTGGGTTGTTCCTACTTGTGGTTTTGTCTCACTTGTATCTTGAGCTTGAAGCGGAATTGTGGGTAAAAATAAAACTGTGCATAACAGCCATAAGAATTTTAGATGCTTTGATATCATTAATTGGGTGTTTTAATTAAAGTAGCTTTCTGTATATGCAGTTTATTTTATAATAAATGTAGTTGGGAAATCTTAAGAAAATTTAAAGCTGTCCTCCCGACACATTAGTTGATTCATATTAAGACACTTAAAGATTCTTTTTTAATTGATATTGAAAGTATTGTGTCATTAATTTTTGATATTTCTCCATCAATCTGAGATTCGAAAAATGCACCTTGTTTTCTTGAAAGTGTTAATTCGTTTGTTTGGTAATATCTTACTTCTTTCAATAAACCAATCTTATTAATAAGCATACAAAATCCGAAAAGCAACATTTTCAACTTGCTTATTTTTGGCACTATAATGACATCTAAAAGCCCATCTTTTAAGGATGCTTTCGGTGTCAAACTCACGTTATAACCCATAACATTTGAGTTGGAAACAAAAATTAAAAATGGATTCACCAACTCTGTTTTATCGTTAACACTAATAACTACACCATTTTTTTTAGAATATTGCTGAAAGGATTTTAAAGATGCCTTTAAGTAACACCACAATGTTCTGGTTTGTAATGCTTCATAATTTTGAATCACATGTGCAGTAAAACCAAAACCCGTATTGCTAAAGAAATAGCGTTGGTTAACACAACCAACATCTATGTTCGTGGTTTGATTATTTTTAATAATGTAGAGTGCCTTTTGGATATTTTTAGGAATGTTTAAATTACAAGCTAATCCATTGCCTGAACCAATAGGAACTATTCCTAAAGGAATTGTTGTTCCGACCAGAGTAGAAGCCACTTCATTTATAGTTCCATCACCACCACAAGCCACAATGATATCAGCTTTTTCGTTGATGGATTCTTTAGTCAAATCAATAGCGTTACCTTTAAATGCTGAAGATTTAATGGTAATAGTATATCTGTCCGCTTCAAAATAATCCCGAAGGAATGGTACTGAAAAGCTATGATGACCAGAACCAGCTATTGGGTTAACTATGAAATGAATATCTATCACTTTTACTCATTCTTAATTTTTAAACCCTCGCTTCTGTACAAATCGTCAGCTACCTGATAGAAAGCAATACTCTTTTGTTCAAATTGTTCTTCGGAAGGAATACTTGTTAAACTATTATCTTCAGGATTCCAAGAATAGAAATGAGCGTTTTTCTGTTCATCTAAAACCAAAACTTTATGATCCTTTAAATAACCTAGTTTTCTATAATTCCCTATAAATGCACGTTCATCTTTTGGTTGCATGGATAGAATATCTTTTCCGAAAAGGTTAGATTCATAATCCCAATTCAGTAATGAGAAAAGCGTAGGAAACAAATCAATTTGAGAAGCCAATTTGTCCACTTTTTCGGGTTGCTGATTTGGCAAATTGAAAATCAATGCTGGAATATGGTAATTTTGCACATCCAATTCCCATCGGCCAGCACTACTGGCACAATGGTCACTCATGATAACAAACACCGTATTTTTAAACCAAGGTTTCTGCTTTGCCTTTTTAATAAATTGGCCAATAGCATAATCGGTATATTTTACCGCACCATGTCGTCCTGCTCCAGAAGGAATATCAATTTTACCTTCTGGATAGGTATATGGTTTATGGTTAGAAGTGGTCATTACGAAATCGAAAAATGGCCTTCCAGTTTCGTGAGCTTTGTCTGCTTCTTTCAATACTTTATTGTAAATATCCATATCGCAAACTCCCCAGGCATTTTCAAAAGTCACTTCGTCATCTTCAATATTAGTTCGTGTGGTTGCAATGCTTTTATCCAATAAAAAACCCCGTCCCCTATCTACGATATTAAAGCCATTACCTCCAAAATAGGTGTTCATATTATCAAAATACCCATCACCTCCGTAAAAGAAGTTGCGCTCATAACCTTGTTGTTTAAACACTTCTCCAATAGTAAATAAGCCTTGATTATTTTTTCGCTTTACAATGCTACGACCTGGAGTTGGCGGAATGGATAAGGTTATGGCTTCCATTCCCCTAACAGTTCGTGTTCCTGTGGCATAAAAATTTTCGAAAAACAGACCATTATTGGCTAGTGAATCCAATACTGGTGTAATGTTACTTTTACCTCCAAAAGTCTTTAAAAAACTACCACTTAAACTTTCTATACAAATAAAAATGACGTTAGGTTTCAATGGTCTTGAGATGCTATCTGAATTTACAATTGACCTGTAAATAGCATCTTCTCTTGGATTTACAAACGTGTTTTTTGAATCTGAAAAACTGGATTTAACCGTTTGGAACGCTTGCTCTTTTGGAATGGTTTTATAAAATTCATTATAAGGCAATTCGTTATTTCTAAAGGCCGCAAAGAATGAATAAATTCCAGATTTAGCTAATTCATTATTATATCTATTTTTAGAGAAATCGGCTTGTTTGTTCGTAATGAAAAAAACGCTAATAATAACAATCGTAAACCAAGGAAGCGCAGCAATCAATTTGGGTTTAAAAGTTGTTTCACTATTAAAAGCTTTACTGAAATATCCTAATTTATAGACAATAAATATACTTGCCAGAACCAAAGCCAACATTGTAGAAATTAAAATCGGTAACGGATAAGACTCGTTGATGTTCTTTACAACTTCATAGGTATAAATAAGATAATCTACAGCAATAAAATTATAGCGTCTTTGAAACTCATCCCAAAATGTAAATTCTCCAAAAAATGAAAAGAAAACAATTAACACTCCTAACGAAAAACCAAAATAGGTAATAACTTTATCGACTACCGAACCATTGAAACGTTTTGGAAAAAGCAATAGATAAATTATATACGGAATTGCAAAAAACGAAATTGTAGCTACATCAAATAAAAAACCAATGATAAATGTGTTTCCTAACGTGAATAGGTTTTTATCTACTTCGGAAAAATTCCAAATCAAGAAACTTAATCTTACTATAAACGATAAGATTAAAAACAAACCAATATAGGCTTTGAGTAAAGCAAATCGCTTCGGAAATAGTTTTGACATTGTTGGGTATGATTAATAATTAATTCCCAACGAAAATAATTGCAGAATCTAAAGAAAAATTAAAGTTGACTTCTTACATGCTATCATATCTTGATAGAGCCACCTTTAGAATGCATTAAGATTTAATGCGTAAGTTTAGGTTTTTAACACTTATGGCTTATGAAATTAAAATACGCTTTGATAGTTTTCTTGTTTGTAATGATAATGCCTAAATCTAATGCGCAACAAGACTCTATTGCAACCAAAATCAAGAAAAGTAAAACCTTTCTTAAAAAAAGTATTCTTCCAGTATCTTTAATTATTGGTGGTACACTAATAAGTGGTAGTGGTTTTGAGAGGAATTTTCAACGCGATGTTAGAAATGCCGTAGGAAACGATTTTGCATTTGGCTTTGATGATTATGCACGTTATGCACCGATTGCTGAGATGTACATAGCCGATGCTTTGGGTGTTCCCTCTAAAAATCACTGGTTCGACCAGACCAAAAACCTAACCATAGCCATAATAGTATCTGATTTTATAACGTTCAGATTAAAACAATCGACCAATAAACGAAGACCTAATGGCGGTGACGATTTACAATCATTTCCATCAGGACATACCTCTTTTGCATTCACCAATGCTGGTGTGTTATATCAAGAATTTAAGAATTCTTCACCTTTGTTAGCCTATAGTGGTTATGCCCTAGCTACAACTACTGGTGCTTTTAGGGTAATGAACAATGCGCATTGGATTAGTGATGTGATTGTAAGTGCTGGCATCGGAATTTTAGTCACCGAGTTGGTGTATCTTTTTGACCCTATTATAAAATGGAACCCGTTTAAAAAAGTAAAAGGCGTTACTCTTATTCCACAAATAGACCATAGCCAATATGGGTTTTATTTGAGTAAAACCTTTTAAGCTAATTAGCAACAGTACCAAACCCTTAACCTATAAAAGTTTAAGGGTTTTAATCAAAAAACTACAACCAGTCAATTATGAAAACTCAACTTAACACTAATCTTTATCTTCCTTTTTTACTTCTTGATTTACAATTTTGCCGTTCTTATCTATAGCTACTTCCATCTCGGCCTCTCCTTTTTCAATTTCAAATTCATATATCGATCCATCATGGGTTTCAGAGATTTCTGCTTCTTCCATTTCATATCCAGGGAATGATGATGTTAATGTAGCTTTAACATTTTGAGGGATGTCTTTTTCATCGATCTCATGCTCTGTTTCGGTCCAAGTGCCATCTTCAAAAAAGTTAGCACAATATTTCACCTTGTTTATTTTAAATTCAGCTTCCCATTCTGTAGCATTTTCTTTTTCCCATTTTACTTTTTTCGCCGCTGGAAATTTCTTCGCAAAAGCGTTTTTTACTTTTTGCGGTGCTTTATCTCCTCCCGAAGCAAAGGCAAATAGTATTGTTACCAAAAAAGCTCCTAATAATACCTTAAATGTCTTCATTTTTATTGTATTTAAATTATTGATAGTATAAATGTAACACCAGATTCTAAAGACGGTTTTAAGGAAATCTAAAGTAAATTTCAATTAACATTATTTTAATAAAAAAACACGCCACAATAATAGCGCGCCTTAGTCAAAGTGTTTAAATAATCATTGTTATTTTCACTTATTAAGTTTTCTCTAAGAGCTTTTAAAGCTTTAAAATTTATATTTCATGCCCAACCTGATAATTTGGGTTTCATAATAGTTCTCGTAAAGCGCTGTGAACCCTTCTCCTGTGATGCGCTGTCTTAATCCAAAATTATTGAATAAGTCACTAGCAGATAATGTGATTTCCCCCTTTTTATCCCAAATGGATTTTTTCAACCCTAAATCTATTGATGAACGCGCTAGCTCTTCACCTTGTGGAATATTTCGAGGACTGTACCACAAACCTGTTAGCTGCAACTCTAATTCCTTGGGTAAGTTAAAGCTATTCGAAATTTTAAAGTCACCTGCCTCATCATCTGAAGTGCCAATATTAAATGTACGTTCGGTAGGAAACAATAACATCCCTTGATAAGCATCAATATGGTTGACGTAAAGGTTTGCGCTAGCTGTCAGCTTCCAAAAACTGCTAATATCCTGACTAAACAATAACTCTATTCCTGAATTGGTACTACTATCTACATTAGAATAAATTCTGTTTACAATATCATATTGTGGATTGCTATTGTCTATGCTAAATATGCGTAAATAAGCATCGTTGATTTCTCGGTGGTACACCGCAGAAAACAATGAGCCAGAACTCCAATTGTATCGATGGGCTACTTCAAAGCTATTAGTGGTTTGCGGACGTAAATATGGATTTCCTACCTTCAATAACTCTGGGTCATCATACTTTGGAAAAATTCGCAATTCAGGTTCGCCTGGTCTGTCTATTCTTCTGTTATAAAATATCGAAAGTTTATTTTTTCCATTTAATTTATAAGTAAATCGTACACTTGGAAATAATTCAAAATAATCATACCTGTCATTGCTTGGATAATAGGCATTTTGAGGGTCAAGTACATAAGATACATCGGTTTGTTCTGCACGTAACCCTGCTTCAACGTCAAAATGTTCTTTTTCTAAAAGGTAATTTCCATAAAGCGCATAAAGATTTTCTTTCCATATGGAAAATTCGCCCAAATCAGGGTAAATAATAGATTGGTTGCCCCTGTTGATCGTATAATCTACGGGCAGATTTCTAAATCGTAACTTTAAACCTGCCTCAATTTTACCCGCTTTTAAAGCTTTGGTATAATCGGATGATAAACTTGTAGTATGCTCGATAGCCCTAATATTGGTCATATCTCTACCAATACGTACTTCTGAGCTATCATTTAAAAAGTAACTTTCATCTTCCAAACCTCGTGTATATTGAGCGTTTGCAGATAGTGAATGACCCGCTTGCGGAAAGTTGTGTTTGTAATTAGCAGCCACATTTATAAAACTGGTAACTTCTTCTTCTTTCCAAGTATATAGCCGGTTACGAGCGTTAGTATTCAAATTAATAAAAGCAACTTGCGAGGTATCAATATGCTTTTCACGATCAAACATTCCAGAAAATGTAATGGCATCATTATCGCTTAATTCCCAATCCAATCCCCCTGTAACAATAGAACGAAATTGCCTTCTGTTTTCAGGCACTTGTGAAATGATATTTCGTCCATCGTCATAATTTCTAGTGGTAAATTCGTTATTTGGTAAGGCTTCTTGAATGATAAATTCAGATTGTAGAAAATAGTTCATTTTTTTGGTTCTATAATTCAAGTTTAAGCTCGGAATAAGTTTCGGATTGACCGAAAAACTCCCATAGTCGGTTGGTGTATCGGCTTTTCGTTTGGATAAAGCACCCAAACCAAAAGACAAACCAACATCACCATTTAAGCCTGTTTGCTTTTCTTTTTTGTAAACAATGTTTACAATACCTGCAAAACCATTAGCATCGTATTTTGCGGATGGATTATTGATGATTTCAATACGTTCAATATTGGAGGCAGGAATATTGCTTAATCCTTTTTGATTACCAAAACCTGTAAGACTCGATTGTTTGCCATCTATTAACACGACCACTTTATCACTGCCACGAAGCACCACTTTTCCTTCTTGGTCGAAGGCAACACCTGGCATTGTTTTCATGGCATCCACTACCGAACCTCCGGATTGAGCCACATTATCAGTAAGACCAAAAGACTTTTTATCGAGCGCAGAATTTACAGTTGCCCGTTTTCCTTCAATGGTCACTTCATCTAAAGCCTCTGCAGAAGGTTTTAGTTCTATTTTACCTAAATCGAAAATGGGGTTTAATCCGCCAGAAGCAATTTTTCGCTCTACCGTTTCAAAACCTAAATAGGCAATATTTACGATGTATTTTCCTGTTTTTAAATCCAGTATTTCAAAACGGCCATCATCATCAGTTATGGTTCCTGTTATAATGGTGTTTGTAGCTTCATCTTTAACAGCAACTGTAACAAAAGGTAAGGATTCTTTGGTTTCACCATCTATAACTTGCCCTGCAATGGTAATTGCTTCTTGTGCATTTACTAAAGTTATTAGAAAAAGTAGAATTGTGGTAAGGGTAATTTTCATTTTTTAATTTATAATTTATGCTCCAAACGTAAGGTTAAAATCTAAAGAGAAATTAAAGAAACAAAAAAACCAACCATAAAATTATGGTTGGCTGGTTATGGGACATAAAAAAGGTTTACTTAATTGCCTTCACTTAATGAAAAGCTGCCATCACCGTTAAAATTAGTTACAGAAATTGTTACCGACCAAATCCCAGATGTGCCCGAAGAGGTTACCCCTGAAAAAGAATCAGGTTCAACTGCACCATCAAGAGACCTATCCAGAACAACTGCACCATCGGCATCCCTAACAACCATTGTAAACATGCCTGCCTCAGTAGTCGTAATATCTGCATTATAATCTGCTGTAGTTAAAGCATTTTGCCAGTTAAATGTTCTAGTTACACTTCCGCCATCACCAGTAAAATCACCGTTAATATCACCAGTAAAATCATCATCATTGGCTACAACTGCATTGTTTACTTTAATTGTGGCTGTTGGTGCTGGGTCGTCTTTACTACAACCTACAAAGGCAACAAAAGCCATTACTACTACAATAAGTTTTAAAAAATTTCTCATCATTATGTTAATTTGGGTTAAACTCTATTTTTAATAATACCGATAAAAGAATATATTTTATCGATGAAATGTAATATGTTTTAATTTTTATTGAAAGGTAGATTCTGTACTTACATCTAATCGGTCTGCAACTAAATCAAAAATAGCTTCGTTTTTACTTTCACTGATGATGATTACACCATCAGTAAGAGTTGCATTATCCAATGCATTTGTGGATACCACACTAAACCATACTTGAGGGTCAAATACGATTTTTGATAAGGCTGTTTCGTTTTCGTTTACTATGACCTGTTGAGAGGTCTCTGCTTCAAATACTTCGCCTGAATTAAACTCGAAACGAATAGGAATCACCGTGCTGTTTGAATGCGTATATGTGCCTTCCATAATTACAGAAGGTTGGCTGTCTTCATCCCTTAATTCTACACCTAAATAGACATCTGTATAGGTGCCAGCAGGAATAGTTACATCATCAAGACTTGGTGTTGCAATACCTATTTCAAAATCTATTTTTGAAAAGCGTTCTACATTTCTGGTCACAAAATTGCCAGACTCTAAAGTGCCATAAAATACAATCTCACTTACCCACACGTAACCTGAAGTAAATTCAAGATTTTGATTTACTCTTGATGACGTGTTTTTTGATGTCATTTGTCTGCCAGAAGTACTTGAGTTGGCAAGACCAGCCGTAATTTGCAAAGTTGCATTGCCTGTTCCTATTGGGTTGTCTTTACTACAACTCACCAAGCTAAGCACACAAAGTATTACTGTTGTTACTAATAAATTTTTCATAATAAATTGATTTGGGTTATTATCTTTTATATATGAAACAACACAATACCTAAAGTTTACCCTTTTAAAACAAAGAAATTTCAAAAAACACACAAAACACTGATAAACAATCATTTAAAATGTTTTTTTAAGTCTAAAACTTTACTCTAACAAGGGCATTTGGTGTAAATTGTAACGCGTTTTGTGTTACTGGTGAAGGGAAATTAACATCTGTAAACTCGAAATATCTATCGATAATATTTCTTTTATCGGTAATATTCCACAAAGATATTCCTGTACTAACGTTTACAGAGTTTCTTATTGTAAAATCATAAGTCATTGAAGCATCCCACCTAAAATAATACGGTAAATTGCTTGAGTTTGCCGGTTCGTAATTGATTGTATTGTTAACGACTTCATTCCCATTTACTAGATTAGTAGCTGCCTTTCCTGTTCGCCATTGCAAACCTGTAGCTATTTTGAAGCCTTGATAATTATAGGAAACACCGAGGTTTAAGGCGTGGTTGATGTTGAAGTTATTTGGAAACTTGGATGCCCGAAGTGTTTCGAATTCATAGTTTAAATCTTGGTAGGAATAACTACCCCAAAGACTCAAATCATTAATTTTTTTACTAATAAAAACATCTATACCTATACCAGCATACTTGCCTGTTGCTTTACTAAATTGGTATTGATTTTGAAATTCTTGACTTTGGGCAACCACGCCTTCAACATCCTTATAATACACATCAACATCTACTAACCAATTATTATTTTTATAGGTGAAACCTGTGGAAAGTTGTTTGCTTTTTATTATGGGTATATCTTTATTGTTGGATGCAATCCAACGTCTGTTCTCTACACCAAGAAAATCATTCTGAAAATCCACAGTCTGCGTTGTGGTTTGGTGTTTAAATTCGCCTAAAACATTAAATAATAAATTTTCTGAAATTTCTTGATTGAAACTCAACCTTGGCTCTACTATGATTTCATTAAGCGGTTGTATATAATTGATACGTACACCAGGTTTAAATATGGTCTTTCCATCAAACCAATCAAAAACACCTTCTGTAAAAAGGGCGTGTTTCCGCAATACATCTTTAGAAAAAATTCTGAATAGTGGATTGTTGGATTCCTCTAAATTATAAATACCTGACTCGTTAAAATTGTAACCTGCCGTAACGGATATATGATTATTAAATACATAGTTTGAAGTAATCTTTACGTCTGTTTCATCTATGCTATTTTCTTGAACCAATTGTTTAACGTTAAGTATATCGGCATTTTGGGCTTGTAAATTATAGGTAAGACCATACAACTGTAACTTGGTCTGCAACTTATCATTCCAACGATGCTGATACCACAGGCCTATTGCTCTATTGTTTTGTTTAGAGGTGCTCTGTTTGGATACTTCTTCATTATTAATAAATGCACTTTCAAAAAAAGAAAGGTCATTGTCCATAGTGATGAAGCTTATTTTAAGTTTATCATTTTGTGAAATGTTGTAGTTTAAAATAGCTTCAATATCATAAAATTTAAAGTTATCTCTTTCTGAAATGACATCCTCAATGTTTTGAAAAATTTCTGTGTTTTGAAAGGCATTCTTAAAATAATTCTCTGAGGTAATAGTATTAAAAATATCACTATAAGAACGTCTTCCAGAAAGTTGTAACGATGCCTTTTTGCCTATCGGAACGTCAAATAATACATTGCCTTCTATTAGATTTAAACTTACTGTAGATTTGATTTTGTTTGCTACTTTGTTGGAACTATGAATATCAATCGTACCCGAAACACCATCTGTATATTCCGCTGGACTTCCGTTTTTAAAGAGCTTAACCCTATCTGTAATACTCGGGTTAAATGCAGAAATTAAGCTAAAAAAATGACCAGTCTGATACATTTTAATATGGTTCCAAGTAATCAAGTTCTGGTCGTGAGACCCACCTCTTATATTAATATTTGTTACCGTTTCATCTAAACTATTAATTCCTGGTATGGTTTGCACAGTCTGTAAGGCGTCTGTATCAATAAGACCTGGTAGAATACCAAACTGATTATAGTTAATGTTGATAGCACCACTTGAGGTTTTATTAATACCCTTGGTTATAAAATTGGAAACAATGACCTCATTCAATTCTTCTACATCTGGTACCAAAACAATATTCAAACAGTTCCTATTGGTATTTTTATTAATTGTAAGAAAATCATCTTTGTAGCTCATACGGTAAAACTTCAGCGTATCAGCAAGTTTAACGTCCTTTACTCTGAAAAAACCATTTTTATCACTGACAGTAAATTTTGAATTAATAGCAATTCTCACCGACTCAATGGGAAGTCCTGTTTGGCTATCTAAAATAGTACCGCAAATACTATATAGTTCAGCATCTGGTTTAACAATGGTAATGAGTCCGTTTCCAAGTACATTAAAACTTAAATCCGTCTGTTTTATAAGGTAGTTTAAAGCATCTTTTAGCGACAGCTGGTTAGAAGGTGGGACGATTTTAATAGTTTTAATATCGTCATTAGCGTATGAAAAGTTACAGTTGTATCGTACTTCTAATGTTTTAAGAACTTCAGTAAGAAATTGTTTCTCTTGTAGCGTTTGTGAAGTGAGGTAATGAGTCCATAAAAAAAAAGAAATACATAAAAAATTAAGCAGTTCTTTTTTACTCATATTTGAATATTCTTATTTGGTTACCGTTCACTTCATAGCGCAGTTTAAAGGGTTGCGTAATGGATTTTAAAGCCAACTCTTTATTGTCGTTGGTAAAGCTTCCTGTAAATATTTTGTCCTTATCAAAGTTACTTAAAACAATAGTCACATCAAATTGCCTTTCAAACTCTGCAATAACTTCACTGTAAGGAACACCGGTAAAAGTGCTTTTACCGTCTATCCAAGAAGGTTTAAGCAATGCTGTTTTGCCTTCTGAAAAATTACCATTTGCAAGCCGTAACGTGCGACCAGCTGGCAATTTAATGTTTGATGTGCCAAAGGCTACGCTTACCAATCCCTCAAAACATTGCACTTCCAACAGCTTGCCTCTTTGTTTTACATTAAATTGAGTACCTAATACAGAAACAGTTCCTAAATCTGTTTTCACGTCAAACTTTCTACCTTTGGCCACTTTGAAGAAGGCTTCGCCATCGAGTGTAAGAGCTCTTTTTTTGTCCCAATCTTTTTCGTTGTATTTTATGTAAGAATCTGCATTTACAATTATTTCGGAACTGTCTGGTAAATCTAGAGTAATTTGTTGTGCTACCAATGTATTTACTTTAACTACATCTTCTTTTATTACTGTAAAATATAAGCCAAAGCCAATAACGAGAACAGCGGCAATACGTAAAACGTATTTTATCGAAGTCTTATAATTAAATGTTGAAGTTTCTTTTTCCAATATTGATTTAAAGTTAGCATATTGCTCTTCTTTACTGATAACTGGCGATTTAAAGTAAGACGCATTATCATATAATTTTTTATACGACTCATACTCAGGAAGCTGCTTAAACGATGCTAATTCAGCATCATTCAGCTCACCGTCAAGCCATTTTATCAGTAAATCCTCTTTATTCATTTTTAGTTATTTAAATATATAACAACTATCTACTAAAAGTTTACCCTTTTTAGATGCCGTCTATTTCTTTTCTTAAGTTTTCCACTGCACTATATATTCTTTTTCTTGCTGCTCTTAATGTAATACCAAGCATTTCGGCAATTTCACTATGCTTTTTTCCTTCAACTCTATTTAACAAAAAAGCCACACGTTGTACTTCTGAAAGGTTTTCTAAGGCATTTTGGTATTTTTCAAGATATTGTTTTTGTTCCAAAACAAATTCTGGACTTTCATTATTAATACCACTTGAAACGACTTCACGGTGTTTTAAAACCACTTTTTGATGCTTTACTTCGTTCAACATTAAATTATTTGCAACGGTGAACAAAAAACTTTTAGCCTTGTCCATAGATACTTTAGAACAGTTTTGCCAAAGCTTAATAAAGGCCTCTTGGGCTTTGTCTTGCGGGTTTAAAAGCTCACCATATTTATAGTATAGAAAATCATTTAAATCTTGTATATATTTGTTGTATATACTCGAAAATAAACGTTCCTCACAAATGTTGTTATGTAATTTTTTAGCCAAATTTCACAAAATGATTTTTGCAAATTAACAAAATTAATAAGGATAGAAGGGTAAATTCGTGGCGGTTATATGTTATATAAGAAAAGGAATTAAATGAAATATTTAGTGAAATTTATTTGGCTGTTTTTTCCATTGGCTTTTATACTGTCTTGTCAGGAAAGTATTCCTGAAACGATAGAAGAGGAAGAAGCTGGTCTCATAAGTGCCAATACTAACCTATCTAATTTACTAAATCGTGTCGCACTTAAGGATGGTTCTCAAGACAACATTTTAGATAATGCCAATAATATTACCATTGTACTACCCATTACCGTAACAGTCAATGGGATGGTAATTACTGTAGCGACTGCCAACGATTATCAATTGGTTGAAAACGCTATTGAAGCTTTTGCAGATGATGACGACGTTGTTACTATTTCTTTCCCCATCACTATTATTTTACCCGATTTTACAGAAGTTACCATTAACAACCAAGCACAATTTAACACCTACGTGTCTCAAAGTACCAGTGAAAATGAAATTGATGATGATATAGAGTGTATAGATTTTGTGTTTCCAATAACTTTAGAAGCATTAGAGGTTAATGCATCAATTGCAACAACTTTAGTGATAACCAATGATGAAGAGTTATTTGAGCTTATCATTAATTTGGATGAGTATGCTTCTGTTCAGTTAAACTTCCCGATAGCACTAATCACATTTGATGGTATTGAAATTGAAGTAGAAAATTTAGAAGCCTTAGAATCTACCATTGAAAATTATATAGACAGTTGTGATGAAGATGATGATTTTGATTTCAACGATGATGACCAAGATGTATTACTTGATTTCTTAACCAATAGCAACTGGATTATTGATGAATTTGTCATAGCCGATGTAGGTCAAACCGACAATTTTACGGGATATGTCTTTACGTTTTTAAATGATGGTACAGTGAATGCAAATAATGGTAGTCAAAATATTGGTGGTACCTTTTCCATAGATGATGCTAACCCAAATGAATTATTGGTAGTTTTAGGTTTTGGTACCGTTGAGCCGTTTAACGACCTCAATAATCCTTGGAAAATAACCGAATCTGAGTTTGATACCTTAGCATTAGAAATTGGTAGCGAAGCAAATGGTGACTTGGAAATACTTGTTTTTGAGAAGTTATAGAAAGAGATATATTTGCACATTTGCAAAAACTTATTTATACTAACTTTTTGAAAAATCTATTGAAAAAACATGAAGCTTTTCTTCAAATTTATATGAAATCTTAAATCCGTATACGTCACAAATTTTCTTAACGATTGCGAGTCCTAATCCTGTGGATTTTATGCCATTGGATTCTCTGTAAAAACGTTGAAACAATTTTTCGGGATGGGCTAAAGCGTGCTCACCAAAATTGGAAATAACCAAAGTCGATTGATCTGTAATAATGGAAATGACATCTTCATTTTTAGTGTATTTAACGGCATTGGAAATTAAGTTGTTTATCAAAATATCTGCAAGATAGGCATCCATTGACACTTGTAGTGCCCCTCCTGAAACATGGGACAAATTCGCCATTTGAATCTCCCTAAAGTTTTCTATTTTTTCGTTTACGAGCTCTGAGAGATTTACGTTTTCGATATTTACAAATTGGTTATTATCTATTTTAGTTAATGTAGTAATACGCTTGTTTAACTGCTTTAAACGTTGAATATCCTTTTGAATAGAGCTTACTTGTTCAAATTGATTATTGCTAATTTCTTGTTCATTAATAAGGTTATCTATTTTTGCTTGTATGATTGCTAAAGGTGTTTGCATTTCATGGGAAACGTCTTCTGTAAATTGTTTAAGGTTTTCGTAATCGTTTTTTACTTTATTTGTTAATGTTTCTATTTCATTTTTTAATTCTGAAAACTCTAACACATCACTCTCCACAAGCTCAATAGGCTCTTTTGAAGCTAATGAGAAGCGCTTCATTTGTTCCAAATTCTTAAAAAACGGATTCCATAATTTCAGGCTTTTTGCAATATTAAAGTAAAACAGAAAGATAAAAGCCAATCCAAATATAATGATATTTGACACTACAATCGCAAAAAGAAAATCTTCAGATTCAACAACCATTTCTCTTATGGTAATCTGATAATTTTTTCCTTTAATGTTTTTAGAAATTGAAAGTTCCCTAAAGAGTTCCATTTCATCTTGTGATGGGTCATAGATAACGGTATCCTTTAAAACCTTATCTTTTAGAACATCAACTTCCATAACCTCTATAACGGGCGGCAATGAGCTAACACCACTTTCAAACCTTAAGGCACTTTCTACCCTTGCCTCTGTTGAATACAATACTTCCTCCAGTTCGTTTTCAAGCTGATGTTTGGTATAATAATACAGGACAATCGTGCTCAATAAAGCCAAAACAAGCCCAGTAACCAAAAAGGTTCTCGACGTTTTGTGAATTAGCTTTGTTTTTTTTCTCATGCTTTAATCCTCTATAAATTTATAGCCGCTGCCATATGCTGTTTTTATGTATTTTGCACCTCCAGCAGTCAATTTTCTCCGTAGGTTGTTGATATGCACATAAATAAAGTCAAAATTATCGAGTAAGTCACTATCGTCGCCCCAAAGATGTTCTGCTATAATTTCTTTGGAAAGTACACGCCCTTTATTTGAGATGAAAAACACCAATAAATCGTATTCTTTTCTCGTCAATGATATTGCTCTGCCATTAATGTAAGCGGTTCTGGATCTTGTGTCTATTCTAATTTCATTAAATTCCATAACCTCGTCGCCACCATACTTTCCTCGCCTAAGTACAGCATTAATACGTGAATTTAATTCTGCCAAATGAAAAGGCTTTGTAATATAATCATCTGCACCTAAATCCAGGCCTTCCAATTTGTCTGTCAACGAGTTGTTTGCAGAAATGATTATGACGCCTGCTCTTTTCTTTTCTTTCTTTAAGGATTTAAGTAGATCCAATCCGCTACCTGTCACTAAATTGATGTCTAGAATTATTACATCGTAATCATAGATAGCCGCTTTTTCTGAAGCTTCCCTAAAGTCTGAAGCAACTTCACAAATATTACCATCACGTTGTAGATATGTTACAATAGATTGTTGTAAATCTTTTTCGTCTTCGGCTATTAAGTACTTCATCGCTATAAATTTAAAACAATAAAATTAGTATTGAATTCTAAATTTATTCTAAAGACGCCTTCTATGATTATTCGGTATTATCCGAATTTATAATATGCAAAAACCGATGAACAATAGGAGCCATAACTACTGCTATAACACTAAAGAAGGCAGTCCCGCTAAAAAGCGCATAAAAGGAAGCAAATAATTTAGCGGTATCATTTGGCATTGTTGCTATTGGCCCTACACCAGCCAAAATCATACATGCATTGTAGAAGGCATCCATCCATGATAAAAGTCCTAGATAACGGTAACCCAAAGTTCCAATAGTAACAGAGATGATCACCATAATTATGGCGTACATTAAGTAACGTAATGCCCTAATAAAAAAGCGCTTTCTCTTTATTACAGGACTTTTCCTGTGTTCAAATCTTAAAAATGACATGAAAAATCAATTATATACTTCAAATTTACTTAAGATTTCTTTAGTAAATTTACATCATGGCGAAAAAACTCAATCAACTGGAAGCGACAGCTATTTGTGGCAATGATATTAGTTCCTCATGTTTATATGTTTCTGCACTTGCCATTGTTTATGCCGGGCAATATGCTTGGATTTCGTTATTGGTAGTTGGGGCTGTACTGTTTTTCTTTAGAAAAATTTATGGGGAAGTAGTAGGTGCACTGCCTCTTAACGGTGGTGCTTATAATGCCCTATTAAATACAACAAAAAAATCTACAGCTTCTTTGGCGGCGTCGTTAACGGTACTATCATATATGGCAACTGCGGTGATTTCTGCAAGTGAAGCTGTAAAATATGCACATAGTATTTGGAATGGCATTCCTATTATTCCCGTTACCATAGGGCTGCTTCTACTGTTTATGGGGTTGGTTATTTTAGGTATCGGCGAATCGTCTAAAGTAGCGATTGGGATTTTTTTATTTCATTTAGTTTCTTTGACGTTACTTTGCGGTTTCTGCATCCTATTCTTGTTTGAAAACGGCACTGAAACCCTACTTTCCAATTTTAAAGCACCATTAAAAACCAGTATTATTACTGCTTTATTTTTAGGTTTTTCGGCTGCAATGTTGGGCATTAGTGGCTTTGAAAGTTCAGCTAATTATGTGGAAGAACAGCAAAAAGGTGTCTTTCCGAAAACCTTGCGCAATATGTGGATAGTGGTTACTGTTTTTAACCCACTTATTGCTTTTTTAGCACTAAGCATTATACCTATTTCTACCGTTGTAGACAACCAAGATGCACTATTATCTATAATGGGGAAAACAGCTAGCGGAAATTGGTTGTCATTACTAATTGGTATAGACGCTGCACTGGTTTTAAGTGGAGCAGTGCTTACTTCATTTGTTGGTGTTGGAGGTTTAATGAAACGTATGGCTTTAGATAGAATACTGCCAAATGTGCTCTTGAAGAAAACAAGAAAAGGAAGTAATTACCTAATCTTCATCTTATTTTTTGGGCTTTGCGTTTCTATTTTATTGATTACACAAGGCGATTTAGCCAAATTAGCTGGTGTTTATACTATTGCATTTTTGTCGGTTATGATTTTGTTTGGCATTGGAAATCTATTACTGAAAATCAATCGTTCGCGGTTACCGAGACCGGAAAAATCAAGTTGGGTAGGTCTTTTTATTGGTGTGACTTCCGTTGCAGCTGCTATTGTTGGCAATGTGATATTGAACCCTCAATATTTAGCAATTTTTATGGAATACCTTATCCCAACATTAGCTGTGGTGTTTTTTATGCTCTATCGCACATCAATTTTTAAAGTTTTTCTGAACGTTCTAGATTATTTGTTCCCAGAAAAAAATGCACTTTTTGTTAGATTGAACAAATCTATTAAAAAAGCACTTAATACTATAAACAAGCAACAATTCGTCTATTTTACCAATCACGATGATATTTCCATCCTGAACAAAGTACTCTTGTACATTACTGAAAATGAATCCACTAAAAACGTAAAGATTGTAACTGTTTTAGATAAAGACGAAACTATTGCCCCAAATCTTAAAAAAGATATAGAAACACTGGATAGAGCGTATCCATTGATAAATGTTGAATTTATTATAGAACCTGGCGTTTTTGGACCTGAAAAAATTAAGGAACTATCCAAACGTTGGGAAATCCCTACAAATTTTATGTTTATAGCTTCACCCGGACATAAATTTTCATATAAAATTGAAGAACTGGGTGAGGTAAGATTAATTATTTAAAACAATAAACTATGAGCCTATTATCAGAAAATGTCATCCCGGGAAATCATGGCAAAATATTTGGCACAGATGCCAAAGAAATGTCCGACTTGTTAAAGATTGAAAAAGTCTTATTACAGATTGATGGTATCAAGGATGTTATCCTTAACAAAGATGTTTACCCCAGAGAATTCACCATACATACAACTAAACTTATTAGAGTTGAACAAATTGAAAATATGGTTAAAAAGACGGGGTTCCATGTTGTTCCCAAGAGTATTTTTAAACTTTAAGGTCTATTTGGTGATTTGAGAGGTCATTTTAAAAGTTGTAACCTCCTAAAAAAAGGTTAGTTAAGACTTACACTATAGTCATGCCTTCGTCGTTCGCATTATAACCTTAGGTTTTTTTCAATGTACATTTTAAATAACACGTTTCATAACCTATTACTTTAATGTTCATTTTAATTTTTCTTTTATGCTTTCTATTTTATTTGTTGTTGTTGTTTGATAACCGATTTCATAGAGTTCATCAGATTTCTTAGCGTCAAATAAACCATAATGAAATGACTTTTCAATCTCCAATGCTATATTACATTGATTTAAACGCTGCTCTATGGAGCTCCAAATAACAACCTGTAAACACCTCTCAGCTATGCTTTCAATGCCTTTTATCACTTTTTAATATTTAATGAGGGCAGACACTAACCCCTATAACTTTTTCACCGTTCTTAAAAAGTGGCTCAACTGCCAAATTATTAAGTAATCCCTCGTCAACATAGGTAAAGCCATTTATTTTTACCTGTTTAAACAATAGCGGCAAAGCACAAAAAGCTGCCAGCACTTTAATTAAATCCCTTTCCGATATAATCAACTGACCTGTATTTATTTGGATATGCAAACATGTAAAGGCAGCGTTAAACTCTTAAAATCGTCACTTTTAAAGTGTTCTTTTAAGAATGCTTTCAGGTAAGTAAGTTCAGTTGGACCTTTATTCAAAAAATCAATTTTGAAAATTTTCAAAAACGCTTTCTGGTGACAAAGCTCCAAAATTTCTTGTGGACTATAGTCCGCATAGTACAATACGCCAATTATGCTACCGGCACTGACTGGTTCCTGATATTCGATTTGGGAATATGCCATTATCATTTAAAGCCTTTAAAACCCCAATATGGGCTGCCCCTCTTGCTCCACCATCAAATAGTGCTATACCTATTTACCCCTTCTTTTTTCTTGTTATATTTTTAATATTACCCACATTAATTCAAAACCATAAATGTTAATATTCCGAATATATAACCTAAAAACGCTACTAAAGAGATTCGTTTAAGATACCAGATAAAATCAATTTTGAAAATTCCCATTATAGCGACACCAGCAGCCGAACCTATGATTAAAATACTCCCTCCAGTACCAGCACAATAAGCCAATAACTCCCAAAATTCGCTATCAATTTGGTAAACGTCGGTTGAGTACATACCCATTGCCCCTGCTACCATAGGCACATTGTCTATTATAGAAGATAAAATACCTATTAAACCATTGATAACATATATACTTTTAAAATTAGCATCTAACATTCCTGAGAGTTCGGTCAAATGCCCTCCTGTCTGTAGCGCTGCTACGGCCATCAAAATCCCCAGGAAAAACAATATGCTAGGTGTATCAATTCGTTGGATAATACTGGTAATGGACAAAGCCTTTCTATGTTCTTCTTCTTTCTTTTTATGAATAATTTCTGTTAAAATCCAAACAATACTTAATCCAAATAATACCCCCATAAACGGTGGCAAGTGGGTTATTGTTTTAAAAACAGGCACAAAAAGCAGCACAGCTATTCCTGTAAAAAACACAATATACTTTTCAAAATCACTAACCCCGTGTATTTCTGTATGTTTCGTATTTTTGATTTCCTTTTGAATTGTTCCTTTTAACCAAAAACTGAAAATAATTAATGGCACCAAAGCTGCCACCAAACTTGGCAGAAAAATTTGGCTGATTATATTACCCGCAGTTATTTGCCCCCCTATCCATAACATAATAGTAGTTACATCTCCTATGGGAGACCAAGCTCCTCCTGCATTGGCTGAAATTATCATCATCGAAGCAAAAAGCCATAAATCATCCTTATTTTTAATTATTTTCTTCAAAACGGCAGCCATTACGATAGATGTTGTTAGGTTATCTAATAATGCGGAAAGGAAAAAAGTGATCATTGCTAATGCCCATAGTAAATGACTTTTCTTTTTCATTTTGATTTTATCCGTAATAATACTAAAACCTTGATGGGCATCCATCAGTTCCACTATAGTCATAGCCCCCAACAGAAAGAAAAGGATTTCCGAAATTTCACCTATATGTCCTAAAAGTGCCTCTGTAAGAAAATCTCCTGGCTCAGTACTTCCCATATTTGGAAAAATACTATAACTTCCAAAAACTAAAAGTGTCCAACATACCACACCTAAGAGTAAAGCTGTTGCTGTTTTGTTTATACGAATATAGTGTTCAAGTGCAATAGCTAAATAGCCTAACACAAACATGACAATTATGGCCGTATACATGTTTTATTTTTTTAATTGTTGTTTTGTAATTTACTCTAAATGTATGTTATAAGTTATGTATATAACAGAACAATTTACAAAAACCACTAATTTATCACTCCTTTGGTCTATTCCTTTAATATTTTCATAATTGTAGGCAGTACGATCAATAATAACGGTAAAGCAAAAAACAATCCACCTATTACAGCAATAGCCAACGGTTGATGCAATTGTGCACCTGCACCAATACCCAAAGCCAAGGGTGTTAGTGCCATTATTGCAGCTAATGCTGTCATCAATTTTGGGCGTAAACGAGCTGCAATAGAATATTCAATTTTTTCAATATGAGACAAAGAAGTATCACTTTCTTGGTACTGTCTGTAGGTAAAAATCGAGTTTTCTCCAATGATGCCGACAATCATTATAATTCCGGTATAACTCCCTACGTTTAGTGGTGTTCCTGTTAAGTACAGACTTAATAAACTTCCTGCCACACCCAATACGGCAATTACAATAATGGCGAATGCTATTTTAAGCTTTCTAAATAAAAACAGAATAACCACAAAAACCAGTAATATCGCCGAAATTAAAATCATCATTAATTCCTTAAACGCCTTTTGTTGTTCTTGATAAGCACCTCCATACTCAATAATATAACCAGCCGGAAGCGATAGGTTTTTTGTTAGGTGGCTTTGAATATCCTTTAAGGTAGAACCTAAATCACGATTGTTGAGTCGTGCGGTAATCACACCCATCGATTTTTGATTTTCACGATTAATTTCCGCAACACCTTTGTCCATTTCAATATTTGCCACTTGATTGATAGGCACGCTTGAACCATTTGGCAATAAAATAGCTGTATTTCTAATATCAGATACAGATGTTTTAAGTGCATCAGGATAAATAAGACGTATATCTACCATTTGCTCTTTGTCAATCATTGAGCTTACCACCGTTCCTTCTACTTGCGTCTGTAATTGCAATTGAAAATCGGCCACAGTCATCCCTAATTGAGCTAGTTTGGGAACATTGGGCACTATAGATAAACTTGGACCTGCGACAATAATACCATCATTGACATCAGCTGTTCCCTGTACGATTTCAACCTGTTTTGCTATTTCTTGTGACAGGCTTTCTAAAGTGCCGATATTAGTCCCGAAAACCTTAATTTCTATAGGTTGTACCGAACTCATTAAATCGCCTAACATATCACCAATCACCTGACCAAAATCTATGGTTAGTTGTGGTACTTTTTCTTCAACACGTTTTCTGATTTCGTCCGAAACTTGAGTAGTAGTTTTGTTGCGTTTATCCTTCAGTTTAATTAGATAATCGCCTCGGTTGGGTTCGGTAATAAAAAAGCCCATTTGCGTTCCTAATCGAGCTGAATAGGCTTCCACTTCAGGTTGTGTATCCAAAACCCCATTTACAATTTGAAGCATCCTGTCGGTTTCCTCTAAAGTGGTTCCTGAAGGACTATTAAAATCCAATACGATACTACCCTCATCCATTTCCGGTAAAAACCCGGAAGGCAATTTGGACGGAAACAGCACAAGTATTCCCACACAAACCAATAAAAATGCAATCCCGATAATGGGTTTTCCCAATATATTATGAATCCATTTGGTTTTGGGTTGATTTTTGTTTTTTATTTCTTTATTCTTTATGAAGACAATAGATAGTACAGGTACTAACAACCAAGTCACCAAAAACGAAGCCGCCAGCGCTATAATCATACTAAAAGCCATCACCTTAAAATACGCTCCGGCGACACCTGTCATTAACACAAAGGGAATAAAAATAACCAAGGTACTTAATGAGGAGCCTATCATTGCCGGCAATAAGTGGGTAATAGCTTCGTGGGCCACCCAATCCATTTTTTCTTTTGGGTGTTCTTCCCGTATTTTATGAATTTGCTCAATGATAATGACCACATCATCAATCATCAATCCTATGGCAGCGGCAATAGCACCAAGAGTCATAATGTTGAAGGTGTAGCCAATGGCATCCAGCACAATCAATGTTAAGGATAAGGATACCGGAATGGTAAAGAGCACCACCAAACTCGCCGAGAATGAACGCAGAAACAAAATCACCACCAAAAGGGCTAATGCCAATCCAATCCAAAGAACATCTTTAATACTCGCAATACTGGTGGTTACAAAATCGGCTTGCTTGTAATAGGGTTTTAACACAACACCTTTTGGAAATATAGTGGAAAGTTCGGCAACTTTTTGTTCGATGTTTTTATTGACTTCAATAAGGTTGGCATTGGGCTGTTTTATAATAGCTATGATGGGCACATTTTTACCATTGGCCAATATTTTTACATATTCCTTTACCTCGTTGACTTCAACCATAGCCACATCCTTTAATCGAATCAATCGATTGGGACTGTTGATGATAACTAAATTCTGTAAGTCCTCAATATCATCCACAGCGTTATCCGTAAGGGTTAGGTACATTCTATTAAAATCTGTGATGTACCCATTGGATTGCAATACATTTGAATTGACAATGGCATTCTGAATCGTAGCTATGGAAATACCCAAAGATGTAATGATGTCTGGTCTTAAAATCACCTGAAACTCTTTGTCCTTGCCACCAATAACGGCAATATCAGACACGCCTTTGGTTGCTGCGAGATAAGGTTTAATCTGGTATTTGGCGATTTTTTTTAAATCAACTTGTGAAAACCCATCGCCTTCCAACGAATAGCCCATTACTGGTAAGATAGACGGGTTCATTTTTTCTACCGAAAACACGGTATTGGGAAGAATGCTTCCCTGCGATTGATTGATAAAGGATTCTATCTGTGATTTGGCAACATCAATATCAGTGCTCCAATCCAAAAATACTGAAATTTCACAACTGCCACGGGATGTTGTGCTGCGTATGTATTGCAAGCCTTCAGTACGACGAATGATATTCTCTAATGGAATAGTTACCGTAGTCATCATTTTATCTACAGGTTGCTGTCCCGCATCTGCAATGACCTTAATCTTCGGAAACGTAATATCTGGAAATAAGCCTGTTTTTAAATTTTGATAGCTAAAAATTCCACCTAAAAGTATAATGATACCAATGGCAAGAAGCGGAAACTTATAATTGGAATGCAGTTTTTTCATTGTTTTTTAAAGCTTACAATAGTTGAATCCTGCATTTGATACGCACCTTCCGTGATGACTAAATCACCAATCTTTAAAGTATTGGATTGTATCTGCACTAACGAATCATTTTTAAGTTGTGGCTTAACTTTTTGCTTTATGGCAAGTGAATCGTTAAACACTTTCATTACCCAATACTCTGTTAGCAATTCATTAGTTTGTAAGGCAGTTTTAGGAATACATATAGCCGTTTTAACTTCTCTATAAATAGTTTTAACTTGTACATTCAGGTTTTCTGGCAAATCCTCATCTGGCAACGCAATTAAAAAACTTTGTGATTGCGCTAAAGGATCAATAGTCGGTAGTTTTCCTGTAATTTTAGCGGTTATGGTTTCCTCATTCTGAAGCAGAATTTCGCAATTGGTACCTATATCCACATAATCTTCATACTCATACGGCACATTAACTTGCACGGTCAAGGATTTTGGTTGTACTACAGTTGCCAAAATATCGCCTTCAGCTACATAGTCATTGGTGGTTATATTTAATGTGTTAATGATGCCTGTAGCATTACTCCGTATGGTTATTGGACTAATAAATTTACCTAGAGAACTGTCAATCTTAACCGCTTCCTTTAAAGCATCTTGCTCTTTGGTTCTCACCGACGCAAAGGTTTGCCCATTGTGAATGTTATCACCAATCTTATATTTCATCCAAGAAATATAACCAGTCACATTAGAACGGATATTTTCTTTTTTTTGATATTGGGTAACGCCATTAAACGTTAGGTATTCTTTAATGTCATTTTGCTGAACGGCGACTACCGAAACAGTTATTGGTGCTTTTTTATCGGTTGTAGTTGCTGTTTTTTTATTGCACGATCCAAGAGAAAACATACAAACCGCTAATAGGTAAAAGTGTATTTTTTGTGTCATCGCTACCAGTTTATAAAATTATACTGGCTTTGTAATAACCAGTAGTTGGTTTGCATTTGTAGTTTCGTGTAACTATTAAGCTTGTAGTTTTGAATCACATTGAGATAATCAACAATAGAAACTTGACCTTGAACCAATTTGCCTTTATAGATTTCTAACACGTTTTGTTGTGTTTTGAGTTGTTTGTCAAGTAGCATCATATTATTATTCAATGCCCGTATTTGTTGTTCAATACTTTTAAGATTGTTATCCAACTGTATTTTAGCGTTTTCTCTATAAAACTCTAAACTTTCTTCTTTTAAAAGGCTTTGCTGCGCGTTGTATTTGCGTTGCTTCCCGTCATAAATAGGAATTGTTAACCGTAGTCCAGCACTTGCGCCAAATCTTCTGTAGATATTGGGAGTTTCAACAGCATTTAAACCGGTGTTGGCATAAGCTGTAACCTGTGGTTTGTATTGATTTTCAAAAACCTTTTGATTGGCTACGATTTGTAGACTGTCATTCTCGAATTTTTTCTCATAAAAAAACTGGGAAGGTTTTGAAGCACTATTAAAACTAGGTGCTTCCAAGTTTTCAATAGTTCCAATTGGTGTTCCGCTTAAGCTATATAATTGGATAATTGCAGCTTCAAGGTTATTTTGTACTTGTTCTAGCTCTAATTTTTTCCCTTCAATATCCAATTGCAACAGCAAATAATCACTTTCCATTAAAACAGCACGCTTCACTAATAATTCTACTACTTGTAATCGCTTCTCGAGGTCTTTTAGGATTTCTTTGGTAAAATCTTCTTGCAACTGTAATTGGTATGCCCCTATATAAGCATCTGTAATATTCTTAATAATGTTATGTTCGATTTCTTCTGACGAAAGCGCGATGGTGTTATTTTGAATTTTATTCTGAAACAGTAAATCATCTGTAATTGCTTGATTAAAAAGATTTTTGGTCACATTGATTTGAGCAGAATACAGACCACCATTTGTAATACCTACATCATACCCAAAAGCATTAGCAGATGGTGTTGTGGTAATATCTATAAACTTACCGTTGTTATTAAAGTAAGGTGCTACTAAAACTTCCGAAGTGGCATTAACCTGAAATGCTTTATTTTGTGCAAAAATGATGCTAGTTTGAAGTTCACCAATCTTTAGAAGGTTACTGTTTTCCTTTAAAATTGGAGCGTTTAGTTTCGCCTGATTAATAAAAAAACCAAGGTTTGTTTCGTTTTGAGCAAAAACCTTAACACACGTAAAAAAAACAAATAGAAATAGCGCTTTTATATTCAATGTTAATGGATTACAATTTAAATATAAAAATATGTATAAATTCTAAAGAAGTTCTAAAGCATAATAAAGATCAGCTATTTGTGCCTAACAAGGGAAGTGGTATTGATAACCAATCAAAATAATAGCACTTTCCTTTCAGGGCTTCTACTTTGTAAATCTAAAAAATGATTCTAAAGAAATTTTGAAGAAGATAAGTTTGCTTATAATCTCTTGAACCAACAAAATGTGAAATTTTGATTTGTGTCAAAAGGTGTTATATGGGACTTATTAATACATTCTAGTTTAGAAAATGAACCATTAAATAATTTTTCCATAGATTCTTCTGAATATTGTTTTATCTCTAAACCACTACACTTTTTTGGCCCATTTTCTGAAAATGCACCTATTATCAAATTACCATTTTTCACAATATTCTGTTGAACCAGTTGTTGATACTTTTTGATTTGGGATTCATCAGTTAAAAAATGAAATGACGCTCTATCGTGCCAAAAATGATATTTTTCAGAGGGTAAGAAATCTAAAACATCCGACACAATCCAAGTAACATTACCTGACTTATTTTTTAGGCGATTTTTGGCTTTTTGAATTGCTGCTTCCGAAATATCTAATACCGTAATATTTTGGTATCCCAATTTTAACAAATAATCAACAAAAAAACTGTCTCCACCACCAATGTCAATTATCTTCTCCGATTTAGAGATATTTGCTTTTTCGAGAAATGACAATGAGGTTTTAGGTATTGGTTCAAACCAACTTACCTCATTAAGGGGTTTTGTTTTAAAGACATTTTCCCAATGTTCTTTTTTATTCATAATTATAATATTAACTCCATTTCATTTTCTGTAACCTTACAGCATTCAATATTGCCAATAATGCTACCCCTACATCGGCAAAAACAGCTTCCCACATAGTTGCCAAACCTCCAGCTCCTAAAATTAATACAATTACTTTAACGCCAAAAGCCAAAATGATATTTTGCCATACAATTTTTCGTGTGGAACTGCCTATTTTAATGGCTCTCACTACTTTTGAAGGTTGATCGGTTTGAATGATAACATCTGCTGTTTCTATTGCTACATCGCTTCCTAATCCACCCATTGCTATACCAACATCACTTGCTGCCAAAACGGGTGCATCATTAATACCATCACCAATGAAGGCTACTTTATTTTCTGCATTTTTCTTTAAAATTTCGACTTCATTTAATTTATCTTCCGGCAGTAAACCACCTTTAGCACTTTCAATTTTTAACTCTTTTGCTACTTGCTGGGTTATAGAATCTTTATCACCTGAAAGCATCATAATATTTTTAATGCCTGCTTTGTGTAAATCTGTAATTGTTTCTTTTGCATCCTCCTTTAATTCGTCTGCTATCACCACATAACCAGCAAATTGATTATCGATTGAAACCAATACTATAGATTCTACAATACTTTCAATTTCATTTGGAACATCAATATCATTGGCAATCATTAAGGCTTTATTGCCTACTAATACTGTTTTATCATTCACAATACCTTTTAACCCTTTTCCTGCAACTTCAGAAACCTTATTTGCTTCTAAATTGTTGATTCCTTTCTGGTATTCCATAATAGCTTTAGCAATAGGATGTGTGGATTGTTCTTCCATAGCCATTAGATAGTTCATAAATTCCTTTTCATCCCAATCAAAAGTCTTTATGTTTTTGATTTTGAAAACTGCTTTGGTAACTGTTCCTGTTTTATCCATTACCAATGTATTTATCTTGGTCATAGCATCTAAAAAGGAAGCGCCTTTGAACAAAATACCATTTTTTGAAGCTGCACCCAATCCACCGAAATAACCTAACGGAATGGATATCACCAAAGCACATGGACAAGAAATTACAAGAAAAATCAGTGCTCGATACAACCAATCTCTAAAGACATAATCATCTACAAAAAAGTACGGTAGAAACGTAACACCTATTGCTAAAAACACAACTATTGGCGTATAAATACGTGCAAATTTCCTGATAAACAATTCGGTTTTGGACTTTCTTGCTGTGGCGTTTTGTACCAAATCCAATATTCTCGCTATGGAACTGTCTTCAAACTTACTAATAACTTCAACTTCAATCACACTTTCCAGATTGATGCTTCCTGCATATACTTTTGCTTCTTTTAAAACAGAATCGGGTTTACTTTCGCCTGTTAAAGCTGCGGTATTTAAAGTCGCTTTTTCAGATAGCAGAATACCATCCAATGGGATTTTTTCACCTACACGAATTTGGATTTTTTCCCCTATTTCGACACTTTCGGGCGATACGCTTATACAATCACCATTGCGAAAAACATTGGCTTCTTTAGGTCTTACATCCAATAAGGCCTTAATATTTCCTTTAGCTCTATTGACTGCTGCACTTTGAAAGAGTTCGCCTACTGCATAGAACAACATCACCGCAACACCTTCTGGATATTCCCCTATTATAAACGCACCAATAGTTGCTATAGACATTAAAAAGAACTCTGTAAATACATCCCCCTTTTTTATGCTTCCCCAACCTTCTTTTACTACCGGAAAACCAACAGGTAGATATGCTATACTGTACCAAATTATACGAAGACAACCCTTAAAAAAAGAAACATTAAAATACTCTAATCCTATTCCAATTATAAGCATTGTAAAGCTTATAACGGCAGGTATATAAGCTTTAAATTGGCTTGGACTTTTACCGTGGTTGTACCCATCATCGTGACTATGCTCGTTATTGGCATCAGGTTTTAAATCTCGTAGATTTATTTTCTTTTTTTTCATTTTGAATTAGATTAACAACAACTTTTTTTGCGTTGTATTGAGGGGCATTTTACCGAACCAAAACTGCAATACACACAACAATGGCCTTCGTTTGGTCGTAGGACTTTTTTACAATTCTCACACTCGTAAAAGAACTGACAAGATTCTGTTGGCATTGTTTCTATCTTTTTGTGTCCGCAGTTTGGGCAAGTGATTTCTGATTTTAATTGAACTTCCATTAATTTTCTTTTTTGTTGGTTACTTTATATCCTGTTGTATTAATTGCTTTCTCGATTTCCGTTGCGTTGGTTTTGGTTTTGTCAAATTCAATGATGGCGTTTCCATTTTCGTAAGATGTTTTCGAACTTATAATACCATTAAGTTTGTTTACTTCGTGATTAACGTGTGCTTCACAACTTGCACAAGTCATTCCGCTGATTTTAAATTCAGTGGTTTTAATATCTGACTTGTCAACTACGACAATTTGTTTTTCGGTTTTAGGATAAAAAATTCCTGAATAGTATGGGAAAACCAACATTATAATTGCAAATACTGTTACAATTCCCAAAAACGTTTTTGTTTGTGAAAATTTTGGCTTGTCGTCCGTGTCACATTCACAGTCAATTTCTTTAGGTGTGTTTAGCTTTTGATACCAAGCAAAACCAAGAATTAAAATTGTGAGTCCAATTAAATAAGGTCTAAACGGTTCTACCCAAGAGAATGTCGAAGCTATTCCACTTGCTCCAGCAATAAGAGCCAAAATAGGTGTAATACAACATAACGAAGCTGTAATGGCTGTTAACAGCCCAATTTCCATCAAATTATTTTTCATAATCTATCAGTTTGTTCAAATATGCAATAAATTGAAGTGCAACGGAAGTGCATTATTGCCCACTACACTTATCGCAAATACCTTTTATCACCAAGTTTACATTTTCGGAAACAAAACCTTCTGGAACCTTTATTTGTGGTATTTTATGGTCTGTTAAGCAAACCGTGTCTCCACAATTAGTACAATGAAAGTGTAAATGCAAATCGGTTTTAATATCACAACTGCAACCTTGCTCGCACAACGCATATTTGGTGATGCCTGTACCATCGTCTATTTGATGTACAATATCATTTTCCTCAAAGGTCTTTATTGTTCTGTAAAGCGTTGTTCTATCTGCCTTTTCAAAAGCATTTTCAATATCGCTCAATGTAACTGCTACTTCTTTTTCAGCAAGAAACTTATATATGAGTAAACGCATTGCCGTAACACGAATATTTTTTGATTCTAATAGCTTTTCTATTGTTTCCATATTTAATGTGAATGTTCTGCTTCTCCTTTTTTCATTTCTGCTATAAGGTAATATGCATTATTGTAAGCAAACTCGGTATTAGCGGGTATTTCTTCCGAAAAAGTGACTGCTATCCAATCACCATCTTTTTGCCCAGTAAACACTTCTATAGGTTTAAAAGTCCAATTTTCTCCTTCTATTTTTACCGTAAAAACAAAAAATCTATCGTTATCTTTTACAATGGCAGTTTCGGGCAATGCTTTTGTTAATGCACTATCGGTTTGTATTCTTCCTTGAATATACATACCAGGAATGAGGTTTTCTGATTTATTTTCAATTTCGGCGTGTACGTGAACTGCTTTGGGGTTGTCTTCAAAGGTTTTGCTTACCGAGTAAATTTCAGCCGTAAGTTCGGAATCTGGTATGGATTGAACACTAAAAGTTACCTTTTGGCCTTGTTTTACTTTATATACATCTTTTTCGAACACCATTAAATCGGCGTGAACGTGGTGTGTATTGACAATCTCGAACAATTCTGTTTGTGGTTCTATATACTGCCCTGTTTTAACCTCGACTTTCTGCACAAAACCTTCAATGGGACTTCGTAACGGAATTTGTTGAGCAATTGAAGCATTGCGCACCGATGCTGTATTAATATTCAAAATACTCAATTGAGCTGCCAAACCATTTACTAATGCCGTTGAGCCTTTGTATTCTGCTTCTGCTTTTTGGAAATTGGCACCAGAACCTACACCTGCATCATATAATTTCTTTTGACGTTGGTAATTTTTCTTTAAAAGTTCACTATTGCTATAAGCGTTTAGGTAATCTGTTTGTATGGCAATGATGTTAGGATGCGACAAATAAGCTACCACCTGACCTTTTTCAACTTTATCACCTTCAATTACTTTTATGGATATTACATTTGCACCTATTACAGAAGTAATAGCAGCTTCGTTTTGGGGAGGCACTTCCAATGTGCCGTTTGCCTCTATATAACCACCCATATTGCGTAAGCCCAACGTATCTATTTTCATTTTTAAGGCTTCAAACTGTTGTTGATTAAGTGTTACTTCGCCTTCTTCGTGATGTTCTTCATTATCACTGGTTTGTTCAGTTTTATTATGTGAATGTCCATCATTTTCTGAATGGTCTTTTTTATTGCCACAAGACACCGTAAAAAGTGCTGCAAAAATGACTGCGATGTATTTATATGCTGTTTTTTTCATAATGTTATTGATTGAAATATTGTAATTGAAATGCACTTTCTAAATAATTGATTAAAGCGTTTTGGGCTTCCAGTTCTGACTGCACCGCTTCTTTTACCAATTGAGTAAATGTGGTATAATCAATTTCGCCTTCTTTGTACGCCAACAACGCTCCTGATTTCTGGTCTTTGGTTAACGGTAACACTTGTGTTTCGTAAAACACCCAAGACGTTTTCCACTTTAAATAATCTTCTTTTGCTTGTGCATATTGAGATTGTAATTCTTGTTTTTTGAATAGCAAATTACTTTCGGCAATAGCATAGTCAATTTTTGCCGATTTAATTCGGGCCTTGTTTGAACCTGATAAAAACGGAATGGAAATTCCTGCTTGATAGGTATAAAAACCTGAATTACCATTAACTTTTTGTAAACCACCTTGAAGGTTCAATTTTGGTAAATTATCGGCTTTTGCCGCTCTCAATTCTGCTTCGGCGACATTCAATTGATTTTCTGAAACAGTAACCATTGGATGTTCATTTATTGATAAGCTACCACTTTCTACAGTTAATATGTCCTCCAATTTATTGGTTACCGTATAAATACCATCCTCAAACAACCAAAGATTCAACTGTTGGATAGCAATGAGGTAATCCCTATAAGCCTGTGCTTTTTTATTCTGTATTTGAAACATTTGGTTTTTTGCCGCTGAATATTCCAATTTAGAAATGGCTTCCACTTCAAAGTTAAGTGCAACTGCTTGTTCAAAATTTCCATAAATGGAATCAAGTTCTTCGTACAACTGAAAGCTTATCATAGACTCATAACATTTTGCCCACGCTTTTTTTACTTCCAGTTCTATCTCCAATTCAGATAATTGTACTATTTTTTGTGACAACTCAATGCGTTGTTGTAGCAGTTTTTGTTTTGCTCCGATTCCAAACACATCAATGTTTGATTGACCAACACCGACCGTTGTGTAGATTCCTGTTCCATCTTTGATTTCTTCACCACCAGTAAAGATTTGAGTAAAACCAAAATCGTATGCCGTAGATTTTAGGTTTTCTTGTTTGGTAGCTTCCAATTGTTTTTGCTTCAATAGTGGATAGTTCTTTTTAGATAAGGCAACAGCCTCGTTCAACGAAATTTTAGGCAAGGGCTCCGTGATTTGTTGTGCATTACTTCGAGTTGAAAACACCAACATTAAAACCAGTACTGCGGTTGCACTCACTAATTTTTTGTTTGTTTTAAACCTAAAAGTTTTATTCTCAACCCAATGGTATAAAATGGGCAATACAAATAAGGTTAGTAATGTAGAAGTCAATAAACCACCAATAACAACGGTTGCCAACGGACGCTGTACTTCTGCACCTGCCGATGCTGAAACAGCCATTGGTAAAAAGCCCAATACATCTGTAAATGCAGTGAGCATAATGGGACGTATTCTTCGTTTTGTACCTTCCAAAATTCTATCTTTTAAATTGGTGATACCCTCGTCTTTCAATTCATTTAAGCCGCTTATCATTACCAATCCGTTTAACACGGCAACCCCAAACAATACAATAAAACCAACACCTGCCGAAATACTAAAGGGCATATCCCGTAGCCACAAGGCCACCACACCGCCAATGGTAGCCATTGGAATAGCAATGTATATCATTAAGGTTTGTGGTACTGATTTTAAAGCAAAGTATATCAGTACGAAAATAAGTAGTAAGGCAATAGGTACTACGGTTTGCAAGCGGTTACTGGCTCGTTCCAAATTTTCAAAAGCACCGCCATAGCGGACAAAATAGCCAGAGGGCAATTCCAGTTGTGCATCTAATTTTGATTTAATTTCTTCTACCAACGATTTTACATCACGTCCTCTTACATTGATACCTACATAGGTTCTTCTGTTGGTATTGTCCCTACTTATTTGCATAGGTCCCGCTTTATAAGATATCTCAGCTACTTCACGAAGTGGGATTTGTGTTCCAGAAGGCAAATTGACGAATAGATTTTGAATATCGGATATGTCTTTTCGGTTTTGTTGATTTAAACGAACTACCAAATCAAACCGCTTTTCGCCTTCAAAAATAACGCCTGCATTTCCTCCGGCAAATGCCGATTGCACCATTTTGTTAAGTGTGTTGATTTGCAGTCCATATTGAGCCAACTTATCTCTACTGTAGGTTATAGTCATTTGGGGCAACCCTGTGGTAGCTTCGGCTTTCATATCGCCAATACCCTCAGTACCTGCAATTATTTTGGTAATTTCTTCGGCCTTTTGCGATAAGATATCAATATCTTCACCATATAGTTTAATAGCAATATCTTCACGAACGCCTTCCAACAACTCGTTAAAACGCATTTCTATAGGTTGGGTAAATTCATAATTTACGCCAGGAATGATCTCTACAGCTTCTTTCATGGCTTCAATAAGCTCGTGTTTTGTCTCTACCGTAGTCCATTCGCTTTTTGGCTTCAGTATGACGAATACATCGGCAATATCCATAGGCATTGGGTCTGTAGGAATTTCGGCTACACCAATACGGCTCACAATTTTTTCGACTTCGGGAAATTTGGTTTTTACTATTTGCTCAATTTTTGTTGTGGTCTCAATAGTTTCGGTAAGTGAGCTACCAGGTTTTAATATGGCGTGGAACGCAATGTCGCCTTCATCAAGCTGTGGAATAAATTCACCACCCATTCGGGTAAACATAAAGACTGTTACGGCAAATAGTGCCACTGCAATCCCTACAATCCATTTTCCTTTTAAAAGTGCTTTTTCCAGTAAAGGCTTGTACCTGTCTTCAACCCAACGCACAAACTTATCTCCATAAGATAATTTGTTGTTTTTTGGCGGTCTCAATACTAAAGCAGACATCATTGGGACATAGGTAAGGCACAACACCATAGCTCCCAACATAGCAAAAATAAAGGTCAATGCCATTGGCTTGAACATTTTACCTTCAATGCCTTGTAAGGCTAAAATGGGAAGAAATACGATAAGAATAATTAGCTGACCAAAGAACGCTGCATTCATCATTTTTTTGGAAGCCGATGCAGCAACCTCATCACGCTCTTTGGCTGTTATTTTTTTCTTTTTAAGTACTTGGGAAGCGATAATGAATACAGTAGACTCTACAATAATCACTGCACCATCTACAATAATACCGAAGTCTATAGCTCCTAAACTCATCAGGTTTGCCCATACGTTGAATACATTCATTAAAATAAATGCAAACAGTAACGATAGTGGAATAGTTGATGCTACAATTAAACCACCTCGCCAATTACCCAACAAGAAAATGAGGACGAAAATAACGATTAAAGCCCCTTCAATAAGGTTTGTTGCAACCGTTGATGTCGTTTCTCCAATTAACTTACTTCTGTCTAAAAGTGGTTCAATAACAACGCCTTCTGGCAGGGATTTTTGTATTTGAACCATACGCTCTTTAACATTGGCAATCACATCATTTGAATTTGCACCTTTAAGCATCATTACCAAGCCACCGACAACTTCTCCTTCGCCGTCTTGAGTTAATGCTCCGTAACGAATGGCAGAACCAAATTGAACTGTTGCTATATCACCAATGGTAATAGGCACATTATTAATGGTTTTAACCGTAATTTTTTTAATATCGTCTAAACTTCTTGCCAATCCTTCCCCGCGTATAAAATTAGCCTGATGGTTTTTTTCGATATAAGCACCTCCCGTATTTTGGTTATTGGCTTCGAGGGCTTCAAATACATCTGTAATGGTAATCCCAATAGATTTAAGCTCATTAGGGTCTACAGCAACTTCATATTGTTTTATTTTACCTCCAATAGCGTTGACCTCGACAACACCAGGAACCATTGCCATTTGGCGTTGTACAATCCAGTCTTGCATGGTGCGCACATCTGAAATGGAATAGTTGTCTTGATATTCTGGTCTTACTTTTAATGTGTATTGGTATATCTCTCCCAGACCTGTGGATATAGGCCCCATTGTAGGTTCTCCAAAACCCGCAGGAATTTGTTCATTTACTTCGTTGAGTTTTTCTGCTACCAATTGTCTCGGAAGATAGGTTCCCATATCATCATCAAATACAATGGTGACAACTGACAGACCAAAGCGTGAAATTGAGCGAATTTCTTCCACATTGGGCAAATTGCTCATTGCCACCTCAACAGGATAGGTAACTATTTGCTCAATATCTTCTGTACCTAAATTTGGGGATTGTGTTATTACCTGAACTTGGTTGTTGGTAATATCCGGAACGGCATCTATGGGTACTTGGGTCATACTCCAGATACCTGCTCCAATAATGGTAAGCGTTAGCAAACCAATAATGAATTTATTATTGATTGAAAAATCAATGATTTTATTAATCATAATACATGATTTAATTCAGTTGAACATTTCGATAGAACTTGGGAAGTCATCGAGTAAAATTGACCATAGCGGTCTTAAAAGGATATAACTATCCTATAAAAACTGAATTAAACTTGTGGAGGTTGTAAAAGTGTAGTATTAAAGTCTTTTTCAAGTCCTTCAAAATGGTTGAATACTTGTGTTTGTACTACAATGTTAGATAAACTATAATCCAAAACATTGAATTGTGCCACATGAATATGGCAACAATGGCACTGACAAAATGGTGAGCACAAATCCGCTCCTTGATGTTGATGGTCGTTGTCTAACGCTTGAGAAATTTCAGTTTTAACCTCATTATCAGGGATACCATTATCTTCACAAGGCACTAAATTGAGCGCAAAGATATAAATAGATAATATGAGTGCTAAAACTTTCATTGAGACAAATATATTAAATATTTAATGCAATGGGTGTGCATTTTTAACTCATACTAATTTTAAGGATAGTTCTCAAAAATCAATCAAACAGTGTTTAAAATACCTTTTAAAAAAGAAATGATACTTTACAACATGGAACGATACAGAATTATATAGAGGTCTGACAAATTTACTTATTAAAGTTGTTGAACAATACTAAGTTTTTACTTTTGCACGGATTTTCCTCCAATTAACCATTTAATCCCAAATATTTTTTGTTTAAGTAAACGCATTGCTATAATTTTGCGCGCTGTATGGGCAAAATCTTAATTAAATACCTCTATTTATTAAACCTCCTTTTAATAGTAGGTGTCTTTGGTCTATACGCAAATTCAGTAAATGATTTATCCTTTGGTGAAGCCTATCATGCCGAAAACAGCCATGATGTAAAACACCCTTATTTTCATACCAACCATCACGGCAGTAGCCATGGCATAGATTTAACATTTACCGAAGTAGAGGATACTGAAAACGAAGAATCTTCCACAAAAAACAAAGTCTTTATTGATAGGTTAGCACCTGCTCGTTACAATGCAGCGCTTTTTAGCAATCTATCTTTTCAACTACAAAAAGATTTACGGCGCCACGACATCTATTACGATAAGTCGGCCACAAAGCTCCATGTCAGGATCCAGGTGTTTCGAATTTGAAAACCACTTCCCTTTAAGCCTTTTACGGCTTTTGAAAAACCACAATAGTTTTTCATACTTATTTTAATCCATTGATTTAGCCCGACGTGCGTTTTTGGGGCGGCGTCCTGCTATAAATTCACTTCCCCAAGATTTTTTTTATAAAAAACGAACAGATGAAAAAATCATTCATTTTCATGAGCGTCATTGTGTTTATACTTTTCACAAGCTGTCATTCCGAAAAAGCAGAAAAAAAAGAACATATCGAATTTTTAGTGACTAACCCCATAAAAAAGGACACAGCCATTACCAAAGACTATGTGAGCCAAATCCACTCGTTCAGGCACATTGAAATCAGGGCTTTGGAAAAAGGATATTTAAACCACATTTCGGTCGATGAAGGCCAGCACGTAAAAAAGGGACAGGCCATGTTCCAGATTATGCCCAATGTCTACGAAGCCGAACTGGAACGTGCCAAAGCCGAAGCCATGGCTGCCGAAATAGAATATAAAAACACCCAATTATTGGCCGATGGCAACGTGGTTTCAGAAAACGAACTTGCACTGGCAAAAGCGAATTATGCAAAGGCAAAAGCCGAAGTAACACTGGCCGAAACCCATTTGGGCTTTACCAAAATAAAAGCACCTTTTGATGGCATTATGGACCACCTCCATGTGCGTGAGGGCAGCCTTTTGGACGAGGGTGAGCTGCTCACCACGCTATCCGACAACAGTAAAATGTGGGTGTATTTTAACGTGCCTGAAGCCGAATATTTAGATTACATAACCAGTGCAGAGAAAGGTAACAAAAAAGGAGTGGAACTACTCATGGCCAACAACAAGTTGTTTAAGCAGAAAGGTATTGTTGAAACCATTGAAGGTGAATTCAACCACGAAACGGGCAACATTGCCTTTAGGGCCACTTTTCCAAACCCCGATGGCATTTTAAGACATGGCGAAACCGGAAGCGTACTGATGAAAGTCCCTTATAAAAATGCAACCATCATCCCGCAAAAAGCCACTTTTGAGATATTAGACAAAACCTATGTGTATGTAATCAGTAAAGAAGGCAAAGTTACCCAACGCGAAATTACCGTGGGCGCCGAACTGCCACACCTGTTTATTGTAAACGACGGACTTACCGAAAACGATACCATTTTATTGGAAGGCATTAGGGTAGTTCGTAACAACGAAACCATACACACCAAGTTTTTAGAGCCCAACAAAGTACTGTCTGAGTTAGACCTTTACGCTGAATAATCAAGAATTTAATCTACAAAAGACATGTTTAAAAAATTTATAAAACGCCCCGTTCTGGCCATTGTCATTTCGGTCATTATCCTATTTGTCGGGGGGCTATCCATAAAACAACTACCCATTTCGCAGTTTCCACAAATTGCGCCTACTACTGTAAATATTTTTATTGCCTATCCTGGCTCCAGTGCCGAAGTATTGGTGAATTCTACTTTAATTCCTTTGGAAACCGCCATAAACGGTGTGCAAGGCATGCGCTATATCGCTTCTGATGCCACCAGTGCCGGCGAAGCCACCGTACGTGTTATTTTCGAGCCGGGTACCGACCCCAACCAAGCCGTAGTGAGGGTAAAAACCCGTGTGGACCAAGTGATGCCCTTACTGCCCGAACTGGTGCAACGCGAAGGCGTTATCATTACACCAATCCAACCCAGTATGCTCATGTACGTTAACCTGTCGAGTACCGACAAGAATAACGACGAAAAGTTTCTTTACAACTATGCCTACACCAAAATCATTCCCGAAATTCAACGTATAAACGGTATTGCCAGTGCCCAAATATTGGGTAGCCGCAAATATGCCATGCGGGTTTGGCTGAAACCAGACCGTATGCGTGCTTATAATATTTCAGCCGAAGAGGTGCTCGAAGCCATGGAAGAGCAAAGTATTTTAGCGCGCCCCGGCCGATTGGGAAGGAGCTCGGGGATTACCTCCCAATCTTTGGAATATGTACTGACCTACCAAAACCGGTACAACGAACCCGACCAATACAAGGAAATCATTATTCGGGCCAACAAAGAAGGCGAAATCATCAAACTGGCCGATATTGCCGATGTAAAACTGGGCAGTGAATTTTTCGATATTTATTCGAATTTAGACGGAAAACCGTCGGCATCCATCGTTTTAAAACAAACATTTGGCAGTAATGGTAGCGATGTCATCGATGCCGTAAAGGAAAAGTTGGCCGAACTGGAACAGGAACTGCCGCCTAACGTCGATTTTCAGATCAGTTATGATGTATCCAATTTTCTTGATGCTTCCATAGAACAAGTGTTGCACACCTTACGGGATGCCTTTATCCTTGTAGCCATTGTGGTATTTTTATTTTTGGGCGATTGGCGCTCTACGTTAATCCCCATTATCGCTGTGCCCGTATCATTGGTTGGCGCCTTTTTCGTCATGCAAATCTTTGGGCTGTCCATAAACTTGATAACCCTTTTCGCATTGGTTTTGGCCATTGGTATTGTGGTCGATGATGCCATTGTAGTGGTTGAGGCCGTACATGTAAAAATGGAAGAAGAACACTTAACCCCCTACAAAGCCTCGTATGCTGTGGTGGGCGAAATTGGTGGTGCCATTATCGCCATTACATTGGTTATGGTTTCGGTATTTATACCCATTTCGTTCATGACAGGCCCCGTTGGCGTGTTTTACAGACAGTTTTCCATAACTATGGCTGGTGCTATTGTCATTTCGGCATTGGTCGCCTTAACCCTCACCCCAGTGCTTTGTGCCATGATTTTGAAGCACAACAACGGCAAAAAACGAAAAACTCCAATTGATAAATTCATTGACTGGTTTAACGGCGGATTTGAAAAATTAACCGGAAAGTATGTTAAGGTTTTGAATAAAATTGTAGCCAGAAGGGTTTTAACCTTTGGACTGCTAATTGCGTTCTGTACTGGTATTTTTATCACCAACAAAGTGCTTCCATCGGGGTTTATTCCCAATGAAGACCAAGGTATGATTTACGCCATTATTCAAACCCCTCCAGGTGCCACCTTAGAGCGTACCAACGAAGTCGCCAGAAAACTGCAAGCCATCTGTGAGGTAACCGAAGGCGTTGAGTCTGTTTCTTCTTTGGCCGGTTACGAAATCATGACCGAAGGCCGGGGCTCAAACGCAGGGACCTGCCTCATTAACCTAAAACCATGGTCTGAACGCCATCATTCGGTTCACGAGATTATGGAAGAATTGGAAGAGGAAACCAAAGACCTCGGTGCTATAATTGAATATTTCGAGCCACCAGCCGTTCCCGGGTTTGGTTCTTCCGGCGGATTCGCATTGCGTTTATTGGACAAAACCAATTCAACGGACTATCACAAGTTTGAAAAAATCAATTCCGATTTTATGGATGCCTTGTCACAGCGCAAGGAACTGTCTGGTTTGTTCACGTTTTTCTCAGCGCAATACCCACAATACGAGCTAAAAATCAATAACAAAATAGCCATGCAAAAAGGGGTAACCATTGCCAAGGCTATGGAAAACCTAAATATCTTAATAGGCAGCACCTACGAACAAGGATTTATCCGCTTCGGAAGGTTTTTTAAGGTTTATACACAAGCGGCGCCTTCCTATAGACGAATCCCAACTGATTTGGAAAAATTATTTGTAAAGAACGAAGAAGGCGAAATGGTGCCTTATTCGGCATTTATGTCCATCGAAAAGAAACTTGGCCCAAATGAAATTACACGATACAATTTATATAATTCTGCTGCCATTAGAGGGTTGCCCGCTGCGGGTTTCACCAGTGGCGATGCCATACAAGCCATTAAAGAAGTGGCAGCGCAAAAATTGCCCAGAGGTTACGATATAGCTTGGGAAGGCCTTTCTTTTGACGAAGCCAGAAGAGGCAACGAATCACTGTACATTTTTATTGTGGTACTCGTTTTTGTGTATTTTGTTTTGGCTGCCCAATACGAAAGTTTCATTTTGCCCCTTACCGTTATTTTATCTTTGCCCGTTGGGGTTTTCGGCTCATTCCTCTTTTTAAAAATGATGGGGCTGGCCAACGATGTTTATGCCCAAATAGGGGTAATCATGTTGGTTGGCCTTTTAGGCAAAAACGCCGTATTAATTGTTGAATATGCGGTACAGAAACACCAGCAGGGCGCTACAGTTTTAGAAGCAGCCATTGAAGGTGCCAAAGCCAGATTCAGGCCTGTTTTAATGACTTCATTTGCCTTTATCGCTGGGTTGATTCCCCTCGTTATAGCCACTGGTGCCGGTGCCATTGGAAACAGAACCATTGGCGGGTCTGCGATGGGCGGTATGCTTATTGGTACTCTATTCGGGGTGTTGTTAATCCCAGGGCTGTATTTTGTTTTTGCTAAACTTTCGGAAGGCAGAAGTTTGATTAAGGACGAATCCAGCGAACCACTTTCAGAAGAATTCATTCGAAATAGCGAAGCCGAAAACCAAACAAAAATCAATACGGCAAGCATTGGCAAGCTTACCAAACTATTGAAAAAACTCACTAAAAAAAGAAACAATGAATAGATCTAAAAAATCATTGAAATGCCTTACCCCTTTTTGGAGCGGCACACTCATCATACTTTTTATGTATGCCTGTGTGCCCACCAAAACCGTAAGAGAAGCGAACCTCGCTGTACCAGAGACGTTCCAAAATCAAATAACGGACACATCCAACACGGCCAACGTTAATTGGAAGGTTTTTTTTTCGGATCCTAATTTGCAAACGTTAATAGATACGGCTTTGTCCAACAACCAAGAGTTGAATATTATGCTGCAAAGCATCGATATGGCCAAAAACGAAATACAGGCTAAAAAAGGGGAATACCTGCCGTTTGTTGGTGTTTCGGCAGGTGCCGACACTGAAAAGGTAGGCGAGTACACCCGAAACGGTGTCGTTGAAAAAAATCTGGATATTGAGGAAGGTAAAGCTTTCCCCGAGCCGCTATCTAATTTTTCAGCAGGTTTGAAGGCGTCATGGGAACTCGATATTTGGAAAAAAATGCGCAATGAAAAAAAGGCTGCCGTTTTGGAATATTTAGCTTCCGTTGAGGGCAAAAATTTTATGGTTACCCAATTGGTTTCAGAAATTGCTAGTGCATATTATGAACTTATGGCTTTGGATAATCAACTGGACATCATCAAACAAAACCTAGCCATTCAACAAAACGCCCTTAAAATGGTGAAACTTCAAAAACAAGCAGCAAGAGCCACACAATTGGCCGTAAGGCGTTTTGAGGCCGAAGTTTTAAAAAACCAGAGCAACAAATACAACATCGAACAACGTATTGTCGAAACCGAAAATGCCATCAACTTTTTGGTGGGTAGGTTTCCGCAGCACGTAAAACGAAGTTCGCAAGGTTTTACGGAGCTTTCAATAAAATCTCTCGATGCCGGCATTCCTTCGCAGTTGCTGCAAAACCGGCCCGATATTAAGAAAGCAGAATTAGAGCTCTCGGCAGCGAAACTTAGCGTAAAGGCCACGAAAGCTAATTTTTTCCCGTCCATTGGCATTAAGGCAGGAATTGGGCTAGAGGCATTTCAAACCAAATTTTTAACGCACACGCCACAATCTTTGGCTTACTCGTTGGCAGGCGATTTGGTGGCGCCTTTAATCAATAGAAACGCCATAAAAGTGGAATATAAAAATGCGACCGACAAGCAGTTACAAGCTATTTTTGAATACGAAAAATCTATTTTAAATGCTTATATCGAAGTAGTCAACCAAGTGTTGAATGTTGAAAAACTCAACCAAAGTTATAAATTGAAGGAAGACCAAGTTGAAGCTTTAACCGAATCTATTGAGCTATCGATAAAATTATTTAAATCGGCCCGTGCCGAATACACCGAAGTGTTGTTGACACAGCGTGAGGCACTGGATTCCAAAATTGAAATTATCGAAACCAAAAGAGACCAGCTTCTGGCCAACCTAAAACTGTACCAAGCTTTAGGTGGCGGCTGGAAATAATATAAATCAACTTAGGAAACCTATTTTATTAAAAATTCTCATTGTAATTTTAGTTATAACTTGTTTTTAATAAAACCTTATTTGAAATATTATGAAATCATATTTACAATAAGATTGTTACATAACCCGTTTATAAAAGCTAAAAATCTTCATAGGGATTTCTTCATAAAAAACGCACCTATATTTTAGGTGCGTTTTTTTAATTGTTGCTACTGGTTTTTAGAGTTCTGAATATCACCAAACCAAACCTATTAGGTTTAAGTGTTTCCGTAATAAAACCATTTAATTACGATAGACTACGCTTTGGATTTTTCCATGTTAGATTTTACCCATAGTAGCCAACTATATTCCTAACTAATTATTTTAACGGGTTTGTAAATGAGAGACACTGGAAATATGCACAAACTTTTTGGTTTATAATATGGATTAAATTTTAAAAAAGCCTTTGCCCCCCTCACCCTCTACTTATTATATTGGCTTTTGCTATTTTTTCAATTTGATGCTCCCAATTAGCTCCACTGATATCTGTGATCTTTAGAGTATATGTTCCTTTTGGCAAACTACTTAAAGATTCCTTTTCTAAATTTAGTTTTGCTTTTGCCCCTAATGGTACAATTAAACTATGTTTGCCTGGCTTAATTTTAGCTACATAATGGTTTGATATCCTCATTTTATTCAAAGTTGCTAAATCTTCTTGGGTATACTCTATTATTGTGTTGTTTTTATTGTCATATAATTCAATTCCAATAACCCAAGAACCATAAACATCTACTCCTTCGGTCCTAAAGACATCAAAACTAAGGGTGTTATTTTGAATTTCACCATTAGTTATTTCAAGTTTTGGTTTTACTGATTTATTATGAAGCGTTCCCCAAAGTCCGCCATGAAATACTTGATTAGTCATTAAGGTCATTCCAAAAATAAATAGTGAACCTATTAATACGACTTTAGGAAAAATACGCTCTTTAATCGGTAAAATTCCTGAACCGAACCAACTAAACCATTTCTTTTTGGTAAAAGCAAAATTGTTTTTTATAAGATAACTGTCCAGAGAGTATTTTCCACTGCCAGTTAAAAATAAAACAAAACCTGTAGCTATTCCTAACACACCAATCTGCCATTCATCTAAGCATGTTGTACCTATCCAGCCCGAAGCAAGAAGGATGCCCATAGCTAAACTAAATACGCCAATACTCATAAATCGAGTGAATAACCCAAATAATATAAATAACCCTACAATACCTTCAACAATGGTAAATATTACCATATTTACCCAAAGCACATCTGGGTTCTCCACCAAGTATTGGATAATAGGTTTTATACCTAAAGCATTCGGTAAAAAAGCGTTAAACTTTTCGCCAATATATCCTGTTACTTCTGGATCTAATTTGTCGACTAATACGGTTCTTCTCCAAAATGCCGAAAAATACGTCCAACCTACTACTAATCTTAATGCCAGAGTTAAAAGTCCTGCATCATTTTTTATGTTTACTGTTTTCATAATTTATTAGATGGTAAGTGTGATAAAACCTTTCTTAGTAAGTTGAAAGCCATATAAAATACCATTAGGAGTTATTTCAAGATTACTACTAGGTAATGTTTCAGGATTAATATTAAATTTTGAAAGTGAAATACCGCATACAAAAACGTTTACCTTTTGGGCTTTTGCCTTTTCCAGCAGTGCATTAAAATCTGGATTGTTTGAAATGTCTTTCACTGTTTTACCGCAAATAATTACATAAAACGCTCCATATTTTTCCCCGTCTTCCTTTGCCAATTCATTGGCCGTTAATAAAACAGGTTTGAGTTGTTGTATGTTTTTTGAAAGCACTAAATAATTATTCTTTTTAAGGTTAATATTTTGTGCCTGTAATTGAGAGGTTCCGAATAGTAAAAGGAATATTGTTGTTATAAATAGGATTGAATTTTTCATTGTTTTTGAATTTTTTAATTTGAATTAATACTAAAAAAAAGAAGCCCACCAAGTATGGCTACATTCTTAAAAAGTGGACCTATAGTTGTCATTTGCCCAACCTGTACTGTTAGCGTAATAGGAATTAAAACGGCTATTAATACTATTGAGACCATTTTCGTTTTAAAGCCAAGAAGTAATGAAATGCCTGCAATTAGCATTACAATTCCTGAGAGAATCACAGCTATTTCTGGTGTTCCTAGAATGTTTCCAATAAAACCCATTGAGGAGTTTTCTATTCTGCTCACCGTTTTTTCGGTATTAAAAAAATGATTAGTGCTTGCTATTATAAAAATTAGGCTAAGCATAATGCGAAGTATAACCACAGATTTGTAGCTAACTTCAAGTGTTTTTTCTTGAAATTTCATTTAATATATTTGTAATTGATTGCTATATAGCAGTAATAACAACTGCTTTATGTTTTCTTATTTAGAAAAGCAATTACGAATAGACCTTGAGGTTCTGATATAAAATATAGAGAGGAACATCAGCAACCTGTTGGTTTCTTGATGTATTAAGATTGAAAGCATTCCTAAGTAAATAGGTAGTAAAATCAAAATGAGAAGCTTCCGAAATTAGAAAGTTCGGTTGCAGAACAATTGGCTTTGTGATAGTCTGAATAGTTTCAGAAAACTCAAAAGTCTGGCAATTTGATTCTGAAATTGTAGACTGACTCTTGTTTAAGACTTTGGTTTGAGGAATCCCTAATTCATCTTGAATAAAATTCCTAACCTTACAAGGCGAAAGTAGTAGTAGCAAAACAAGCCCAAATATGGACAAGATTAAATTCATTTTATGTATTTTACTCTTCTCTTTCACTATTTGCAAAAATAGATACATTTTTTCAAGAATTATGTTATTTTTTTCTTAATAAAATTTAACTATAAATTGTTTTTCTTGCTTAGAATCCTAATGTATTCTCCGAATTTTATAATTCTAAACTTGACTTGTCAATAATTGAGAAATTTAAGAACAAGAAATTAAAAGCAATACAAAAAAGACATTTATAAAATAGGTAATAAGAACATTAAGGATTTGAGGATAAAAGGTAGTATCTCACTAAGTGTGTAAAGTTTAAATATCGAGGGTTAACAGCTCTCGATATTTTTTTGTTTAATTTTAAATTTTATACACTTATGAAGAAAGAAGATTTTCTAAACGACGACTTTTTAAAACAGTTCAAAACAGGAGACGAACTAACCTCCTTTCTAAAATCCATCCAAAAGCGGGGCATTGAAAAGATGCTTGAAGGCGAGCTTGATGCGCATCTGGATTATGAAAGGCACCAACAATCCGATAACAGCAATACCCGTAACGGTTACGCTTCCAAAAAGATAAAAACGGCATTGGGCGAGACCAATATTAAAGTTCCCAGAGACCGAGAAGCCTCTTTTAACCCCATGCTCGTCCCTAAACGCACCAACATGGTCGATGGCATAGAAAATGTGATTATCAGCCTTTATGCTAAGGGCATGAGTAATTCCGATATCGAAGAACAGATCCGTGAAGTCTACGATTTTGATGTATCCCATCCACCATATCCCGCATCACGGATAAAGTTACCAATGATATTGTTGCCTGGCAGAACAGGCCATTGGAGCCCGTATATTTAATTACTTGGATGGATGGCATTGTATTTAAGGTTCGGGAGAACTCCAAAGTCATTAACAAAACCATGTACATTGCCGTAGGACTACGTAGAGACGGTAAAAAGGAAGTCCTAGGGCTTTGGCTGGGTAAGAATGAATCGGCACCTTTTGGATGAGTGTACTAACCGATATGAAAGCCAGAGGCGTTCAGGATTTGCTTATCACGGCCACAGATAATCTTAACGGTTTTACCGACACCATTAAAAACGTTTTTCCTGAATCCAAGACCCAAATCTGTGTGGTGCATCAAATTAGAAATGCTTGTCGCTATGTGGTTTGGAAGGACAAGAAGGAGTTTACAAAGGATATGAAAAGCATCTATGATGCACCTACCAAAAGCGCAGCAAAAGCCGCTCTGGAGGACTTTGCCCAGAAATGGGAACACAAGTACTCTTACGCTATTAAAAGCTGGAGGGACAACTGGGAAGAACTTACAGCTTTCTATGAATTCCCTTTAGAAATCAGAAAAATCATTTACACTACGAACCTTATTGAAAACCTTAATGGAAAAATCAGAAAATACACTAAAAACAAACTCTCATTCCCAACAGATGAAGCTGTTATGAAATCCACTTTTTTAGCCATTAGAGAGGCTACCAAGAAATGGTCGATGCCCATTAGGAACTGGGGCATTATTTTAAACCAGTTTTTGACTATATTTGAAAAAAGGGTCCGGCTTTAATTAAGCCAAACCCTCGATTTATAACTTACACACTTTTCGGGATAGTGTCGGATAAAAAAAACCTCCCTTAAAGAGAGGTTTCCTTAAATCCTTAAATTCCTTGAAATCTTTATTGCAGATTTTGAGTTTTGGATGTTACCAGCTCATACACACAAGGAATCACAATTAAATTTAAAAATGTTGCAGTTAATAGACCGCCTAAAATAACCACCGCCATTGGGCTTTGTATTTCACTACCAGGTTGTCCGCCTTTTAAGGCTAATGGAATTAATGCCAATCCTGTAGTAAAGGCAGTCATTAAAATAGGGTTTAATCTATCCAACGCGCCTGCTTTAATGAGGTCTATTCCTATTTTACCTTCTTGTCGTAAATCTTCGTATCGTGATACCAAGAGAATACCATTTCTGGTAGCAATACCAAATAAGCTGATAAACCCAATGGTTGCTGCAATACTTACAATTCCTGATGTAAAATACACAATGAGAATACCACCAATCAATGCTAATGGTAAGTTAATCAATACTACAAACGCCAGTTTGGTATTTTTAAACTCATAATACAATAACAAAAATATGATACCAATGGCTAAAATAGCTGTTATCAATAACAGTTGAGAGGCTTTAGATTCGCTTTCAAACTGTCCGCCATATTGTACACGATAGCCTTCAGGAAGATTGATGGTGTTGTTTACGACCTCTTCAATCTCGTTTACGGCACTTCGTAAATCCCTGCCTTGTACATTGGCTGCAATGACGATTTTACGTTGTACATCTTCACGACTAATAGAATTTGGACTACTTACTGACGCAATGGTTGCTAATTCCCCTAAAACCGTTTGTCCGCCATTTGGTAAGCTAATCAAGGTGTTTTTGAAGTTTTCGATGTTATCACGAAACGGTTTTTCATAACGCACTACCAAATCAAAATACTGTTGACCTTCGTAGATTTCGCCTACTTCCTCACCTGCAAAAGCAATATCGACCTGTTCCATTACATCGCCAACGGTCATACCATAAGCTGCTAAAATTTGACGTTTTGGTTTTATGCGTATTTGTGGCACTTCAATTTGTTGGTCAACCGCTACGTCTGCCAATCCATCAATGGATTTGATGTTTTGCTCTACTTGTTTACCCAATTCAAATAAACGCTGTAAATCTGAACCAAAAATCTTGATTGCGATATTGGCACGAGTACCCGATAACATATGGTCAATTCGGTGTGCAATAGGTTGTCCAAGGGTGATATTTACACCTGGTACAACGCTTAACTTGGTGCGGACTTCCTCAAAAAATTCCTCTTTGGTTTTATCTTCCAAAGTAAACGGAACATCAATTTCGGCAGCATTAACGCCTTGTGCGTGTTCATCCAATTCTGCGCGTCCTGTTCTTCGTGTGACAACCTCTACTTCGGGCATTTCCAATAACAAGGTTTCTACTTGCTTTCCTGTTTTGTTGCTCTCTTCTAACGACATTCCCGGTGGACCTACCACACTGATTACCAACGAACCTTCATTAAATTCAGGTAAAAAACTTCTTCCTAATTGGGTTGATAAAACAATACTCAATATAAAAGCAATCACTGTAACCGTAATTACGGTTTTAGGAATTTTAATCACCTTATCTAATGTTGAAGCATACCGTTTTTGCAACCATTGTTCTACTTTAGTGCCTTCTGCCTGTTTGTTGAGCAGTTTTTCATTGTTCAATAAATAGGAACATAGTACAGGTGTTACAGTGACTGCCACAATCAAAGATGTTAATACTGATGTTACAAACGCAATCCCAAGTGGTTGTAACAATCGTCCTTCCATACCGCTCAAAAAGAATAAAGGCACAAATGACACAATTATGATTAAGGTAGCAATGATAATGGAACTACGGATTTCTACCGAAGCATCACGTACCACTGTAATAATAGATTGTTGTTCCGATTTAGGTAATCGGCTATTTTCACGCAGACGTTTATAAACGTTTTCTACATCAATAATAGCATCATCTACCAACGCACCAATTGCAATAGCCATACCACCTAAACTCATTGTGTTAATGGTGTATCCCATTAATTTTAAGATGATAATCGACACCAATAATGAAATTGGAATTGCCAACAGCGAAATAACTGTTGTACGCCAGTTCATTAGGAAAATAAAGAGTACAATCACTACAAAAAATGCGCCTTCTAAAAGCGTCATATTCAGGTTGCTTATAGATGCTTCTATAAAATCGGATTGTCTAAAGATTTGGCTTTTGATGTCTACACCTTTTGGTAAGGTTTTTTGTAAATCGGCAATAGCTTCATCTAACTGTTCTGTTAATTTTAAGGTATTAACATCAGGTTGTTTTGAAATGGTGAGAATTACCGATTCTTTTCCATTCAATGAGCCATCACCAATTTTATCAGATGCTCCAATTTGAACGGTTGCGACATCTTTAATTTTAATGGTCTGTCCGTTGATTTGTTTTACGACTGCTTCTTGTAAATCTTCCAATGCATAAGCTCTACCGCTTCCCTTGATGATGTATTGATTGCCGTATTGGTTCACGACACCACCAGGTGCATTAACATTGGCTTCCTTAACGTGTTCTACCAACTCCGATAAACTCACATTGTAATGCTTCATTTTTTCAGGATTGGCAAATACTTGGTATTGCTTGTATTCGCCACCGATTACTACCACATTGGCAATACCGCCAATTGCTTTGATGCGTGGTCTTATGGTCCAATCAGATAATGTTCGCAATTCCATAGGTGATAAACTATCGGATGTTACACCCAAAAGCATTATCTCGCCCATAATGGATGAAATAGGTGCCATTGTTGGTGCTCCGATACCTTCAGGTAGATTTTCTCGTACCATTGGGATGCGCTCACTTACAATTTGTCGCGCTTTGTAAATATCTGTACCCCATTCAAACTCCACCCAAACAATGGAAATACCTGCCGCTGATGACGAACGAATACGCCTTACATTGGGCGAACCGTTTAAAGCAGTTTCTAATTGGTAGGTAACGAGTTTTTCTACTTCTTCCGATTCCATTCCGTGTGCTTCGGTAAGAATCGTTACCGTTGGTGCAGTTAGGTCTGGAAACACATCTACGTTCATTGTTTTGGCATAATACACACCTAAAACGCTCAACACCACCGCAGCCAAAAGTACCAACAAACGGTTGTGCAGTGAACTATTTAATATTTTAGTTAACATACTGTTTGCGTTTTAGTGTTCGTGTCCGTGAGCAGGTGTAGAACCTGACATTGATGCCATTTTTACCTGATATGCTCCTGTTGTAACGACCACATCGCCAACCTGCAACCCTTTTAAAACCTCAACATTTTTGCCATTGCGTTTACCGATGGTAATTGGTCGTCTTTCAAAACTTTCACCAGAGAGTTGCACCATTACCGAATAGTTGCCGTAATCTTCCAATAAAGCTGCTTCTGGAACAATTGTGGTTTGTGTACCGTTACCCATAGCAATTTGTACTTGGGTTAGTCTACCATCTGGAACATTTATCATATCATTTACTTTGGCGAATACCGAAATGAGTGGGCTATCTCTTTCTACATCTTTTGAAATGGATAGTATTTCACCTTGAGCATCTGAAATGCTTTTCCAGTTGCCTGTTTCGGTTTGATACCATACATCTTTGATGTTTTGCATTGTTAACCCGTAGGTAGGTGCTATTTGCGATTTCAACACTTTGGATTCTTCCGTTGCCACGCTAATCAACATATCGCCTTGTGAGGCATATTGTCCGTTTGAAACATTAACAGTTCTAATAAAACCATTGAAAGGTGCGCGAATTTGTTTGCTCCCACCAGAAACACCCGAAGCGATGGATTGGTACTGTGATTTGGCAATCGCATAATTGCTTTCAACCTTTTCAAACTCCGATTTAGGAATAATCTTGTCATTATAAAGTTCTTTCTTACGGTTGTACTCTGATGTGGCTTGGTCGTAATTGGCTTTTGCTTTAGCAACTTCTGCACTTAAATTGTTGGTTGCTAATCCTTGACTGCTCACATTTAACAGCAATTGCCCTTGTTTGACTTCCATACCTTCGGTAAGGTTGGTAGTCGCAAAATTTACTGTACCGTTTGCTGTTGCCACCATTGTTTTTACAGAACCCTGTGCAGGTTGCCAAACACCAGATGTTTTGATAACATCAAAAATTTCGCCATTCGTGACTGGTGCTGTTTGAAAATCTATTTGCCAAGCCTGTTCCTTTAAAAATGAAATGGAAGCGTCTTCACCGGCTTCACCCACAGCTTTTTTGGCTTCATCCAAATTGGCATACACCATTACATCTTCAATAATAATGTTATCCTTGTATTGCGGTGTAGAAAGGTCGAAAACCAATTGATGAACGCCTGATTGATTCGGTTGAATGATAGGCGAAAAAATACCAGGTGATGATAGTGCTTCGGCAGTTGCACGAAGTCCTTTATCTCCTTTTATCAAACTTACTGTTACTGAACCTTCACGAACAGGTTGGTGTTTGTCCATCACTGTAAAATGGGCTGCAAATTTGCTGGGTTGCCCAACGATTAAAACAGGAAATTCCACAAACAACTCGGTTTTATCTGTCCAAATGGTATAATCTAATCGAGGAATTTCATCGCCTACGTGACTGCCATCAGGATTGTGGGCGTAATCTTCTTCGTGATTTTGTTTACAAGCTATTGCCATTAAGGCAAGCACAATTATAAAATACTTTTTCATTACTGCTATTTTTAGTGGTCGTGGTTCGTTTCTCCGTTATCGTGTGTGTGGGTTTCTTTTTCTACTTTAATGGTATCCTGACCTACTGTAAACTCTTCTTGTTTTACTTCCTCGTGTTCGTGTGTATGGTCTGAACCTTCATCGTGTGAATGTCCGTGATCGTCGTGTGCTTCTTCTTTCTTTGTTTCTCGGCATCCTGTAAAGCTGATTGCTGCTGTCACCATTAATGCCATTAAAATTTTTGATACTGTCTTCATTTGTCTAAATTTTTAAAATTGTTATAACTGATGTATTAATAATTGTGCTTGTAAAAGCTGTAATTGTTTTTCCATTTGTAGCATTTTATCGGTAGCATCGCGATAAAATTGCACTTCCATATAGTATTCTAAAAAGGAATATTCTCCCAAGCTGTAAGCTTTAAAGAGTAAGTCTTCGCTGTTTAAAGTTTCTATAATGTTTTGATATTCGGTGTATTTGTCGAATAACAATTGATACTGATTGTACTCCTGCTGTACTTGTGCATAAAGCAGTTGTTGTACTACTTCAGTACTGGATTGTTGGTATTCGTATTGGGCTTGTGCTGCTTTGACTTTGTTTTTACTATTCCATAAAGGAATTGAAAGTCCGCCATAGATTCCGGAATAATTACTACCATTAACGCCTTGATAGTTATAACCTAAAGCGAGGTTGGGTAGCACTTTATTCTTTTCTAATTGCACATTTTGTAAGGCAGTGGCTTCATTGGCTTTTAACTCCAATAACTTTGAGTCTTTTGCCAATTTTTCAGTCCATAAGGCTTCCAAAGTTTGTATTTGAAATGGTATTTCCAATTGTAAATTATCCAATACCATAGCTTCGCCACCGTTCAAAGTTTGTAAAATGGCTATTTGGTTTTGGATTTCAGTTTCTAATTGGTCTACCACAAACTGTTCTTGCATCCAAGCGACTTTGGCTTTGTTGAGGTCTAAAATGCCTACTTGCTCTTTGTTAAAAAGCTCTTGCACTTGCTGAAATACCTCTTGACTTTGTTGTTTTCTTTCAACTTCAATGTTTTTTTGCATTTGAAGTATAAAGAGGTTAATCAAGCCCTGTTTTGCCTGTAAAAGTACTTCTTGACGCTTTTTGGTAAAGCTTGCTTGTAGCTGTTCGGCTTTAAGGCTGTTCCACTTGCTACGTGCTGCATATACCGTTGGAAACTCAAAGGATTGTGTGATTTCAAATTCGGTATAATCATCGCTTTGGTGTTCTCCAAAGGGTAAATAGTAGCCTGATAATTGTGGATTGGGTAAATTGTTACCACTTTTATCTTGCAGCTTTTGCCCATCGCTAAAAGATTGATAGGCTTTAAGCTCTGTATTGTTTTGTTCTATTTGGTTCAGTATGTCGTCAACCGTTTGCGATTGCGAAAACACGTTTCCGAAGAACAGGCATACACCTATGGTGTACACTGTTTTTATGTTCATAATATGTTTGTATTAGGTTTATCAAAATGAGATAACAGAGACTATTTGCTGCGTTTGAAACAAGTGTCTCCTGATTTATTGATTAACCTAAACTTGGTGGTCCCCGAAGGGATATATTGGGAAGATATGTACTTTGAAGTTTATCAGGTGGTTGATACCATTTTTTGGTTGTGGTATCGGCTTCGTAAACTACAATAGTATTAGTATTTGTACTTACGGTATTTACTACTGCTTCTTTTTCAACAGTAATTTTTTTAACCGTAGTTTGCTTTAACACCAACACATCCGAAGTTGTGCTGGTATGTGTATGCATTTCTATAAACCAATCCAAAAAGCCCTTTTTTGGGTTTTCTTTTTGTGGGGTTTTATGATGATGGTGGTCGTGATGACTATGTGCTACATCGTGATGATGCTCTTCTTGATGCTGGTGATGCCAATGAGGCACAACTTGGTGCAACAGTAACATACTGAATATACCCAAGAAAAAAAGTGCTTTTATGGTTTTGTGTTTTTGCATCAGAAGCAAATTTAGAAAAAATACGGTTATTCTATCTCATTGATTACACTTCCGCAAGATAGCATGTTAGGGCCAAAATAAGGGTTTTGTATTTGTTCTTCTTTGCTCAACCAATATGCACCTTTGTTATTATCTGCCATAGGGCAAAATTCTACAAATACCTTTTCATTTACACCAAATATTTGAACCGCTTTTATTAAATGTGAAGACAAGTGTTTAAAGTGATTTCTTTGGGTTTTAATGTCTTGTGAACGGGCTATTGAAGTTGTGGAAGATTCTATCTCATCTATTAATGACATCCAGTGATTATGAGCTTCTGCTTTTAGCAATTTCATATCTACCCTACTTAAATTTGATAGTAAAGATGATGCGTATTGGGAACTACTTTTTGAGTCTTCTTCTACTAAAGCATCTTTTAAATTGATGTAATCATTGTATACCTTTTTTAATTGCTCTTGAAATTCCCCTGACACTTTTAAGCGTTCATTCATATTAGCATGGTCACTTTCATTTTTTGATGTATTATTATCCATTCCTAAATGCCCTTCGTGACCTGTCATTGTTTTACCGTCTTGCTTGTTCATCATTGATTTTTTGCCCTGTAGTTGTGCAGCAGCATCTACAGTAAATGTTCCGTTGGTAACAATTTCATTTCCTTCATACAGACCTTCAATTACCTCATAATGACCACCCAGCCTTCTTCCTAAAACCACTTCTTTTAATTCAAAAACAGGTTCATCGGGATTTGTTTTGAGATACACTACAGAGCGTTCTCCTGTCCAAAGCACTGCTGACGATGGTATCGTTATTACTTCATTCGAATTCGATTTATTACCTTCAATTTCTGCGGTTACAAACATTCCCGGTTTAAAAATGGCTTCTTTGTTATTTAAAACCACGCGTAAATCGACAGTACGTGTGTTGGTATTTAAAACAGGGTCTATAAAATCTACTATTCCTTTAAATGCTTTATTGGGATACGCATTGGTAGTTATTTTAACTTCTTGACCTTTTTTAAATAAATCGATTTGATTTTCGTAGACATCAAAATTGGCCCAAACCGTATTGAGATTAGCTATTTTAAGCAAGGGTTGCCCTTGTTTGATGTAATCGCCTTGTTCTACCAATTTTTCAGTTACAGTACCCGAAACAGTAGCATACACAGGGAAATTTTCAATGACTTTACCAGATGTTTCAATTTGGTTGATTTGGTTTTCAGACAGTTTCCAAAGTTTTAGTTTATTACGTACCGCTTTGTATAAAGCAGGTTGTGACTCTTTTAAAGAAGACGCTGTAATCAATTCTTGTTGTGCTGCGTATAATTCTGGTGAATAAATGTTTGCCAATAATTGTCCTTTGCGTACTTTTTCACCAGTAAAACTGATATCTAAACGCTCAATTCTACCAGAAAAATAACTCACTTGTACTGCATTTGCGTCTTCATTTTCGGCTATTTTACCTGATAGTTTTATTGTTTCACTTTCGACTGAACCATTACCAACCTCCGTAGTTTGAATGTTTGCCAAAGCCATTGCGTTAGCAGTTAATTTAAACTGGTCTGCAGTTAAACCATCTGCTCCAGCTTCGGCAGGAATTAAGTCCATACCACAAATAGGGCAATCGCCTGGTTCGGGTTGCATAATTTGTGGGTGCATTGAGCAGGTCCACATTTGGTTGCTTTCAGTTGTTTCCTTATGGTTGTGCTCTGTACTTTCATTGGACGAACTTCCAAATAGTAACCAACCCAAGAGTAAACCTACCACAAGTAAGCCTACGTATATGACTATTTTATTATTTTTCATTTTCTAATCGTTTTATCATGGCTTTCATTTCTTCAATTTCTTTACGCTGTGCTTTAATAATGTCTTCAGCTAATTTTTTAACTTCTGGGTCTTTTATATCTGCACGTTCACTGGTTAAAATAGCAATGGAATGATGAGGTATCATGGCTTTCATCCAAAGTACATCTCCAATAATCGGTTTTTGAGCTCTTACTAATATTAATGCACCAATAAATAAGATAAAACTACCTGCAAGAATGGCTATATTTTTCTTTTTATCGTTGTACATTTTCCGCATAAAAAACCACATGATAACTGCCATAGTGGAAATTCCCAAGCAGGTCATGTAAAAGCGGGTTAAGCTAAACCAAACGTGGTCAATTGAATAAGTATTTAAATACATTGTGATGTACATTGCTACAAATGAGCATGCCAACATTATAAAGAAGGTTTTGTAATTTCCTTTGTTTGAGTGTTCTTTTGAATTTTCCATAATTATTCGATTTTATAGTTAAATTTTAATTGTTCTTAATCTTAAAGCATTTGCTATTACCGAAACCGAGCTAAAACTCATTGCCAATGCCGCTATCATAGGCGATAATAATATTCCAAAGAACGGAAACAATACACCTGCTGCGATTGGCACACCCAAGGTGTTATAGATGAGTGCAAAAAACAGATTTTGCTTAATGTTTTTCATTACGGAATGACTTAAGTTTTTAGCCTTTACAATGCCGTGTAAATCACCTTTTACTAAAGTTATCATAGCACTTTCAATAGCTACAGATGTACCTGTCCCCATTGCAATACCCACATCACTTTTTGCCAATGCCGGTGCATCATTAATACCATCACCTGCCATAGCAACTACTTTGCCCTTTTCTTGCAGTTTTTCTACTTCTTTGAGTTTATCTTCTGGTAGCATACTAGCTTTGAAATCTGCCAAATTAAGTTCTGAAGCTACAGCTTGTGCTGTATCGTGATTATCTCCTGTAAGCATTAAAACATCAATGCCTTTATCTTGAAGTACTTTAATAGCCTTGGCACTTGTTTCTTTTATTTTATCCCCTATAACCACATAGCCGACAACAGTTTCATCTAATGATAAATAAGAAACTGTTTTACCCTGTTTTTGATAAGATTTAGCTTCGTCTTTCATTTTAGATGTAATGTCTGCTTTGGCATGTTCCATCATTTTAGGGTTTCCTAATGCTACTTTTTTATCGTTTATTATAGCTTCAACACCTTTTCCTGTAACAGCACTAAAGTTTTTAGATTTTACTATTTCAACGTTATGTTCCTTTCCATATTTAACAGTCGCTTCTGCTAATGGGTGTTCGCTATTGGTATTTAATGAAACGATGTATTGTAGTAGCTCTTTTTCGTTTAAAGTATCACTAAAAACACCTATTGTTTCTACTGTTGGTTTCCCATCTGTAATTGTTCCCGTTTTATCAACTATAAGTGTATTTACCTTATCCATCTTTTCAAGAGCTTCGGCATTTTTTATCAATACACCATTTTGAGCACCTTTACCCACACCAACCATTACCGACATTGGTGTTGCTAAACCTAAAGCACAAGGACACGCAATGATAAGAACTGCGATTGCATTGACCAATGCATACACATAAGCTGGTTCTGGACCCCAAATTGCCCATACCATAAATGTAATTACCGATATGATAACTACAACTGGCACAAAATAACCTGACACCTTATCTGCTAAATTTTGAATAGGTGCACGACTTCTACTGGCATCATTCACCATATGAATGATTTGTGACAGTAAGGTATCACTTCCTACTTTTTCTGCTTTCATCAAGAATGATTGATTCCCATTAATGGTTCCGCTACTTACTTTATCGTCTTCTGATTTGTTTACAGGAATAGGTTCTCCTGTAATCATAGATTCGTCAATTGTTGTTTCGCCTTCTGTTATTACACCATCCACAGGAATTTTATCACCTGGTTTTACTTTAAGGGTATCGTTGAGTTCTATCTCATCAATACTGACTTCAATCTCTTCACCATCTACAATTTTTATGGCTTTGTTAGGTGCTAACTTCAACAGCTCTTTTACTGCTGAATTGGTTTTGCTATGCGCACGGGCTTCTAATAGCTGGCCTAAAAGCACCAAGGTTAAAATAACCGTTGCTGCTTCAAAATACACATGAACTGCACCTGATTCTGTTTTAAACTGTGCCGGAAATACGTCTGGAAATAACATCCCAACAACACTAAACAACCATGCTACACCGGCACCAATCCCAATAAGCGTAAACATATTGAGATTCCACGTTTTGATACTTCGGTAAGCCCTTTCAAAGAACATCCAAGTGGCATAAAAAACTACAGGAATTGATAATGCGAACTGTACCCCATTCCAATACTTCTGCTCCATAATATCGTATAATGGATTACCATGAAGCATTTCGCTCATGGCAATCAGGAATATGGGCAATGTAAATACTGTGGCCACCCAAAACTTCTTTAATAGCTTTTTATAGGCCCTTTCTTCTGATGAAAGGTCTGGTTGCATGGGTACTAAATCCATTCCGCAGATGGGACACGAACCTGATTCGTCCTTAACAATTTCTGGATGCATAGGACAGGTCCATTGCTCTGATGCTGACGCTGAAAGATTTTGTTCCTCTACCAAATCCATTCCGCAAACAGGGCAATCCCCTGGTTTATCATAGGTTTTATCTCCTTCGCAGTGCATCGGGCAATAAAATGTACCTTTACCTTTTCCTTTGAGTTTCTTTTTCTTTTTGAGTTCTGAATGATGGTGATGTTCTCCTTGATTGTGAATGCTATACCTTCCACCATCTTCTTTTAATGTTTTTTGAAATGTTCCCAAAGAGATATGCTGCTCCATTTCAATTGTGGCTTCCGCTGTTTCGAGATTAACCGTCGCCTTGGAAACACCTTTTACTTTTGAAAGTGTTTCCTCTACGTGACTACGACAACCGTTGCAGGTCATACCGTGTATGTGATACGTGTGTTTCATTGTTTTGATTTTTAAGGTTAATTCACAAAACTATAAGCTACAACTGCTTTTGGTTTTTCCAATTATGGTTATTGTTTATACAATTTTGTCCAAGGGTGTTCTATTCCAATTTTGTAAATTTTTATAATCTGTCATAGACATTCCGGTTACCCGCTTAAACTGTTTTGCCAAATGGCTACTATTTTTATAATTAAGACTATAAGCTATTTCTGAAAAATTGAGTGCCCGTAACTGGATATGCTCCTTCACTTTTTCAATTTTTAGGTTTATGAGGTATTTTTCCAATGTTATGCCTTCTGACTTACTGAACGTTTTACTCAATATGGAATAACTTTTACCAATTTCACTTTCAAGTTTAGTGAGAATGACATCCGTATCGTTCTTTTCAATATGTTCAATAAGACTTACTTTAATTTTTTCGACCAAAGCTTTTGAAGGGTCTTTTATAAGCTCAAAACCTAAATTGTTTAGTTGTTTTTCGAGTTTCACATAATCATTACCAGAACGTTCTTCTACTATTATCTCACCAAGCTGAATAGCTTTTACCTCAAAGCCCTCATCTTTTAATAGTTGAAGGATTGACATTTTACAACGATTACAAACCATATTTTTTATAAATAATGTAAGTGTCATTACCAAAAAGATTTTAGTTTAAACTATCTTTTAGTTGGTTAAAATATTTGATAATTTCTTGTTTTTCAGTATTAGTAAATATGGAATTACTATGGATAAAAGTATATGATTTTAAAGGCATTTTGTTATCCTCTATTTGACTGATTATTGACTTCAACTTACTGTTCTTCCGTCGGTTGGAATAAGAACCCCATTCATTGAAATTTAGTTCTCCTTTTCCTTCTTTAATATGCCCTTCTAAAAACCAAGCAATGGGCTGTATTGTATTGTACCAAGGGTATTTTGTATTGTTGCTATGGCAATCATAGCACGACACCTTTAGCTGCTTTTGAATACCCTCTGGCACATGGTTTACCTCCATAAAATCTGTTTGTGGCACAACATCGCTTTGGTTACATTCTGTGGGCATAAACTGTATGCCCACGAACGCCACCAATAAAACCAATAGTATGATTTTTAAAATCTTCATTTAGTTGATTTCCTTTTGCACTTTTCCACAGGTCAACATTTTGTCTCCATAATAAGGATTTTTAATATCCTTGCTCATGCTTATCCACGCACTTCCCCCATCGTACATTGGGCAAAATTGTTGGTATAAGGTATTCTCTGTGCCAGTGATGGCAACCATATCAATGATATCTTTACTCAGTATTTTGAAATGTTCGCGCTGATGCGCTATAGCACTTTCTGAAATATGCTCAGCGTGCTCTATAGCATCTTCGATAATTTCATTAAGTTCAGATTTTTCAGCTTCTGAATAGTCTGAAACATTTAAACCTTTTAGACTTTTTGCCAAAGTCCCACCAAGTTGCTTAGCTTTTGTATTATCATCTGATACTAGAGCGTCTTTAAGATTGAAGTAATGGTTTAATATGGTTTGTGAATTACCATCTCCGCCCATTGCCATTTCTTTTTTATCTCCACCGTGATAAGCGTCGGTATTATCGTGGTTCATTTTTGAGTGGTCTTCACCCGCATTCATCTCCGAATGATGATCTGCAGAATTGTTTTTGTCTGTTTTTGCATCTTTACAAGACACTGCTGCTAAGGTTACAAGTGCTATTGCAGCTACTCCCAATACTAATTTGAATTTACTCATTTTGTTTTTGATTTAAATTTGTATGTATGATTAATTTTTTTATAATTTTTCAATCACGTGTTTCAATTTTGCCGTGATTTCACTTGCTATCTGTTCTAATTTTTCATTCTCCACAGCCTGCATAGATGCTATAGGGTTCACAGCAGCAACTTCAACAACTCCTGCTCCAATTTCTTGCACTATAACATTACAGGGCAACAGTGTTCCGATTTTATCCTCAGCTTGTAATGCTTTGTGGGCATAAGGTGGATTGCATGCACCCAGTATTTTATACTTTTTAAAGTCTACATCTAGTTTTTTCTTCAATGTTTCTGTTACGTCAATTTCCGTAAGTATCCCAAAACCTTCTTCTTTTAATTGCTGTGTAACTTTATCGACAACCTCTCCAAAGGTTCTATTGATTTTTTTATTAAAGTAATAGTCCATTTTTTATTTGTTTTAATTAGTAATTCGTTTACTCTGTTCGTATTCTTCCTTGATAATTTTACCATTGGCATGATGCCTATCCTAAACGCCTTCCGGACTTCTTCTCGATGATTTTATTGCCATTTACACTTACATATAAGAGGATTACGGAGACAATGACTCCTTATATAATACTCCACATGCGAGTCGTAACTTCACCTTTTTTGTTGGTTAAAATCTTACCAAAAGACCTCCACCCCAGCCATATCGATTATTATAGTTTCCTTGAATTGAAAAATTTCTGGAAATAATATAAGATGCACCAACCAACCACTGGGTTTCTGCTTCATACGATTTACTTCCAATGTCATTTACCCAACCGAAGTCTGCTCTGTATTCGTATTCGCCTTCCAGAAAAATTCTTGGAAAAATTAGAAACTCTCTGTCAAGTCGTATTCTTGGCCGCAATTGATGATCCATACTCACATCTACATTAAATCTGTATGGTGTAAAGTACTTAATACCAACCAACCCAACAGTATTGAATGTATCGTAAGAATTTGGGGTTGAAGTTTCGGTATTTACACCAACATAAAGTCGTACCCAATCGTTTAAATATCTATTATAACTCAATTCAATTTCGGTGTTTTTATCATAATCCCATTCTGCACGTAAACCGAACTCATTTCTTATGTTACTCGATGTAAGAGCTAGCTCATTAAAATTTGAACCCAAACGCGCCAAGCCCCAAGAATAATAATGGTCGGTTTCTTCTATTAGCTTTGTTACTGGATGATCCTTCATTCGTTCATCCCTTGGTGTATCATAGCTAAACACTCGTGCCATACCACCCATCATATGATATAATACGTGGCAATGAAAAAACCAATCGCCATATTCTTCGTTATAAAATTCAATAATCACTTTTTGCATTGGTGGCACGTTAACCGTATGCTTTAAAGGTGAACGTTCTCCATTTTCATTAATAACCCTAAAATAATGACCGTGAAGATGCATTGGGTGATGCATCATTGTTAAGTTATTTAATGTTATTCTGGTAACCTCTCCTCCTTTAATTTTAATCTTATCTGTTTCAGATAATGGCACACCATTTATACTCCACACATAGCGTTGCATATTACCTGTTAGGTTGAGTAAAAGGTCATTTACAGGTAAATCTTCCTTATAAGTGGTATTTTCTTTTGCCTTTAAAAAATCGTAGTTGAAATAGGTTTTACGTGTATTGTAATCAAAAGACCTAGAGTCTTTCTCCATCATAGACATATTATGGCTCATTGGCATAGAATCCTTTTTCATATCCATCTTTTTGTCCATTTCCATTTGCATATGATTATCATTCATATTCATTTGGTTATCCATCTTACCATCTTTCATCGACATCTTATTATTCATATCCATATTCATCTTACCATCTTTCATATCCATTTGCATTCCATACCTTTTCATTAAAGCTTCAGGTGTATTTTTCTTTTGATTACCTGCCATTGCTGGCGCTCCCATTTTCATATCCATTTTAGCCATTTGCTTCATCATCGCAACTTTGTTTGGTCTATCTATTACCGTTGCAGGAAAAAGTTCGCCACTTCCTAAACGAATGGATGTACTGCCAGAGCCATCTTGTGCTGTTGCAGTAACTTCCAATGTGCCATTTGGAATAGTCACTATTACATCATAGGTTTCTGCAATACCAAAGAGAAATCTACTTTTATTGACTGGTGTTACATCAACACCATCACTTGAAACGATTGTAGGATTACCAGCTCCAAAATCCATCCAATAGTAAGTCGATGCAGAAGCGTTGATAAAACGAAGTCTTACCTTTTCTCCAGGTTTAAACCCTGGATATTCCGCCAGTTTTTTACCATTAGACAGAAATGCAGGGTAATAAATGTCCGCAATATCTGCGCCTTCCATTCTATCCCGCCAAAACTTAAATTGCGCGCCTAATGCACCTTCTTTTACAACTCTACTTAAAGGTACAGCTGTTCCTTTTTTAACTTGATACCATTCATTCCCTCGTTTAAGGTTACGAAGCACATTCATTGGTTTTTCATTTGTCCAATCGGAAAGCAATACGACTAAATCTTTATCATATTCCAATGTCTTTTCTTTTGGATGAATGACAATAGAGCCATAAACACCTTTTTGCTCTTGTAACATGGTATGGGAATGATACCAATACGTACCAGATTGGTTGATAGGGATTCTATATTGAAATGTTGTACCTGATTTTATTGGTGGCGTTGTTAAATAGGGCACACCATCATAAAAATTAGGAAGAATTAATCCGTGCCAATGCACAGACGTTTCCACATCCATTTTGTTGGTAACATTAATAATAGCAAGGTCACCTTCATTAAATTCCAAAACTGGTCCGGGAATACTACCATTGATAGTCATACCTTTGGCGGTTACACCAGCAAGTGTCATTTCATTTTCCTCTATAGTGAGATTATATTCTTTTATTTTCCTTCCTTCTTCATTTCTATCATTTCCATTTGTCCCTACTTGGCAAAATGCAATTGACGTTAGTAGTAAAAGAAATATTGTGTTTAATGTCTTCATTGTTTACTGAATTAAATAATTAATTATAGCACTCTGAATATAGTAGGTCTTCACAGATTCAATCTGGTTCATTTGAAACTTCAACTGCAATTCCTGAATATCCAAAACATCATTAAAATCAATGGTTCCTGTTTCATAGCTTTTAATGAGAATTTGCTCTGCATCTTCAGCTTGTTTCAGATTTTTAGATGCTGTATCATTGCTAATTCTTGCTGAAATGCGGTCGGTAATAGCTTTATCTAAAACAGTTTTTAAACTGTTTAAGCGCTCTTGTTTTTGATAATTGATTTCCTGTTGCTCCAGTTCGTTTTGCTTGGTAACCGATTTATATCTTTTATTAAAAATGGGGATTGAAACCGATACCATTGGCATAATAATATCTTTACCATTGTCTGAAAAACTCATATCTGGCCGTTCTTCTACATTGATATAATCCAACCCGAAACCAATCATTGGGCTACTTTCTTTTTGGTTTAGTAATTCCGATTTTTCTACAGATTGATACAGTTTATCGAACTTTATTAATTCAGGATGTACCGATAGATTTTCAGTATTAACCTCAAAATCTTCCATAGGAATTGTTAAGCTATCCACAACTGCAACTTTAATGGTACTATTCCTATTCAAAAGACTGTTGAAATTAGTTTGTTCTGCCAAAAACTGTTGACGCAAAACATCTTTTAATTGTTGCAAATCGTTTTGCCGCATTTGTAAACGCAATACATCTACTGCGGATGCTTTACCTACTTCAACAGAAGTCAAGGCCATTATTTCATAGGTTTCCAACAATTTGATATTATCACTCAGCACTTGCTGTTTTGCTTGGTTTGCATACAGCTTGTAGTAAGATTGAGATACCGAAGCCATAAGTTTTCGTTTGGCAATAACAATATCTTCATATTTCGCATCTGCCAATGCGGTTACATAATCTTCACGCGAGGTAATTGTACCAAACCAAGGTAACATTTGTTTTGCTGACACCTTAAACCGTTGTGCACCTGTTCTGGTTTCGGGTTCGCTAACAAAGTAGCCCACGCCAAATTCGGTGTTTGGAATCGTGTTGACTTCGTTTATTTTTTCTGAAACTCTTTTGTATTGCAACTCGAATTTTTGAATCTCGGGATTGTTTTCTAACGCTTCATTAATTAATTTTTCTAACTGTTGAGCACTTCCATTGAGACAAAAGAGAATAGAAAAAAGAAAAAAGATTGTTTTTATATATTTCATTTTGATGCTCTTTTAAGTTGAACTTCGGCTTTCCAGCTATATAAAACTGGCACAACAAATAAGGTGATTAAAGCGATTAACATTCCACCGAAACTCGGTATTGCCATAGGAATCATAATATCGCTACCTCGTCCTGTTGATGTTAGTACAGGCAAGAGTGCTAAAATGGTTGTTGCTGTAGTCATTAAGCACGGTCTAATACGTTTTTCACCTGCTTCTACAATAGAAGCCCTAATTTCCTTTTTTGTTTCTGGTGAATTTCTATCGAAAGTTTGGGTTAAGTAGGTTGCCATTACAACACCATCATCGGTGGCAATACCAAAGAGCGCAATAAAGCCTACCCAGACTGCGACACTTAAATTAATGGTGTGCATTTGGAATAAATCGCGTAGGTTTTCACCAAAGACACTGAAATTTAAAAACCACGATTGTCCGTACAGCCATATCATTAAAAAGCCACCTGCAAACGCTACTGCAATACCTGTAAAAACCATTAATGATGTGCCCACCGAACGGAATTGGAAGTACAGAATTAAAAAGATGATAGCCAATGCTAATGGTACAACTACTGATAAGGTTTTTTCGGCACGTAATTGGTTTTCGTAAGTTCCTGTAAATTGATAGTTAATGCCTTTTGGTACAATTAATTCACCTGCATCAATCTTGCTTTGAATCATTGCCTGTGCATTTTCAACTACATTTACTTCAGCATAGCCATCCATTTTATCAAACAACACATAGCCTACTAAAAAGGTATCCTCACTTTTTATGACTTGTGGACCTTGCTCGTAACGAATGGTTGCCAATTCGCTTAAAGGTACAGGACTGCCTTTTTCAACAGGTACATAAATTTGCTCTAAATCGGTTGGATTTGCTCGTAATTCTCTTGGATAACGTACACGAACTCCATAACGCTCACGACCTTCAACGGTTTGTGTTAAGGACATACCGCCAACAGCTACTTTTAATACGTTTTGTACCTCTTCAATACTTACACCATAACGTGCAATTTTTTCTCTGTCAATATCTATGAGTAAATACGGTTTACCTACAATACGGTCTGCAAAAACAGCTTCGTCCTTTACACCTTCAGCTTCTTTTAAAATGGTTTCTAACTTCATTCCAAAAGCTTCAATCTGTTTTAAATCTTGACCTTTTATTTTGATTCCCATTGGTGCACGCATACCTGTTTGTAGCATTACCAATCGAGTTTCAATAGGTTGTAATTTAGGTGCTGATGTGACTCCTGGTAATTTGGTGACTTTTACAATTTCGTTCCAAATGTCATCTGGTGATTGTATTTCTGGTCGCCAGTTTCTGTAAAACTCGCCATCATCGTCAGGGATTAACTGTTCTTTTGCATTTAGAGATTGCCACGCTTCACGTTGTTCCGCTCGCAATGACATTCCGTTTTTTAATACATACTCACCATCATTGTTGACCTTATAGCGTTGACGCTCTCCTTTATCATTCAGCATATATTCGGGTTTGTATTGAATGATATTTTCATACATTGACAATGGTGCAGGATCTAAAGCTGATTCTGTTCTTCCTGCCTTACCTACAACGGTTTTTATCTCTGGAATACTTGCTACCGCCATATCCAATTGTTGTAAAACGCGCTTATTTTCTTCTACACCTGAATGTGGCATTGAGGTAGGCATTAATAGAAAAGAACCTTCATTTAATGATGGCATAAACTCTTTACCTGTATTTTTCATTATAAAAAATCCTGCAATGACAATTGCTGTAGGTATGGAAAGAAATAATAATTTATTGTCTAAACACCATCTTAAAATACGTGTGTAGTATTTAATGAATAATGCAAATACACCTAATAATCCAAAGCAAATAATAGCTACAAAAATGAGGTTTAAGAAGATGCTTTCGTTTACGCCTAACGGTCGCCAATATTCTGCTAATAAAAATACGATTGCCGAAGCCGAAATGATAATGTTGGCAAAGTTTCCCTGTTTATCTGAAATCTTGTTTTGAAGATTCAATAAAGCTGTCACACCAAAAGCGATGAGTATTATTCCCAACCAATACCCGAAGTAAATAGCAGTTATTCCTAATACTATTAAAACACCGTTTAAAGCATATTTAAAATGTTTTTGAATGCTCTTTTTTCGGAATAAAAAGGCTGCAAACGGTGGAATTAAAAATAAGGCTACAATTATCGAAGCTGTTAATGCAAAGGTTTTTGTGAATGCTAATGGTCTAAATAATTTTCCTTCAGCACCAATCATAGTAAATACAGGAATAAAACTGATAATGGTTGTCATTACTGCGGTTACGATTGCACCAGATACTTCTGCTGTTGCGTTATAAACGACTGTGTTTATTGGTAATTTGTTTCCGTTTTCATCTAAATGCCTTATGATGTTTTCTGAAAGTATGACACCAACATCTACCATAGTACCAATTGCAATGGCGATACCAGATAGCGCTACGATATTAGCATCGACACCAAAAAGTTTCATTGCTATAAACACCATTAACACCGCAACAGGTAATAAGCCAGAGATTAATACCGATGCACGAAGATTAAATACCATAATGATAATGACCAAAATAGTAATGAGAATTTCTAAAGTTAAGGCTTCATTGAGTGTGCCTAACGTTTCTTGAATCAATTCTGTACGGTCGTAAAATGGTACTATAGTTACTTGTGATGTTCTGCCATCTGCCAACGTTTTTGTAGGTAGTCCTGCGCTTAATTCGTTAATTTTGGCTTTTACATTATTAATGACTTCCATTGGATTAGCACCATAACGTGCCACCACAACACCACCAACCACTTCTGCACCTTCTTTATCTAGAATACCACGTCTTGTTGCAGGACCTAAAGACACATTGGCCACATCTTTAATTTTAATAGATGTGTAATCTTCGGAAGTGACTACCGCATTTTCGATGTCTGCTATGGATTTCACATAGCCCAAACCACGCACCAGATATTCGGCTTGATTGATTTCAAGGGTTTGTGCCCCAATATCTCTATTACTTTCTTTAACTGCTTTTACAATATGTTGCAAACCTATATTGTATTGACGCATAAATTCTGGGTTTACATCCACTTGGTATTCCTGAACATAACCACCAATAGATGCGACCTCCGATACACCACTCGCAGAGGAAAGCGCATATTTCACATAGTAATCTTGAATACTTCGTAATTCGTGCAAATCCCATCCGCCAGTTACGTTGCCGTTTCCATCACGACCTTCTAACGTGTACCAAAATATTTGACCTAATCCTGTGGCATCTGGGCCCAATGCAGGATTGACACCATCTGGTAATAAACCACTTGGTAAGGAATTTAATTTTTCGAGAATACGACTTCTACTCCAATAAAATTCGATATCTTCTTCAAAAATGATATAGATACTTGAAAAGCCAAACATAGAAGAACTACGAATGGTTTTTACTCCAGGAATACCCAGTAATGATGTGGTTAATGGATAAGTAATTTGGTCTTCTATATCTTGTGGCGAACGACCATCCCATTTGGTAAATACAATTTGTTGGTTTTCACCTATATCTGGTATGGCATCTACAGCTACTGGATTGCTTGGTAGAAAACCTGTATCCCAATTAAAAGGTGCATTTACAGTTCCCCATCCTATAAAAAGAACAAGCAACAGTACAGCTACGAGCTTGTTTTCTATTAAAAGTTTGATGCTTTTGTTTAGCATTGCTTTTGATAATTAAACAGTTAGACATTGGCGTTGGGACAACACCGAATACAGCAAATTACCCTTATGACAAAAAGCCAAAGGATAATACAGTCTATTGTTTAAAAATCAAATTAGGTAAGTCTCATCAAGCTTGTAGATGCGCCTTATGACGAGTGGCGGTTTGTATTCTTCGTAAGCCGTTACGTTTTTTTCTAAACCTTCAAAAAGGTTGATGTAAGTATATACAAAGGATGCAATGAATACTTGTTGCTCAAAAGAAATTTTATCTATGGTAAGTTGTAACTCATCTTGACCTTCAATTGATAATTGCTTATCATCACAACAATTTTTCTTGGTAATTGAACAGTTTTCGGTTGATGGATTTTCCATTTCCATACCGCAACCTTTTGCTTTTTGAAACAGCGCCGTTTCTACTAAAGTATCGCCACAATAATGCATGTTCATAGTAAATGACATTGTAGAAAATAACACTACAAAAGCCATTAACATAGACATTATTTTATGGAATACTTGTTTCATTGTAATTGCGAATTTACGAAATTTTAACAAATACAAATTTAATTAACAGAAGTTTAGTGTTTATTTTAAAAACTTTCGCCATGTTAATGGAAATGATTGGCTCTTGTAATGTCTACTGGCTACATAAGCCACACTATCAAATCCTGATGTAAAGATTTTGAAATCTTTTTCAACACCGAATAGCTTAGCTTCCTCTTTCATTTCTTCTAGGTAAGCATCAGCGTCTTCGTATAAGACCACACTATGCTTTAAAGTCCCTTCTTGGTTGCTATAATCCTTAACGCATATTCTATCTTCCATTTCTTCCAAAGCAAACCACATTTGAAGGTTTAAATCAATAAATAATTCTTTAACGGTGTTTCTTACGAACTGGTATAATTCCTTATCCTCAAATACCAATGCAAATTCCGCCAGAATAGGTACAATCATAGAAGAGTCTATCTCACATTGTTCGTCGCCATTATGGATATCAACCAATTTGTCGTAATTGGTCCTAAACAAGGGAAAGAATTTATTGATTCTATAATTATCGTACAACCCTACTACTAATTGGTATATCCACTGTTTGGCAGAATTCATATTTCCGGTTAGCACAAATAAGTTGAGGGCCAATGCAATTTCTACGCTATGAATGTCATATTCCGGATAGTTAGAAGGTGGGTTGTTTTTTATGAAAAGTGTCAAAGCATTACTTATCGATATCGCGCTTTCATAATAGATTTCTGCCTGTTCTTTTTGGTCTTCCATAAAATACAATTTAAATTCCTGTATTTCGGTAAGCCCAATAGTGGCAATAATTCCGATTTCTTCCCAAACATTCAAACTATATTCCAAGCTGTTTTTACCGTATCTATAAATACTATGCTCAACCTTATAGTGTTCAACCACTTTGTTAAAATAGTTCACGCCAATGATTCTTTTTAAACTATGGATTTTATAAAATTCTAAACGAACATAATTCTTGTCTAAATGATTGCCGCTTTGCATAAAGTGCCATACCAACAGCAAGCAACGTTCACTGGCATAAATAGAAGGTTTTAGGTTATTATTGTCCTGAGACCATTTGTAAATAATATTTAAGCATAATCTAACTAAGCGAAGTTTCTTAAGCACCTGTCGCTTCCGTTTGGATGGTTTCTCTAAAATTTGCCGAATTAGACTGTAAAAATGCGACAGGTCATAATCTACTAAATCCAAAAAAGCCAATGACTTTCGTAACAGGGATTGGTATTCCTGCGGAAAGAGTTTTTCGCTTTCCAGATAATCCTCAAGCATTGCACTAATTTTCTCGGTGCCCCAAAAATCGTAATCGATTTTATCTGTAGTATGTTGTTCAACATATTGCGTCCAATCAATTAATACAGGATTATTGATAGAGCCATTAGTAGCAACAATTATTTTTATGGGTAGCTTTTTTTGGGTTTTGGTTAATGACGTTGGAATAAACGTATCTTTTATTTGATTAAGGGTAGAACGTATTGCGTTTACATCACCATCCCAAGTAGTTCTGGTTAAATTTCCTTGTTTTACTGCAAACAAGAATACTTTTTTGATACCATCGTCCGGGTCAATGCCTATGGCGGAAATATCCACACCAAATTGACGTCCGCGTTGTGGTTTGGATATGGTGGTGAACTTCATCCCCAGCAACAGGTCTGTCAACAAAGTATCGAGTTCCTTGTCTTCTTTTAAGAGGTTAATATATTCACTTAATAATAATCTCATTTACGTCTATTAAAATTTTGCCAGAGCAATCGTTCCTTAGCTTGACCAACTGGGTCTATAAACTCACCTCTTGGCATTTCACCTCTATGCGATATGAGTGCAGGTGTCATTTTCTCTGTATATTTCCCTTCATATTTAGAAAAGCAAGATTTTCCTGTTCTGTAATTTATGGTATTTAATGTATTAAAAAATGATGCTTGATTATTTTCACTTTCCCTATATGATTTACTGAATTTACGGCTCTGAATTTTGTTGTAATAAATCAATCGTCGTTCGGAAGGCTCAAACTCTTTTAAAAGAGTTAAATCTGAATAGGCAATATATCTAGCTTCGCCAGCCTTTATAATTTTAGTGATGACTTTCTTGAGTTTTGCATTGGCGGATTTCTTCTTCTCGTTTAAAAAATCAATCACCGAATAGTAATTGAAAATAAGATGGTTGGCAATTAAGTCTGATAGAAAATGGTTGACATTTTTATTCTCATATTTAAGTTCCAAAATGGAATACACTAAAGAAACCGAAGTGTCCTTATCGTAAATGTAAGCGAGAATTTTATAAGTAATATATTCTATGTCAAAATCAGAGAATGTTTTTACAACTTCTTTGGAAACCTTTAACCCTGAAAGGTCTCTAATATTCCCCACACGGTTCATATTGAAAATGGCAATATGGAAATTGGGATTATCACTATTCAGCCGATTAGTAAACAGTTTTTGAAATTCAAGGTAAAAATCATCGATTAGAGTATTAAGTAAATAACTGAAATATGAAATTTTTCGGGCATTATCAATATCCTTTTCAACCCAAACTGTTAAAAACCGAACTACCAAAGACAAACTTTGCTTCGTTAAGTTTTCAAGATTATGGGATAGTTGACTATAAGCACCAGAGTGTTCAAGGTCAATATGAAGTAAATTTGGCAGGTATTTTTCAAGTAGAGACATTTCAGTCTCTAAATCAAGGTTATAAAACAGAAAACACATCAGTTCAAGCTGTACTTCTAAAATTTTAATCTCGGACAGTTTTTCTAATAAGGTATCCGCATTTTTAATTGATTTACGTTGCAAACGAGCAACAAAAAGCACAGATGGCCATAATTCTGACTTTGATTGTTTATTTGTAATATCTTCAAGTGCCCTTTCAATCCAAATGATGAAATCCTTTGGTGTTTCCTCTTGATTTAAATCAAATTTGGCAACTGAATCTAAACCGATTTTATTTAGGGCTTTGTCTTTATGTTTTATTAATTTTTCTACTTCGGCAATAGCAAATTTTTGGTCTGAATAAAATAAACCAGACAAAATATCCTTTAATGTAAAATAAGTGTCGGCATTATTTGTTCCCAAAGTCCTTTTATAAATGGCCTTCCCAAATGAGGGATTATTTTTGGCTTCACGTTCAAGAGCAACTTGCAGGTTTCTAAATCCATAACTATTTTGAAGTTTAAGGACTAAAGTTGGTAAAGCTTTTACGTATTCATCGATTTCAACATTTTTGAAGTCATCACAAAATGCCCTGTACTCTTGCCACCAATTAGAAGGTTCATTACAAACTAATATGTCTGAAAAGAATTTCAAGCTATAGAATTCTATTTTATATCAAATTTAAAAAAGAAATTACTTAATTGGGAAAAATCAAGATACTTAATTGAACTCCATAAACGAAACCAATCTAAAGCAAATGTCATTACAAAAAAAAAAGTGTTTTATGTCTCGCCCCCTTATTATTAGTTGGAACCTAAACTCGAACCTGTGACATCCGATTTATGAGGTTAGAATAAAAACAATTTTCATCAAGTAATAAATGAAATAATGAGTTTTCACATAAAGGTACTGATTCGGTGTTAGTTGAATTTTCTATCACCGAAAAACCTTTTAAACCTAATAAATTTCATACACGTTCTAGTTTCAATTTATCTTTAGCAATACATATTCTGAATTTTAGAGGATTCCATTATTCACATCGAGATAATGAAATTTCAAAGTAGCCAAATCTTACCTTGTATAAAAAAATGAAGTTATAAGAGACAAAAATATCGCGTAGCACATACTATGCAAAACTTCATATCTTTTGAAGTACACAATCCAAAACTAAAAAATTGACTTTTAACACTTATCTGAAAACTCAGTATCAAAAAAATTAATGATAGAGTCTTAGTTTTTGATTTGTTCAACCAATATTAACAAAGCTAATTACCCATTAATTACTTACACTATCCTTAGGTGTCCATTTATCAGATTCCCATTATATGATTCCTGTTTTGAGTCCTTAAGTTTTGCTTTCAACATTTTCATATCATTACTTATTTTCTTTTCAATAACTCTAGCATATTTTTGGGTAGTTGATAATTTGGTATGCCCCAACATTTTTGAAACCGTTTCAATTGGCACATCATTTAAAAGGGCAACTGTCGTTGCAAAGGTATGCCTACCTACGTGAAAGGTCAGTTTTTTTTCAATATGACACAATTTTGCAATTTTCTTGAGATATTGGTTAATTTTTTGATCACTAAATACATTCAAGAGTACAAAATTATTATCAGGATTGGGGTGTTCTGAATACCTTTCAAGAATCTCCAACGCTTCATCCAAAAGTGGCAACTTTACTGGTGTATTCGATTTCTGCCTCCTGACCATAATCCATTGTTCGTTGTCTATGCCATTCACTATATCTCTTTTGCACAAATTCTTAACCTCAATATAACTCAAACCTGTATAACAGGAAAAAATGAATATATCCCGGACTAAACGCATGCTATCTTTTTCAATAGATAGATTCTTTAATTTATCTAGTTCAAACTGTTCTAGAAATGGACAGTCAAAATCTTCATATTTTAATTGGTATAATTTAAAAGGATTTGTTTTTATCCATCCATGTTTAAAACCTAAAGTGGTGAATTTTTGCAAACGCTCCAGATGTTTCATTATTCCATTATTATTTAAAGGTTGAGATTTTTTCAAGGGAGTACAGCGACGAAGATAGTTTTCAAATTTGACAACAAAAGAATAATTTATTTGGAACAGCGGTACATCGTCTGTTTTGAACTCTTCCAGTATAAACTTGCAGATATATTTTTCCGTTGCACTATAATTCTTAATGGTTCCCTTTGCGAGCTTTTTCATTTCATTATTTCTGTGATAGTCCATAAGTTCTCTACAGGTCTTAACCGATCTATCCTTTCCTAAATATCGCAGCTTTACGGCCTTAGAAGTCACCGGAGCTCCCTCAGCCTTAAGTTGTCGATAAACAGCTTTTAGCCTTGAGTTAATATCATCAAGTGCATCATTTATTTCTCTGGCATACTTTACTCTTGTCTTAACCCTATTTCTTTTATTGCACCAATGGATTTCGTTAACGGATTCTTTTGTGCTCATATCTACGGGCTTACTGTCTATCCATAGGCGGGCATAGATAGTTTTCGTCCCATTTTTTCTGGCAGAGTTTCTTTTCAGCCAAAAATGGACGTTAAATGTGTGTGTAGTTGTCATTACTTTCGTTTTTGATGAAACATTCTGTTAAACGAAAGCCAAATCATCTCGAAGAGTCAAATCCAAATTGTGGACTATAAATTTAAGAATTAATTCCCTAAAAAAAATAGGACACGAAAAAGGACACGAATAGATATCCTTTAAATTGGGCACAAAAAAAACCAGAAAAAATGTATTTCACTGGTTTTCATTAGATTAAATATTAAGTGATTCTCCTTAACACCTATTTCGTCGGGATGACAGGATTTGAACCTGCGACCACACGGCCCCCAGCCGTGTACGCTAACCGGACTGCGCCACATCCCGATTTTTTTTTAATTGGACGGCAAAGAAAACAATTTTTAAATTATTTTAAAAACTTTAAATGTAATTTATCTCAAATTTACTTATTATTTCAATAGCATTAACAAGTTAAACGGGCACTTCCCAACTGTGAAGTGCCCGTTTTTAAGCTAGTCTGCCAAGATATAATGTATTTATTCTACCGCATCTTCTACTTCATCGGCCGCATCCTCTATTCCATCCCCAACTTCTTCAACGGCTTCTTCCACCTTATTGTCTTTTACTTCCCTACAACTTGTTGCTATTGCTGAAAGTGCAAATAGTATAATAAATATTTTCGCTACAGTTTTCATAAGATTAAATTTTTAATGGTTTAAAATTAATAATTGAATTCGTTTTTTATTTCTTTATTGCTCCTCTTAAGATTGATAGTATAAAAAGCACTAAAAAAATAAAGAATAAGATTTTTGCAATTCCTGCTGAAGCCCCCGCAATGCCTCCAAAACCTAAAACTCCGGCTATTAACGCAATCACTATAAATATTATCGTCCAACGTAACATAGTTTTTAATTTTTAATTAATTCTGGTTGATTATCAACCAGTTATATGCAATTTATAGAACATAAAAGTGATTTGTTAATCGTATTGATTTACTTGTTAACTCATTCAGCATTTAAGCACGAAAAAGCCTAAACAGTAATTATCTGCCTTGACTTCTATTAACAGTCAAAAAAAATTCGTTTTAACAAAGTTCCTCTAAGGTTCTGAAGCGCGACAAACCCTTTACAATTTTACTTTTTTGAGACTCCATAACCATTTTGGTACTTATGGGAAGTTCTTTATTTTTTATTATTTCAACATACTCGCTAACAGCTGCTTTTTCTCCTTTTATGACCTCTTCTAACATCGATTCTTCATCGTTATACGAAACAATGGCGCTCACATCCATCCAAGCTCTGTTGATATGTTCGTTCTGGATTTGTGAATTCACAGGATGATTATACAACTTAAACTCTGTGGTAAGTTCATCACCAAAATTATGGCGTTCTTGTGCCTTTAATTTAAAGTAAGATTCTAAAGCATCATTACCTACATGTTTTGCAGCTGTTTTAAATCCTTTTTGGGTATGATATGTTTTTTGAAGCAGTTCATTTAATTGCTTTCCAACTTCTTTGGTGTAGGTATTCATAACAATTTATTTCTATTTACAGTAATTTATCTTAAGATTCTTACTGATGGTAATTTTTCATAGTGATAAGTTGGAAGAAGAAAAGAACTAAAGGTTTCGGTAAAGGACAGTTTTTTATATATGTTCTTTCATGTAACCAACGTAATCATTGGCCAGACTTTCTTTTTGCGTTTCTGAAAACACTTTTCCCGCCAATTGAAAAAAAGTACGCTCTTCGTCCTCTAAGTGGTGCTCTACCTTTTCTTTTAAATCTTTTGCTATTTTCAACCATGCCGAAGAATCATATTCGGTGGTTTCCAGTTGCTCGATTAACTCATCAATTTCGTGATGCTCTGCAATACCATGCCTAGCTTTTTCCTGCATCATTTCATTGCTGATTAACGGTTTGTAAAAATGTCTTTCTTCTGCGTTGGCATGCACCTCCAATTCGTTTTTAATCGCTTTAAAAAGGGCATCACGCTTTTTAGTATCGCCTGATGTTTGAACCAACTTATCCAACAAATCCCTTTGCGTATCGTGGTCTTTTCTAATAGCTTCAAAAATATTCATAGTTAAGTATCGTTTTGTGTTTCAATCAAAATTATGGCATTACTCCTAATTTCATTTGTTGAATCGAATTAAGAATTAACTCAAATGATTTTATTGAATCTTTAACTTATGGGATTCATAAAGTCTAAAATAATCTTAACTTTAGGAGTTTCGAAGTCTAATAACCATCTAAAGAAATAACTTACCCCGTATATTGAATAGCTAATTTTAACCCTCACCTCTAATAATGATGACAGAAATTGAAATTATTGCAGACAATACCAAAGAAGTTCTACAAGAAATACAAAACCACATTGGAGGCACGATTGAAGAAAAATGGAGTGAGTGCTGTTTAACGGTAAGCAACAACAAAGCCAATGGAACCATTCGTTTTATTCCTTTTGATTGGGGAGTTAGCCTATTGGATTATAATATCACATTCAGTAATAACATCTGTTTAAAAATACACGCTTCCAACTTTAATCCTATTCGGTTTGTTTACCCGCTTAGTGGCAATTTTACGCATAAATTTGATGTGGATAAACATGGAGAAGACATTGAGCAATTCCAGTCTTTAATCTATACAAACAAAACTGGCGGAATAAATTATTTGGAATTCCCAAAAGGTGTTAACCTGAAAATTAACGTCATTCAAATAGTAAGAAAACAGTTTTTAAAAAAACGCACAACCAATATATCTACCCTAAATAAAAAGCTTTACGAAATTTTTGTTGACACCGATCACGAAAACAGATACAGGCATTACGGCACTTTGAATTTAAAGATGGCCGACCATGTAAAAAGACTTTGGAAGATAAAAACCAAAGGCATGGTTAGGATTTTAAATATTGAAGCCATTGTTTACGAAATTTTAACGCTTCACATCCAGCAACACAATAAATTACAGCAAGGCATACCCTTACCAACTTCATTAATAAAAAGCGAACTTATTACTATAAGGCGTTTGGCAGAGGCCATTTTGAAGAACCCTCAAAAGATTACTCGTTAGAATATTTAGCTACCGAATCGGGATTATCGCAAGCCAAACTGCAAGATGGGTTTAAGTTTCTTTTTAAAAGAACCGTGACCGAATATATAAGGCACGTAAGACTTGAGGTGGCCCGCAATTTAATTACCACTACAGACCTCAATATATCACAAATTGTATATACCATTGGCTTTACCAGCAGAAGCTATTTTTCAAAAATATTCAAAGAAAAATATGAAATTACTCCCAACGAATTTAAAAAGCAACTCGTAGTACCCGTAGCAGTTTAAATTCAATTAAAGAGCATATAAAGAAAGCCGAAGCAATTGCTTCGGCTTTCTATTTTTTAATCAGTCCTGCTTAATTATAAGTAGATGTAGACACTTCAAAAGTAGAATCTTTTGCTGCCAAATAACGTTCGGCATCCAAAGCTGCCATACAACCTGTTCCGGCTGCGGTAACAGCTTGGCGATATACATGATCGGCTGCATCACCCGATACAAAAACACCCTCAACATTGGTTTTTGATGTTCCAGGCTCATTAATGATGTAACCCGTTTCATCTAAATCCAGAAAACCTTTAAAGATATCGGTGTTTGGTTTGTGCCCAATGGCTACGAAAAATCCCGTTGCAGGAATTTCGTGCTTCTCATTGGTTTTGTTATTAAAAACACGCACGCCTGTAACCACTTGCCCATCACCCATAACTTCATCGGTTTCAGTATTGAACAAAATTTCAATGTTTTCGGTGTTTTTAACGCGTGCTTCCATAATTTTAGACGCTCTAAATTCATCGCGTCTCACCAACATCGTTACTTTTTTACAAAGCTTAGACAGGTAGTGTGCTTCTTCACAAGCCGAATCGCCTGCCCCTACAATCACCACCTCTTGGTTTCTGTAGAAAAATCCGTCACAAACGGCACAAGCAGAAACGCCTCCGCCCAATTTCAGATATTTCTGTTCAGAATCCAAACCTAAATATTTAGCTGATGCTCCGGTTGAAATAATAACCGTATCAGCATGGATCTCCTTTACATCGTTAACCCAAATTTTGTGCACCTCACCAGAAAAATCGACTTTAGTAACCCAACCGTCTCGCACATCGGTTTCAAAACGCTGTGCTTGCGCTTGTAGCTGCATCATCATTTCCGGCCCGGTAATCCCTTCTGGGTACCCCGGGAAATTCTCAACTTCATTTGTGGTTGTTAATTGCCCCCCTGGTTGTGTACCTTGGTACAACACCGGATTCATGTTTGCTCTCGCCGCATAAATGGCTGCTGTATAGCCTGCAGGTCCCGAGCCTATAATCAAACATTTTACTCTTTCTATTTCCTCTGCCATATCGAATTCATTTTAGAACAACAAATGTAGAATTTTTAGTGTAAAATGAGTACATAAGTTATTAACACTTTCTTATAACCTCATATTTAAAATCTATTACATTTTAATCTTGTCATTTTTTTTTCGTAAATTTAAATAGGACCAAAATAACTAACACGATATGAAAAAGCATCTAACCTTGGCATTAATAACGCTAATTGCCGTTTCGAGCTGTAAAAACAATAACGAAACCGCTATGGCGGAAGCTATTGAAGAAACCAATAAAGAATACACCCTTGAAGGTGCATGGGAAATGACTAGCTACCTAAATTATGGCGGTGATGGCTCAATAGACACTATCAAGACTTCCGAAAAATTTATGCAAATGAAAATGTTTTCACAAACAAAGTATATGTGGAATCGGTTTACTGCCTATCACCCTTCTGAATGGTTTGGAAGTGGAGACTACACCTTTAAAAACGATACACTAATCGAGCATACAGAATATGGCTCTGAAGCTTTGCTTACTATCCTTGAAAAAGACAGTATCCATAGATTGAGCATCTTCTTTATTGACAAGGACTGTTATATGCAAACTGAAAAAGATAGCCTAGGAAATCCTATCTATGGTGAAATTTACCATCGTGTTAAATAAGCCATAAAGCGTAAAGATTTTTTAATCACAACTCTTATATTTAAAAAATAAAAGTTTTTTATGAAAATAGTTGTATTGGATGGCTTTACGCTAAACCCTGGTGATTTAAATTGGAATGACATAAAACAATTTGACGATTTAACCGTTTTTGACCGAACACCTTGTAATGATGAAGATATCATCAACAATATTGGTGATTCAAAAATCATTTTCACCAACAAAACCCCAATTAACCGCTCGGTTATCGATAGCTGTCCTAACCTTGAATACATCGGTGTATTAGCTACAGGTTTCAACATTATTGATACTGAATATGCCAAACGAAAGAAAATCACCGTAACCAATGTGCCCGATTATAGCTCAACAGCTGTTGCCCAGTTTACTTTGGCATTATTGCTGGAAATGTGCCACCATATAGGTGAGCACAACAATGCTGTCAAAAATGGTGATTGGATAAGCAGCAAAGATTTTTCTTTTTGGAATTACCCACTCATCGAGTTGGCCGGAAAAACCATGGGCATTATTGGTTTTGGAAAAATTGGAAAGGCTACGGCCAAACTAGCTTTGGCTTTTGGACTCAAAATCAAAGTTTACAACCGGACGGTTTACAGTGAATTTGAAAACGACCATTTAAAGTTTGTTTCGTTGGAAGAACTGTTAAATACATCTGATATCATAAGCCTACATTGCCCACTAACCCCTGAAACTGAAAACCTCATAAACCAAAGCTCCATTAAAAAAATGAAAGATGGCACCATGTTGATAAACACTTCTCGCGGACCATTAATTAATGAAAATGACTTGGTTGAAGCCCTTAACAACAGAAAGCTTTCTGCAGCTGCGCTCGATGTTATTTCAAGTGAACCAATGAAAGAAAACAATCCGTTGTTAAAAGCAAGAAACTGTATTATAACCCCACACATTGCTTGGGCACCCAAAGAAGCCAGAACACGTTTAATGCAAACCACTATTGAAAACTTAGCGGCTTATATCGAAGGGAATCCCAAAAATGTAGTAAATTGATAAGTTGTTATTTAATTTTAAAATATTGATTACAGATATATTTCTAAAAATTCTGCATTTTCCGATTCAATTTTAACATGGCTGAGTGATGCAGGCAACAAAATGGTTTCTCCCATTTTTAGTAAATAGGATGTATTGCCACTTTGGAGTTCCAACCCTCCGCTAACACACATATATATTACAAAAGAGTCCAATGCCGAATAGTCTTTTTCCAACGTACCGTCAACTTTCATAAAATTGGTCTTGAAGTATGGCGAATGCACCAACTTGTTACTGGTATTGGCCTCTGTTTTATAATCGGTCTTAAAATGGCTATGGTAAGTAAAATCGATAGCGTCTAAGGCCAAATCGTTGTGCAGTTCGCGTTCTTTACCCGTTATGGCATCCACACGTTTGTAATCGTAAATTCTATAGGTAACATCCGATGTTTGCTGGATTTCCGCCAACAGCACCCCGGCCCCAATGGCGTGGATCCTTCCGGTAGGAATGTAAAACGTATCGCCTTTGCTTACCGTTTCGTGGTGCATCACTTCCAAAATGGTATCGTTCTCCAAATGCTTTTGGTATTCGGTTTTATCAATCTCTTTTTCAAAACCCACGATAAGTTCTGCATCTTTATCGGCGCCCATAACGTACCACATTTCGTTTTTTCCGAAAGAATCATGACGCTCCTTGGCCAATTCGTTACTGGGATGTACCTGAATGGACAATGGCGTTTTGGCATCGATGAACTTGATGAGCAAAGGAAATTCCTCGCCAAAAGTTTCGTAAACCGATTCACCAACAAAACCACCTTTGTACTGCTGGATAAGCTGCTTTAAGGTTTTTCCCTCCAACGGGCCATTGGCCACTTTGGTCTCGTCGCCCTTAACATCCGAAATCTCCCAAGATTCGCCAATGTTATTTTCATTATAGTCCTTATTAAGTTGGGTCTTCAACTTTTCACCTCCCCAAAGTCTATATTTGTAAAGCGGGGTAAATTTTATTGGGTATAGTTTCATGTTATGTTATTTTTTTGATGAATTCCGTTCTATTAATTTCGAATTTAAAATTATGGTCTGCCCCTCAACGGGTATTTCTTTTTTCGATATGTATTCCAACAATAGTTCGGTTGCTGTTTTTCCTATTTCAGAGCCCGATTGGTCTATGGTGGTCAGCGAAGGCTCAATAACCTGAGAAATAGGCTCGTTGCTGAACCCTACTATGGCGATATCTTCAGGTATCTTTAATTGCCGTTCCTTTATACATTTCATGGCTCCGATAGCCGTTACATCATTTGCTGAAAACACACCATCAATCTCCTGTTGGTTATCCAATAAATTTTGCATGCCAAGATAACCATCCTGTTCCATTAATCTGGAATTTACAACATATTCATTTTTAAACAGAATGTTGTGTTTTGCCAACGCTGCTTTATAACCGTTAAAACGGTTTTTGTATATCTCTAATTCCTGAGAACCGGAAAAATGGGCAATACGTTTGCAGCCTTTCAATATTAAATGCTCGGTGGCATCAAATCCGCATTTAAAATCGTCAATAAGAACATTACTGTAGCCGGAAATACCACAATGCCTATCGAAAAAAACCAAGGGAATGCTATTGTTTTTGGCGACTTCCAAATGCCGGTAATCTACCGTTTCCATCGATACGGATATCAAAAGCCCATCTACCCTATTGGCAACCAATCCTTCAACAATCTTCCTTTCCCTTTCAAGCTGTTCCAACGATTGACTAATAATCACATTATAGCCAGCCAAATATGCGGTTTCCTCAATACCTTGAATAGCCGACGAAAAAAAATGACGCGAAATCCGTGGCACAATCACTCCTATGGTATTCGTTACATTTTTTCGTAAATTAGAAGCCAACATATTCCTTTGATACCCCAACTCGGCCGCCATGGCCAAAACCCTAACCTTTGTAGCCTTGGTAACGCGCGGGCTGTCGTTTAATGCCCTTGAAACGGTAGAACTGTCTACCCCCAAAGCTTTGGCTATGTCGTGTATTGTAGGTTTGTTGTTCAATTTTTATATTGAAGGGTTAGTCTAGTATTGCAAATATAACAAAATCCAATCGATTGTATTCTGATATATTTTTAGTACTTTTACGGAGTTTTTCGAAAAAAAGAAACAAATTTAAATCATAAAAAACAAGTAATATGAAAACAAACTATGAAGTAAGATATGCGGCATCTCCACAAGATGTTAAATCGTACGACACTACGCGATTAAGAGACGAATTCCTTATTGACAACTTAATGGAACCAGGCCAAGTAAATTTAGTGTATTCCCATTATGACAGATTTATTTCTGGAAGTGCGGTGCCTACAAATTCAGCTTTAAAATTGGAAACTATCGACCCGTTAAAGGCCGAATACTTTCTTGAAAGACGCGAATTGGGCATCATCAACATTGGTGGTTCAGGAACGGTAAATGTTGACGGTACCGAATACGAATTGAATAACAGAGAGGCTTTATATGTTGGAAGAGGCAACAAAGAAGTGACTTTCACCAGTAAATCGGCTGATGAACCGGCATTGTTTTACCTAAATTCAACACCAGCCCACAAAGAGCATCCCAACAAAAAAATAGGAATAAAAGATGTTGAAGTTGTGGAATTGGGCGCTCCTGAAACCGCCAATGCCAGAACCCTTAGAAAATACATCGTAAACAGCGTGGTTGATGTTTGCCAGTTGCAAATGGGAATGACCGAGTTAAAAACTGGAAGTGTTTGGAACACCATGCCAGCGCACGTGCACGACAGAAGAATGGAAGTATATTTTTACTTTGATGTACCTGCAGACCAAGCCGTATGTCACTTTATGGGACAACCACAGGAAACCCGCCACATTTGGATGCAAAACCACCAAGCGGTAATTTCCCCGGCATGGTCTATCCACTCGGGTTCAGGAACCAGCAACTACACCTTTATTTGGGGCATGGCCGGCGAAAATTTAGATTACGGCGATATGGATCATTGCAAAATTAACGAACTAAAATAAGATAAATATGTCTATTAATTTATTCGATTTAACAGGTAAAGTCGCTTTAATAACCGGTGGTACACACGGTTTGGGCCAAGCCATGGCAACAGGTTTAGGAAAGGCCGGAGCCACTTTGGTGATAAACGGCGCGTCTTCACAGGAAAAACTTGACAAAGCTATAGAATACTACAAATCTCAAGGCATCAATACCCATGGTTACCTTTTTGATGTGACCAACGAAAGCTTAGTGATGAAAAATATTGCTGCCATTGAAAAGGAAGTAGGGAATATTGATATTTTGGTGAACAATGCCGGAATAATAAAAAGAACACCGCTAGAAGACATGGAAGTCGAAGACTTTGAACAGGTGATTAAAGTCGATCTGATTAGTCCATTTATCATGTCCAAGCATGTCGTAAAAGGCATGATTAAAAGAAAGGCCGGTAAAATCATCAACATTTGCTCTATGATGAGTGAATTGGGAAGAAATACCGTTGGTGCCTATGCTGCTGCTAAAGGCGGACTAAAAATGCTTACCCAAAACATGGCGACAGAATGGGCCAAGCACAACATACAAACCAATGGCATTGGCCCAGGCTATTTCGCTACAAGTCAAACCGCACCTATTCGTGTAGACGGGCATCCGTTTAATGAGTTTATCATTAACAGAACTCCAGCAGCACGTTGGGGCGACCCAGACGATTTGCAAGGGGCTGCTATCTTTTTGAGCTCTAAGGCCAGTGATTTTGTAAACGGACAAGTGCTTTATGTAGACGGTGGCATTTTGGCCACTATCGGAAAGCCTTCAAACGAAGATTAAAAAAACTCAGAGTACTATGAATAAAAACACAATATGGGCAGGTGTTTTGTGCGCTGCCTTGTTTTCTTCTTGTAATCAAAAAGAAAACACAAAGTCAATTGTTGTGAAAAACACTTTGGATTTTGAAAGAACTTCGGAAACAGTTGAACTGAGTAAGTCGTTTTTGAAGGTTGAAGACCTAAACACTATTGGCATTAAAGATGCCGAAAGTGGCGAGTTACAAGTTACCCAAACTGTAGACATTGACGGAGATGGTACTTTAGACGAAATTTTATTTCAACCAACAGTAGCTGCAAATTCCGAAAAAACATTTGATATAGTGACGATTACTGAAGCTGAAAAACCAAAAGCCGAAACACTTTGCTACTCTAGGTTTGTACCAGAACGTACCGACGATTATACTTGGGAAAACAACAAGGTAGCCTTTCGAGTTTATGGCCCCGTTGCCCAAAAAATGGTCGAAGATGGTAAGCCGGGTGGCACACTTTCCAGTGGAGTTGACGCCTGGTTGAAAAAAGTAGAATACCCCATTATCAATAATTGGTACAAGAAAAACACCGAAAAACCTGGTGCTTACCACAAACCTTCTCCAGAGGGGTTGGATAATTTTCATGTTGGTGTGAGTCGTGGAGTCGGTGGTATTGCCGTTAAGCAAGATACCACATATTATTTCTCCAAAAACTACACCAAATGGCGCACCATTACTACGGGTCCAATTCGTACCAGTTTCCATTTGGAATACGAAACTTGGGATGCTGGAGGAAATCAAATTAAGGAATCGAAAACCATTAGCTTGGATTTGGGTAGTAACCTATCTAAGTTCGTCACCCATATTGAAGGTACCGATACTATTTCCGCTGGTTTAACTTTACACGAAAAAGATGGAGAAGTTACTGGTAACGATGAAAACGGTTGGATAAGCTATTGGCAGCCACATGCCGATTCTGAAATTGGTATGGCCATTGTAGCCAAGAAAGGAACTTTTTTAGGCTTTGAAAAATATGACACCGAAGCCAAAGACCTAAGTAATGCTTACGCCCATTTAAAAGTGAATAACAACGAAGTGGTATATTACGCTGGCTTTGCTTGGAAAGAAGCTGAACAATACACAACTCCTTCAGAGTGGGAAAACTATCTTACTAAATTTTCAAATCAAATTAACACACCTTTAAAAGTGAGTTGGGCTGAGTAATTTATTAGATTAAAATTTTAAAAAATCCAAGATTGAAATTCAATCTTGGATTTTTTAAATGAATGACCCCGTAGCAAGCAGACTAGGAATTCTTTAGATTAAAAATGTGGCATAGGCCTTAAAACAATCTCCGACTTTATTTTGAAGATTAACTCCTTCAAGTTAAAAAAACTAATACAAAATCTTTTGGACGCAATTTTGAATACAAACAACGAATAACCTGTAAAAAAACCTTTTATAATTTAGCTCTAAATTTAATTGATGTATTGAAAAAGTAATACTTTTGTAATAGGCTCATCCCTTTTACCTATGTAATTTTTCAAAAAACAACAAAACTAAACATGAACACCACTACTCTTAAAGAAGGTTTTTTAGGGCAAAAGATGATAGCTTTACCTAAATCTGTTATTAAAACCATTAAAAAAAACCCAATAACGAAATCGTTTTACATAAGTGATTTAGGATATTATCCAACCGCCCATCACCATCATCGCACCCGAAAAAAAGGAGCCAAACAATATATTTTCATTTATTGCACCAAAGGAAAAGGAGAAATTAGGCTAAATGATACCACAACAAAGATAAGTCCAAACCAATTTTTTATTCTTCCTAAAAACGCTAAACATGAATATGCAGCAGATAAAAAAGATCCTTGGAGCATTTATTGGTTTCATTTTAACGGTAACCTGGCCTCTAAACTTTATAACAGATATGCATCAAACCCTACCAACTTAAGAAACATCCCTTTCTCTGCCGAGAATATAGAATCTTTCGATAAGATATTCAACTTATTTGATAATAACAATCTAGAACATGGTTTAGAATTTGCAAACATCTTGGCTCTTAACTTTATAAGTTCATTTATATATTACAACGCCGAGGAGCAAAAAGAGTTAGATCAAGGCGACAATGTTATTAATGCCATTAGGGAATATTTATTAAGCGACTTACAAAAAAACCACACCTTAGACCACATTTCCGAGAGGTTCAACTATTCAAAATCTTACCTACATACCAAGTTTAAAAAAAGAACCGGCTATTCTATTATTGTTTTCCATAATTTGAAGAAGGTACAAAAAGCCTGCGAGTATTTAATTTATACAGACTTAAGCATAAAGGAAATAAGCTTTAAAGTAGGCTTTGACGACCCTTTATATTTTTCAAGGATATTTAAAAAATATATGGGCAAGTCCCCTAGGAAATATAAAAATGGTTGGCAAAAATAAAAAACTGTTTTGAAAAGCCGATTTTCCTATTTTAAAATATAACAAGCCCCAATATTAGAATAGAGCAGATTAACCTGCCTCTTAGTTACAACTTTTAGCTGTTTTTCTAATTCTTCTTAATCCATTCAACCCATAAACCGAGTGGAGCATTTATATTGATAAAAAACACTCCTTATTTAGACAAGCATTTTTACGCAGTAACGTTTAAAAGTGACATACAAGTCCTGCTAAATTTCAAAATGTGTATACCTATTTCCGTATCACACTTCAAAATAAACACAAAAATCTATTCATTGAATAAAATCATCCATGTTTGAAGAACATGAAGTGATTAAGTTTGGTAGATTACTATTACTGCTTATTCCAACAATTCAATACACCAACCTGACTGAAATTAAACAAAAGCTGAAACTATGAGGAAATTTTTACCAATCCTATTTTTATTTCTATCAATCAACACCTGTTTTTCACAGTACATAGATGAAAATACGCCTAAGAACGTTCAACCATCCAACCCGCACATTAATGGCAATTGGATTCTTGACTTTAGTGACGAATTCAACTCAAATATTGTCGACCAAAACAAGTGGAATATAGACCACAGTACCAAATCAAGAGCTGCTAGGCCCAAAATAGGAATCGATGATTGGAGGTGGAAACCAGAGAACGTTTCCGTAGAAAATGGAAATTTAATACTTAAAGTGTACAAAACCGGAAACTCGTCGATGACTAACGGATCTATAAACAGCCATAATAAGTATTTAACCAAGTACGGCTATTTTGAAGCCCGAATAAAAGTAGGTGATGCCACTAAGGGCACCCATACAGCTTTTTGGTTGCAAAGTCCTAACATGGGTAATGTTGATGGCACCGCAAACGACGGTGCTGAAATCGACATTTTTGAAACGGCATGGACTGAAGACTACACAAAATCTGTGGTACATATTGACGGTTACGGAGCAGACCATCAAGCCAATACAAAACAATTCAATACCCCTGGTATTCATTCCGGATTTCACACATGGGGTTTTCATTGGACTGAAAGCTTCATGGATATTTACTATGATGGTGTTTTTAAAGTGCGATATTCAAACCCTAAATGGGTAGTAAAAAGTCTTGAGTTTCTTTGGTTGTCCAACGGGGCAAGTTTTGGCGTTAGCGGAGACCAATACTTTAAAGACTATCCTATTGGTTATCTTACAGAAACACATGTAGACTATATTAGAGTTTGGAAAACACCCACGGCAACCGATCTTGACGAGTCCCTTTTAAAACAAGATAAATGGCGATTAATTATGGCCGATAGCGAAGACACAGAAGGCACAGGAAACCCTGCCGTTAATGCCTTTGACGACAACCCAAATACATTTTGGCATACAGAATGGAAAAACAATCAGCCACAGCATCCTCACGAAATCCAAATTGACCTTGGAGAAAAAGCAAAAATAGATGCGTTTAAATACTTACCAAGGCAAGACAACAATACCAACGGGAACATTACCCAATATGAATTCTACGCAACAAACAATACATCAAATTGGGGCGCCCCAATTGCTAGCGGGAGTTTTATTGGAGACCACACCCTTAAAACTGTAAACTTTAATAAAACTATAGAATGTAGGTATGTTAAAATGGTTTCCTTAGCGGCTAATAACAGTGCCCCTTTTGCCAATATTGCAGAATTATATCTAAAGGGAACTTATCCACCTCAACTAAACCAAGCTTCTTGGCAATTAATTATGGCCGATAGTGAGGATACTGAAGGCACAGGAAACCCTGCCGTTAATGCATTTGATAACAACCCAAATACCTTTTGGTTCACAGATTGGGCAAACGAACAGCCCACACACCCGCACGAAATTCAAATTAATCTTGGAGAACAAGCAACCATCGAAGCCTTTAAATATTTACCCAGACAAGACGGAAAAACCAATGGAAACATTACAGAATATGAGTTTTATGCATCTAAAACCCTATCAGACTGGGGCAGCCCAATATCTGTTGGCTCCTTTCTTGGTAACGAGGCTTTACAAATAACCTATTTTAACGAGGCTGTAGAATGCCAGTATATTAAAATAGTTGCCTTATCCGATGTAAATAATTCGCCATTTACCAACATTGCCGAAATTTATTTAAACGGCACTTACAATTCACAGCTAAATACCCAGCTTAAAACCAAAACAGATTTTAACGTTTATCCCTCTCCTTTTAATGACGAGCTTTTTCTTAAACAGGTTTATCGTGGTGAATATAAAACTTGGCAAATATTCTCTATAAATGGAATACTTCTAAAGGAAGGGCGAATCCCAATTTCACAAGACAAAATCAATATAAAACTAGATAATCTAGCACCTGGGATATACGTCTTTACTGTTCATGGCAACTCTACCTACAAAAACAAACTAGTTATAAAAGAATAACACGCTTAACATTTAAAAAACATGAAAACTTCAAAAAAAATAATTATAACCGTTTCTCTTTTATTATTGCTGCTGTTACTGGCATTGGTGCTATTTTTAAAAAACACCAACACACCTATTACTTCCCAACAAACTGAAGAGCACCAAGAAGAATACGAGGAAGAACCAGAAGAAGACATGCTCCCTGAAGAACTTTTTGACCCTAAAACTCTAAGCAACAAAGAGCTTGCCGATTATAAAAAATGGAGAAACACCCTTGAAAATACAGGATATAAGTTTACAAATTACGACGTGTTGACATCTTCCGAAACGGAGTTTTTAAAATTCGACAATATAGAAGAAGCTCCAAATCAATACGCTTACGCCAACAACTCCATTACAGGTTCTTGGCACCAAAAAAACCTTACGTTATTTGACGATAGTGGGTTTCGAGCAGATGGCTCTACCTACGATCCTGTGAACGAAGAGCTTTATGTAGTTTCATTTGCAGGTCATCTATATAAAATTGACGAAAGTGCTCCAATTAAATGGTCGCTTAGGAACCACAAAAAAAACTTATTAGGAGACGATTTTAACGGTATTAACCTACCTGATAACAGTTTTCGATTATTACACCAAAAAGCAAATGGCCCCATGGAGTTTTCTGATGATGAAGGCCGAAATTGGATTGATGCAAATGGTGCCTTTTTCCAAAGCTCCTGGAATTACAAAACCTTGGTTAGCAAAACCCCTTCCGGCAGAAAGATTACCGCCCATGGCGGAAGCTACATTAACGGTACCGCCTACGATCGGTTATTTATTTCAACCGATTACGGCTTAAACTATACCGAATCGAGCATTAGGTTCAAAAAATCTGATTTTGAAGTAAGCATAAACAAACCACACAGCAGCAATACGATTTATTGTTTTGCCAGAAGAAAAAGTGATTCTAAAATTTTAGTTTATAAAATGGGCGAAAGCGACAATGACTTTTCTCTACTACACACCACAACACAATCTTTTTCAGCAATCAACAGTGTTTTTGGCTCTTATGTTAACAATGCCACGCACTTTTACATTAGTAGTGGCAACAAGCTTTTTTATTCCAATAACGAAGGTCTAACATGGCTACAAACCAACAGTAATAACGACCGACCTGTTACCGAGGTTCATCCAACACAACCTAATATTTGTTATAAAGGATTTGTAGAACTGTTCATGTCTACAGACTATGGCGCAACATGGAGCAAAAACAACCATTATTTAAGCAGTTATTACGTATGGGACTTACAACACATGAAAATCTACGATAAAGAAAATGGAGATCATTTTACTTTTGCTGGATTTGATTTTGGGAGTTTCTATACCAGCAACCCTATGTTGTGGAACTCATGGACCTCTATTAATTCGGGATCACCAAATATTATGGCCTATGATGCTACAACTAGCGAAATAAACGATAAAATTTATACAGCAAACCAAGATCGGGGCTCCCAGGGCTTTATTGATATTCCTAATAACGATAATGTTTATAATGCAGCCCGTGAAGCTAATACGGATGTTTTACGTGTTCAAGTTTCAAATGATGAATCGTCTGTATGGTTTTGGTATTATTACGGAACCATTGGTCGTGCTTCGGTAACAAACGGTGGAGATTATAGAACTGTAGTACGAAAAGATTTCTATTCAAGCTGGTGGGCCACAAGCATGGTTCCGTCTCCTAATACCAACGAAGATGCCATTTACATCCCTGCCGGAGGCAACAAACTAAATAAATATACTTATCAAAACGGTACAATTACGCAATCATTCCATCCATTTGTGTTTCCAGGCCCACCCATTAGCTTTGCTTATTCCAAAATCAATACCAACAGATGGTATGTAGGTCTAAAAAATGGAGGGCTCATGTTTTCCGCCAACGGAGGCCAAAGTTTCAGTACCTCTAATTATTCTGGCCCTTGGCCTGGACAAGACGATTCACATAGAAAACGACGCACCGTTATAGCTACTAGCCCAACTGATGAATCTACGGTTTATTTTGCTGGCAAAGGAAACATCTTCCTTGAATCGAAGGACGGAGGCTTAACTTTCTCCAATAAAAATACAGGACTGAACGTAGCGCGGATAACAGACTTAGCGGTTTCGCCCAATGGAAAATACGTTTTCGCTTCATGCGAAACTGATGGTGCTTGGATTTATTCCACTGAAGATAACAGATGGTATAAAATGGATGGTTTCCACTTACCCAATGTGCAATTTACAGATGTGCAATTTATAAAATCTAAAAATTTAGTAAGGTTCGCAACCTATGGCTCTGGTATTTTGGACTTTAAAATTAACGAAGATTTATTGTCTATATCAAAAAGCGAAAATAAAACCCCTTCAATAAAGGTTATTCCCAACCCTACTTCTGGTATTTTTGAGATAAAAACCAACGCTACAACAGACATGGTTAATATTGATTTGTACTCTGAAAATGGTACGCTTTTATCCCAAAAAAACTACAAACAACAAAATGGAAAAATAAGCCTAGACTTAACCAACCAAAGCAATGGGGTGTACATTTTAAAAATGCATTTAGAAAAAAGCCACACAATTAAAGTAGTTAAAAATTAATCTTCTAAGTTTATTCAGTCTATAAAATGAGTTCAGTCAAATATATGTTCCGCAAGTTATTTTATGTTCTATTATTGGTGTTTATTTTGCCATCTCCAATACTAGAACTTAATTCACAGAACCAACCTAAAGCATCTCCAATTTTTAAAAATGGAGAAACCCAGATTGTTCCAGAATTTTCAGATGAAACAAAATGGATTAGGGAAGACCTTTGGGTGGAAACAGATTTCGATACGGACGGAGATGGCAAACCAGACCGCATGCATGTGGATGTTACCCGCCCCAAACAAACCCAAACAGAAGGTTTAAAATTGCCGATAATTTACGAATCCAGTCCATACTATGCTCGAGGTGGGGCTCCTTTTTCACAAGAGGCATTCTGGAATGTAAAACACGAACTAGGTGAAAAAAGTAAACCCAGAAAACATCCAGAGGTAATAGGAACCATAAACCGACCGATTATTTCTAACTCGCAGATTAAAACTTGGGTACCGCGAGGGTTTATAGTTGTTCATTCCTCTTCACCGGGTACAGGCCTTTCGCAAGGTGCTCCCACCATAGGAGGCATAAATGAATCTTTAGCCCCCAAAGCGGTAATAGATTGGCTGTGCGGACGGCGCCCAGGCTACAAAACTCCTTATGGCAATGAAATAGTAAAAGCCTACTGGTCTACAGGTAAAGTGGGGATGACAGGCACCTCGTACAACGGAACCATTCCGCTTGCAGCTGCTACTACGGGAGTAGAAGGTTTAGAGGTTATTATACCTATTGCTCCCAACACCTCTTACTATCATTATTATCGATCAAATGGACTTGTTAAATCACCAGGCGGTTATTTGGGGGAAGACATCGATGTGTTATATGACTTTATACACACCATTAATGATGAAACCAAAAGAGCTTATAACAATTCAACAGTAAGAGATTCTGAAATGATAAATGGCATGGACAGAATTACAGGAGATTATAATGAATTTTGGGCAAAGAGAGATTATTTAAACCATATGGACAAAATGAAGGCCGCTATGCTTATGTCTCACGGTTTTAACGACTGGAACGTAATGCCTGAACACAGCTATAGAATATACAAAAAAGCACAGGAAATGGGGCTACACACCAATGTTTACTATCACCAAGATGGTCACGGTGGACCACCGCCTTTAAGTATGATGAACAAATGGTTTACCCATTACTTACACGGCATTCAAAATGACATAAAAAACGCTCCCAAAGCTTGGATTGTACGAGAAAATGACAACCAAACCAATCCTACACCTTACGATAATTATCCAAACCCAGATGCAAAACCTGTAACTTTTTATTTAACCCAAGGAGCACCTAAAACGGGAACACTATCCCTAACACCTCCAAACACAGATGCGACAGAAACCCTTATTGATAATTACTCGTTCACTGGCGAAGTACTAGCTCAAGCAGAGTATAGCAATCATCGACTACTTTACGCAACGCCGAAACTTAATAACGACATACATCTTTCGGGGGTTCCTGAAGTAACCATAAAACTTTCATGCAACAAACCAGCAGCTAACCTATCTGTTTGGCTTGTGTCACTCCCTTGGAACAAAGGAAAAAATGTTAAAATAACAGACAATATTATAACCCGCGGATGGGCAGACCCACAAAACAATCACTCAATATGGCATAGTACTCCACTGGAAAAACATCAATTCTATACAATTTCTTTCGAGTTAATGCCAGATGATCAAATCATCAAAAAAGGACAACAAATAGGCTTAATGATTTTCTCTAGTGATAAAGATTTTACCCTTCACCCCGCACCAGGTACCGAGCTAACCATAGACCTGAAAGCAACATCGTTAAAATTACCTATTGTTAATGGTATCGATGCCATAAAAAAATCAATTGCCTTTTAATGAACAAAAGAGCCAAGCAAGCTAAAGTAATCCGCTTTTTTAGAAAAGCCCATAGAATCACTGGCATTTACTTATTCGCTCTTTTTTTCATACTATCTATTTCTGGACTGGTACTGGGCTGGAAAAAGCACAGTAAAGGCCTAATACTTCCTCGAACCGAAATTGGGGTTTCAAACAATCCTAATGACTGGCTTCCCTTATCAAACCTACAAAGTAAAGCCCTTGAATCTATAAAATCGAAAGGCAAGAGTATTACAGAAATAAGTAGGATTGATATACGTCCAGAACAGGGTATTGCTAAGTTTATATTCAAAAATGAATATTGGGAGCTACAAATGGATTGCACAACAGCCAAAGTATTGGCGATAAACAAAAGACATTCAGATTGGCTGGAAGACATTCATGATGGCTCTATCCTTGACGATTTATTCAAAACAAGAGTAGAAATCATAAAACTAATTTACACAACCTCTATGGGTGGCGCATTAATCCTTTTCACTATAACAGGTTTTTGGCTATGGATGGGTCCAAAAAGAATGAAAAAACTAAGTAGTTCAAAATTAAAACTACTTTAACAAATAATTAATATTATTATCCATATATCTCATTTTTTTATCCATTTTTTAACATATAGTTAATCTTAATTTAGTTGCCACAATAGCAATAAATACTCAAAACCTCTAACCGAAAGGCCATCTTATTAGGTTTTCAACAGAGGATTAACTAACCGACCTAATTGAAAAATATGAAAAAAAAACATTTACCTATTCTACTAATTTTGTTCTGCCAGACTGTTTTTTCGCAAATTATAGTCAAGGGCTCCGTTAAAGACAATAACGGGACTCCTTTACTTGGCGTTAACGTTCTCGAAAAAGGCACCACTAATGGGGTTGCTGCAGATTTTGACGGCAATTACGAAATTAAAGTAACAGACAATGAAGCCATTCTAGTGTTTTCATTTGTAGGCTACCAAACAAAAGAAATTGCTGTAAAAAACGAAACAACCATTAACGCCATTCTTTTAGAAGACCTTTCTGAACTAGATGAAGTCGTTCTAGTAGGCTTTGGCAAACAAAAGAAAGAAAGCTTAGTAAGTTCAATCACCAGTATATCACCTGGCGAACTCAGAGCACCAACAAGCAACCTTACTACAATGATGGCTGGCCGTGTGGCTGGTATGATTGCATTCCAAAGAAGTGGTGAACCTGGTGCCAACAATTCAGATTTCTTTATTCGTGGGTTGGGGTCTTTCGGTGCTGGTAAACGCAATCCATTAATCCTAATTGATGGCATTGAATCTTCACCCACTGATATGGCCAGACTACAACCCGATGATATAGAATCATTTTCTGTACTAAAAGATGCTGCAGCAGCATCAATTTATGGTGCTCGTGGTGCTAACGGTGTAGTACTTATTTCTACTAAAAGTGGTAAAGCTGGTAAAGTTAAGTTTGATTTCAGAGTTGAAAACAGATTTTCTTCCAACACCGATAATTTTAAGATTGCAGATAACATCACCTACATGAAGCTTGCCAATGAAGCTACTTTAACACGAGACCCATTGGCGCCGTTACCATATTCGCAAAACAAAATAGAACGAACTGCTGCTGGCGCTAACCCACTACTCTATCCTAACAACAATTGGATAGACCAATTAATAAAGGATTACACTTGGAATCAAGCTTTTAACCTAAGTGCCAGTGGTGGAGCTGAAAAAGCTCAGTACTATGTAGCAGGAACATTTAATGTAGATAATGGTTTATTAAACGTAAACGGGCTAAACGATTTTAATAATAATATTAAATTATACAATTACTCATTAAGAAGTAACATAAACCTACAGTTAACACCAACCACAGAAGGAATTGTAAGGCTATATGGCCAATTTGACGATTATACAGGTCCTATAGGCGGAGGGCAAAGAATATTTAACTCAGCGCTATACTCCAACCCGGTATTATTTCCAAATGTATACCCAGAAAGTCTATCTCCATTTACTACCCACCCCATGTTTGGGGGTGCAGAAACTCGTCCGGGGAGTGGTGTTTTAGCCCAAAACCCTTATGCCGAAATGGTAAGGGGATATCAAGTCTATAAAAATTCTACTTTACAAGTACAGTTAGAATTAAAACAAGATTTAGGCTTTTGGACTGAAGGTCTGAGCGCAAGAGCCATGGGGTATATTAGAAGGTTTTCCTTTTTTGATGTCACAAGAAGTTATAATCCCTTCTATTATTCATCCCGTAGAAATCCAGAGAATGGAGAAATAATCCTCAACGTTTTAAACGATGGCAGCGAGGGATCAATTGGAACTACGGGCACTGAATTTTTAGATTACAATCCCGGTAACAAAAACTTAGATTCTAGAATTTATCTTGAAACTGCTATTAATTATAACCGTACTTTTAATGATGTGCACTCTGTTTCTGGTATGTTGATAAATTTAATATCAAGTTACCAAACCGGCAACGCAGGGTCGTTACAAGCATCTTTACCTAGCCGAAACCATGGTCTATCAGGCAGGTTTACCTACGGTTATGACAATCGATATCTATTTGAGTTTAATTTTGGTTACAATGGTTCGGAGCGTTTTTCTGCTGGCAAAAGGTACGGATATTTTCCCTCAATAGGTTTTGCTTACAGGATTTCCAACGAAGACTATTTTCAACCTTTAAAAAATGTTGTTAATGATTTAAAACTGAGATTTACCTTTGGAGAGATTGGAAATGATGAAATAGGCAGACAGGAAGATAGGTTCTTCTACCTATCAAACGTTAACCTGAACGATGGCACCTATGGAGCTTCCTTTGGTGAGGAATTTGGCTTTAGTAGGCCTGGGGTTTCAACAAGTCGATACTCAAACCCTAACATAACATGGGAAAAATCCAAACAAACCAATATTGGTTTGGATGTAGGATTGTTTAAATCCCTAACCATTTCGGCCGATTATTTTAAACAACACAGGTTTAATATTCTTCAAGAAAGAAGCGATGTTGGATCAACCTTAGGACTACAGGTAACGCCTTCAACAAACTTTGGCGAAGTAGAAAGTAAAGGTTTTGAACTCTCTATGGATTACAATGAACAGCTTTCTAGTAGCTGGTGGACTAGCCTTAGAGCCAACATGACCTATTCTACAAGCGAAATTTTAGAATTTGCAGAAATAGACTATCCTAACGAACTTTCGTACCTAAAAAGAAAAGGCAACTCCATCGCTCAGGGCTATGGACTAATTGCTGAAAGATTATTTGTAGATGACGAAGAAGTAGCAAACTCACCAACACAATTTGGTGATGTGAGAGGAGGCGACATAAAATATAGAGATGTTAATGGTGATGGTGCCATTACTAATGCAGACCGCGTACCAATAGGACTTCCTACAACCCCAGAACTTATCTACGGTTTTGGTGGAACAATTGGCTATAAAGATTTTGATTTTAGCTTGTTTTTTCAAGGCTCCGCTAGGTCTAGCTTTTTTATAAGACCTAACTTAATACAACCATTTTTTATAAATGGTAGTTCTGAAAGTGGATTACTTAAAGCAATTGCCGATGACCATTGGTCTGAGAGTAACCGGAACGTTTATGCTTTTTGGCCCCGACTCAGCACCCAACAAGAGGTAAACAACAACCAACCTTCAACATGGTGGATGCGCAATGGTGCTTTTCTTAGACTAAAGAACATTGAGTTTGGTTATAATGCACCAAAATCCATCGCCAACAAAATAGGTCTTGAAAACCTAAGAGTTTATGCTAGCGCTATAAATGTTGCCGTATGGAGCTCTTTTGACTTATGGGATCCTGAACAAGGAGCAAATGGACTGGGTTACCCTATACAATCTGTTTATAACATAGGTTTAACTGCAAGACTTTAATTAAATTTAATTTAAAAAAATCACATAATATGTTTTTAAATAAAATTAAAACACTGGCTATTTTGTTAGCATCAATCATCAGCTTTCAATCATGTGAGAGCCACTTAGATGTTGTTCCAGATAGCGCACCTACAATAGACAATGCTTTCACCCTACGAAACGAAGCTGAAAAATATTTATTCACTTGCTATTCTTATTTACCTAAAAACGGCGATGTGCGGTTTAATATAGCCATGCTCGCTGGAGACGAAATTTGGAAGAATGACATCACTTTAGACGATGTTTCAAATTTTGAAATTGCAAAAGGCAACCAACGTGCCGGTAACCCATTAGTGAATGTTTGGGACGGTAACTCTTATGGTGCTGGCCCTGGCAACAACTTTGACATTTTTGATGGTATTCGACATTGTAACATTTTTATAGAAAAAATGACCGACAGGAACAATGCCAGAGATCTAGACGAATTAGAAAGAACAAGGTGGATTGGAGAGGTCGAATTTTTAAAGGCATATTACCACTATTATCTACTCAGGATGTATGGCCCTATTCCTATAATCGATAAAAATATACCAATTGAAGCATCAACCGATGAGATAAACGTATATCGAGCGCCTTTTGATGACTGTGTTTCATATATTTCAGATTTATTAGACCAATCAGCCGAAAAGCTACCAGAATCTATAGAAGACATAACCAATGAGTTAGGACGCATAACAAAACCCATCGCGCTGGGCATTAAGGCAAAACTCCTTACTATGGCAGCAAGCCCATTATTTAATGGAAATCCAGACTACGTTGGTTTTGTTGATAGCCAAGGTACAGCATTAATGAATACCACTTACGACCCACAAAAATGGCGTAAAGCGGCCGATGCTGCCCTAGCGGCCATTCAATCAGCCGAGGCAAGTGGCAATAGCTTGTTCTATTTTGAACAAAACCAGTTTGACCTATCTGAAACCACCCTCACCAAACTCAGTATTAGGCAAGCCATTACAGAACGGTGGAACCCAGAAATTGTATGGTCTAATCCTAACAGCAGAACAACAAACCTGCAATATTACTGTATGGTTCCAGTAAGTGCAGAATATAACCATACACTTGCACAAAAGATTTTGTCGCCACCACTAAAAATAGCCAAACTATTTTATACTAAAAATGGCGTTCCTATTAATGAAGACAAAACATTGAACTTCACTAACGAAACAGAATTAAGGCTTGCCACAACAGAGGAGAGTTATAACATAGAAGAAGGCTTCCAAACAGCACGAATAAATTTTGACAGAGAACCACGATTTTATGCTAATTTAGGGTTTGATGGCAGTACTTTTTATAAACGAGACAGCCCATCCAAATCCGATGAAAACACTTGGGTTATACGAGCTAAATATAATGACTATGCCGGTAGCAACGCAGGGGTGCTTTACAATGTTTCTGGATACTATATTAAAAAACTAGTAGATTGGCGCATGACAAATTCAACAGGAGAGCCTTACAGGTCTTACGCTTGGCCAGAAATAAGATTGGCAGACCTCTACCTATTGTACGCAGAAGCATTAAACGAAACTGAAGGTCCAACGGCCAATGTTCTTGAGTATGCCAACAGAGTTAGACAAAGAGCAGGTCTTGAAGGTATTGCAGAATCCTGGACTAATTTTTCTGTAAACCCATCAAAATATACCACTAAAGAAGGCATGAGGGAAATACTTCATCAAGAACGTTTAATCGAACTAGCCTTTGAAGGCCAACGTTTTTGGGATTTAAGAAGATGGAAAAAAGCATCTGAAGAGTTAAACAAAGACATTACAGGTTGGAACTATTTAGGCGTTACACAAGAAGAATATTACCAAATAAGAACTTTAGAGCTTCAAAAGTTTGTAGCACCCCGAGATTACCTATGGCCGCTTTCAGAAAACACACTTTTACAAAATCCAAATCTCGTTCAAAATCCTGGTTGGTAAAACCATAAAAAATAATGAATATGAAAAATATTATCTTAAAATACTGCTTAGCTATAGTTTGCCTTGCCATGCAAATGTCTTGTAGTGACGATCAAAACGAACACTCCCCTTTAAGTAATGACAACTCTGTACCTGGCCAGGTAACCAACATAACGGTTACAAATCTATCAGGAAAATCAGAAATCAATTACGCTTTACCAGATGATGATAACTTATTGTATGTTAAAGCCATTTACAAACTTGATAATGGAACCGATATGGAGGTGAAATCTTCATACTACAAAAAATCTTTGGTCATTGATGGATTTGCCGAAGCTGGTCCCAGAGACATAACTCTGTATTCAGTTAGCAGAAACGAAGTTGAGTCCGATCCAGTTGTGGTAACAATAAACCCAAAAGAATCTCCCTTATTTGATATTTTTAGAAGCCTCGAGGTAGGGCCTGATTTTGGAGGGCTATTTGTAGAAGCAGACAACCCAGACCGTACAGACATAGCCATATTAGTGATGGAAAAAGACGATAACGGCGATTGGGTTACCAATGGCAATAGCATTTACACCTCTACAAATGAAATTTTTAGAACCATAAGAGGGTTAGATACTCTGGATTACGAGTTTGCATTCACTATTCGCGATAGGTTTTTAAACACTTCAGACACCTTGTTTCAAACCATAAAGCCTATTTATGAAACTGAAATACCAAGAACTCAATACAGTGGTTATCCATTACCTGGAGATGCTCCTACAGACGATTTTGGGTTTGGTCTAGACAGGCTTTTTGACAATAACTTTAGAGGTTGGCCCAGAATTTATATCACTGACGCTGCCCCACCACCACCCCACGCCTTTACCATTGACCTAGGACAAGAAGTAAAAATAAGCCGTGTAAAAATTTGGGATTATCCACAACAAACGTCCAGTGGCTTTTTCTACTATTGGCAATTTAACATGAGAAAATTTGAGATATGGGGTTCCAACTCTCCAAACACCAACGGCAGTTGGGACAGTTGGGAATTGTTGGGTACCTACGAAGTAATTAAACCATCAGGGCTACCTCTTACCCAACAGAACAACGAGGATATAGAATTTGCCCAAGACGGATTCAATTGGCCTATCCCTATTACAGCGCCCAAATACAGGTATCTTAGAATTAACAACTTAGAAAATTGGGCTGGTTCTGGGCGTTTAGCCATTGCCGAAATGAGAGTATACGGAGATACCCGTTAATATAAATTGAAAATTAAAATTTAATTAAAAAATGATTGATATTATAAAAACAATACAGCTACTTCGCATAACTTTTGTTATTGCGGGCATTTTAGCCCTTTCTTCATGCTCGAACCAAGAAGAGGATGATTACAAGAAATTTGTTTCTGATGGAGAGATAATATACACAGGCAAAATAGACTCTTTAAAAACATTTTCCGGTAAAAACCGTATTAAGCTTAACGGACTACTTAGCCCAGACCCTAAAGTAACTTCTGTAAAAGTTTATTGGGCTAACAAAAAGGAAAGTACCGTTATACCCGTAAACAAAGAAGATATAGCCAAACCTGTTAGTTATATTATTGACGGGTTAGAAGAAAACCTTTACAATTTTGAAATACAAACATTCGATGACGATAATAACAGTTCTATTCCTGTTTTTATTACAGGAAAAGTTTATGGCAATAGATACCAGAACTCATTAATTAACAGACCGCTTATAAAACAAGATTTACAAGAAGAAAGCCAATCTGCCTTTGTTGAATTTGCACCAGTTGATCTTACTTCTGGTATCTTGTTCTCTGAATTGGAGTATGTAGATAGTGATGGCGACCTAATAACCATTGAAGTTCCCACTGAAACAGAATCGATCACTCTGGAGAAATTTACAAACGGTAACACCTTTAAATACCGTACAGCCTTCTTGCCAGAAGAAACAGCTATTGACACCTTTTATACAGATTACAAAGTAATAACACCTTCAGTTCCCATCTCTAAACCTCCATACTTTAAAAATGGAGTAAAACCATTTGCTGTTGCAGAATTTAGCGGAATTAGATATGGCACTCCAAAAGATTGGATTCATAACGAAGGTGCTTTGAACCACAACGGTTACGGAGTTTATGACAATAATAGTGGCGGTGGTATATTCAATCTAGTGAGTGGCTATGGCGAACCCAAATTGGTCAATGCAAAGGTGTACCAAAAAATGCGATTAACGCCAGGAACTTACACTTATAAAGTTGTTACAGAAGGCAACAATTACAACGGTGTAAACGATCAAGTATACGCAACAGTAGCCTTGGGCAACACCCTACCTGATGTTAAAGATGTTGAAACCGCATCATCTACACTTGGCTTTGCTCGTATATCTGGTCCAGCAAATACCTATACAATAGAATTTACCCTCACAGAAGATTTTACGGATATAGCTATTGGACTTGCAGCAACAAATGGTATTGACCCTAGCAACCCAGATGCCGAGCCAGTAAATATTAATAGATATATGACGTTTGCGTCTTTTACATTAAGCAAGTAGTAAGTTTATTGTTTTAATTTTTTATATTATAAAAAATCTCGAGAAATAGCCCTCGAGATTTTTTTATTCAATATTTTTTCTGATTTAAGATTATCGAAATGCCAAATAAAATAACTCTTGCTGCCACTACTGAATAAATCTAAATTTCAATAAACTCATTTTTAATTAAATTTTGTAGGATTTTATTTTCTATTTTTTTATATTTAAAATCTGTTATAAAAACTTTACGACAATGAAAACTTGCTGCCTTTATTCCACAGTCATTTTAAGCTTAATATTATTTTCAAGTTGCAACAATGATACCACGGGTAAAGTTAGATCTAATAAAGTACTCACACAATCCAGTCTTCCAGACCTTTCAACACTTATTTCTTATGAAGATTACCGTAACCAAACTGTAACAAAAAAAATAGATTCGGTTATTAAAACCCAAAAAGATTTTTTACAGATGATAATGGAAGATAAAAGCCTAGTAAAGATAAACCCTTATGGTTTGTTTTTGACGGGTTATGAAATAATAAGTAGTGATGAATCTACAATTGACAATATTTTAAATACACCTATTACGGAAAAGACATATTTACCCATTTACGTTGGAAAAGATAAAAACACCCTAAATGAATTTGTAATAAAGCAACCTTTTACTATCAACAACATGAAAAAACCAGAAGTGGTAGATGAAATAAAAAGGCAAAAAGACATAATCAAATTTCGTGTTGCTCAAATACCTGATTCACAATATCAATTGCTGCGATTAGAATGGGACTATCATGGTAAAAAATTTTTCACCAATGCTGTTTTTAGTGGTAAAGAATTGATATATGATGAGATTTTATCTAATCTTAGTGAAATAAATTATATACGAAATTGTAGTTCTGACGAAACCAATATGTAAAAAAAATCAAACATTAAAAATGCTACAGAAGACTGTTCAACAACGTTTAATATTTTTTTTTATGACGAAATCATGTTAACTCGAAAAGGACTCTATGGGAGTGGTTCGTATGCATATGCGCGCATAACAGTTTCTGGCGAACAATGGGCACCAGACTGTACTAAATATATTCAAAGCAAAAGTACAGAGGCAAATGGCTATTACCAACCTGGATACTCTGGGGACTCCAAAGCTAAAATTATTAATTTTACACCAGCTGGGATGTATTATTATGGTTCTTGTGATTACGAACTTGCAGCTGTAATTTCCAATTACGCACCATTTTCCACTTCAATAACATTGTCCTGGAATGGATCTGAGTTTACTGTAACAGGAGGTTCTTGGGGCTATAGCTTTCAGAGTAAAGGGAACTATGTTACTCCTGATATGCTTAATTAGAAAATATTGTCAGTAATGGAACAACATGATTACAACTATCTAACACAAAATAGCATTTGCTATTAATGATGCTATTTTCTGAATGCGCCAAGATAAACATGTTGCTTCCATCGAATAAAATAAAAAAGGTAGTATCTCACTAAGTGTGTAAAGTTTAAATATCGAGGGTTAACAGCTCTCGATATTTTTTTGTTTAATTTTAAATTTTATACACTTATGAAGAAAGAAGATTTTCTAAACGACGACTTTTTAAAACAGTTCAAAACAGGAGACGAACTAACCTCCTTTCTAAAATCCATCCAAAAGCGGGGCATTGAAAAGATGCTTGAAGGCGAGCTTGATGCGCATCTGGATTATGAAAGGCACCAACAATCCGATAACAGCAATACCCGTAACGGTTACGCTTCCAAAAAGATAAAAACGGCATTGGGCGAGACCAATATTAAAGTTCCCAGAGACCGAGAAGCCTCTTTTAACCCCATGCTCGTCCCTAAACGCACCAACATGGTCGATGGCATAGAAAATGTGATTATCAGCCTTTATGCTAAGGGCATGAGTAATTCCGATATCGAAGAACAGATCCGTGAAGTCTACGATTTTGATGTATCCACATCCACCATATCCCGCATCACGGATAAAGTTACCAATGATATTGTTGCCTGGCAGAACAGGCCATTGGAGCCCGTATATTTAATTACTTGGATGGATGGCATTGTATTTAAGGTTCGGGAGAACTCCAAAGTCATTAACAAAACCATGTACATTGCCGTAGGACTACGTAGAGACGGTAAAAAGGAAGTCCTAGGGCTTTGGCTGGGTAAGAATGAATCGGCAGCCTTTTGGATGAGTGTACTAACCGATATGAAAGCCAGAGGCGTTCAGGATTTGCTTATCACGGCCACAGATAATCTTAACGGTTTTACCGACACCATTAAAAACGTTTTTCCTGAATCCAAGACCCAAATCTGTGTGGTGCATCAAATTAGAAATGCTTGTCGCTATGTGGTTTGGAAGGACAAGAAGGAGTTTACAAAGGATATGAAAAGCATCTATGATGCACCTACCAAAAGCGCAGCAAAAGCCGCTCTGGAGGACTTTGCCCAGAAATGGGAACACAAGTACTCTTACGCTATTAAAAGCTGGAGGGACAACTGGGAAGAACTTACAGCTTTCTATGAATTCCCTTTAGAAATCAGAAAAATCATTTACACTACGAACCTTATTGAAAACCTTAATGGAAAAATCAGAAAATACACTAAAAACAAACTCTCATTCCCAACAGATGAAGCTGTTATGAAATCCACTTTTTTAGCCATTAGAGAGGCTACCAAGAAATGGTCGATGCCCATTAGGAACTGGGGCATTATTTTAAACCAGTTTTTGACTATATTTGAAAAAAGGGTCCGGCTTTAATTAAGCCAAACCCTCGATTTATAACTTACACACTTTTCGGGATAGTGTCATAAAAAACTGCTATTACCAACAACTACTTCTCCAAAATTTTCCTAAAAGCAGGATCCCAAATATCTTTGTATTCCACTTCCTTATTTTGCATGAGTTGTTTGTGGATATGAGAGGTAACCCCCATCCATTGTTCTCCTTCATCCCATAAAGGCGGAATAATTTCTAACTCCCAAGCTTTATAGCTCTCTATAATTGAACCGAAAACATCTGGTTTTTGTTTAATTATATTTTGACTTTCTCCCAAATCATCTTTTAAATTATACATAACAGAACCGAAATTTTTCAGTGAAATTAATTTATAGTCGCCAATCCTAGCTGCAGACTCATCTAATTTTCGCCAAAACAACTCACCGTGAGGGCTCCCTTCTGCTTCATTTCTTAAATATGGTATTAAATTAACACCATCTAATTGAAGGTGTTCGGGTTTACTAATGTGAGCTGCCGCCAAAGAGGTTGAAAAAATATCTAATGAAGACGACAACCCATCAAAGCGTTTACCACCCTTAAACCCAGCTGGCCAACTCACTACAAAAGGCACTCTATGCCCACCTTCAAACTTATTGCCTTTCCAACCTTTAAGCGGACCAGATTGCGATTGGTTATTATGGGCTCCTCCATTATCGCTTAAAAAATAAATTAAGGTATTTTCACGTTCACCCAGTTCTTCTAATTTATTCAATAATTTACCTACGTTTTGATCTAACGACCATGTCATGGCTGCTAATTCTCTACGCGGGTGATTTTCAAAGCGTTCTAAATCTTCTTTTTTAGCTTCCATAGGTGTATGCACGGCATTGTATGCCAAATACATAAAAAATGGTTTCCTTTTTGAATCCTCCATAAATTTTAAAGACTGGTCTCCCAAAACATCCGTCATATAACCATTAAAAACCACACGCTCTCCATTATGTTGAAGCATTTTTTCTTTGCTTGGATTCGCCAAAGGAAAATAAGAACGACTACCCGAAATAAACCCATAAAACTCGTCGAAACCTCTGTTATTTGGATGATCGGACATTTCTTCTCCCAGATGCCATTTCCCTAGGGCATAGGTATTGTAGCCATTGGCTCGAAACACATCTGCCATGGTTACAACACCGTCACTTAAACCAATACCTCCAGTACCGTTGGCTTCAAACCCGAACCTCTGTTGGTATTTCCCTGTTAGCAAACCGGCCCTGGAAGGTGCACAAACCGTGGCACTTACATGAGCATCGGTAAAAATAACGCCATTACTTGCTAGGGCATCAATGTTTGGTGTGTGCAAATCTTTACTACCCATAAACCCAAAATCTACATAGCCGGCATCATCCAATAGAACAACTATAACGTTGGGTGGCTTTGTAGCTGCCACTGTTTGTTCGTTTAATTTTGTTTTACAACCCAACGAACTCAAAGTTAAGAGTGCAAAACATATGGTTTTAAAAAGAATATTCATTTTTTGTTCGTTAATTCAATGCAAACTTTAATTTAAAGGAAAGATAGTATAGGAATAAACCATCGATTTAGGCTTTATCTGATATTGCTCTAAGGGCCTGGCCCACCAACTGGTATCGCCACCAACGCCCATTTGTTTATTGTCTATATTTATATTCACAAAATCGCGTTTTTTAATATCTGTTGTATGGCGTTGTTGCTTGGTTAAACCAGCATCAAAATCTGAATTATATTGATGATGTGCACTAAAACTAAATAGTTTTGATCCTGTAACTTTTATACCTTTTCCTTTTTCATTTGTAAAAGAGACCCACCGAACATCTGTTTTATATCCATTTTCTTGAGGCCGTATGTAAGGAACATATAAATCTTCCACTTTAGTGTTATAGATGCCTACAAAAGCTGAAGTATTTCGGTCTTGATAATTTTCTTGCGGTCCTCTACCGTACCAGTTCACATGGTTGTAATCCGCTTTTAATATAAAATTATTTCCGAAACGAGGTAGGTTAGGCAATTCACCACTCACCTCCTTTAGTGTATTTGTAACCGTAATTTGGCCAGACGCCTCTATTTTATAATCTAATTGAATTTGCGCCATATTGTCTGGTAATTGATAAACCAACTCTAATTTTGCCCATGCATCAACAAGGGACTCATGTTCAGACAGAGAGGCTAGGTCTACAATCGTATTACCAGCTTTTAGTGCGTATGACGTCAACACCTGTTGATCTGTGGCCCTTTTCCATTTTGCAAAATGTTTTGGCATATTAAAACCGAAATCGTTATCGGTTGTAGCTCTCCAGAAATTTGGTTGAATGCCTTGTTTGATTATATTTCCGTTACCATAATTCAATGTTACCAGTTTTCCAGTCTGCAGGTTAAAACCAGCTTCAAAGTTATTAGACTTAAAAAATAAGCTATCATTAACTTTCTTAATAGTAATATTATCTGTTGTATTTTCTTTGAATATTGGCGTATAAGTTCCCGTTAAAAACTCTGCTTTAGCCAATGGGTAGCCTTTTGGTATTAACGGCCTTTTTTCTTTTGTTCTAGCGAACAGTTGAAGTGCAAATTCGCCCGATTGAAAATCTATTTCTGGTAAATTAAGTGTTATCACTTTTGAAGTTCTGGGTTCTAAATCAATTGATTTTATGATCCCCTCATCAATTTTAGATCCGTTTTTAAAAAGTTGCCACGAAAAATCAAATTGATTTAGATTGGTAAAAAAATACTCATTGTAAACGGTTACTTGACCTGTTTTTAAGTTGGCGTCTTTAAAATGAATATCTTGATAAACTTTTTTAAGTTCTTCCAAACCTGGGTGCGGTGTACGATCTGGATTAACAATACCATTTAAACAAAAATTAGCATCATTATGGATGTTTTCTGCTCCAAAATCGCCTCCATACCCCCAATATTTCTCCCCTTCTGGGGAGGTAGCAACAAGCCCTTGGTCAACCCAATCCCAAATAAAACCACCTTGCATAATATCATATTTCCTAATAACATCCCAATAGTCTTTAAAGTTGCCTAAACTGTTCCCCATAGCATGAGCGTACTCACATTGTATTAAAGGGCGGTTGGGGTTGTTCTCGGCATACTGAATCATCTTTGGTATTCGCCAATACATAGGTGCTTGAATATCTGTATTTTCATAACCGGTAGCACCTTCGTATTGTACAGGCCTTGTAGAGTCATTTTCTTTTAACCAATTATAGGTAGCTACGAAATTATTGCCATTTCCAGCTTCATTTCCTAAAGACCATGTGATGATAGACGGATGATTTTTATCGCGTTCAAACATTCTTATCGTTCTATCTAAGTGAGCTGTTTTCCATTTTGGTTGATAAGCGGGATGCACCTTTTTTGCTTCCTCGTTATTATCCAATCCTTGGTTGGTAGTTCCCATACCATGAGTTTCAATGTTCGCTTCATTTATAACATAGAATCCGTACTGATCACACATAGAATAGAAAAACGGATTTTTAGGGTAATGGCTACAACGTATGGCATTTACGTTGTTTTTTTTCATTAGCTCCAAATCCTTCATGGTCAATTCTTCACTTACAACGTGTCCTGTTTTTTCATCGTGGTCATGAAGATTCACTCCTTTTAACAATACTGGCTTCCCATTTACTAAAAATTGGTTGTTTTCAATTTTTATATTTCTGAAACCTGTTTTTATGGAAGTAGCCTGCATAATGTTGCCATCAACATCTTTAAGCGTTACTAGCACAGTATAGAGTTTTGGTGTTTCTGCCGTCCATGGTACTACATTTGAAATTGTTCCCTCATGAAAAACTTCAATAGATTGTTTAGAAGAAATTTCAAAATTCTTTGAAAAAGCTTCGATCTCTTCATTGCTATCCATGAGCTTAATTTCTACAATCCCCTTTTCCGGCTGTTTTGAATATGAGCTTAAATCTATCTTCGCACCAAATAAGCCTTGTTTATAATTGCTAGACAGGTCGTTTTTAAGTTTTATATCTTTTATGTAAACAGGGTTTTCAACTCGTAAATAAACATCTCGCTCAATACCACTTAATCTCCAAAAATCTTGATCTTCCATATAGCTACCATCAGACCAGCGTAGCACCTGCACAGATAATTGATTTTCGCCTGGTTTAAGATATTTTGTCACCTTAAATTCTGCAGGGGTTTTACTGCCTTGGTTATAACCTACCATTTGGCCGTTTATATACACATACATAGCACCACTTACCCCGGCAAAATGTAAGAACACATCTTTGTTTTTCCAATCTGTTGGGATTTGAAAAGTTCGTTTATAACTACCTACATTATTAAAATTATGAGCGATATAGGGAGGGTTTTTAGGAAAAACATAACCCGCATTAACATAAATAGGCAGTCCAAATCCTTTTAACTCCCAGTTTGAAGGTACAGAAATAGTATCCCAACCTTTTAAACTAAAATCTTCTTTGTAAAAATCTTTGGGTCTGGCTTGCACACTATCTGCATAGTAAAACTTCCAAGTGCCATTTAGTGATTTGTAAAATGAAGACGACTTCCATCCCTTATTTGTTATTGCTTCCTCTACGGTCCTATGGTTATAAAATGTCGCTCTCGGGGCCTCCCGGTTTATTTGGAATATTTCAGGGTTTTCCCATTCGGGGTTTTCCCAAGTTTCAGCTACATAAATAGGTTTTGAAAGCTGCACTTTATTGCACGAAACTGTTAGTACTAGTATTAAAATTAAGTTACAGTAAAATTTCATCTGGTATTTATTAAAATTTAAAAAGTCTTACAGAATGCAAATACACTAACGGAGTTAAAATGATTAAAAAAAAAACAGACATAATATAGTTATGTCTGCTCCTTTTCAATTATAAACCAACTTGATGTAATATCTTTTTATTGAGGTATTTTATAACATCAAATTAAGGTTTATTATTTAGTTCTTAACGATTCTTTTAAAGGCCGTGTTCCCTTGAGAATTAGCTATTTCAACAACATAAACTCCAGATTGCAAACCACTTATATCATACTCATTATCATTAAAACTAATTATGTTTTCGGCCACCTTATTTCCCAAAATATTATAAATCGATACATTCTCAACAATTGTATTACTTTGGGTTTTTAATTTAAAAGTAGATTGTACTGGGTTTGGGAATAACGAAACGCTATTCTCAAACTTTAAATCGGAAGCAGATAAAGGATTGCTATCTAAAATTTGAATATTATCAATGTAACCGAAAGCATCTGTATTGTTTAGCACTTGACCTGCTGGCACATTTTCATAACCTATATCTGGATGGATAGATAATCTATATAAAGTCCCTAAAGTAAATGCTGTTGCCGCCGGACTATCTTTAATTTCAAACACAATTTCCTGCCATTGGTTAAAATCTGTATACGAATTTACGGCCCTTACTACCTCGCTCCCATTTGATGCATCGTCAGGAGCATCAAAACGAACCCCCAAATCTGGTTGTGCTGGAAAATTAACCATCATACTTAAAAATTTGGTTTCAGAAGATGAAATAGCCATGTCAACAACATCAACACCTTGAAAAACCCACCATTGGGCGCCCGTTCTTTTAATTTCCAAACAATTGGCTGATGTGTTCAACCCTGATGTGTTAGGGTTTGCCACCACTGAAGTGGTTATACCTCCCCCAACATTAAGTAAACCCGTAGTCCCCGATTCGAAATCGTTAACCAATGTTTGCCCAAAAGCTAAAACAGAGCAAAACAGAAATGCTGTAAGCGAAAAAGTAATTTTTTTTGTCATAATAAATAATTTTAATTAGTTAATTGGTTTTGTATAAAATTAATTTTAATAAGCAATATTTAAATGGACTAACATTTTGCTTTTATAGACAATACTACTTTTTTGACACCATTTTAGCTCTTATTGATATTTCAACAGAATAATTAAATAAAATAACGCATTTTCTAACATATTCCTTTCCTTCGATTTAGGGTTAGTATTAACTTATCTCTCTATTATTTATTTTTTCATCTATAAATTCACAAGCGTTTTACTCAGGTACTTTCATGAAAACAAAAAAATAGAAATACTAGATAAAAACGTTTTTAATGGTGAATATCGGCATGATTATTATCATTAATTGTATCCACTACTATAGACGTCTTCTGCTGAAAACGTGCTACTTTTACCTTCAATTTTAACCTGTTCCAGGTCCTTCATTTGGATTGTTTCAGACGGATTAAAGCTATCGCTTTTCATGTACTCCAGTAAGCTATATCTCAATTGTCTCGCTACTGGCCTCTTGTCCAAATCTGTAGTTAAATCTATGGCAGAAAACACCAGCTTTCCTTGCCCTACATTAGCTTCGAAAACATTAGCTAGGTGATGGTTGGTAACAAAATTATCTATCACTCGAACTATCGGTGTCACTTTCAAGGAATCTATAATAACAGATTTTGATTTTATACATAAATCCCACCATTGCCAATCGGTATGCGAACTTGTTGGGAAATGATTAAAAGCTGGATGCGCTTCATTTACCATAACACCCATTGTTGCTGGCTGGTCGGGAAAATGTACAGGACTCCAAAAAACAGGCACAAATCGTCCTGTTGTACCTTTTAGTCCTTTATAATCTGGATTTAGCAACACGGTTTTTCCTTTATGCAATGCTTTTGAAGCCTCTTGAAAAGAAGATGTTATTAAGATATCTGCTGATGTTGTAGAAACAGTTTTTGGATACACCCATATATTCCAACTGTTTTTATATTTTGTTTCTGCTACGCTTACACTAATATTTAGTTTTCTGGCTTCTTTTGCCTCAACAGTGTAATCAATAACTCCTAAATCTGTGTTGTTTCCTATAGATAGATTAATATCAGTTAGACTACCAGATTTCACTTCTTTTCCTGCCTCATCTGTTATGCTCCAATTGATGATTTTGTTTTTCAAATCTTTGAAAAAATTGGCCACTTCAATAGTAGCTATGAAAGACTCTCCGCTTTCGTAAACTGCTTTTTCAAATCTAATTAACGGAACCAATTCGCTATTAAATTGGCTAAATTCTTCGGCAGAGATAACTCCTTTCGATTCCCAAAAAGCATTTAACAAACCTACCAAAGCGGTTCCTTGCCCAGGAAAATCTTGAAGCTGCAGCAACTGAAAGCCATCAAAACTTGGTGTCTTTAAAGCCCTCTCGATTTCCTCCTTGTATAACAAAGCGGCCAACTTTCCTGAATTATATGTGAACTCCGGAGCTAAATCCAAAAGTCCCTTCTTCTCTAAATCTTGTTTTACCGCTATAAAGTTTAGCGGCTCCAAAACCCCTGTATACTTTTCTATTTCACTCATATCGGGATATACGGAATACTGACCAATTTCATGGGAAATTAAAGGCACTTCTATATGTTCCGCTCCAGAAGTATAATCTGCATTAAAATGCGGTGGTTTGTCATTAAAAACACCTTGTCCTCGAATCCATCCTCTCTTGGTCCATTGAGCAATAAAGTACTCATCTTCCGGTTCGGGTCTTGTCCCCATTGGCCTTTGGAACGAAAATGCTGTTGTTGCATATAAATGCCTATCGTCTTTCTGTTTCAAATCTTTAACAAGGCTATTTAGAAAGGCAGCGTCACCTTCCAATTCATTCCCCATCGCCATGAAAATAAAAGATGGATGGTTACCATAATCCTTTATAATTTTATCGGCTTCAGCTTTTAAAAACGCGTTAGTGGCTTGGTCTTCCCCTACTTTTAAACTCCAATGCGGCAGTTCTACCTGAACGTAAAAACCAGCCTCGTCTGCAGCCTCAAAAGCTGCTTTTGGAGGACACCATGAATGAAAACGTAGGTGATTTAAACCATAATCTTTTGCTTGTTTTATAAGAGTTGCCCAGTCTTCTTTCTGCATTGGCGGATAACCAGTTAGCGGAAAAATAACACACTCCAAATTTCCTCTTAAAAAAATACGTTTATCATTTAAGGTTAAATCGCCATCATGGCTATCCACAACTTTGTATCCAAAAGTAGTGCTAACCGTTCCGGTATTCGTTTTTACTGAAACCTCATACAAATTGGGGTTGAACTCATCCCATAACTCAAGGCCTTCCGGCTTATCCACTTCAATAGAAAATTCGTTGTTTGAAACTTTTACAGCCTCTAATTGTTTGCTGTAAATTTCTGCCCCATTTAAAGTTTTAATATTTAAGGCTACTGCCCCATCAAGTGCGACGGGTTGTTCGAATGTTACCTTTAATCCTTTTAAATCTTTTTTGGGGTAAACCTGAATATTATTGGGCTTATTCTGGCCTGAAGCATTTAGCGAAATATCGCCAATTATACCATTCCACTTTATTTGTGTGTGATTGGTGTAGGCATGAGCCATGTCTTGGTTTACTTTATCTGGATAACGTGTTCCTGCAACGTTTATGTTTGGGTACTTGTTGGAGTTATCTACACAAATAGTAAGCATATGTTTTCCCGCAGAAATATTATCTGGAATTTCAAAACTATGTGCGCCAATTAAGCTATTTGCTTTACCGATTATTTTATCGTCAATATACACAGTGGACTCCCATAGCACCCGTTCAAGGTTTAATGTCACCGATTTCTCTTTCCAATCTTTGGGTATTTCAATTTCTTTTTGATACCACGCTTTCCCTATATACTGATGTTTTCGGGTTAAATTGGACATTACGTAATTATTTATTGCTGGTTCAAGTTTGTTTGGCGTTCCTATTTCGGCATCATCTAAAGTTCCTGGTAAACTAATTTCTCTTCCTTCTAGTTTTGACCCCGCCCAATTTTCTTGCTTTCCAACATTTGTGGAATCTAATTTTACCTGCCATATACCCGACAAATCTATTCGATCTACCTTTGGCGCACAAGCACCCAATATGAGCATAAAAACTAGAACTACGGTTTGATATAATTTCATGGTATCTTTGGTTTTTAATTTAAATTTCTTTCCTCAATCTTTGACTTTCCTCAAAATCAAGGCATGCACTTTTTACATGCCAATTAAGGTTTTGGTTTTGAAGTAATGCTTCAATTGTAGGTTCAAACGGTGTTCTGTCTTGACAATAAAGCATATAATTAATAGACATTAAAGCCAGAGTCCAATCCTCATTTTTAGCGAAGTTATTTAAAACTTCCATAGCCTTTTTACTTTGAAATTTACTATACAAGATTGCAGAAACAGTTATAGCTACGGGAGAATAATCATCCTGAAGTGATTCATTTAATTCCTTCTGAAATGATTCTAAAATCTTTTGGTCCTGAGACATCAAACCTACACTAGCCCAATACCTAACTAATCTATCGTCGTGCTTTAGAGATTCTATTTGAGCTTGCGCTACCTTTCTGCCCTTCTTACCAGATAATGAAGCGATTTTATAAATTTCATTAAAATTGTAGTCGTCCGTTAAACGGTATTCGTAAGGAGTTTGGTTTTCAGATATTTTAGCCATATCGTACTCGGGCATAAACAATATATCTTTATCCTCTAAAAGAGTACTGTCTAAAAACTGTCTCATCTTCTCTAAAACAGGATTATACTTTGCATTGTCCGCTAAGTTGTGCTCTTCCCATATATCATTTTCAATATCATATAACACTTCAAAGGGGCGCTCCTCAAAAACCCGAGATTGGAATGCGTTAAGTTTACCTTGTTTTAAATCTTTACGCATATGTTTTGTGATATCAGCAATCTCCAAATAATTGATATACCTTACTTCAGGAATAAATGGCATAAAGTTTCTAGAATATACAAACTTACCATCGGTTACGGTTCTTACTAAGTCTAATCCATTATCCACCCTATCTGTAGACAGTAACAACAAATCTTTTTTATTATTTGAATCTGAGTCAAAAAGGCGTTTTCCTTTCATGTATTCTGGCACTTTACCTCCTAACAAATCAATCATTGTAGGCCCTAAATCTTCAAAACTAATAAGTTTATTTGTTGGCTTTCCTGTTTCCCACGGTGATAGATGTTTAAATTTTTCAGGAAACCACGCCACAAATGGCACACGGTACCCTAAATTTATGCCGTTAGTTTTTGCCCTTGGTATACCCTCGCCATGATCAGCATAAAAGAAAATAATGGTATCGTCTTTTAGTCCATCTTCTTCTAATTTTTGCAATAATTCCCCTATTCGATTATCGGTAAGTTTAATGGAATTATAAACTCTTGCAAATTGCTTACGCATTTCGGGGGTATCGTTATAAAAAGGAGGCATATCAAAAGCATCGTCAGCAATTTTATCTTCGTCAGGCAAATGATTCCAAACATGCTTTTGGTACTGTTCAAAAGTCCACGACATGGTTCGTGACTGATGCGATTCTGCAAAATTGAATACAGCAAAGAAGGGTTGGCCTTCGGCCCTATTTTTCCAAGTGGCCTTGTTGGAACTTTCGTCCCAAGCCTCTTTTACAAAATCTTTTTCGTTGGCAATATTATAATCTGTTTTAGAATTATTGGTTGTGTAATACCCCAATTGCTTCAAGTAAAAAGGGAAGCCTTTAATAAAACCCGGAATAGGATATTGACTTCTTTGGTGGCCTGTACCCATTTTATAAGTTCGAACACCCGTTATTATTGTTGACCGACTGGCCGCACATACTGTACCTGTAGAAAATGCGTTTGTAAACTTTACACCCTCTTCTGCTAATTTATCAATTACTGGTGTACTGGCTTGTTCATTACCGTAACAACCTATAAAGAGAGGAGAAGTATCCTCTATGGTTACCCAAAGAATATTAGGTTTGTCTTGTGCTTGGCACGACATTATTGTAAATAAACACAACGCCAATAAAATTATTCTCATAATACTTTATTTTTCCAGAATTTCTTTTAATTCGGCCTCCATTTTGGCAACTATCTTGGGATATTTGCTGGCAATGTTTTTAGATTCTGATGGATCTTCGTCTAAATTGAACAATTGTGGTTCTGGTCTAAATCCGGGATCTACAAACTTTTGAACAATCCAATTAGGTACAGGTTTATCTTTAGGTTTTATATATTTCCAATTATCCATTCTAAAACCGAAGGTGTATGATTCTTCGAGTAAAAATTTACGGCCTTTCTTAGATTTCCCTAACCAAGACTCCATAAAGTTTTGACTATCAACAGCATCATCTTTTGCAACCTTTTGATCGACCAAGGACGCTAATGAGGCATACAAGTCCACTTGTGACAATAAGGCATTACTAACACCTGGTTTTACTTCTTTTGGCCAATGCACCACAGTAGGCATACGGGTACCTGCTTCATAAGCCGAGTATTTGCTACCCCGGTAACCTCCACCTGGTTTATGGTCACCAACTAATTCTCTAGCATAATCTAAATAGCCATCATCCAGAATAGGACCGTTATCACTTGTAAAAACAATTAAGGTATTATCTAATAAACCTTGCTTTTCAAGTGCTTTGGTAATTTGGCCAACACACCAATCCATTTGAGCAATTACATCGCCACGGGGGCCCATGGTACTGCTTTCTACAAATTTGATATTGGCAATACGTGGTTGATGAATATCATGCAAAGCAAAATATAGAAAGAATGGATTGTTCGTATTATTATTAATGAAAGCATTGGCTTTATCGGTTAGGACAAAAGGGATGTTCTCGTCCACCCAAAGGGCATCTTTACCCCCTTTCATATATCCAATTCGGCTTATGCCATTAATGATAGCTCCCTGATGGTAAGGGTCTGTATGTTGTTTTAGCAATTCAGGACGCTGAAAACCCCATGGGTATCCTTCTATTCTTGCACCATAGCTTACTGTTATTGGGTCGTCAGGGTCTAAACCAACCACTTTTTGATTTTCCAAAAATACACAAGGTACTCTATCGCCTGTAGCTGGGATTAAAAAGCTATAATCGAATCCTACTTCTTCGGGACCTAACGGAATTTTTTCATTCCAATTGATTTTCCCTTTACCAAGACCTAAATGCCATTTGCCAACCACACCCGTTTTGTAACCGGCTTTTTGTAACATTTTAGGTAATGTACCCATATTAGGGTTTATTATAAGTGGTGCATCACCTTCTAAAATTTCAGCATTATTGCGAAAGGCATAGCTTCCCGTTAATAAGGAATATCTTGATGGTGTACAGGTTGATGCCGAACAATGTGCATCTGTAAAGTTCAATCCGTTTTTAGCAAGTGTATCAATATGTGGTGTTTCTACTCCAATGGCTCCATTGACACCAATATCGCCGTACCCTAAATCGTCAACATAAATGATGACGATATTAGGGTTGGTGCTTTGTGTAAGTGCCTTAAAAGGCATACAGCAGAAAATTCCAAAAAAAATAATTTTAAAACAAGATAAAACCCTCATATACAAGCAATTAATTTTAGTTAAGATTTCACCCCAACAAGCGCTTGATGAATCTGCGCTGGAATATGAGATAAATTAGTATCAATAACTTTAGTGAACGCTTCAGTTGCCTCAGCATCGTTACCTTTGCCCAATTGCCCTAAGCCAATCATATAATTACAATGGATTTTATTGATAACATTCAAATCTTCTTCCCAAATCAATAAATCGGGTAAGGATATGGCAAAATAGTCCAGTTTCACATTATCATTAATATGTTCTTGTCCGTAGTTCAACAAATTATCAAATCTCTTGTTTGCTTCATCATTACGTCCTAATTTTTGCAATGCCAATCCTTGATAGAAAATTTTATCAGGCTGTTGGTCGTTGTAAAAAATTGCTGGGCTTGGGTCACTTAATCCTTCGGAAGCTAATTCAAAATAAGCTTTGGCTTGCTCAGCATTACCTAAACCTTCGTAGGCACAGCCTAACCAATAATCGATGTCATTCTCAACAGTGCCGTGCAGTTTACCTTCTCCTAAATTGTGTGGGTAATCTTTTGACTGTATTAAAAGCTCAATAGCGCCTTCGTAATTCTTAATAGAAATATACTGCTTAGCAAGCTCAATGTTACTTGTTAAATATTGGAATGGCACTTTGCCTTCACCTCCTTCCCACGGGTGGAATTGACGTTTATCAATAAGCGCTTTCGCTTTCTCGAAATCACCTTTCAAATTATAAAGCGCAATACGCTCCAAGTACAAATCGTCTCTAGAATTAGTCAAGTCAATATGCTCCTCTAATAATGCTAATCGCTTATCAACAGGTACATTAATCTTTTTATATAATTGGTCTAACTCCATCAACAATCTAGCATCGGTACTATCCAGCTCAAATGCTTTTTCTAAATGGGTTACTGCCAATTCTTTTTGATTGGTTTTATTGTAGTATAGCAATGCCAAGTTGCGATGGGTTATAGCAAAACTATCATCTAATTTCACGGAAGTTTCCCAGCAATCTTGCGCCTCCTCGTACTGCCTGTTGGCATACCAGAAATTCCCAAGATAGTAGAATGCTTTAGCATCGGTTGGGTTCGCTTTACAAGCAGATTCCAATGCCTTAACTTCCTCTATTTTGTTCGGGAAACAATAAGTATCCGGCATCTGCGAGGCCTTTTTGTAAGCTTCCAAAGCTTTAGAATTATCGCCTTTTTGGTCTAAATACCATCCCATGAAATAGTACACCATCGGGTACACTTCATTATTGGCATCGGTATGTACTTTTAAAAGAGCCACAGCTTCATCAAATTGACCCGCCATTGCATAGTCTAAAGAAAACTCAATATAATTGTGTGCATAATTTCTAATAATCGTCTTGAATGCCTCTAAATCTTCTTGGGCATTAGACAAAATATACCTTTCGTAAAGCACTCCAAAATTGAATTTATCAATAGTCAAAGAATCTTTGATTAACTGTTTAGCTTGTTCAATTTTACCAGTTTTTCTGAGTAAAATCACTTTTAGATGTCTTGCCTTATGGTTGTGCCAGTTTTTAATTAAAGCTCTATCCACCAAATCCATAGCTTTTTCTAAATCGCCTCTTGAGCAATCTATTTGGGCTAAGTTGAAATAACCCGCATCTTGCCATTGTGCATTCCAACAGGCTTTAAAGAAACTAGCATAAGCCTCTTCTTTTTTACCTAAATAACTCAATGCCATTCCTTTGTTAAAATAAGGCTCACCGTCATAAGGGTTAGGATTATGACTTGTCAAGGTCTCAATAGCTGTATCGAAATAAGAAATTGATTTTTCCAATTGCCCTTTTCGCATAAACCAAAGCCCCATAGCATTGTTGATGCGTACATCTTTTGGTGAACGTCTCAATGCCTCTTCATAATAGTCTGTGGCCACAAAAGTTGCATGTCTGTATTGCTCTAAATGGAGCCCTCTTAAATACAAGCCTTCAATAGTCTCAATATCTTTTGGATCTTTGGCCGCCTTGGCTGGTTCAGGGATTTCATCTGACAAATCCTTATCGGGTTCCCAAGCCACCAAAACTTTACCGGCACTATCATTCACTGAAATTTGTAAATCATCAAAAGTATTGGAACCAATGTCTATCAATTCTTCAAAACCAACTTCAGGAGACAGATTTAACACTTCTTCGTGCAACACCTTTCCGTTGGCACTTAAAGTGATAACGCAATTGTTATAAGTAGACGTTACATACACTTTTACTTGAGCCTTTCCATCCACCATTTCAAGATTTACCAAAGCCTCTTTGGTCGCATTTTTAACCACACCTACATTGTAGTAAGGCATAAAATATTGCTTAAAGCTTTTTTCTTCATAGGGATGCATCCATGAGAAATCGGGTTGATTATCTGTGTAAACTCCACACATCAATTCAATATAAGGTCCGTCTTCATCTGTTAAATTCCTATCCCAAGCTTTACCAAATTCTCCGTTACCCCAAGTCCATTGTTTTTTCCCTGGAGAAACGTTATGGTCTGCAACATGTAGCAATCCACCTTTTGAATCATTTTCATAACCACCAACAAAATCGTATTTAGAGGTGATGGCCATATAACTTGTTGGTACTGGGATATTCTTATATCTAGATATATCGGTTCCTGGTGAATAATCTACTTTATAATATTCGCCTTTGGCAATTGGAAATTCCGATACATCACGCTTACCATGGTCAAATACAGCATTTACATCTGGTGGAAACACAGATTGGTAATGGTCGTTAACCGCCACCGCAGGATTTGCCCACCATAAGAAAGTTTGTGGATGCGGTGTTCTGTTGTATAAATGGGCTTTAATTTCAATGTAAGCCTTATCTGGATGCAAGGTAAAACCAGCCATTCCTTTGGTTCGGAACATACGCTCTAATTCACTAACCCAAACGGTTTTACTACCATCTTCATTGTCTTCTATATAAAAATCTGTTGGATCGTATGTGCTTGGACGGTGATGCTGAGGCCAGTTAAATTCAATACCGCCAGAAATCCAAGGTCCTGTTAACCCCACCAAAGCTGGTTTTATAACATGATTATAATAAACAAAATCTCGTTTACGAATCTTATCATAAGCTCTTTGGATTCTGCCTCCCAAAGCCGGTAAAATCATTAATTTGATATAATCATTTTCAATAAAAATAGCATCCCATTCTTTATCTACCTTCTCATCACTGATTTTTTCAATAACGGGATGTGGATAAACAGAACCACTACTTGCCTGATATACTCGTTTTTCTAAAAAAACCGGGTATTTCTCTGGTGTTCCTACTTCATAGGTAGGAATGGTTACTTTCTCGTGCCAAGCGTTTACTGTCTTCATAATCTTATAATTTTTATGCTTAGTTTGTTTGTTACTAATAGGTTAATAGCGCTTTTAGTTGACTAATATTCAATTCACTTTTAGGATTAAAATCATTACTGGTCATATATGTTTTTAGACTGTATAAAAGCTGTTGTGCTTCTAGTCTATTTTCTATATCAGTATGCAGGTCAATTCCAGAAAAAATTAGCTTTCCTTTCCCTACTTGAGCTTCAAAAATTAAAGCGAGTTTTCTATTTTTAAACCAGTCGTCAACAACCCTAACAATAGGATTCAATTCTGGTATATCATCAAAAATGATTGCGTTGGAATGGCTCATAGCATCCCACCATTGCCAATTAGAATGGTACTCCGTTGGGAAATGAGCTAATGCAGGATGTTCTGGATTGCATAGAATTCCTAATGTATGTGGTTTCTGTTCATTGGTCCATGAGGTATTCCAAAAAATACTTGAAAAACCAATACCTATATTTCCTCCTTTTTCTGGAGCTATATCTCCTTTGTTGATATTTAAAAGTACATTACCACCATTCTCTAAATAACTGATAGTTTTTGCATCCAATTTAGTTACAACTTTAATAGATGACTCATTTTCAATATTCTCCTTTTTAGAAGGATACACCCAAACATCCCAACTATTTTTGGCGTCACCCACCATAATGCTTAAGATAAGTTGTTGAGCCTTGGTAATGGTATTTAAGGGTTGATTAACCTTTCCTAATTGAATACCATTTCCTATGGGAATATCTATTTTTTCGAATTCTCCTTTAGAGAACACACTACCATCTGTTTTAGTTAATTCCCATTTAGGAATCACTTCATTCATAGGATACTCTCCAAAATGGGCAATTTCAATTTCAGCGGTTAGCGTATCTATATTTTGAAATGTTCGTTTTGATAAACGTGCCAACGGAACCGTACTTCCGCTAAAGGCTTTAAATTCTTCAGGAGTGACGTATCCTTTTTCATCCCAAAATACATCTAAAACGCCCACTAGTGCAGTACCTTGACCAGGAAAATCATGTAAATCCAATAACTGATAGCCTGCCATTCCTTTGGTTCGCAGAGCTGCTTCAATATCTGCTTTGTAACAAAGTGTTTGTAATTTGCCCGATGCCAATAAAAAGCTGTCTGCTAATTTTAACATACCGTTCTCCTCCAAGGATTCCTTAAAAATTTCAAAGTTTTTAGGTTTTAAAACCCCTGTATATTTCGACATTTCCTTAAAGTTGGGGTACACACACCATTGCCCCATTTCATGGCTTACGTAAGGCATAGGTGTTTGCTTAATTAAGTGCTCATAATCAAATAAGGTTTGTGGGGCCTCTTTGTTAATAACACTTTTTAAATTTTGATTCCATCCTTGAATTCTAGGCCTAGCGTTGTTATAATAATCCATATTTTCTAAGTACGGATACCCAGCGCCACTTGTGTATAATCTGCGGTTATCTAATGCTTTAAAATGATTGACATACTTTGTTAAATACTGCTTATGGTTTTTTCCACTTGGCTCATTACCATAAGTCATTAGCACAAACGACGGATGGTTTCCGTAAGCGTTAATGATATCCTCACCTTCTTTGTACAACCATGTATCCACAGGCTCTCCATCTCCTAAACCCGCTTTCCAAGCTGATGCTTCCGCTTGAATATATATACCCATTTCATCTGCAACCTGAAATGCAGCTTCGGGTGGACACCAAGAATGAAAACGAATATGGTTTAGACCGTGATTTTTAACAATACTAATTATCCGTTTCCAAGAATCAACATCTGTAGGCGGATATCCCGTTAATGGGAAAATGGCACATTCTAGAGTTCCTCTAAGGTATAGGGGCCGGTCATTAATAGTAAAAACTGTTCCAGTTGCCTTAAAGTCACGCATGCCGAAAGTTTCAACCCTTTTGTCTACACTTTCTTCGGAATTTAAAGACAGGTGCATCTCATATAAATCAGGATTAAATTCATCCCATAGTTTGGGGGCATCACCCATTGGGTACTCCAACTCTATTATTTTGGAATCACCTATTTCTATTGATTCTTTCAAAACCTCAAGAGCTTCCCCATTTTCCGATTTTTCTTTGGCTTGAAGTACTAATTCTGCGGTTTGGTTCTTACCTGTTCCGTTTTCAATTCTAGCTACAACTCTAACGGTTTTATCAGAGACGTTAGGATATAATTTCACATTTCCGATAGACAATTTAGGAACCGCAGAAAGTGATATTTCACCAACAATGCCATTCCAATTGGTTTGGGTGTTGTCTGAAATACTATGGGCGTCTAAACCAACATTGATATCTTTAATTCGGTTGTCTACTCGAATGGAAACAGTATGTTCTCCTGCTGCTAATTCGCCTAAATTATAGTGATGAGCAGTGGCCAGACTATTCTGCATTTCCAGTTTCTTGTCATCTATCCAAACGGTAGATTCCCAATGCACACGTTCCAGATTTAAGACAATGTTTTTGCCTTCCCAAGATTGTGGAATGGCTATTCTTTTCTGATACCAAGCAGCCCCTTTATAATCTTTAACAGGCGTTAACCAAAACGATACTTTTACGTTGCCTTCTTGTCGGTACTTTTTCATCTCTTCAGATTTATACCATAGGCTATCATTCCACATGTTGCCCGTCCAGTTGGTTTTAACCGATATATCATTACCCTTACCATTTTCGGGCATTGAACCGGGTAATTTAATGCTGTCCCCTAAATTCAATTTGAACCACTTTTCTTTTTCACCTTGGTCTAGCGAATCAATTTTAAAACTCCACGTGCCAGACAAATCGACATAAGCAGTTTCATCACTTTTGCAATTATGCAAAATGAAGCTTGATGCGATTAAAAAAAGAATGATATGCTTTCTGAAAGTCTTCATTTTATGATTAATTGGTTTCACAATTCAAGTTTTTGAAATATTCGAAAATGGCATCCGCAACAAATTGGTGACCTTTCATGTTGATATGATTACTTTGGGACATGTAGCCTTCCAAAGGTTCAGTTTCTGCCAATTTTTTAAATAAAGCATAGCTATCTACCAAGCCTACTTTATATTTATTAGCTAAATCGCGAATAAGTTCACTATGCTTTGCTAGCGGCGATTCATTGGATGCAATATCTTCTTTAGTATCAGGTGTAGGTGTCAATAAAATCACTTTAGTGCCATATTCCAAAGCCTCCTTTATCATTTGTTCCCAAGCCACTTTTGCGCGTTCCACACCCATTTTTCTATCGTTAAGGGCATAATCGATAAACAGCACATCTGGTTTATAAATTAAAACTTCCTCTTTAAAACGCTTAGCGCCTTGTTCTGCCTGTTCCCCTCCAATAGAAGTGGTTATAGTATTTACCACAGAATAAGGATAAAAGTCATTTACCTTTTTTAGTGTGCGATACGGGTAAGCATTTATCCTATCCAAAACACCTCTTGTGGTATATCCCGTAGGTACCGAATGCCCATGAAACACCAAATTGATAGTGCGGTTATTTGGCCATTTTACTTTAAGTTCGGTTTTTAAGCTATCTAAATAATGTGCTGAATGAGGACAATCTTCAATCGTCTCATTGGCTATATCCTGAGCATAAGACTTACAGGCATAACAGAATAAAAACACACCTAAAAGTAACCAAGTACTAAATACTTTTTTCATTTTTATTATTCTTTATCTTTAGTCAATTCTAGTTCTATTTCTTCAAGACTTTTCCCTTTTGTTTCTGGCAACTTCGACTTAATAAATAAGAATCCAGCAATACATATTATACTATATACCCAGAACGTCCCTGAAGCTCCTAAAGCATCATTTAAAATTGGGAATGTAAAGGTTAAAACAAACGACGCTACCCATAAAGAAAACGTAGCAATAGACATGGCAACCCCTCTAATTTTATTCGGGAAAATTTCGGAAAGCACAACCCATGTAATTGGAGCTAAAGACATGGCGTATATTGCTATGGCAGTAATCACCAACAACAATACCGGCCATCCCGTAAACTGGAAAAAGTAAGCACCACCCAAAATAAGATATACCACACCCAAGCCTATAGAGCCCAATAGCATGAGTTTTCTACGTCCCCAGCTATCAACAGTTCGCATGGCAATTAATGTGAAAATTAAATTAACGCTTCCGGTAATCACTATGTTAAATAGCATATCCCCTACACTATAACCCGCAGCCGTAAAAATTTCCTCGGCATAATTAAAAATGATGTTAATGCCACACCACTGCTGAAATATTGCCAGTACTATACCGATTACCAAAATGGGTTTTATTTTAGCCGATTTTAAATCTGCTATATTAACTTTCGGATGTCCGCTCTGTTTCAAGGTCAACTTGATGCTATTCAATTCTTCTTGAGCATAGAACTCTCCTCCTATTTTTGCCAACACTTTTTTAGCTGTTTCACCCTGATTAATCTTTACTAAAAATCTTGGACTCTTTGGAACAACAAACATTAAAACAAAAAACAAGGTAGCCGACACTAACTCTGCCCAAAACATCCAGCGCCAACCAGTTTGTCCGTTCCAAGAATTTAAAATCATTTCGGGCGTACTATTTTCAGGAATGGCTTCGGCAATAAAGTAATTCGCCACTTGTGCGGCCAAAATCCCAATTACCAGTGTGAGTTGATTGATAGCCACAAACTGGCCTCTATATTTTGCAGGAGCAATTTCTGCAATATACATGGGCGATAATGTAGAAGCCAAACCAATACCTAAACCTCCTATCAATCTATAAATTATAAAAGGCGTAAAATTATCAACATAACCGGTTCCAAAGGCAGAAACAATAAACAATAAAGCTGCTAAAATTAACGGTATCTTTCTCCCAAATTTATCGGCCACAATTCCCGATAATACTGCTCCAAAAATACAACCAATAAGCGCACTACTCATCGCCCACCCTTGTAAGGTTGGCTCTGATGTAATATCGAAATAAAGTTCGTAAAACGGCTTGGCTCCTCCTATCACTACCCAGTCATAACCGAACAGGAAACCGCCCATAGCAGATACAAGTGCTAGAAATAATAAATAAGTAAAATTAAATTTTGTTTTATTCATGGTGTTTAGTTAGTTGGTGTATTTAAAACTTTAGTCTTTTGTATTTAAACTGCTATCGTACCAATTATTATTGGGATTAAAATCTTTACTTAAAAAATCCATACGTTGTTTTTCTAAACGTTGTTTCATTTTAGTTTTTCGCTCTTCATATTTGGCTTTTGCCTTGCTATCATCATACTTAGCATACACTTTAGGAATTCTAGCATTTACACTTTCTAAATATGTATCCAGCTCTTTTCTTAAATTTTGTGAAATCTCTTGGTTGTTCGCAGAAATATCATTTGCTTCACTTGGGTCCAATGATAAATTATACAATTCATCACGTCCATCTTCCCAGAAATGAATAAGCTTATAATCTCCTTTTCTTATAATACTTACAGGGTCGCCACCTTGATTTCCATAATGAGGATAATGCCAGAACAGGGGCCTGTCTTCTAATTCTCCACCCTTTAACAGCGGTACTAAACTTACTCCATCAATTATATGGTTTGGGTCTTTTTCTGCCCCAGCCATATCTAATAATGTTGGATAAAAATCTATTCCTGAAGCAGGATACTCAATTTGTTTAGGCGCATTTTTTATCATGGGTGCTTTAATTAGGTACGGCTCTCTAATGCCTCCTTCCCACTGGTATCCCTTACCGCCTCTCAAAGGATAGTTTGTAGTAGAAAAGGCATCTCCACTAGCTACACCTCCATTATCAGATGTAAATACTACAATGGTATTTTCTTCTAAACCCAACTCTTTTAACCTACTGAGAACAACGCCCACTGCATCATCCATAGACTCTACCAAGCCTGCATAAATAGGATTATCCTGCACGGTTCTAATAGGTAATCTAGCTTCCATTTCAAAACCAGATTCGGGAATTCCTTGTGATTCAGCCTTATCTCTGTACTTTTTCCATTTTGCCTCTGTAGTTTCTATAGGGCCATGTACCGCGTAAAAAGAAAGGTACGCAAAGAACGGCTTGTCTTTATTTGCGGTAATGAAATCAGCTGTTTCTAACGCTAAACGCTTAGTAAGGTTTTCACCTTCATATTTATAATCTAACTTAGGATTTCTCCAAGGCGCATAATACCCCCCTTTAGGGCCTCCTACTTCCCAACCTCCTTTGTTTATATCGAAACCATTGTTTTCAGGACCATACGGCACGTCTCCTAAATGCCATTTCCCTGCAAAAAAGGTTTTGTATCCGTTTTGCTTTAGTGCTTCAGCTATAGTGATACTTTCTTCGGGAAGCGCGTGAACATATTCTGGTGGCATAACTTTGGTATTGTAGTAATCGCCCCATTTTTCACCTGTAGCGGCTCCAATCCAGTCTGTTATACCATGTCGTGCAGGATCTTGACCTGTCATTAAACTGGCCCTTGAAGGACTACATACCTGACATGCGGCATAACCTTGTGTAAACTCAGTTCCTTCCTTTGCTATACGATCAATATTAGGCGTTTCATAATAGCTACTCCCTGCATAGCTTAAATCGTGTGCACCCAAATCGTCTGCAAGGATAAACAAGACATTAGGTTTTTTGTCGACTTTAACTACTTCATTATTAACTTTGCTTTTGCAGCTATTAAAAACAATAGCTGCTAAGCAAAGCGCTACTAAACTGAACTTATTCTTGTTTTTCATTTGTGTCATTTTAATTTATGGTACCCAAAGCCCCCAAACTACTTTCTCTAATTCTTAAGAGCTGTTTTAGTTTAGGGTATTTTATTACTTTTTTAAAGATCCTGTTAGTGTATTTATTGATTTTGCCTTAAGGACAACGACTTTGCCGTCTACTTTAAATGTTTCTAAATTGCTATTTTCGGAGGTAACGTTTACATTTTCAATTTTACAGTTGGTTACATTTAAAACCTGATCCTCGTCACTGTAATTGATAGCAACTAAAACCACCTCTGAAGTATCTTTATCAAGGTATCCTGAAACCATCATATTGTTGTATGCTTTTTTTAAAGCTTCTTTGTTTCGGTTTGATTCAACCTCTACCCTTACCATTCCAGGCTTTACAAATCTTGAATAGTTGCCTAACGCCCATAATAATTTAGAATCGTGGTATTCTCCATCATGTTTTAGCGATTGTTTATTATAGAGGTCATTCGGGTTACCTGTATCCAAATAAATAAGCCCGTCTTTAAAGTTGGCTATGGTCAAAGCTGTCCACCATTGCCAAGAACTGGCATTGGCTAGGGTTAAATCGGCATGTATAACACGAGCTACATATAGAGCGGTGTTTATCCCTAAATCCCGTTGATGCCCTCCGCCTATGTCATCATTTTTTTCTAGAATACAAAACTCACTTTGCCAATAATCAAGACCAGGATATTCATTTAGTTTATGTTTCAACTTTTTTCGTATACCAATTAGGCTATCTACTGGCCATGTTGTAAAATAGCTATGACCTGTAATTGTATTATCTAGATGCTTTAGTTCTTTCTTTTCGTTGAAAAAAAAGTCGATTTGATTACCCCGTTCTGACTTATTGTAGTTTGAGTATAACCAACGTAAATCGGCTGCTTCTCCCAACACTATTTTTGTAGACACGCCACTCTCGTCTATACCCTTATCTAACATTTTAGTAAGTTTTAAAATATTTTGATTGGTTGCTGGCGTGCCTTCTTGAGATTTTTTTTCCCAGTCCCATTGCGGTTCATTTATTGGACTTAGATAATCAAAAAAGATTCCTTGGGAGTCAAAATGTTTTAGAAACTCTACCATGAAATTGGCATAATCGTCAAAATACTCCGGTTTTAAATTAATTTCACCGTCTTTATTATCGCCATTGTACCCCTTACCATTTTTTGTCCACTGTACGGGGGCCGAGATTGAAAATGCCAATAACTTATCTACACCATAATGCTTCGCCTTTTCCAAAAACCACTGTTGCCCCTCTTGTTTTTTCCAATTGTAATTTCCATTAACATCTATAAAAGATTCTGCTCTACGCCATTCATTTGCAATATTAGAATCGCTACCTTGCTCAGTAGTTCCTGCCCCGATATAAAACCTCCACATAGATAGCCCGATACCTTTAGGATTTCCTTTTTTGTCTGTTTCTTTACTAAAAAGCCATTCTGCTATTTTCTCTTTTTTATGTTCTGGCCAATTACTGCCCACAAATTGACACCTCCAAGCATCAGAAGCTCCAAAACCTAAAATAGTTTGATGTTCCTTTTCAGTATTTAATTGCACTTGTAAAGTTTGTGCCATTCCAGCAGTGCCGATAAAGCCTGCAAACCATACCACAACAAAAACATGCACAAAATTTGTTTTTTTATATCTCATTTAAAACACAGTAAATCGCTTAAACGCCTATTTTACACAAGACAAATTTAAAAACATGTTTATTCACAAAAATAGACACAACAACTAAAAACATAGACAATAATATTTTCATCACTCACTAACTCCCCTTAACAACAATTTTATAGATTTGATATAAACCTTCTTTGTTAACATCTACCACTACATGGTTTGAGCTAATCTGGGCAGACGCCGTTTCTGTGAGATAAGGCTCTGCTTTTGCCGTGTCATTATAATCTGCTGGCACAAAACGCTCAACACTTTGTATAGAATTTATTGTAAACCCATTTACTTTAACTGCTACTTTTTTACCACTTTCCTTGGCTCCAGTTATATACATTACCATAGTATTTGCATCTTGTAGCGCAGCTGCTAAATGAACCTTATTTGATGTTGTTTTTAAAGATTTGCCCTTGTATGAAACTGCCATATCACCCAAAATTTGCCCTGTTGGAAACACTTTAGAATAGTTCCAGTTGGTTATACCCAAACCAGGCACAGGACTGTTGATTGGCGGCCAATATGCAGCCGCTTGAGCTCCAGCTCTGGCATAAATATGAATAATATCTGGTATAATATTAGCGGCTTCCATATATAATGCTCTTTCGTTGTAATCTCGAGAAGGCATCCATTCTGATAGGTATTTGAAGTTCTTATCTGGATTGAAGTTATCGGCACATTCCTTTATTCTTTCTTCTAAATCAGCAATGTTATGTGAATCAGTTACATAACCTGTATAGGTATGTAAACCTACCCCATCAATAGCACCATAACCTCTAGTAAACTTATTCTTCATGGTTGTAAACTCCTGAGGTTCGGTATAATCTCCATTAATTAACAACTTGAACTTACGATTTGGATATTCACTAACTATATATTCCGTCAAGTCCATGGCAATGTTAACATATTTATCGAGTTTTTGCGACCTACTCACGCCTCCTGCCCATTGCAACCACCATTCATTACCAATTTCCACAAGGCCTCCGTTAACAGAATTAATGCCAGACAAGTCAATAGCCTGTTTCGCTCTAGTCTTTAAGTTGGCAATTGCAAGGTTATATTGAGAAGAACCAACCGCCGTAATCATTGCTTCTTCAGTCGGTAGAACAATACTATAATTTGAAACATTGCTCTTTAACGTTTCTATTGAAGCTCCTGGCGTATCGGGTGATTTGTCCCATCTGGGGGTTGTATTGGTTGTCCAGTCGTAAAATTCAGATTCCCACCCTCCGGGGTATCTTACTACTGTGCTGCCAATAGTACCGAGTGTAGAAGCAAAAGCTGAAAAGGTATTATCCGGAACTAGACGCCAATCATTATTAACACCAAAAATTTCTGGACTTATATCGACACCATCAGTAGCATCGACCATAATAACCACATCTGCGTTTACCTCTTCCTCTCCTTCTTCTTCGCCTCCTATCCCATCTTCAATATTACCAAATTTAGGATCGTTAGGATCTGTAAAATCATTCGAAGTACAGGAAAAAATTATTCCTAGTAATAGTATTAATAATGTCTTTTTCATGTTTGTTTTTTTTAAAATTTATAACAGTTCGAAAATTGCTACACCTCTCTTGTAACTTAATACACCTAATAGCTTTAAAGCTATTTAATAGGCTTATTTTATCTGAGCTCTTAATGTTACTATTGATTTGGACGGCACAACTATATTGTCATACGTAGTTGTAGATTTTTTTAAGTTCTTAGTAGATGATGTTGTATAAACCTCGAAAAGATCATTTACAACCTCAAATTTCGTCCCATATTCTTCTAATATAATTTCCCTATTACTATTGGTATTGTTAACACATACTAAAACCAAATCGTTGCCCGAGGTACTTTTGTAGCCCGAAATCATGAAATTTTCAACCGAAGTATTATCACTATAATCAGGGTCTTTAACTTCAAACCTCACCATTCCAGGCCTAACAAACCTACTATAGTTCCCTAGCGCCCATAATAACTTATTATCTTCAACCGTACCATCTGTATGTGTTGGACTATTGGAATTGGGTGTCCAAAGTACAAGGTTGAATCGGTATGGATGATCTCCGAAAGTAGAACTATTAAGGGCTGTCCAGAAACTCCAGCCAGTAGCATTACCAAAAACTAAATCTGTGTGGATTATACGACTCATCCATAACGCATAGTCAATTTCTTGAAAAGTTGATACGTCTTTGTTTTGCTGATACGCAGTACCCAAAAGACTATACTCCGTTTGCCAATAATTCAAACCATAATTTTCTAGTGTTGTTCTCAAAGACTTGCGTTGCCTTAAAGACTCATTAGTGGTTTCATTACTGAAATAGCTATGTCCTGCTATATTTTTTGATAGATTAGTTAAATTACCTATATAATTAGCACTAGAAGGGTTAAAGAAATCATTAACCTGATTTACCGTATTACCAGAACCTTCAAACAGGTATTTTAACTGAGCCGCTTCAGGAATCATTATTTGGGCATTTATCCCCTTTTCCGTAAACGTCTCATCAATAATTCTAGTAACGGTGGCTATTTCTGCATTAGTTGCCCTGGTACCAGATTGCTGTGCTTCACCAACTGTTGCATTCCACTCGTATTGAGTTTCATTAAAAGGACATAATGCGGTGATATTGTAACCGTCATCCTCGTATTTTTTAACAACATCTGCCAAGAAATTAGCAAAGTCATCATATTTATCTGGCTGACAATTAAAGCTAGACTCATCAGAAGTACTAAACACAAAACCATTTTTACTCATAAAAAATGGAGGTGAACCGGTCCACGCTGTAAATTTATCTACACCATACTCTTTAGCTTTAGACATAAACCAGCGCTGTCCGGCCTGTTTAGACCAATCATAAGTACCATCTGGCGCTAAATAGCACTCCATTTCACGAAACCAATTAGAAGCGCTAAAGCCACTATTAGCTTGATCGGCAGAGCCTTCTCCTATAATGGTTCTCCATAAAGACAACCCAATGCCCTCTGGATCCCCAGAAGTATTACTTTCAGTACTGAACAACCATTTTGCTACTTTATTTTTGGAAGCGTCAGGCCACTTCCCAACCCACTGGTCCTGAAATCCGCTCGACGCCCCAAAATGATCTATGATTTGAAACGTGTTATCTAGGTTTAGCACTATTCCTTCTTCTGGATCATCAAACTTAGGATCGTTGGGATCTGTAGCCTTATCTCTGCTGCATCCAAAAACCGCTAAAACCAATAACAAGCAAAATGATACTTTAAAAAATCTATACCCCATAAAGCCTCTTGTTATTAATATCCAGGGTTTTGCTCTAAATTACCTCTAGAAGCCTGTATTTCTTCAGGAGGAATAGGCCAAAGTAGATGTATACTCGGATCAAACAACACACCACTATCCTGAGACTCTTTTAAATTTGTTGTTTCAAATGGATCGGTACTTACCTCGGTATTATATTTTACAAAAGACCCATTAGGACCTAGGATTAATGCAATTCTAGGAACCCCATTAATTTTTTGTCTTCTTAAATCGTACAACCTATGCTGTTCCAAAGCCAATTCCAAACGTCTTTCTTTCCAAATTGCGTCTCTCAAAGCAGAACCGGTCAAGGACATATTAGTGCTTAATCCTACTCTATCCCTAACTAGCTTCAAAGAATTCTTAGCCGAAGTTTCATCGCCATTAAAAAATGCAGCCTCTGCGTGCATTAAAATAACATCAGCTAACCTTAAGTAAAGTACATGTCCTGGCAATTGACCTTGCACATAATTTGCTGGTCTTTCTGCTTTGGGTAAATAGTATTTTCTGTTGGTACGTCCTGACTTATTTTCAGTAGGCTTGCCGTCGAATTCCGTAACATCTGGATCACCAAAAACAGGTTCGCCATGTTTAATTATTGTTGACCTCAACCTGATGTTGTCGCCTTCACTTAAAAATGCATTTTCTAAATCGCTTGTTGGCGAGCCCCAGCCCCAGCCTCCGTCTCCACGACTTCCGTTGGTTTGAGAAAGATAACCTCCAACATCTACTAGATTAGGATTACTTACAAATTCTACACCGAATATTGATTCTACGCCATTGGCATTGCCTACTTTATAAATATCGGCAAAATCAGGCTCCAAACTATACTCTCCCGAATCCATTACTGTTTTTGCCATAGCTTGAGCTTCTGCCCATTTTTCTTGAAACAAATACACTTTAGCTAACAAAGCTTGAGCTGCACCTTTGGTTGCTCTACCTAAATCTTCTGCCGCGTATTCGCTTTTTTCTGGCAATCCGTTTATCGCATCTTCTAAATCGTCCTCGATTAAAGCATAAACCTCTGCTACGGTTGCTCTTGTTTTATCATTAATAGATGGGTCGAATAACTCACTGTAGGTGGTAACAATTGGTACACCTCCAAAATTCCTAACTAACTCAAAATAAAAAAATGCCCTTAAAAATTGTGCTTCACCTGTAAATCGACTTTTTAAATCTTCAGAAATAGGACTCTCTGGAAGATTATCTAACGCAATATTTACCCTTGTAATACCAATGTAGTTATGCTCCCAAAATGCATTAAAATACGTTGAACCGGCAAATACATTATATTGGGCTATTCCAAATATATCTGGTCTTGGCTGTGCCGTATTTCCTGCCCAGTTATCATCGGTTGCCATGTCATTGATTTGACGCTGAAAATTAACCATCCACCATTTTTCTCCATTTACTTTCCTGTACAAACCGTTAACAAAGCCTTCTAAGTTATCTGGATTACTTAAAAAATCATCTAACGTTTCTCTACCCTGTAGAGGCTGATCTAAAAAATCTTCTTTATCGCAACCCACTACGAAAAGGGCCGCCGTTATTGTTAATAATAATACTATCTTTTTCATAATTTTATAAACTTAAATTTAACCCTACCAAATACGTTTTTGATATTGGATTTCTTCCAAAATCTACCCCTAATGCATCAATAATATTTACTCCTCTTGGCTGATTTTGAACCTCAGGATCAAAGCCACTATAATTTGTAAACGTTATTAAATTCTGTCCGGACACATACAATCTACATTTTTCAAACCCTTTAACTTTAAAGTTGTACCCCAATTGTATATTACGCAACCTAACGTAGGTACCATCCTCAATAAAAAGATCGGATGGGTTTTTATAGTTGCCATTTAGATCAAGTTCAGTAAGTCTAGGGAAGCTCGCATTAGTATTGGTTGGCGACCATACCACATCTGTTGTGCCTGCCAAAACGTTTAGATTTTGAGTACCTGATCTTATATATTCTAAATTACCATTATAAACATCATTACCAAATGTACCGTACCACTGCATAGATAAGTCTATATTTTTATAGCTCATGTTTATATTTAACCCTCCAAAAAAGTCTGGAAACGGGTTACCAATGGTCGTTAAATCTGCATCGTCAATTTTACCGTCTTTGTTTTGATCTACAAATCTCAAATCACCTACTTGAGCATTTGGTTGAATGATAGTCCCATCCTCTGAAGTATGTGAGTTTAATTCCGTTGGATTTTGAAAAATCCCATCTGTTTGATAGCCCTGAAATAAACCTACTATTTCACCCACCTCTGTAATTTTAACATTTCGATTACCTAATGTTGCTCTCTTTTGCCCTAAAATGACCTCATTTGAGGGGTCGAGTTCTATAGTCCTACTTTCATTAGAAGATAGAGTTAAGTTAACCCCCAAATTAAAGTCGTTCCAAGTTTTATTTAATCCTAAAGCGATATCGATACCTTTAGATTCTATACTTCCAACATTACGAGCAACTGTACCCGGAATACCGGTATAACCTGGTTGCTCTACTTGATTTAACAAGTCTTCAGAGGTTTTTACATAATATTCGCCCGAAAAAGTCAAGGCGTTATTAAACAGCCCAAGATCAACGCCAAAGTTTTTATCTTTTACAGTTTCCCATCTTAAATCTTGGTTACCAAACTGACTCAAGAAGTTAGAGACAACACTCTGCCCTCCTAGAATAACGTTATCTGAACCAACTGTAAAAAACGAACCATCTCTATCTATATTTTGATTTCCCAATTCTCCCGCACCAGCTTTTAAACGTAAATTATTAATAGTTTCTGAAGTAAACCAATCCTCAGAATCCACATCCCAAGCTACCGAGGCACTAGAAAATATACCTGTTCTTCTATCCTTTGGAAAACGAGAGGATTGATCAACTCGTACCGATGCGTTTATTGTGTACTTATTGTCAAAACTATAAATGGTTCTAAAAACTCCCGAAAGAATATTCTGCTTACCTTGATTTCCAGTGGCAGAAATAAGTAGTCCTTCATCATTAACAGCGGCATCCAACTGCCAAAGTCTTGGATCGGTATCGCTAGGTATGCCCTCTCGTGAACCTCTTAAATAATTAGTGCTTTCTGAATCAAAAAGAACACCCCCAACAACATTTAAATAATGCTTATCGAGAATTGTTTTTTCAAAGGTGATTGTGTTGTTAATTACATAATCAAAATTCTGAGTAACATTTTTTGTGTATTGGTTAACCAATCGCCTTCTATTAGGATCAAATTCGTAGGCCGGATTAAATGTTTCCCAAGTTAGAGCATCAACATTTAAACCTACTTGAGATGCTAAGGTAAAAGCAGGCGATATCTTATATTCCAATTGGGTATTAGACAACAAACCATAATATTTGTTTTCAGCAAACAGTTGAGCAATTTGGGCAACTGGGTTTGGCACTAAATTATTAGATACAGGGTATATACTATATATATTGCGCCCTACTCTTTCACTTTGCGGAAGATATACTTCGGTTAAAGGATCTATTCTTATAGAATTAAATAATAAATCTGGCGTATTTTCCCACTTCTCAGACCTAGGACTAAGGTCTTGTTTTAAGGTAACTTTATCAGAAATCTTAAAATCTACGTTAAAACGACCTGTAACCCTTTGATAATAACCTTTTGCGTAATTGGATTCTTGATCGAAAAAACTTAAACTAGCCGCATACTTAAGCTTCTCATCTCCACCTGAAGCTCTTAGGTTTGCATTAACCACCGGTGTATAATCCCTAACTACCTCATCCCACCAATCGGTTCCTTCACCATAATCATTTGGATCGTAAAGTGGAGACGCATTATCATTTGTTCTCCTTGTGTTTATAACTTCTATATATTCTTGCGCCCCTGCCATTTCAATCTTGTCCCAACTCTGAACACCGTAGTTAAAATCAAAACTTATTTTTGCCTTGCCTGATTTTCCTCTTTTTGTTGTTATCAACACCACTCCGTTTGAAGCTCTTGAACCATATATGGCTGATGCTGCAGCATCCTTCAAAATATCCATACTTTTAATATCTTGAGCATTAACAGCGTTTAATGAAGTGCCACTAGGCTGCAAAATACCGTCGATAACAATTAGAGGACTAGAAGACCCAAGAACAGTTGTGATACCACGAACCAAAATTTTTGGAGAAGCACCCGGAGAACCTCCCGAAGATAACACCTGAACACCTGCGGCTTTACCTTGCAACGCTTCCGCAGCATTACTAGCTACTTGTTTGGTAATTTCTTCGCCATCTACAGAAGCAATAGATGTGGCTATTTTATCTCTTTTAACCGCACCATACCCAATAACAACCACTTCATCTAATTGTGCGCTATCTTCCTGAAGCGTAATGGGTATATTTTGCCTACCAGAAACGGACACCTCCTTAGTTTTGTATCCAATATAACTGAACACCAAAGTTGCACCATCATTTACCGTTATTGAGTAATTTCCATCAAAATCGGACGCCACTCCATTAGTTGTATTCTTTTCAACAACATTAACCCCAGGTAACGGTTGTCCATTTTGGTCTGTAATAGCACCCGTAACTGTATTTTGGGCTATTACCGTAAACCCCAGCAACAAAAAGCTGAGCATTATTAATCTTGTAAGTCTCATATAATCTTTAATTAATTTAGTTGAATTTATCTTTCTAATAGTGTTAGCCTATTTAAATGCGTATCGAATACCACCTTATAATCCTTTCCTAATGCATCGTCTGGAAAAACATAGTTTGCTCCACCACCCGGAACAGTAGCTTCTGGATCTGCTGCGTCATCAACTCTCCAGAAAGGAGCCCATCCAGAAGCATTTGCATTTAAAATAAATCCGTTGGCACCCTCATCGTTAGGTTGGTCATCAACACTGATATCGAGTGTCCATAAATACGGATTGTTGGAATCTACACTAAAAGGCTTACCTGAATTAAAGTGCCAACATTGTGTGGCCCCTGTTGTATTGTTCACACAGGTAGAAGAATTTCCAACAAATACTCCTCGCCCTAAAATGTAAACTTGATCAAAAGCATCATCGGTTGGAGTATAGGTATTTACTGTGTATGTTAGATTTTTCACATCTATTGTCACCTCATAATACCCCACTTGCGGCAAGACTATAGGCGAGACTGTGCTATCGGTACCAATGGCTAAAACTCCAGGGGCTTCTCCTGCTCCGAAAGCATAAGGCTCAAAAGAGCCTTTCTGAGGAATGAATCTCAATTCGGCATCCTCGGTGGCCGCATAATACCGGGCTGTAAATACATAACCATCTTCTCCTGTTGCGGTACTGGCCTCGGTAGCATAAGGCACTCCAAACAAATCAGTATTCAATGCTGCATTATCTGATACATCGGCGACATACATAACATCGAACAACAGTTCGTTAAGCACATTAACATAAACCATTTCTGTTGTTGTATTTCCTGAAGCATCCGTAACGGTAATCGTGAAATCATACTTGCCCGGATTTGATATATCCAACGAGTTTGAATACACATAGCTTGTTCCCGATATAGGCATGGTTTCGTTTAGCACTGTACTTTCTATTTTAAATTCCGCTAACTCTTGGTCCGCAACGGCTATATCTAATTCTATTTCGATACCATCACCTATTAAAACAGTAGCTCCATTAGTTGGGTTGTTTATCTGGACCGTAGGACTTGCTATATCCTGGTCTAGAGTAACCACCAAGTTTTCGGTAGACTGATTTCCTCCTTGGTTGGTTACCGTAATAAGTATAGTATGCTGACTGCCCTCAATGGCATCTTCTGGAACTTTAAACTTGTAATCCAATTCATAAGTTTTATACACAGAATCATTCTTGATTATGGTTTTATCTAAAAACCAAGGCTCATACTTCAAATTCACAGATTGAACACCCGCTGGGTCAACCAATGTCCCTTTAATAATAAATGTTTCACCTGGAAGCGAAGAAATACTTTTTGTTAACAAAGTTACTTCAGGTACGGAATCTGTTTTAACCGAATCATCATCGCTACACCCAATAACTAATAATAAAAGGGAAGCAATCATTAATACTCCTAATTTTTTTGTTTTCATTTTTAGTCTATATTTAGTTTAATTTCAAGATATTATGTATCCAAATAGGACACACACAAAATACTGTAGTTTTGGCAACCTGCTTTTCTTAGTTGTTTATTGTTAATTTATAAAAAAAACGAACAAAAAAAAGACATAATCATAATAATCTCATTATAATATTTCAAAATTAACAATACTTACAAGCAAAAAAATAGACACAAAACCTCAATATATGGACAATACTATTCTTGTTTAATCCAAAACTAATCATGCTAAATACTTTTTAAGGCAAACAAATTGTCTAAACAAACAATATCGTATAAAAATTTTCTTGCATAGAGTGCATTCACAAAACTAAGATGGGTAATGGCATTGCAACAAAAAACGGTCTTCAATTTTGTTGCCGAGTAAGGGTTGCAACTCAAACTTATTAAATAATTGAGATGTTAAAAAAAAACTCCGTAAAAACGAAGCTTTTCTATTTGAGTGTTTGAAGTATTGGATTACAATAAGTCCAAAGCTCTAAGTCTTTCTTTTGCTAAGTTATATCTTGCTTGAACATCATCAATTTGCTGTTGGGTTAATTCTATACCATAGGTGCGAAGCCCTCCAGCTATATCATTATGATGAATACCCATGGCAAGCTTAAGATATTCCATAAGTAGCGGCTGAGCATCCAGATATGACAGGGAATTTAAAGCCTGAGAAATTTTGTTTGCCTCAGCCCATTCTCCATTTAAAACATGCTCCTGCATGGTAACGCTTGCTTTAGGGAAGATAGCCCCCACACCTGTAATACCACCACATGCCCCAGCAAGTCCTGCAAATACAGTAACTGAATCTACACCTGCCAAAACTTTTAAATCTTTGTTCTCTAAAATCAATGTTTCAATAATTGAAACATCTATTGTCGATATTTTAAGAGCAGTTACATTAGGTAGAGTAGAAATTCTTCGAAGAAGATCAGTTGATATGGCATGATATCCAGCAGCATCAGGATTGTTATAAGGCATAATTGTTACGCCTATGTTTCTTGCAGTCGCTTCAGCAAGTTCAAAGTAATCATACATCTCATCATCTGATGGAATCGCTTTAGTTTTTGGCGGCATAATCATGACGGTATCTACTCCAACCGTTGCAAGACCTTCAATAATTTTGGCAAGTTCTTCCTTTGTTTCTGCAGCTGCTCCACTAATCAACGGTACATTATATTCTTTAGCAACCTCAGAAAAGGCTTTAAGTAAAGAAAGGCGCTGTTCTACGCTTATGTAACTATTCTCACCAAGAGTACCAGAGCCGACAAGTCCGCCCATTCTGCTGCCTCCTTTTCCTTGAACCTTTAAAATATCTGCAGCGTATTTTTTTGTTGCATCTAGGTCTATTTCAAGGGTACCGGATTTTGACTCTTTTAACCATGTAAACACAGCCGGCATAACGCTATGCCGCCAATCTGGGTTATTTTTTTCTATCATATTTTTCATTATCTAAAATTAACTTAAACAAGCATTTTCTAAATTGATGTTTTTGACAAAAGTATAAAGTAAAACCTCTTCCAATGAAGCATTGTTAACATAAAGCGATATTATATTACCCTGTTTTAAGTGTTTTACAAAAAGAAGAAGGTAGTTTTAATTCCTTTAGAGTAAATTTTGGGCTTTGAGTTCTAAAACTAACTAAAAACATAAGATTAGACTTTCTATGTTATAATAGATTTAGGGGAAAATACTTTAAATTCGTATTGTTTGTAAAGAAGAATTTATTTAAAATGTCACTATCAAAAGCCTGTTATTTGTTATTTGTTGTTTCATTAATCATGATTTCTTTAACAAGTTAGACCTTTAATCTGTTAAAACCTTTGCAATCTATAATGTGATGGCGTTAGGCCTTTAATTTCTTTAAATTTTCTATTGAAATTGGCTGTATTTTGAAAACCGCACAACTCAGAAATGGAAGAAATAGAACTGTCAGGGTTGTTGTAAATCATTTTACACGCATTTTCTATTCTAATTTCGATTAAAAACTGGAAAAAGGTTTTATTGGTACGTTTTTTAAAATAACGACAAAATGCATTTTTACTCATGTTTGCTATTTGAGATATTTCTTCAAGAGTAATAATTTCCATGTAATTTTCCATAGCGTAGTTAAGTACATCTTTCATGCGTTTACCTTCATCGTCTGTATATTTTTTTTTATAAACAAATGAAGATAATGCAGTACGTTCGGCTTTGGTAATATGGTCTATAATTTTTAAAAGTGTACTAATGCGTTCAACCTTATTTTGGTCTTTCAGTTTTAAAAATTGCTTTACCAGCTTCTTTTTGCGCGATAGTATTTTCATACCATTTTCCGATTCGTTGAAAAACACATCACAACCTTCTAAATCGGGTAAATTAAAAAAGTCCTTTCCAAACGAATTTCTATCAAAAAACAATGTATAGACAACGGTTAGTTCAGAAAAACTGGTATCAGTCCTAAATACATGAGGTACATACCCCCCCAAAACCAAAATATCGCCAGGATAAAATTCATTAATAGTGTCGCCTACAATTAAAGTACCGGCTCCCTTTTCTACATAGCTAATTTGTATTTCACTATGTTGGTGCAATTGATCGTATAATACGCTTTCCCTTTCATATTGGTATATTAACGCTTGATTTTCAGGTTTCGGAATTTTAAAAGGAAGTACTTTCATAATCATCAATTTTGCTAATATTACTAAAAAACAAAACACAAACCTATTTACAGGGTAATATAGTATCACAAAAAGCTAAGAATAACTACTATCTATATATAAACAAAGTCTATTTTTGTCCATAACAAATCATATTTTAAGACTATAAGGCAAGGCCTAATATTGGCAGCGATAACTAAGTCCACAAGTAAAAATACACTTGAATAGAACTTGATTTTAGTGCTAAATTGTCACAAAATATTAAATTAGCAAAAGTTGCTACTGGTATAATCGCAGAGCAAATAAAAGCTCCAAGATTACCATTACAAGGTGCAGAAAGAGAACGCATAGTTAGGGTAATTGAATCTACTATGTCATCACTACCTAAATAACCATAATATAAAATATTTAAGCACAAAAATTACATGATTACAGGCAAAAATTATATCGGAAACAAACTCAGTGCAACAGGCAATTATAGCTTTAAAACTATAAACCCTAAGCTAAACACCGAAAACCCAACAACATTTGTTGAAGCTACACCCAAAGAAATCGAAGAAGCTGCGCAACTAGCTGCTTCGGCTTTTAAAACGTTTAGAAATGTTTCTGGGGAAGACAAAGCTAAATTTTTAAACGCTATTGCAGACGAAATTTTAGCTTTAGACCAAGACTTAATCGATGCTTACACTACCGAATCTGGTTTACCGGAAGGTCGCGCTATTGGTGAACGCGGTAGAACCGTAATGCAATTAAAATCGTTTGCGAATTTAGTGGCTAACGAAGATTGGAAAGGCAACACCTTTGATGCCGCTATCCCAGATAGACAACCACTACCAAAAGACGATTTACGCAAAACAGTAATTCCAATTGGGCCTGTTGTTGTATTTGGAGCAAGTAATTTCCCCTTTGCTTTCTCAACAGCAGGTGGTGATACGGCTAGTGCTCTAGCTGCAGGTTGTCCTGTTATTGTAAAAGCTCACGAAATGCATGCAGCAACATCAGAGCTTGTAGCTTCGGCTATTATTAAAGCTGCCGAAAAAACAGGCATGCCAAACGGTGTGTTTTCACATCTTTCTGGTCGTGGTACGGTGGTTGGTTCGGCTTTAGTAAATCACCCAAAAATTAAAGGTGTTGGTTTTACAGGAAGCATAGGTGCAGGTCGTGCTATTTTTAATTTAGCATCGCAACGCGAAGAACCTATTCCGGTTTATGCCGAAATGGGTAGTATAAATCCAGTAGTTATTACGCCAAATGCTATAGCTAACCGTGGTGAAGCTATTGCTGCCAATTACGCAGGTTCTATTACTTTGGGTACCGGGCAGTTTTGTACAAATCCAGGATTAATTTTAACTATTGAAGATGAAAATACACCAGATTTTATTAAATCTTTGGCCGAAAAAACCGTAGCTATAGATGCACAATGCATGTTACACCCAAACATTAAAGCTGGTTTTGTAAAAAATAGCGATAGTGTAACTGCGCAAGGCGGTGTGAGCACCGTTGCTAAAATTACAAGTGATGTAGCTGATAACTTTGCAGCATCACAAATTGCCACCGTTTCGGGCGCAGACTTTTTAGCAAACCCAAAAACACATCAAGAAGTATTTGGGCCGTTTTCGTTAGTAGTTACAAGCAAGGACGAAGCCGAACTTATAGAAATTATTGAAGCACTCGAAGGTCAATTAACAGGAACTATCATTGCTGAAGATGATGATATTGCTAAACTTAGTGAGGTTGTTGAAGCATTAACCAATCGTGTGGGGCGTATTATTTTTAATGGCGTTCCAACAGGTGTTGAGGTTTGCCCTTCAATGCATCATGGTGGTCCTTATCCAGCTTCAACCAATGCAAAATATACGTCGGTAGGTACCGATGCGATTCAACGTTGGGTACGACCAATAAGTTATCAATCATTCCCTTCAGAATTACTTCCGAAAGGATTACAAAAATAAATGGTAAATTTAATAGACCTGTCATGCTTTTGAAACCTGACAGGTCTTATTACATTTTATCAAAACCAAAACAATAATTTAAAAGCCCTAAAAGCATACAGTAATTTAATGGCTAGAAAAACCTTTTTTTGTGTAGATGCGCATACCTGCGGAAATCCGGTTCGTGTGGTAGCTGGTGGCGGTCCCAATTTAGTGGGCGCAACTATGAGCGAAAAACGTCAGCATTTCCTTAAAGAATTCGATTGGATTCGTAAAGGATTGATGTTTGAACCTCGCGGACACGACATGATGAGCGGTAGCATACTTTATCCGCCTTCTAACCCAGACAACGATTTTGGTATTTTATTTATCGAAACATCAGGTTGTTTGCCTATGTGCGGTCACGGTACTATTGGCACGATTACTATTGCTATAGAAGAAGGTTTAATTACTCCAAAAATTCCGGGAAAAATTAAAATGGAAGCGCCTGCTGGTTTAGTTGAAATTGAATATCAACAAACAGGCAAAAAGGTAGATTGGGTAAAATTAGTTAATGTAAAATCGTACTTAGCGGCCGAAAATTTAACTATCGATTGTCCTGAATTGGGTGAATTAACCTTCGATGTATCTTACGGTGGTAATTTTTATGCCATTGTAGATCCGCAAAAAAACTTTACTGGCGTACATGACTTTACAGCGAGTAAAATTGTTCAATATTCGCAAGTCATTCGCAACAGCATCAACGAAAAGTATCCAGATATGTTTATACATCCTGAAAACGATACCATTCGCGATGTTAGCCACATGCTTTGGACGGGTAACCCAATTGACCCAACATCATCTGGTAGAAACGCGGTATTTTATGGCGATAAAGCCATCGATAGATCGCCTTGTGGTACAGGAACATCGGCACGCATTGCACAAATGCATGCTAAAGGCAAATTAAAATTAGGCGAACCTTTTATTCACGAAAGTTTTATTGGCAGTAAGTTTATAGGTAAAGTTGAGCAAGAAACAACGCTTAACGGTAAACCAGCCATAATACCAAGTATTCAAGGTTGGGCGCAAGTAACAGGTTACAACAATATTATTATTGACGACGACGACCCTTACGCTCACGGATTTCAAGTGATATAAACCAAAAAAAAAATGCGCTACGTAAAAACTTTAATTCATTTGCTAGCGCATTTTAAACTTTATAATTTAAGCAACAGATGAAAAAAGTTGTCATCATTGGTGGCGGTATTTCCGGCATTTGCAGCGCTTACTACTTACTAAAAGAAGGCTACCAAGTTACCGTTTTAGACAAAAGCGACCTGACTACAGGAGCTTCTTTTATTAACGCAGGATATTTAACCCCCAGCCATTTTATTCCACTTGCCGCACCAGGTATTATTACCCAAGGCTTGAAATGGATGTTTAATAGTTCTAGTCCGTTTTACATCAAACCGCGTGTAGATTTCGATTTCATAAAATGGGCATTATATTTTAAAAAATCGGCTACTAACAAAAATGTCGAAAAGTCTATTCCAGTTTTAAAAGAATTGAACTTAAAAAGTCAGACGCTTTTTGAAAACATGATAAACGAACTGGACTTTAGTTTCCATTACGAGAAAAAAGGCGTTTTAATGACGTATGCTACCCAACATTGTGAAGAAGAAGAACACGAAGTTGCAGAAAGAGCCATAAAAGAAGGTCTTGATGTAAGTGTACTTAATAAAACAGAGTTGCATGAGTTAGAACCTGTTCTATCTGATAAAGTTATTGGTGCTGTACATTACAAATGCGATTCGCACATGACGCCAAATCATTTTATACCAAAAATGAAGGCATGGTTAGAACAAAATGGCGTGATATTTAAAACCAACGAAACGGTAACCGATTTCAGTATAAAAAATAACGAGATAGCTTCAGTTACTACTCAAAATAGCACTTACGAAGCAGACGATTTTGTACTAGCTAGCGGTAGTTGGACTACAGAATTAGCTTCAAAATTAAAGCTAAACATTCCCGTTCAAGGCGGAAAAGGTTACAGTATGGACGTACAACGACCAACTGGCATAACCATACCTACTATTTTGCTAGAAGCTAAAGTTGCTATAACACCCATGGATACCTTTACGCGTTTTGCAGGAACCATGGAGTTTTCGGGGAACAACACCCTTGTTCGTAAAGAACGTGTTGAAGCCCTAGCAAACGCCATAAAAAGCTATTACACCAATATAGAAATAAACCCCGATGAACGTGCCAACGCTACTTCAGGTTTACGACCAGTTTCACCCGATGGTGTACCATTTATTGGCAAAACAAGCAAATACAACAACTTAACCGTAGCTGCAGGCCACGCCATGATGGGTTGGAGTTTAGGCCCTATAACAGGGCAATTGGTTGCAGAACTTGTTGCCAATAAAAAGACTTCGGTTAATGTTAACCCGTTGTCGCCAGAGCGTTTTAAGTAAAAAACAGCCTGTAAATTGCCACGAATTCACTAATATTAGTTGTTAGCATACATACAGAAAAAAAGATGAATGGAGCATATGGAAATTTTAGTGATTTAGATGGATTAATTATTTGGACTTGCAAATTGTTCAAGGGAAAATTTAAAGAGCATCGTGAGAATAAATATTCTTTTATGATTGGAGTTGTATTTATTCTAGTGCTTATTTTGATTCTCTTACTAATGGATTAATCACAAAAAAACATTCGTGAATTAGTGGCTTTTAAAAACAACCACAATACCTTTGCATCACTTTACCCTTTAACTACAAAATAAAAAATACCATGAGTAAATTTGGAATAGGAGGCTCAACCATTCAAGATGAGTTAAACGCTATACAACCAACAGCACAACATATTCAACCTATTCAAAACATCGAGTACGAAGCCCGCATTAAAAAAGCGTGCGACTTAATGCAAGTCCAAAATGTTAAGGCTTTATACTTAAACGCGGGTACGAATTTATTCTATTTTACAGGCATGCAATGGCACCCAAGCGAGCGTATGGTGGGTGCTATTTTATTAAGTAATGGCGACGTGCATTACATTGCGCCACACTTCGAAAAAGGCACCATTAAAGATTTTATGGTTATTGAAGGCGCTATCCATTGCTGGGAAGAACACGAAAGCCCATTTAAACTTTTCGCTTCCATTATTGAAACTGAAGCTACTGGAAAAGGTTCCATTTTAATTGATGAATCTACGCCATTTTTTATATATGAAGGTATTTCAGATGCCATCTCACCAGAAACTTTAAGAAACGGAAAATCAATTATTTCAGCATGCAGAATGGTGAAATCCGAAGCTGAGATTAGCATCATAAAGTCCTTAATGGAAATCACGCTTGAGGTGCAAAAAGCCGCTGCCCGAATATTAAAAGTTGGTATTACAGCTAAAGAAGTAACCGATTTTATTCATGAAGCGCACAAACGTTACGGCGTTGCATCGGGTTCTTACTTTTGTATTGTACTTTTTGGTAAAGATACCTCGTTTCCACATGGCGTAAAAAACCCAAAACCTTTAGAAGAAAACGACATTGTTTTAGTCGATACAGGTTGTTCTATGCATAATTACATCTCAGATATTACGAGAACTTACTGTTTTGGTACACCAACCGATTATCAACGTAGAATTTGGAATGTTGAAAAAGAAGCGCAATTTGCAGCATTTGATGCATCACAGATAGAAAACACCTGCCATGATGTAGATACTGCGGCAAGACAAAACATTGAATCGCATGGTTTAGGTCCAGATTATAATTTACCAGGATTGCCACACCGTACAGGGCATGGTATTGGGTTGAATATTCACGAATATCCATATATCGTAAAGGAAAACAACACGCCATTGCAATCTGGATTTTGCTACAGTATAGAACCGATGCTTGTTGTTCCAGACGAGTTTGGTATCCGTTTAGAAGACCATGTGCATTTAACTAAAGATGGACCTAAATGGTTTACCCAACCTGCGCATAGTATTGAAAATCCTTTTGGGTATTAATTAGATCTTATATGTTTATTCGCTGTTAACTTTTAGTTAAGGTTAATATAATATCAGTTTTAGCTAACATTACGAGATTAGTCTTTCGTTTTAATATCTACTTTTATTGATATTTCAAAACTATGAAGCTAACATCAATCAAATTACTCACATTTACAGCTTTTCTTTGCTATTTTTCTTCATTTAGCCAAGGAACTTTAAAAGAATACAAAAAGGCACTTGCCGTCGATTCAATTTTTCGAGATAAAGTATTTAACACCCCATCTCGTTTTCATTGGATGCCTAACAACACGCTTTGGTATGTTAACAATGCTAAAACAGGCGACGTTTACTATCGTGTTGATGCGAATACAAACACGCAAAACATCTTTTTCGACCACACCAAAATGGCCGAAGCTATTAGCAGTGCTACCGAAAACAATGCTGACGCTAATAAATTAAATTTAAGCGATTTAAATTTTAATCAAGACAGCAATACCTTAAAATTTAAATTTAAAAATCTTCAACTAAGTTGTAATTTAAACGATTATAAAATTACGGTGCTCGATACTGTAACAAACAACAATCGCAGTCGTGGTCGTGGTTACTGGGGAAACCGATTTGATGAAACCCAAGGCAAACCTGTCGAGTCACCCGATAAAAGCATGGTTGCATTCATTAAGAACCATAATCTTTATATAAAAGACCAAAAAACGAACAAAGAAACTCAATTAAGTTACGATGGTAGCAAAGGCAACTATTACTCATCGTATATTAAATGGTCGCCAGATGGTAAAAAAATTATGGCTTACAAAGTAAAACCAGGAGACGAACGCGAAATTTACTTTGTAGAATCAAGCCCAAAAAATCAGCTTCAGCCTATTTTACAAAAACGCGATTACTTAAAACCAGGCGACGAATTGCCGTTTAAAAGTCCGCAACTCTTCCATGTTGAAAGCAAAAAACATATTAGTATTCCAACTTCAGAATTTAGCAGTCAGTATAGCTTAAACCGTATCGATTGGCGCAAAAATAGTAGCGCTTTTACCTTTGAGTATAACCAACGCGGACATCAAGCTTATAAAATAATTGAAGTGGATGCTAACACCGGAAAGGTTAACGTTTTAATCAACGAAACCAGTAAAACTTTTATTGATTACAGTAGCAAAAAATACCGATACGATGTTAACGATGGTGAATCCATTGTTTGGATGTCAGAGCGCGATGGCTGGAACCATATTTACCTCTACAACAACGATGGCACTCTAAAAAAGCAGTTAACCAAAGGCAATTGGGTAGTTAGAAAAGTCGTTCATGTTAATGAAAAAAATCAAGAAATTTATTTTACCGCAAGCGGATTAGATAAAAACCAAGATCCTTACTTTATTCATTATTGTAAAGTTGGTTTCGACGGAAAAAAAATTCAGCGTTTAACTTCCGAAAACGGCAATCATTCCCTAACATTTTCTGATGATTACAGCTATTACATCGATCAATATTCGCGTGTAGACATGCCTGCTGTTACCGTTTTAAAATCGACTAAAAATGCTAAAACGTTAGTCGATTTACAAAAAGGCGACCACAGCGCATTAATAAACACAGGTTGGATTGCTCCAGAAGCATTTACAGCAAAAGGTCGCGATGGTAAAACCGATATTTGGGGCATGATTGTGCGCCCAACAACATTTGATGAAAACCATAACTACCCTATTATAGAATACATTTACGCAGGACCGCACAATTCCTTTGTACCTAAAGATTTTCACGCCTATTACAGGTCTATGTCAGCATTAGCAGAATTAGGCTTTATTGTGGTGCAAATTGATGGTATGGGAACTTCAAACCGATCAAAAGCTTTTCATGATATCTGTTGGCAAAACCTAAAAGATGGTGGCTTCCCCGACAGAAAATTATGGATGAAAGCCGCTGCCAAAAAATACCCGTACATGAATGTTGATAAAGTGGGTATTCACGGTACGTCTGCTGGCGGACAAAACGCAGGAGCCGCCCTTGTTTTTAATTCCGATTTTTACGATGTAGCCGTAGCGTCTTGTGGGTGCCACGACAACCGTATGGATAAAATGTGGTGGAATGAACAATTTATGGGTTACCCCATAGGTCCACACTATGAGGCATGCTCTAACGTGGTAAACGCCCACCAATTAGATGGCAATTTAATGCTCATACTTGGGGAAGTAGATGATAACGTAGACCCCGCAACTACCATGCAGTTTGCCAACGCCTTAATAAAGGCAAATAAAGATTTTGAGTTAGTCACAGTTCCCGGAATGGCACACTCTTCTGGGGGTGCCTTTGGGGAACGAAAACGCAAAGATTTTTTTGTAAAGCACCTGTTAAACGTTATGCCCCCACCGTGGAAAGACATTTACAACTAAAACAAAAAACGATATCAAAAGTTAAAGTCAAAAGATACTATATGTGCCTCATTTTTCCTCCTTGCAATCTTTTCCTTTGATCCCGAGAGCTCAAAAAAAACAAGTATGTGTTAGAGTTTTACTTAAATAGCCTAACATACAGGCATTTTAAATTACTTATAAGACTATTTATTTGTTTAGATCTAACCTAATAAAAGCTCAATCAATTAAGTAACAAACCACACGATGAACAAAACAATAACCACCTTAATTTTAATAATATGTTGTATGAATATAAATTATGCCAGTGAATTGATTGACGTTATCAACACCTATAACGCCGACAAGAATGCTTTAGAAAGTACTTATAGCGCAAGAGAATCTGAAGAATATTATAATCGCTTCTTTACCTTTTACAGAAGATATCAAGAACAACTAAAAGCCATCGATTTCAAAACGTTGAGTTCTGATGGAAAAGCTGATTACGTATTACTTAACAACAACATTAAGCGTGAAATTTATCTGTTAAAAAATCAACACCAAGCCTATAAAGAAGTGGCACACGTAGCCGATTTTGCTGCCCCACTTTATACTTTTATAAAAGAACGCCGCCGAGGTAAACAACCCGATTCTAAAATGCTCGCCGGAAGCTTCAACAATATAAAAAACATTATTGTCGTTAAGACCGAGTCTCTACAAAAATCCCCTTTTGAAAACTGGATTGTTGCCGATAAAGCTGCTCGTGTCATTTCATCGTTACAGCAAAGTTTAAAAGAAGCTTTTGAATTTTACTATAGGTACGACCCTGAGTTTACGTGGTGGGTTAAAAACGCTTATACTGAACTGGACGAAACCTTAAAATCGTATCGTAAATTTTTAACCAATAACTATTCTGAAGACAGCATAAAAGACGACGGCTCAGGCATTATTGGCAAACCTGTTGGCCGTGATGCTTTGGTTAAAGATTTAGAGTTTGAGTTCATACCATATTCACCTGAAGAATTAATAACTACCGCCCAAAAACAGTTCGATTGGTGCAAAGAAGAAATGATTAAAGCCTCGAAACACATGGGTTTTGGCTTCGATTGGAAAAAGGCTATAGAACATGTGAAAGACACTTACGTTGAACCTGGAAAACAACCACAAGCCATTAGCGATTTGTACGATTACAGCGTAAAATTTATTGAGGACAGAGACCTAATTACCATCCCCGATTTAGCCAAAGAAACTTGGGGAATGATTATGATGACACCAGAACGCCAAAAGGTAAATCCATTTTTTACAGGGGGATGGGAAATTAGTATTTCGTACCCAACCATTGATATGAGTTACGAAGATAAAATGATGAGCATGCGTGGTAACAACCCCAACTTTTCTTTTCCCACCGTGCAACACGAATTGCACCCGGGCCACAATCTACAATATTTCATGAACGCACGCCATAAAAGCTATCGCAAAACGTTCAATACACCATTTTGGATGGAAGGCTGGGCCTTATACTGGGAAATATTGTTATGGAACAAAGAATTCCCTCAAACTCCTGAACAAAAAATGGGGATGCTATTCTGGAGGATTCACCGTTGTGCGCGCATTATTTTTTCTTTGAAATACCATTTGGGAGACTGGACACCCCAACAATGCATCGATATGTTAGTTAACGAAGTTGGGCATGAATATGCCAATGCCGAAGCTGAAGTACGCCGTTCGTTCGCCACAAGCTACACGCCTCCACTATACCAATTGGCTTACATGACGGGTGGTTTGCAGTTTTACGCATTGCGCAACGAAATGTTGGCAAAAGGTTGGACCGAAAAGCAATTTCACGACCGCGTGATGCAAGAAAATTTTATGCCGGTTGAAATCTTAAGAGCCGTCATTCAAGATTTACCCATAAAAAAGGCCCCTAAAACGAAGTGGAAATTTTCAACCAATTTTAAATAAATATTTTGCTTTAAATATTGGCACATAAATGAAAACTTAACAAGCATATTTTTAGATGGATTATTAATGGGTTACGGATTGATTTTGGTAAATAAAAAAGATTCTTTTCTATTGAAACTAATGCCCCAAAAAAACGATATATTTTCTTGGGTTTTGTTTTCGCCTTTATTTTATTGAGATTGTAATCTTCCTTTTTCTTTTGCAAAATCACCTTCCAGCCGTGATGCTCTCTCCTTGGTTATGGCTGCTTTAAGTTCTTTTCATCTTGGTAAACCCTTGGGCAACTTCCCTTTGCGCTTAAATCGGTTTTTATACGGTACTTGGTGACAAAGTTTCGGTTGTTGTTGGTGGCGTAAATGACATCTGCCCTTATTAACCTGAAGTTTTTATGTGTAAGGCTTTGTGCTTTGTAAATAACGGATTGTAAACAGGTAACTCCATTAAAATCATTGAAGACATATGTTCTAAAAAACTGATGACGCACATCTGCAATCAACATGCTGTTGCCCCATCTACGTTCTTTAATCTTAAATTGTAATACCAAAGCATCATAAGGTATGGCTTGATAGATTTTTCGAAGATGACTTTCAAAAAAACGAGCGGAGAATAGGTCATAATCTTCAGAGAGAGTAAAAAAGGTGAAGGCAGACCTTGTAGGTCAGAATTCTTTGTATTTCATGATAATCGAAATTGAAAACCCCGTTTTTGTGCCTTTTTCGGGGTTTATTTATACATCAATTTATAACAAAACCTAGTTTTCACAAAGGTTTTCGTGTTTGTGGATGTGCCTATTTTTTTAGATCTTTCAATTCCTCTTAAGATGTTAAGTACTGCTCTATTAAACTTCTATTTGTGTTATCTAGAGTTTTGTGGAACTCAGGTTGATACTTAGAAAAATAAGTATTTAACAGATTTATCTTTTAAATGCTTACCTCCCAATACAAAAAACAAAAATAAACTAAAAAGAGTTAAGGCTATAAAGTTATACCAAACCTCGTTTTTTATTCTATTTTCATAATCAAACTGAGGCATAGAGCTATAGTCTTCAAGCGTAAACTTTTTATTTTTAAATAACATAGGCACCAAATAGTTTCTCCATTTAACAGAGAATTCAAATACTTGTTTCTTATAGTCATTATAGTGCTTTTCTGAAGTACCTGAAATATTATTTAAAGCTTGCTGCATTAATATGGCTGGAGAAATGTACTTAAACATACTTGTTAAATGTTGTTGTTTTTTTAATTGCATGTCGTATTCATCTAACAAAGGCTTTGTTTTTTCTTCCATAACCTTTTCTGAAGCAAAATAGTTATGCCAAAAACCAAAACGTTGCTCATCGTTATTTTGTACTAACTCGAGGTGAGTTCGCAAATAATCGTTCATTATTTCGTTTTGTTTTTCTTCATTTTCCTTTTTAATTAAACGTATTTCGTTAATCATTTTTAAACGCGACGGTATAGGGTAAAGAGCACTACCTATTTGATTTATAGTAGCGGGTATAACCATTACTAATAGTAACCAAACTCCTAGTAATACTAATGCATTTTTTGAAGAATTATTAATTTTAACATTAACAATAAAAGCTGCCACAAACCAAAATAAAACATAACCCGCTATTATTAAAAACAGTCCTATTAAATTAGTAAATTGGGCTAAGGCGTTAACCGAAAAAAGTAAGATTATCAACAACACTATTATCCATGTTAATAATGTAAAAATAACATATCGTATAACTAATTTTTGAAGCAACCAACTCATTATAGCAATGGGTTGAGCTCCTAGTAATTTAAGCGTACCTAACTCTTTTTCTTTTGATAAAATGTTATAAGTAAACGTAATGATTAATAAAGGCAATATGTAAATAATTACGAAAGCCAAATCGAAATTACCAAAAAGCAATTGTACTGGATTTATCATTTCAGAATAGTCTAAAGCAAAATTATTACCATGCACCGTGGGGCTTTTAAAATGTGTATACATATCGCTTTGACCTGTAGCCAAAAATGACAACTCCTGTGGTTTCATAATCGCCAATCTCGGGTATCTATATCCAACGGTCATGGGTTCGTTTGGTATTTGCCAATAAGGCATATCTGGTTTTTTACCAGCTTCAATAACCTTAAGAGTTTCTACTAAAACACTATCCTTTTTTTGTAGTTCTTGTTTTACTACTGTTATATCGTTAAGACGTTTATCAACATTTTTCTTTCCATTAAAGGTAGCAAAGGCAAAAAGCAGCGAAATGCTTACCAGTAAAATAAAGAGCCACTTACTACGTGTTAGTAGCTTTATTTCGTATAATAAATTGTTACTAAACATGCTTTATAATTTTTTTGAAGTCATTATTAATCCTATAAAAGGTAATACCAGCCATAGCACGATAAAGAGTATATTTTGTCTGTTTTCGCTTAATATTTCGTTTAATAATGGTGGGGTAAATTTAAATTTTGGTAGCTTTTTGAATTTATTGACTCCCATCGTGTAACCACGTTCACCCACTTTCATATTATCTTTTATATCGTAGTTTAAAAATTTTTGCTTTTCTATTCTATATGCTTCTGCCGCTTGAGTAAATTTCCAATGTAAATTATTGCTTGTATTAGCTATATCCATTGATAAAAAACGGATAGGAATAAAAGGCGAAATAAATGACAGCTTTTTATAGGTTTGATTTTGATTTACAGCTATATCATTTAATATGCTATAGTGTTTGTCATAAACTTGAGCTTCAAACTCTTCTCCTTTTTGCATACGGTATCCAGCATAATTAAATGGTAATTGGCTAATGCTGTCTACTCCGTATTCTTTTAAAGTTTCTATTTCTAATTGCTTTGCCGCTTTACTCCATGGGTTGTGCCCATCTAAACCTTTTTGCTTATCTTCTGCAATTCTAGAAGCAAATTCAGATTTTGACGGATAAGGATGATTGCTATTAGCAAAATTGGTTGCTATTTTAGGTGTTATGAAACTAAAAAGCACCCAAATTACTAAACTGGAAACCAAAGATACCCCAGAAGACTTACTCCACATAGAAACCAAAACGGTAAGCGTTGTTATTACAGCATAATATAATATATAAGCAAAAAAAAGCACACTTAAACTCATCCAACTAAAAAACGCTACCCCTTGCAAGTTGGATAAAATAATTCCGGTGGTAATAAAAACTAAAGCCGTAAGTAATAAAATTGTTAAAAATGTTGCTAACCATTTACCTAGTGCTAATTTTACTGGGTGCACAGATTGGCTTTTTAAAAGCGTAAATGTATTACGTTCAAATTCTTTTGTATAAGTATTATAACCTATTAAAATAATTATTAATGGAAATAAATAAATTAAAACAAAATTAATTGAAAGTGTACCAAAACGCGCTAAACTTGTTTGGTCGCTTGCTTCGCTAAATGAAGCTTCATTTCTATTATGAGCTTCCAAAAAAATAGAGTTACCAGTGTATTTGGTTACCCCATAATCAAACAATGATAATGCAAATTGAGGCTTAAAAGCGTAAGTACCATAATGCGCTGCTGAATGTGGGTTTTTTTCGCTTTGTGTTTCCCAAATATTACGTTCTTTAGCCTTTGAGATGCTATACTGTTCGGTGTTTTTTTTATATTGATTTACACCTGTTACTGTTGCTATAAGTAATAAAACCAATAGAATAATTGATGCTATTTTAAACCGCCCATCCCTTATTAGCTCTTTTAATTCTTTTAAAACTATATTCTTCATTATTAACTTATGTTTTGAAAGTTCATAATATCTAAATATGTAGTCTCCAGTTCTTTTAAAGAGATATTTGCCGTTTCTATATAATTTTGCAACACTCCAGAACGCATAATTCCAATATGTGTACTAACCTCTTTAGCTCGAAACAAATCGTGAGTTGCCATTAAAATAGCTACATTATTCTCTTTCATTTGCGTTAATAAGTTAATAAACTCATTACTAGATTTTGGATCCAAGCCTGATGTTGGCTCGTCTAGCAATAACACTTTAGCCTGTTTTGCGATAGCTAAAGCTATGCCTACTTTTTGGCGCATACCTTTCGAAAAGGTTTGTACTCGCTTGCTATGTGCATCGTTTTGTAACCCTGCCTCGCTTAAAAAAGATTTCAAGTTGTTAGTATTAAAAATTTTACCAGATAATTTTGTGAAATAATCTAAATTTTCAATTGCAGTTAATGTAGGGTATAACATCAAATTCTCTGGAATATAGGTAAGTAATGATTTTGTTTTTAAAGCATTTTTGGTAACATCCAATCCGTTAATTTGGGCTGTTCCTGATGTTGGTTCTAAAAAGTTTAATAACATATTTATGGTTGTAGATTTACCTGCTCCATTTGCTCCCAAAAGGCAAAGAATTTCGCCCTCGTTTACGGTAAAAGATAAATTACTTACAGCAGTAAAATCACCATAAGTTTTAGTAAGGTTTTTAGTAGTTATCATAATATGTAATTGATTGATTTTTTTAATTTATATAAGTGCTAATAATAACACATTGATACACCGTTAATAAAATTTCTAACATTAACGGTATCTATTCTGCATATGTATATTAAAAACTATTTTGCTGGTGGAGGTCGGCAAAATAAAGTGCACTCAGTAAGATTTGGCACATACTGAAATGTGTAAGTGCTTGTATGTTTATTATTAAAATCAACCTTGTCATATTGCAATGGCGTATAAGTGCTATTACAAACAAAATACGTACTATTAGCTATTATTACATATTCACAAAGCTTACAATGGTCTTGGTTATCAAAATCATTATCATGAGCTATGGCATGTAAACCACAAAGTTTAGCACTAATAAAAATTATTATATAAAATAGAGCAATATGTGATTTAAACTTGTTCAAAAAAAAAAAAAAAAGCTAATTATCAATATGTTACAAATCATCTGCTTATAAAAGCAATAACTAAAAACCAGTGTGCAAAAAAAAAATTCTTATTCAACAAGAAACCACCCCTTAGTTATTTTCTGCTCCGCATTCGCCTTACCATTGTGTATATATTCGTTTTTAACAGCGTTATAAGTGTAATCTCCTCCCCAAGTTATATAGTTTTTAGCAACTTGTTCTACAGCATTACAAATGAATTCAATTTCGGCATTTGTCATGGTTGGGTGTACCGACATTCGAACCCACCCAGGACGCTCAATTAAACAACCTTCTAATATTTTTTGTTCGATGGCTTTCGATTTTGTTTGATCGACGTGCAACAAATAGTGCCCATAAGTTCCTGCACACGAACACCCTCCCCGTGTTTGTATACCAAAACGATCGTTAAGTAGTTTTACTATTAAATTAAAGTGTACATCATCAATAAAAAATGAAAATATCCCTAGCCTTTCTTTATGGTTTGGTGCAAGTAATTTTAGGTTATCAATTTTTGATAATTTTTCAAAAACCAAAGCATTAATTTCATGCTCCCGAGCTATAATATTTTCAACACCCATGACCTCTTTTAACTGAATTGAAAGTGCAATTTTTATCGCTTGTAAAAAACCTGGTGTACCTCCATCTTCACGAGTTTCAATATCATCAATATAATCATGGTCGCCCCAAGGGTTGGTATAATTTACGGTACCGCCACCTGGATTATCTGGCACTAAATTCTTGTATAATTTCTTATTAAACACCAACACACCAGATGTTCCTGGTCCTCCTAAAAACTTATGTGGCGAAAAGGTTACCGCATCTAAATACTCATCCTCGTCTTGTGGATGCATGTTGATATTTACATAAGGTGCCGAACATGCAAAATCAACAAAACACAGCCCGTTATTTTGATGCATTATTTTAGCGACTTCATGGTAATTGGTTTGAATACCTGTTACGTTAGAACACGCTGTAATAGCCGCTATTTTAATAGGTATCTCACTATATTCATCTAATAGTATTCCTAGATTTTTTAAACATGGTAAGCCCTCATCATTCGACGGAATAACTTTTACACGGGCAATCGTTTCTAACCAGCTGGTTTGGTTAGAATGGTGCTCCATATGAGATACAAAAATAATAGGGCGTTTTTCCTCTGGAACCTCGGTATGGTCTTTTAAATTTTCGTTGAGTTTGATACCTAAAATACGCTGAAACTTATTGATTGCACCTGTCATTCCTGTACCAACGGTAATTAAAACATCGTCTTTTGATGCATTAACGTGATTTTTAATAATGTTACGCGCATCGTGGTAAGCCAAAGTCATTGCCGAACCTGTAATTGATGTTTCAGTATGTGTGTTGGCCACAAAAGGGCCGATTTCATTTAAAAGTTTTTCTTCAATAGGACGATACAAACGCCCGCTAGCAGTCCAATCGGCATAAATAATTTTTTTTCTACCGTAAGGCGATTCAAAATACGTATCGCTACCAACAATATGATTTCTGAATTTTGAAAAGTATTGCTCTAAACTTGACGACGTCGTAACTTTATTCTTCTTTTTAAAAAACATAATGATTATTATTTATAAAATCATTCCTAATATTTAGAAGTGATTTTAATCAATAAAAAAAATAGTTATCTGTATAAATAATTATTTATCTGTTGCTTTTTTAAAGTTTTCTATACCCGTTTGCAACCAATTTTTATAAGCCTCAACATCTGGAGTGTAACCAACAGGAGTGGTTAAATTGTATTCGTTATGATCCATAAGTACGTAAAACGGTTGCGAATTAGCCTTATATTTTATGGTTTGTAATTCGCTCCATTTTTGGCCAATATATTTTAATTGTTTCCCCGGTTTTAATTGAGATTCGGTAACTTCGCTAGTTTCCAACGGGCGCTTATCATCAACGTATAACGAAATTAAAACCACATCGTTTTTAAGCATATTTAAAACCTCTGGCTTAGGCCATACGTTCTGTTCCATTTTTCGGCAATTTACACATGCCCAACCTGTAAAATCTATCATCACGGGTTTACCAACTTCTTTAGCGTAAGCTAATCCTTTATCGTAATCGTTAAACGCTAGAATATCGTGTGGTGCTAATAAGTGAGCGCCATCTGGCAGCTCGCTGTGTGCAGCTGACATAGCTGCTCCTACTTTTGTATAACCAACGCCATAAGGCGACTCGCTATACTCTTGTGGTGGTGGAAAAGCACTTATTAAATTTAATGGTGCGCCCCATAAACCAGGAATCATATAAATGGTAAACGATAACACGAGTAACCCAAGTCCTAATCTACCCACAGAAATATGCGTTAATGGTGAATCGTGAGGTAATTGAATTTTTCCGAAAAGGTAAAATGCCAACGTACCAAAAACGGCAATCCATATGGCTAAAAATACCTCACGCTCTAGTAAATGCGCTTGTAAAACTAAATCGGCTTGTGATAAAAATTTAAAGGCTAAAGCTAACTCTAAAAAGCCTAAAACCACTTTTACCGTATTTAACCATCCTCCAGATTTTGGCAAAGAGTTTAACCATCCTGGGAAAGCTGCAAATAAAGCAAATGGTAATGCTATAGCTAATGAAAACCCAAACATACCAATAATTGGAGCTAAACCACCTTTTGAAGCTGCTTCAACCAGTAAAGTTCCGACAATTGGCCCTGTGCACGAAAACGACACAATGGCCAAAGCTAATGCCATAAAAAAGATACCCAATAAACCACCGCGATCTGCTTGCGAATCTACTTTGTTTGCCCATGAATTAGGTAGCATGATTTCGAAAGCGCCTAAAAATGAGAGTGCAAAAACCACTAACAGTAAAAAGAAAATAATATTAAACCAAACGTTTGTCGCTAACGCATTTAAGGCATCGGCTCCAAATATTCCTGTTACGGCTGTACCTAAAAGCACATAAATAATGATGATACAAATACCGTAAATAATGGCATTTTTAATTCCAACCGCTTTGTTTTTACTTTGCTTGGTAAAGAAACTCACCGTCATAGGTATCATTGGGAATACACATGGCGTTAGTAAAGCGGCAAAACCTGATAAAAATGCAATGAAGAAAATCGCCCAAAGTCCTTTTTTGGCTTCTGGATTTGTATTTTCATCATCATTTGTTGCGCCCCAATCGCTATCTTCACTTACTGTTACTGACTTCGTATCAGCTGCAGTGTTATTGTTTAAATTAAAAGTTAAATCGACTTCGGTTGGTGGTAAACAACGTGTATCGTCGCAAACCATAAATTCAACAAAGCCATCAATGGTTTCAACCGATTCTTTTAACTGTATTTTTTGTTTGAAAGTTGCTGTTTTTTCGAAAAACTTAATTTTCATCTCAAAAATAGGATCATCAACAGTATGCCCTTCTTCTTCCGAAGTATTACCGACAATTTGAATCGCACCAGCGCCATCATCATAGATAAACGAGGTTGGTATAGGCCCATCTACTGGCACATTTTGCGAGTATAAATGCCAACCATTTTCTATAGTTGCTTTTGAGACTAAAATGTATTCCGTATCAGATATTTTTTCAACTGAAGTTGACCATTTTACTGGCTCTAAAATTTGTGCAAATACGGCTAATGAACATATAAATGCCGCTAATACAAAAAGAATTTTCTTCATTATTTAGGGTAACTATTTGATATTAAAAACTAAATCGGCTTCGGTTGGCGGCAAACATCTACTATCGTCGCAAACCATGAATTCTACAGTACCATTAACGGTAAATGGGGCTTTTGACTTGAGCTTTATTTGTTGTTTAAAATTGGCTTCATTCTCGAAATATTTAATTTCCATTTCAAAAATAGGATCATTTACGGTATGTCCTTTTTCTTCTGAAGTGTTTCCCTTTTTTAAGTAGTCTTTTGTACTTGAATAAGTAAAAGTTGTGGCTATTGGACCACCTTCTGGTACTTGCTGCGAATATAAATGCCAACCTGTTTCTATAGTGGCCGTCGCTATGAGTTCGTATTCTGTATCGGAAATTTTATTGACCGAAGTATTCCATTTTACAGGTTCTAGTATTTGCGCATGACCTAATGAAAAACACGCTAAGGCAATTACTAATAGTATCGTTTTTATTGATTTATATTTCATGATGTAAATTATGATTTTGGTTTAAAAACAATCTCGTAGCTCTCACCACTTGTTAATATGGCTTTTGCCATTTTCTGGATGTCTTTTTTGGTTATACCGTTTACAATTTTATCGAAGTTTTTAGGGTCGTTAATATTGGTGTTGTATCTAAAATAATTTACTAACACACTCATATCGTAACTGTTTTTATCTTTTGCTTGCTCACGCTCTTTTATAAAGTTGGTTTTGGTTTTGTTTAAATCGGCTTCTTTAACAATGCCATTGGCAATATTTTCTAGTTCGCCTTTGGCAATATTTACCAAATTATCGGCCATATCTGGATTACAATCGAATCTAAAAGACACATAAGCTTGCGATTTTGGCTCTCTGGAAAAACTTGCACTTACTCGCGGACTGTAAGCACCTCCTTCGGCTTCACGAATGCTTTCTGTAATGCGCAATTGTAAAATATCGCCTAAAACATTGGTGTAAATCTCGTTGGGTTTTGAATAAGGCATTTCCTTTTTGTACGAAATATTAACCGTCGCTTTAGGGTCTTCCATCTTAAGATAGATATCTTTATCTATTTGATTTGATATCCATTCTGAAGCACTATCCTTGTATGCTTCGTTTGTATTGTTGGTTGGTATACTCGCTAAATACTGCTCTAATAATGGTTTTAACTGTGCTTCTTTAACATCGCCGACAATGAAGAATTCAAAATCGGAAGCATCAGCAAAACGGTCGGTGTAAATTTTCTTTATTCTTTCAAATGAAATAGCATTGGCATAATCTTGGTTGAAAATACGCTCTTTTGGGTTGTTTTTTCCGTAAAGGGCAACCGTCATACTGTCGCGCATTTTTTCACCTATGTCTTTACTTCTTTTTACGATGTAATTATCGATATTACTCTGTAATACCTTAAAAGCTTCTTCATCAAATCGAGGCTTAACAAAATAAACATGAACTAATTGCAACATGGTTTCAACATCTTTGGTATTTGAACTTCCAGAAACCGTTTCGCTTATATCGCCTAAACCTACGCGAACACCTGCTGTTTTTCCTGCTAGTACCTTTTGCAAGTCTGTAGCGCTAAAATCGCCCAAACCAGACATTCCAATTAAATTACCTAACATGTTTGCCGATGGTAAATCTGCATCACCTAATAACGATGTTCCGCCATAACTGTAAGCACTCAAGGCAATTTTGTCCCTCTCTTTGTCCACAAACTTGTAATGCACTTTTATACCATTACTTAACTGATATGTTGTCGCACCTGTCTGTTTGTTATTTGCTGTTTTTGCAATGGCTCCTGGTACAATATTTAAATCGGATACCAATGTTTTTCCCGCCAAGGCTTCGCTATACGGGGCGATATCACTATCATTTTCTACTTGATCAATAATGTTAGTAGCTTGAGCTTCGGTTAAATTTTCTTGCCCTTCTACCCCAGTAACGTTAATATATCTATTCTTTTTAGCATATAGACGCTTTAAGGTATTATGCACGTGCTCTGGAGTAACTGATGCTAAAATTTGTTGTACTAAGGCATACTCTTTCTCTACATCGGTAATGGTCGCATTGTTTAAAAAGTTGTTTTGAATACCACGTTCTATTTGTCCGTGATTTCTATCATCTAATTTAGCTATTTGGTTTTCGTAAGATGCCTTTATTTTGGTTATGGCTCTGTCGATTTCAGATGACAGATAACCAAATTTTATGGCGCGAACCACTTCGGTCAACACTTCTTGAAAAGCTTTTTGCTGTTCGTTTGGCTTAGGATAAACACTAACGCCAAATGCATTTGCGGTTCGCGACATTTGTCTATAACTTAATCTTGCTGCTAAGAAATTAGCTTCTGGTTTTTGTGATTTTTCTGAAATACGTTCAGATAGCAAACTAATAGCCATAGATTCTAAAAGGCTACGCTTTAAATCACCTACTGTTTCGGTTTCTAATGATTTTTTATGACGAATACCAAAATTAATATTTGCTGTTGATACTTCTGGGTCTGTTCCTAGGCTATAAAGCATATTTTCGTGCTCTGGAATATCTACTACGTATCGTTCTTTTGGGTTATCTACCGCTGGTATTGTAGAAAACTTCTCAATAATTTTTTGCTCTATCCCATTAACATCTACATCTCCAATTATGGCGATGGCTTGTAAATCTGTCCTGTACCAATCGTGATAAAAATCTCTTAGTGCTTTGTACTCAAAGCCTTCTACAATACTCATCAAACCAATGGGCATTCTATCAGAATACTTTGATTGATTAAAAGTTACAGGTAAACTCTTTTTAAATAAACGCATGCGTCCGTTTTGGCGTGTACGCCATTCTTCTTTAATTACACCACGTTCGGCATCAATTTCTTCATCAGTTAATAAAAGATAGTTGGACCAATCGTGCAAAACAGTTAAACAGGTATCTACCAAACCTTCTTTGGTTGGTATGTTGTTTAAGTTGTACACTGTTTCATCAAAACTAGTGTAGGCATTAATGTCTTTTCCAAAAACAGCACCGTGTTTTTGTAAGGTGTTTAAAATACCTTTACCAGGGAAGTTTTCGGTACCGTTAAACGCCATGTGCTCTAAAAAGTGTGCCAACCCTTGTTGGTTGTCGTTTTCCAAAATAGAACCCACGTTTTGTATAATGTAATAGCTTGCCGCGCCTTTAACTACATCGGTACTTTTTATGTAGTAAGTTAACCCGTTTGGCAATACCCCTTTTTTAATTGAGGTATCAATTGGCAATTGGCTATTATAGTCAATTGTTTGAGAGACAGCTCCTAAATTAAGGACTGCACAAAAAATAAGTGTAAAAAATGATTGTTTCATAAATTGCTTTACTTTTTAAAACGTTAAATAGTTCTTTATTTATCTTTTTATAGTTTTAAACAAAAAGGGCTGCTTAAAAGACAGCCCTTTTATTTTTCTTCATATACGAGTGACTAATTCTATAATATGAATAAAAACTAAGTAGATAATCTTTATATATACAAGATGCTTTATTTGAGATCCCCCCCTATTAATGAAATGTTAAAATTCTATTTTAAATATGTTAGATATTCAATTCATCAAGTAAATCGATAAGTTTTTCGTTGGAAGGCCTTGGTGCGTTGGAATTTACAATATTGCCATTGGGATCTAACAAAATAAATCTTGGAATGCCTTTAATGACATAGTCTTTTACAAACTCTGACTGGAAATCATTATCAGCCAATAACTGAATGCCTCCAAGTTCTTCTTTTTTAATCATATTCTTCCACTTTTTATGATTTTGAGGTGTATCTAGTGATATGCTCACAAAATGAATATTTTTATTGTGGTAATTTTTTTCAATTTTCTTTAAAAAAGGAATTTCCTTCCTACATGGTGCACACCAAGTTGCCCAAACATCAATGTAAACATATTTGCCTTTTAAATCCTCCAAGGATGTGGTGTTTCCATTATAATTTTCATAATTATAGAATTTTGGTGATGGATTTCCTGGTTCAACCTGTTTTAGTTTGTTATAGTACTCTTCAATTATTTTTAATTGTTCTTTATCTGTATTAGCTTTTTTAAATGCGTTATAATAATCATCTAAATGTTTTGTAATGGTTATAGCAAAAGTGGAACCTTTCTTCGATAAATTGTTTTTAATAGATTCGCTTGGAACTTTTGCATAAGTTCTTAAAGACGCAATATCCTCTGGTATAGATTTTATTTCACTCAATTTTTCAGCTTGTTTGGTGTAATGTTTTGCTACTAAATATTGATATGTTATGTATAGCCAATAATCTTTTTCATTATTATAATCGATATTTTTTAGAGAGGTTAAAAACTCATCAGAAACTTTAAAATCAGGATTTTTTGTATATATTTTATGAAATCTTTCATAAGAGTTTAGAGAATATAAATAGTTATATTCAATCTCTTTTTCTTTAAAGGCTTTAAATTTAGTGGGTAATTCATCATTACTCGCAACTAAATTTGTTTTTAATGATTTTAATTCATCCATTTTTTTTGCAAAAGCAGATTCTTCTAAGAGATAGAAGTTTTCATTCCCTGTAAATTTTTTCAAATCCATTTCTGAATATTTTATAAAATTATTTTCTACAGACCCATTACCGCTTATTGAAAATGTGCTATCAATATTTTTTGTGTTTGCAGTAATAGATAAGTCGAAACCTTTATCTAAGTAGAGAGATGTTTTTTTATTATTATATTTAAAATCGTAATAGCCTTGAACAAGATCTAGTGTGTCTAGAAAACTGCCATCTTCATTAATTTTTATAGTATAGCTAGATGTTTTTTTTAAGCTATTTGCAATAATAATGTCACCAGAATTAGCCCCGTCAAGTTTTCCCTTTACGATGGCGTAATTTAATGTTGGCTTTTGCTTTTTGCAAGATATAAATGTGATTAGTGATAATAGGACGTAAAAAATTTTTTTCATTGTAATAATTTTTATTTGTGTTTGTTATTTATGCTTTTTTAGAAAAGGTAATCTAATCTCTTCAAGTAGTTTCTAAGTATAATGTTGGATATTTGCGTAAATGATGGCTAAATAAGGTGTTCATGAAACTCTAAAATTTCAATCAAACTTAGGTGTAGAGTAGTAGAGTATAAGACACTTTACAATTTATTTTATAATAATTCATAAACTGAGGTATACCCTTATATTCCAATTTAAACCATTGGTATTGATGTGTCTATGATTTCCTTTTAATTACCTCTTATAAGGAATATTGATACGGATTATGCGTTACTTGTAACTTTTGTTACTAAGTTTTTATTAGTGTTAAAGTTTAATACTTTAGAGCTGTTATTACATTAAGAGTTTTTTATTTATTAAACTTATTTCCGTAAAGTTCAATAAGCTTAGCATCCATCCATGAGCCACGCATATTCCTAGTTACAATATATCCAGATGGATCAATTAAGATACAAGTAGGGATACCTTGAAAATTGTACAGTTTATTTAATTCTCCGTCAAAGGCTTTTAAGTCAGAAACTTGTAACCAAGACATTTTTTCTTCCTTAATTGCTTCTAGCCATTTTTCTTTACTCTCATCCATTGATATGCTTATAACTTCAAATCCTGAAGGGTGATAGGCTTTGTAAGCTTCTTTTAAGTGTGGAATATCGGTACGACAAGGTCCACACCAAGAGGCCCAAAATTCTAGTAAAACATATTTACCTTTGCCAACATGGTCTGAAAGTTTAACCAGATTTCCATGGTGATCTTTAAAATTGAAATCAATAAATTTAGCTCCTTTAGCCGAAGCCATAACTCTTGTGGCCTCGGTTTTAAAGTTGGCAAAAGCTTGGCTTTCTTTAATTTCTGAAGAAAAATTATTTATAATAGTTTCAATTTCATTAAAATTAAATTTATTCAATCTATTTTTTGCTACCGCAAGACCAACATAATTATTCTTGTTTTTTGAGATAAATGTGATAATATTTTCCTTGGCTTTTGAAGCGGCAGCATCAATCTCTTGAACTATACTAATCCCTTCGCTTATGGAACCCTTTACTGCACCATCTTTAGGGTTTAAATAAGCAATGTATTTGTCCATAAAAAGATTTGAGCGCTTTTGGTCTAAAATATCTTGGGTATTTTTAAAATCCATGAACTGATCATGTGATTTAGACCCAGATACTTTTACAGTTTTATAAGCTAAAGGGTTTTTATATAATTCGGAATAGCTATTTGGTAATAAATTTAAGTCTGCCTGTAATGAAATATTTGAATTTTCTAAAAACAGTTGAAAACTTGGTTGATATGGAGGTCTGCTATTTTTCTTTTTTTTGTTTCTTAAAAAAGTAAGCGTGTATAAGGAAGGGGTTTCAACCCTTCCTTTAAACACAAATTTTCCTTGATGGGTTTTTACGCTATCTATAGGAGATTTAGTTCCTTTAACACTTAGATGCACCCAGATATCTTTACTTAAGTTTTTTAATTCTCCATTAATCACAAAAGAGTTTTTGGTGGAGGCTACTGCTTCTGCGGTGGTTATTTGTGCAGACCATAGCAGGCTAAAAAAAACTATAGCTGTTATATTTATTAATTTGATTAATTGCATAATTATGACTTTAATTTGTTAAACGAATACCATCCAAACAAAATGTAGGATCATAAACCATTGTACCAACCTCATCGGTATAAGAGGATGATATTTTGAATAATACTTTATCTACTTCTCCTAAGGAAGTTAAATCAACTTTGGTCCAATCATTTAAAATGAAATCGTACTCAGGATTTTCTGGATCGATATTTGGTAAAGCCGCTAAATAAAAATCAACATCTCCCGTAAGTGTTTCATTTAAATAACCTTCTATTTTGAGCTTTATATAGCCCGTTGATAGCGCATTATATGCCGCAATGGAATCGTTTATTGCTTCAGTTTCAGTGCCACCAGCGTTTCGTGTAGCTTCGGCAGCCGTAGTACCAGCCTCTCTTTTGGCTAATTCAGCATGACCACTTAGTCGAACTGCATTTGATCCATTAGGGGCAGGTAAGGTAAAACGTCCGTATCGACTAGCTGAGGTATTGGGGTTTTGAATATTTCTTACCCTAGAACCATCAATAGTGTAGGATTGTGTTTCAGTGTTAAATGTGCCCGAATAAATAGAACCGTAGGAAGCTAGTAAATAGTTATAGGTAGTATTTGCCACCAGTACATGTTCAACGGTTGCAGGAGTGCTTAGTGTAAAGTAAGCATCCTCTCCATCTGCGCGTCCTACCAAATAATTTTCAGTTCTATTGGGTCTTACGGTTGTTACACTAAAGGCTGTAGAATCAATTGAAGCCTGTTTTTCAGCTGGCGTAATTCCTCCTGCTGGGGCAAAATCTGGACTTAAGTTCCATGGATAAGAACGCCAGTTTTTATTAGAGAGTGCAAATCCACTATAAGCCCCACTACCACCAACTGAAACATTTACGGTGATTACACCTGATTTTTCATCTCCAGTTGTAAAGGGGGTAGTAGGAATTTTATAAGTAAATCTATCTAATTCAAGCTCATTAAAAGTAACATCATTAGGATAAGGAATTTTTAATTCTATACTATCATCTGCGCAAGAATATAAGCTAAGTAAGTATGTTAAAATAGCTATAATTTGTATATGTTTTTGTATGAATTTCATATTCGTTTTGGTTTAAATTATTCTAAATCTGGATTTTGAATCATTAATCTGTTATTTACCATTTCTTCATTTGGAATTGGATAACAAATTTTATTTTCTTCTAAAGGTTTTCCACCTTTAATGGTTTCTATCCATGGTTTACCTGCTTTCATAAATCTGAGTGATGCAAAAAATTCACTACCATTTTCTAAAAATGTTTCTAAGAAATATTCTTGAAAAATTAAATCCATTAATTCTTGTTCATTACTAGGGTTTAAGCTAGGTAAACTCGGGTTAGTGCGTATAGAACGCATTATATTGATAGGAGCGATGGCATCTGATATTGAAGCCCCTGTTCTAGCAAGTAATTCTGATTTCATGATATATAATTCAGGATATCTGAAATAGTATGCGGCGTACTTCTCATTTGGAGGATTAGATTGTAGTCCAGCATAACGACCTAAACGAGCTAATTTTGGCCAAGTGTAATACATTCTGTTATCCCAGGTCTCGGCTCCTCTTACAGGTCCAGTTACGATATCCCACCTTGGATCGGCTTTAAACCAGTCAATTCCATATTCAAGACCAGCAGTTAAGCTTTCTCCTGGACCTAAAGGCAATCTGTCTCCTACAATCTGTGATAATCCATAGGGGTACCAATATCCAGCATTAGAAGTTCTACGCCCATCTTCATCTAAATATCTTACAAATAAGTTTTCTGGAGAATCCCATGCATCTTCATAAACTTGGGCTAAGTCCTCTTGCATTGCAAAACCTGCTGGACTAGAATCAAGCACATCGTTAACTAGTGCAAGTGCTTCATTTAATTCTGAGGTGTTATTGTTATATCCTCCACGGTAAAGTAAAATTTTAGCTTTTAATATTTTTGCAAATTCTTTGGAAACATATCTTGAACTTGAGAATGAACCTAATTTATCAATGGCATAATCAAGATCTTCAAAAATTTTATCATAACTATCACCAACAGAAATTCTAGCTTTCTCAACATTACTAAGATTAGTTATTTCATCTCTGTATAATAATCCGTAGGGATTGGCATTATCATCACTCCACCAATGTCCATAATTCCATAATAAATTAATATTTATCCATGCGCGCAAGCATCTACCTTCTGCAATTAGAGCTTCACGATCTGCTTCGCTAGGAACAGCGTTTTGCGGAAGGTTATTTGCTCCATTTATTGCAAAATTTGCGGCATTTAATGTTTGGTAAAAAGTGCCCCAAAATCCATTTCCTGTATAAGTATTATTTAGTTGGTTATATTCCATCTCATAATCGCCACTACTCCATCTTACAAATCCGGATTTAGTGGCAAGAGTCACATAAAGGGCTCCAGACCAATTGTCTGTTCTAAAGTTTGCATAAATACCTCCTAGAGCAGCTTCTACTTTACTAAAAGAGGTTAATGCATTTTCTTCGTTTAAGGAATAACTCGGTTCTTTTTCTAAAAAGTCTGAACAGGCGCTCACCGTAACAATTAAGGTGAACAATGATATATTTAATAAATTTTTCATTTGTTGATTTTTTACTGTAGGTTGATTTTAATTCCAAGATTGTAAATTTGTGCGGCTGGATAGGTACTTGCATCTACAGCCATTCCTGATCCTATAGAAGAAGAAGTCCAATTTCCTTGAGGGTCAAATCCTGGATATTTAGTTATAGTGAATAAATTTGTTGCTTGAAAGGTTAAATCTATTCCATTTACAACCATGTTTTTAAATAGTTTACTAGGAAGTTTATAGGTAATATTTAGCGCATTTAGACGCAAGTACGAAGCATCATGAAGGTAGAAATCTGAGAATCTATTATTACTTCCAATGCCGTATTGAGCCATTCTAGGATAGCTTGCTTCATAAGGACTGTTTAAAATGGTGCTTTGACCAGCAATTAAATTTGATTGGTTGTAATTTCCAACATATCCAATATCACTAAGAGGCATTTTCCACAATCTTGTATGGCCAAAAGCGTAGGTGAAGGCTGCATTTACAAAAAGACCTTTATATCGGTAGGTTAATCCAAAACCTCCAAAACCTTTAGGGACAGATGATCCTAAATTTACACGGTCTTCATTGGTGATTTTACCGTCTCCATCTTGATCGATAAAAATTAAATCGCCTGCTGTTTCTTGTGCGCTATTTAAATAGGTTGTTTGTCCTGTTTCAGTTCTACCTTGATTAGCGATGGCATCTTCTGCATTAACATAAAACCTTCCGGCGGTTTGGAAGCCAAACCATTGTCCTGTTTCTTCACCTTCTATCATTTTTATGTAAGTGGTGCGGCTACTAGGAAATAATAGTTCTTCCGTATCTCCATTGATTTTGGTTACTTTGGTTACATTTTTTGCAAAGTTGAAATCAAAGGTTAACCGTTGATTTGAGGCACGAAGGATATCGTACTTGATATCAAATTCAAATCCATCATTTTTAATTGAAGCAACGTTTGAGGTAATATTGCTAAACGCAGAACTTGGAGCCAAAGGAGATGAATAGATTAATTCATCACTTCTTTTTTGATAAATACCAACAGAACCATAAATTCTATCATCTAATAAACCAAAGTCTAATCCTAAATCAAACATTTGTGTTTGCTCCCACTGCAAGTTAGGGTTTCCAATAGAACTGGGCTGGATAGCTGGGTTTTCATTATACCGAGTAGATCCTACTTGTGTAATCCAGTCAAAGTTACCGAGATTTTGTGATCCTGATAAACCTAAAGAAGCTCTAAGTTTTAGATAATTTACATATTTAGTAATATTTTCATTTTGCATGAATTTCTCACTAGACACTAACCAAGCGGCTGCACCAGAAGGAAATATCCCCCAACGTTTGTCAGCTCCAAAACGAGATGACCCGTCTCTACGAATGGTACCAGAGATAATATAACGATCGTCAAATTTATAATGCAAACGAGCAAATTGAGATATTAATGCGTTTTCTGTTTGGGTTTCGGTTATGTTTCCTACAGAAGCTGCAGAGCTGAAGTTATTTAAAATGTCATCATCTGGAAAGTTTGTAGCATCCATTGAATACCCCCGAACGATATTATTTTCTACAGAGTAGCCAGCTAAAGCACGAATGTCATGTTTGTTATTAATCATCTTCGCATACGTTAATGTGTTTTCCCAAACGTTTAAAGAAGCTTTACTGTTAAACCAACTTCGGCTACCGGTAGTGTTAAATGTACTTCCAGACCTAGAGTAATTTAAATTTTGGCTATCTGTATAGTTGTTAGTAAAGGCTGTACGGAAATCAAGTCCATTTACAATTCCTATATCTAAAAAAGCAGTTCCATTGAATGTAATACCTTTTCCTGACCGAATATTTTTTAAGGTTGTGTAAGGGTTCTCTGTGTAACGGTCTTTGGTAAAAATGCTTCCGTCTTCATTAAATGCTGGAATATCTGGTCTAACTTTCTTTAATATATCTAGCATATAATCTTTGTCATCAGAGTTACGTGTGCTACCACTTAAATTAAGCCCAAATTTAATATTACTATTTATTCGGGTATCGAAATTTACACGACCGCCATATAATTCACTTTTGCCTGTTTTAACAATCCCTTCCATATTTCTGTAATTGAAGGATACAAAATAGGTTGTTGCTTCTGAGCCACCACGAACCGAAAAATCATGTTGCGTTACTATAGGGTTTTGAGTCATCTCTTCTTGCCATTTGGTATTTCCATCAAAATATGCAGTTGGTAAAACTTGTAAATCGGTTTTATCGTATTCACTTGAGTTTAAATCAAAAAAGGCTTGTTGATCTAAATATAATCTAGAGAAGTAATCAAATCCAGGTCTTGCCATTACCATTTCTCTAGCTGCTGCATCAGCAAAATCCTTATATTCATCTGCTTCAAAGTATTGGTATCCATTAAAATCCATTACTTGAACTCCAACACGAGAAGAAACTTCAAAAACAGGTTTCATTCCTGCCTTACCTTTTTTAGTTGTAACTATAACAACACCATTAGCAGCTCTAGAGCCATAAACAGCTGTAGCAGAAGCATCTTTTAAAATATCAACACTTTTAACATCATTAAGGTTTAAGTTGTATAAAGTGTTTGCTATGTTACCTGAAGTTGTAGAAGAGTATTGGGGTACACCATCTATAACCCATAAAGGTTGGTTGTTTCCTGAAAGAGACGAAGCTCCTCTTATAATTACACTTATTGGAGAAGTAGGTGATGCCGATTGTATTTGCACATTAACTCCAGCCGATCGACCTTGCAATAGACTCTCTACACTAGCACCCATGGGAGCATACTCAATATCTTTCGCGCTTATTCTAGAAATAACCCCTGTGGCATCTTTAATTTTTGATGTTCCATAACCTATAACAACTACCTCGTCAAGATCTGCAAGACTTGGAACCATTTTCACATCAATGACTGTTTTGTTACCTACAACCACTTCTTGGTCTTTATACCCCATGAAAGTAAATATCAAAACCGTATTTTCATTTTGATTACGAATATTTACCTTGTATTCACCATTAAAATCGGTTGAAGTACCTGCCTGCAATCCTTTAACTAATACATTTACTCCAGGAAGGGGTTCACCTCTTTCATCTACAACAACTCCTGTTATGTTTTGTTGAGATAAGTTTGTATCAATTGCTTGCGCAATAGTTCTCTCGGGTATTTTTTTTATGACGATTGTTTTGTCTGAAGATAAATCATAAAAATATTCCCCTTTAGTCAGTGCTAATTGAAGTAGTTTCTCAATTTTAATCTTTCCCCTTTTCAACTGTACTTTAGGGTGATAATCAAACGAATTGGCTTGATAGACAAATGAATAATCGGTTTGATTCATTATTAAATCAAAAACCCCATCAACACTTAGTGTTTTGTTGGCATCAACATTAATTTTTACATTTTGAGATAAGATATTGTTTGATGTAAAACCAAATACAGTTGCGCATAATAAGAATACAAAACTCTTCATAACAACTTTAATTAGTTTCTTTCTTTGAGAGAAAAAAACATTTCTTAAATTAATTTCCATAAATTTGTTGTGTTAGTTAGTTAACATTTTTAATTAATTAGCGTTTTTAAGCAAGGGATGGAGTTTTGTACTTTGGCGAGTGGAAACTTTACTCCCTTTTTTATTTTTTAATTGTAATTGTTTTTCCGTCTATATCATAGGCATTTATAAAGTTTGTGTTTTTAATTAGGTTTAAAATATTTTCGATGTTCTGATGCTTACTTAACTGCCCGTTAAACATGATGTTTTCTGTAGCTTCATCTTCCAAAACCACATTAACATCGTACCATCTTGATAGTACTTTCATAATTTCTTTTAACGTTTTGTTTTTAAAGCTAAACAAGCCATTTTTCCAAGCGATTTCATACTTTGTTTCTACTGTTGTAATTAGCACATTACTATTGTTTTTATTTACTACTGCCTGTTGATTTGGTAATAAACCTTCGTTATGTTCACTAACCTGAAGCGCCACTTTACCTTCAACTAAAGTGGTATAAATGTGCGTTTCGTCCTCATAGGCTTTTACATTAAATTCTGTTCCTAAAACTTCAATTTCTTGTCCTTTGGTTAATACTTTGAATCTAGTACCGTTGTTAGCTTCGCTAGGTGAAACATCAAAATAAGCTTCTCCGTAAACCAATTCTACCTTTCTAACTTCATTGTTTGAAAAACTTACTGGATATTTTAATTTCGACTCGGAATTTAACCAAACCTGTGTTCCGTCGGCAAGTTTTATAAAAAACTGTCCGCCTCTTGGTATGGTTAAATAGTTATACTTTATTTCGTTTGTGTTTTTATTATTGGATTGGTAAGTAATCTGCTCTCCATTACTAACGCTAGTTTCAGATTGATAAACGGCACCTTTTTGCAATGCTATTTCAGTGCCATTTTCCAGGGTTAAGGTTGCTTTATCTTTTCCTGGCTCAACAGTTGCATTAACAATTTGCTGTTCTGATTTAGGGTTATTGTTTGAATATTTAAACAGAAATGAAATTGAAAACAGCAAAACCACAGATGCGGCAACCGCATATTTCCAATAGTTTGTTTTTTTAGGTTTCAGTTCAATTTTTCCAGATATTGATTTCCAACCTTTTTGGATATCAACTATCTCAATATCTTTTGAGTAATTTTCTTTTACACTATCGAAATACCGTTTGTGTTCGGCAGATTCATTGTACCATTCATCAAATATGCCCTCTTCATTTTTTGAAAGGGTATTGTTTAATTTTTTTATTAAGATCTTAAAATCCATTATTTAGTTGTTTGCGGTCATTTAATATTTAGACAACACAACCTTAACAATGGGTGACAATAAAATTATATTATTTTCAATAAAATTTTAAAAATCATAAAAATAAATCAACCAAATTGCGTTTTTAACCATTTATTTCAAACAAAACAAGTATAATGGTTAGCATTTCTGAGATTTTAAGTTTAGCTCGCTTTAATTGGGTTTTTACAGTATTTACAGATACACCCATTTCTGTAGCTATTTCGGAGTATTTATAGTTTTGAAAAAATTTCAGTTTAACTATTTGCTGCATTTTATCAGGAAGTGAATCAACAATTTTAAGTATTTGTTTATAAACTATTTTTTTTTCTTCTTCTGAAGCTTTATCTAAAACTTGTTCAGAAAATAAGGTGTTATTGAAATCCAGTACTTTGTAGCTATCGGCTATTTTTATGGACTTTAAATAATTAAAACACCTATTTCTTACCATCGAATAAAGATAATTTTTTAACGATGTTTTTATATCTAAACTACTGGCGTTTTCCCATAAATAAATAAAAACTTCCTGTACAACATCTTCGCTAGCATCTTTACAATACAAAAAACCATTGGCGTATATAACTAAATCCTTGTAGTTTTTGTCAAAGAAGTTTTTAAAAACCTTTTCGTTCTTTTTTCTTATTTCATCTAAAACAAGGTTCATGTAACTTTTGAAGAGAGTTGAAACACAAATCTAATTAAAAGTTATCACAAATAATGTAAGACTTTCTTGAACAGGTCACATAGAAATTTGGTAAGCCAAACTCTGCCTAACTCATAAACCTCTTGGCATTTTTATGAACTGTGTTTAATATGGCTTCAACTTGAAAAAAATTCACTTGATGTAAATCTGCTAAAAACCGTCAACTCAGATTTGATATTAAGAGTGGCAAACACTATTTTCGGATATTTTGTGTACGGCTTTTTTTTAAGGCTTTGGCTACGCTCTGCAAGATCGTTTCAAGTTCCTTTTTTTAAGGGCATTGCGCAGTCTTTTAAGCTCTAAAGCACATCGGATATTGGTTTTTCTGGCTTAGGGGACGTGGTTGTTTTGGCTGCCCTGCGCCATTTGTAAATCCTTTGGACCTCTATGCCCATTTCGTCCGCTAACTCTTTTATGTTCTCTCGCTGGTAGCTTAAGCGAACTGCCTGTTCCTTTAATTCGGGGCTGTAATATCGTTTTTTCATGTTTCTAAGATATTTGTTTTGTAACAAACGGTCTTAAATTTTGTGTCCGAGTAAAGGTAGCAACTCCATTAAATTTACGACAATTTTGACGGGAAAGTGTTCACCGATTTGTACACCTTTTTATTGGAAACAGATGCTTTTATTTGCCAGCAAACAAAATGCCCAAAAACAAAAAACACTGATAACCATAAGATTAACAGTGTTTTGTTTTGACCTATTACTAGGTTCGTCGGGGTGGCAGGATTCGAACCTGCGACCTCCGCGTCCCAAACGCGGCGCGATAACCGGGCTACGCTACACCCCGTACAACTTAAAAATCGTAGTGTAGTTTATCTCTAGCGAAGTCGAGAGGCTACACCCCGAATTTTGCGGAGAGACCGGGATTCGAACCCGGGCAACACTTACGCGTTGACAGATTAGCAATCTGCTCCATTACCACTCTGGCACCTCTCCTAAACTTTAATAAGAACCTTGCAATAAAATTGCGGTTGCAAATGTAATTTAAACCTAAGAAGCACACAACTATTTTTATACTTTTTTATAAATTTTATTCAGGGTATTCAATTCTTAAATGGTAAATATTTGCTAGCTTGTGTTTTAGCACTTTTTTTATCGATTGAATTTCTTTGAATGTAATATTGGCATTTAAAAACTGGCCTTCTTCTACCTGTTTATTAATTATATTTTCAACAAAGGCCTCAATTTTTGTGGAGTTTGGTTCTTTTAGACTTTTTGAAGCGGCCTCAATACTGTCGCACATCATTAAAATAGCGGTTTCCTTACTGAAGGGTTTTGGGCCGGGATAACTAAAATCCTCCGGATCTGCTACTTCATATTCCTTTTTTTCTTTCATATAAAAGTAATACACCAAACTAGTGCCGTGATGCGTACGTATAAAATCAATAACCCGATCAGGCAAATTGTTTTTCCGAGCAATTTCGATACCATTAATTACATGGTCGGTTATGATTCTAGCGCTCTCTTTGGCCGAGAGTTCGTCATGCGGATTGATTCCCGTGGATTGGTTTTCGGTAAAATACGTAGGGTTCTTCATTTTGCCAATATCATGATACAATGCCCCCACCCTTGCCAACATCGCATTGGCTCCAATTTCGTTGGCCGAAGCTTCAGCCAAATTGGCTACATTTAATGAATGGTGAAATGTGCCCGGCGCCACGTTTGCCAATTCCTTTAAAAGCTTCGAATTCGTGTCAGACAGCTCCAAAAGCGACACATCGCTCACCAAACCGAATAATTTTTCATAAGCATAAATAAGCGGCTGAACAAACAATGTAGCCAGGCCACATAATATAAACCAAATGAAAGTTTCCCATTTTAGGGTTTCTACGCTGCCCTCGTGAATAACAAAAAAAGCAAAATATGCGATAATATAAATTAGAGTGATTTGTCCTACTGAAATAAACAAATTGGCTCGTTTGTAAAGTTCAGAAACCGTGAGTATCGTAACAATTCCGGCTATGGTCTGCAGAAAAATATACTCGTAGCTATTAGGCACTACAAATCCCAATAACAATACGGTAAGTACATGGGCAAACAACCCCAATCTAGCATCGAAAAATGCTTTAAAAACCAGTGGCAAAATACAAATGGGGACTATGTAAATGTACTTGGCGTCATATTTTACAACCAATGTGGTTATAAAAATAAGCAACGAAATGTTAAAGAAAATAAAGGTTACTTTTGTGTTATCATCAAAAACTTTGGGGCGATACTTTTTTAAGAATAAAAACAACATAAGTAAAACCAAAGCCACCAATAATGTATAAGCAAACAAGATCCAGTTATAGTTGGACTGGCTCCAAACCTGCGATTCATATTCCGATTGCAAAGACTTTAAAATCTGGTATTTACTACCCTCTACCACTTCACCCTTCGAAACGATCAAGGTTTCCTTGGCAATGCTTCCTTTGGTATATGAAATTTCACTTAACTCATCCTGAAGCGCCTTATCTGTAAAATTTTTGTTGTAGCTTAAATTCGGTTCTACCAAATCGAAAAACAACGAAACAAAAGAGGTTTTGTAATGTTTTAGATTGTTGTTTTCCAATACCTGATCTATAACACCAGGAACATTATCCGGTTTGATTAAATTGGAATAAAAACCATCTTTAATTTTTTCACGTCCGTCGAGAATGGCTATTCTTTTATCCTCAGGAAAATCGTGGTTTTCATTTAAAATACCGAAAGCATACAGCTGCGAGATAATATGCTCTCCGGTTTTAAAAAGTTTTTCCGAACTGGCTCTGGATATCGTATCAGAAAATGTGGCTTCAAACTGCGATTTAAACCCCTCGCTCACTTTAGTTTCAACCGAAGGATTTAAATTAAAATACAGTAGTGCGTTTTCAACAATTTCCTTTTTTTCGGCTGCAATTTCTTCCCCCGTTTTTTTAATGGCAAAATCGAAAGGTGCCTGTAAACTTTCAGATTGCCAAGGCTTTCCTCTCTCAAAAGTATATCTAAATTTTCCGCTTTTGGGGAACAGGTAAACAATTAAAACCGTGGTGCACAGAAACAATAATGCCTTGTATATTAAGGAATGGTTTCTGTATAAGGCGTTTATATAATCTTTCATCTAAAAACCAAAAGTAATAAATTTATAAGAGGTTTGGGCTATTTTTATAATAGCTGAAACGTTCAAGTTTCTATCAAAAAATCGTTATTTTCGCAAGTACTAAAGTAAAGATTTTAAACTAATGGATAACCAAGTTGTTATTGTTTCTGCCGCCAGAACCCCCATTGGCAGCTTTATGGGGGCTTTGTCTACCATACCTGCCCCAAAATTGGGTGCCATTGCCATAAAGGGTGCTCTGGAAAAAATAAATCTTAAACCAGAATTTGTTGAAGAGGTTTTAATGGGGCATGTGGTACAAGCAGGTTCAGGGCAAGCTCCTGCGCGTCAAGCTGCGATATATGCGGGCATTCCCAACACGGTACCGTGTACAACGGTAAACAAAGTATGTGCTTCGGGGATGAAAGCCGTTATGCAGGCCGCACAAGCTATTGCTCTTGGCGATGCCGAAATAGTAGTTGCCGGAGGCATGGAAAACATGAGCCTTATCCCACATTACCTACACGCCCGTACAGGAACCAAATTTGGACCAACAACTTTAGTAGACGGCATGCAGAAAGATGGTTTGGTTGACGCCTACGACCAAAATGCCATGGGGGTTTGTGCCGATGCTTGCGCCGTTAAATATAAATTTTCAAGGGAAGAACAAGATGCTTACGCTATCCAATCTTATAAACGATCAGCGGAAGCTTGGAACAACGGAAAATTCAACAATGAAATCGTACCCGTTGAAGTTCCACAACGAAAAGGTGACCCTGTTATCGTTACCGAAGATGAAGAATATAAAAATGTTAGGATAGATAAAATTCCGCAATTGCGGCCGGTATTTTCAAAAGAAGGTACCGTAACAGCAGCCAATGCATCCACGATAAACGATGGTGCCGGTGCCATGGTTTTAATGAGTAAAAGGAAAGCTGATGAATTAGGCTTGAAACCTCTGGCAACCATTAAAAGCTACGCCGATGCTGCACAGGAACCCGAATGGTTTACAACGGCCCCGGCAAAGGCGCTACCCAAAGCATTAAAAAAAGCTAATATTACAATTGACAAAGTCGATTATTTTGAATTTAATGAAGCGTTTTCGGTTGTTGGTTTGGCCAATATGAAAATTTTAGGCCTTAACGATTCCAACGTCAATGTAAATGGCGGAGCGGTTTCTTTGGGTCACCCATTGGGTTGTTCTGGAGTTAGAATTTTAATTACGCTTCTCAACGTTTTAGAACAAAACCAAGCAAAAATAGGTGCGGCAGCCATTTGTAACGGCGGCGGAGGGGCATCGGCAATGATTATTGAACGCAACTAAAAGTATTTAATGCAATACGGAATTTGTAATTTAAGCATTGTCCCACTTAGAAATGAACCGGCCGACACTAGCGAATTGGTATCGCAAGTACTATACGGTGAATTTTTTAAGGTTTTGGAACAACGCAAAAATTGGAGCAAAATCCGCCTTTCTTTTGATAAATATGAAGGCTGGATAGACAACAAACAATACCTTGAAATTAACGAGGCAGCCTATAAAGCGCTGAACAGCCAACCCCAAAAACTTTCGACCGATTTGGTTGAATTTATTGAAGACGAAAATCACCAAATATTCCCCATTTCCATTGGAGCAACCTTAAACGGTCTTCCGCTTTTGAATCATAATTACGATGGCGGGTTTATTGATTGCAAAAATGACAAATCGAATATTATAAAAACAGCTTTTCTATTTTTAGACGCCCCCTATTTATGGGGAGGAAAAACACCTTTTGGCATCGACTGCTCTGGTTTTACCCAAATGGTATATAAGTTAAATGGCTATAATTTACTCCGTGATGCCTCACAGCAAGCAACTCAAGGTGAAGCCCTCAGTTTTATTGAAGAAAGCGAACCGGGCGATTTGGCGTTTTTTGACAATCAAGAGGGCATCATAACGCACGTAGGTATTATTATGAAAGACAACTACATCATCCACGCCCACGGAAAAGTGAGAATTGACCGTTTGGACCATTCTGGCATTTACAATGCTGACAGAAGGATGCACACCCATAAGCTTCGTGTGATCAAGAAGATTATTTAATTGGTTTTTACATATAATAGTTTATGCGTCTGTTCGAGTGATTTTGAGGCACGAGAAATTGTATCGAGAACTTCGAGATAGGCAAAGTCCAATTCTCGATAAAAATTTTTCTCATTTCAATCGAAAAATCCACTCGAATTGACGCCTATACTAAATTTTATATTCTGAATACAAAACGGAATTGTTTGAAATTTTTCTGTTTCCTTTTCAACAGTAGCTACTTTTAATTTTCGTTATACATCACTGTCACGCTGAGCGGGGTCGAAGCGCTAGCCCATTGGGGAATCAATTTAGTAACACATTACAACGGTTTCGAAAAACAAAAAAGCACCTAAATAAATTTAGATGCTTTTTGATATGTTATTATTTGAAAGTGGCTTACTTCACATTCATAAGCTCTACATCAAATACCAATGTAGCATCTGGTGGAATAACACCGCCAGCACCTCGGCTACCGTAGCCTAAGTGGCTAGGTATTACCAAACGGGCTTTATCGCCCACTTTTAAAAGTTGGATACCTTCGTCCCAACCCGGAATAACCTGCCCCACTCCAATGGGGAATTCGATAGGTTCGTTACGTTTGTACGACGAATCGAAAACCGTTCCATCAGACAACTGCCCTTTGTAATGTACAGAAACCGTTTTTCCCTTATCGGCTTTTGTGCCGTTGCCTTCTTGAAGAATTTGGTAACGCAAACCACTATCGGTCTTTTTAAATCCTGCAGCTATTTTATCCAATTCGGCTTCGGCCGCTTCTTTAGCTTCAGCAATTCTTTTTTCACGAGCACCTTCAAACACTCTAAAAGCTTCAACGGCATTGAAATTTTCAGCTTCATCACCAACACGTACTATTTCCAAAGATTCGATTTTATCGCCTTGCGCAATAGCATCAACCACTTCTTGTCCGTGCTCCACTTTTCCGAAAACCGTGTGTTTGTTATCCAACCAAGGCGTTTCAACATGCGTGATGAAAAACTGGCTTCCGTTGGTTCCTGGCCCTGCATTGGCCATAGACAATATGCCTGGGCCATCGTGTTTTAAATCCGGGTGAAACTCGTCATCGAACTGATAACCCGGGTTACCTGCTCCCGAACCTTGAGGACAGCCTCCCTGAATCATAAAATCTGGAATGACTCTGTGGAACTTTAAGCCATCATAATAAGGTTTACCCTGTGGTTTAGCATTATTTTCTAAATTTCCTTCGGCCAAAGCCACAAAGTTACCAACAGTTCCCGGTGTTTTTTGGTACTCTAGAGCCACTAGGATTTCTCCTTTTGTAGTATTGAATTTTGCGTATAATCCGTCTTGCATTGTTCTAATTTTTAAGAAAGTGTAAAGATAGAAAACAAAGTGGGAAGTACGAAGTTAGACACAAAGTTTAATTAGCCACTTCGCTTATAAATTTAATTCGGTATAAGCGCAGCTCTTCATCGTCGTAATCGCCATCAAATTCTTCAATGGCTGATTTGATATCATCAGATTCCGATTCCATAAAATATTCATGGATTTCTTCTTGCTGGTCCTCATCCAAAACGTCGTCAATCCAATAATCGATGTTCAGTTTTGTTCCTGAATAAACAATGGCTTCCATTTCCTTTATGAATTCTTCCATACTCATGCCTTTGGAAGCAGCAATGTCATCCAACGGCAGTTTGCGATCTACATTTTGAATAATGTAAAGTTTATTTGAAGAATTTACACCCGTTGATTTAACCACCAAGTCATCTGGCCTAACAATATCATTTTCCTCGACATATTTGGCTATCATAGCCACAAAATCCTTTCCGTATTTTTTGGCTTTTCCATCTCCAACACCATGTACATTGCTCAATTCTGCAATCGTGGTCGGGTATTTAAGTGCCATATCTTCCAACGACGGATCTTGAAAAATTACAAATGGCGGAACGCCTAATTTCTTGGCATTCTTTTTACGAAGATCCTTGAGCATGCCCATCAAAGCTTCGTCGGCCACTGCTCCACCACCTTTAGCCGCGGTGATAATATTTCCGTCATCTTCAGCGCTATCGAAAACGTGGTCTTCAGTCATCATAAACGACTGCGGTTTCTTTATGAAATCTTTACCCTCCTTTGAAAGTTTAATAACGCCATAGGTTTCAATATCTTTTTTAAGATAACCAGCCACCAAAGCCTGTCTTAAAAGTGCCATCCAATATTTTTTGTCTTTGGCTTTTCCTTGTCCAAAAAAGGGCTGTTCATTGGTTTTGTGCGAATTAATAAGTGCATTTTCCTTGCCTACCAAAACGTTCACCAAGTCTTTCGATTTGTATTTTTGATTCGTCTTTTCAATCACTTCCAAAAGCAGTTTCACATCATCTTTCGCTTCAATTTTCTTTTTTGGGTGACGAACGTTATCGTCCATATCACCACCTTCTCCGGTTTCGTTATCAAATTCTTCCCCAAAATAATGTAGAATGAATTTCCGTCGCGAAATGGAAGTTTCGGCAAAAGCCACCACCTCTTGCAACAGCGCATGACCAATTTCCTGTTCGGCTACTGGTTTGCCCGACATGAATTTTTCTAGCTTTTCAATGTCTTTGTAGGAATAGAAAGCTAAACAATGGCCTTCGCCCCCATCTCGACCCGCACGTCCGGTTTCCTGATAATAGCTTTCAATACTTTTTGGGATATCGTGATGGATTACAAATCGCACATCGGGTTTATCAATGCCCATTCCAAATGCGATTGTTGCCACCACCACATCGACATCTTCCATTAAAAATTGATCTTGGTAAAGCGAACGCGATTTGGCATCGAGCCCAGCATGATAAGGCACCGCTTTGATGCCATTTACTTGAAGTACTTGCGCCAACTCTTCAACCCGCTTTCTACTTAAACAGTAAACAATGCCCGATTTTCCTTCGTTTTGTTTTATGAAACGAATGATATCGACATCTACATTTTTAGTTTTTGGTCGTACTTCGTAATATAAATTAGGGCGGTTAAAGGAAGCTTTAAAAGTTTTCGCTCCCGTAATACCTAAGTTTTTAATTATATCCTCCTGAACTTTCGGGGTTGCCGTAGCGGTTAAACCAATAATAGGAATATTTTCCCCAATACGGCCAATGATGTTTCTAAGGTTACGGTACTCTGGTCTAAAATCATGTCCCCATTCGCTAATACAGTGCGCTTCGTCAATGGCCAAAAACGATATTTTCACCGTTTTTAAGAATTCAACATTTTCTTCTTTGGTCAACGATTCTGGCGCTACGTAAAGCAACTTGGTGGTTCCGTCAACAATATCCTGTTTTACTCTTTTTACTTCCGTTTTATTCAAAGACGAATTCAATACGTGAGCCACGCCATCTTCTTTTGAAACACCTCTAATGGCATCCACTTGATTTTTCATCAACGCAATTAATGGAGAGACCACAATGGCCGTGCCTTCGCTCATTAAAGCGGGCAACTGATAACATAGCGATTTACCGCCGCCAGTGGGCATAATTACAAACGTATGATTTCCTGATAAGAGACTATCTATAACATTTTCTTGAAGTCCTTTAAACTTGCCAAACCCAAAATATTTTTTTAGGGCGTCCTGCAAGTCGGTTTTTGTTATTGACATGAACTGAATTAAAATTTAACTAAATTAAAAATAACTATAAATCATTAAATCCGAATCATTGAATTTAATATAGCATTTGAAGAACCCTCATATTTTTTTCGTTAGTTTTGTAACGAAAATCCAAATTACAACAATTTTCAATTTTGATTATCATTTAAAGATAATAAATTCTTTAAACATCAACCTAAAAATAACAAAATTTGAAAGACAAAAATGCTATTCTAGGCCGGGCCAAACAAACTATCGAAATGGAAGCCCAAGCCGTTTTAAACCTATCTAGCTTAATAACAGACGATTTTGCCGAAGCCGTAAAACTAATATACAACGCCAAAGGTCGTGTGATTATTACGGGAATTGGAAAAAGTGCTATTATTGGCAACAAGATTGTGGCTACCTTAAATTCTACTGGTACCCCCGCCATTTTTATGCATGCAGCCGACGCTATTCACGGCGACTTGGGACTCATCCAAAATGACGATGTAGTGATTTGCCTTTCGAAAAGTGGCAATACCCCCGAAATTAAAGTGGTGGTGCCACTTATAAAGCGGGTTCACAATAAACTGATTGCCATAACCGGAAATAAAGATTCGTTTTTAGGTCAGCACGCCGATTATATTTTGAACGCTTACGTTGAAAAAGAGGCCTGCCCCAACAATTTGGCACCGACCACCAGCACGACTGCTCAATTGGTTATTGGCGATGCATTGGCGATGTGTTTGTTGGATTTACGCGGATTTTCAAGCAACGATTTTGCCAAATACCACCCCGGTGGCGCTTTGGGCAAAAAATTGTACTTAAGGGTTAAAGATATTTCTTCTGCAAACCAAAAGCCGAAAGTGGAATTGGGCACAAGCATAAAAGATGTTATTGTAGAAATAACCGAAAAAATGCTAGGCGTTACCGCTGTAGTTGAAAACGATAAAATAATAGGTATTATTACCGATGGCGACTTACGCCGAATGCTTACCAAGGCCGACGATTTTTCGAAACTTACCGCCAAAGACATTATGAGCGAAAATCCTAAACGCATCGAATCTAAATTGATGGCCATAGATGCCATTGAACTGATGGAAACCCATGAAATTTCGCAATTATTGGTTGAAGAGGATGGTAAATATGCAGGTGTGGTTCATTTGCATGATTTAATAAAAGAAGGGATTATATAATGGCAAAAAAAAATATTAATGAGATGTCTTTTTTAGACCATCTCGAAGATTTACGCTGGCATTTAATCCGGATTTGTTTGGCGGTTATCATTGTCGCTACGCTGGCCTTTATTTTCAGCCGATTTATTTTCGACCAAATCATTTTCGCACCGCTAAGGATGAGCTTTCCAACTTACAATTTTTTATGTCAGGCTGCGAATTTCATTGGAGTGGACACAACGTTTTGTGCTGAAGAAATGCCTATGATTATTCAAAACCGCACCATGGCCGGGCAATTTTCGGCCGATATTTGGACGGCCATCTTAGGCGGATTCATCATTTCATTTCCCTACGTCATTTATCAACTTTGGAAATTTATAAGTCCCGGTTTGCACGATAACGAACGTAAACATTCCCGCGGCTTTATCATTATTTCATCGTTATTGTTTTTCATCGGTGTATTTTTTGGCTACTATATCGTTACGCCGTTGTCGCTTAATTTCTTAGCGAACTACAGCATTTCTGATGTTGTGGATAACCAAATTGATATCAGTTCGTATATTGCCTTGGTGCGCTCATCGGCTCTGGCTTCTGGCTTGATTTTCGAATTACCTATTATCATTTATTTTTTAACCAAAATAGGTTTGGTAACCCCGCAAATATTAAGGAAATACCGAAAGTACGCATTGGTAGTGGTATTAATTCTTTCGGCCGTTATTACACCTCCAGATATCGCCAGCCAGGTTATTGTGGCCATTCCGATTTTGATTCTTTACCAAGTGAGTATTTATATTTCAAAAATTGTGGTAAAAAATCAGTTGAAAAAAGAAAAAGAAGAACAAGCTGTTAAACACGGGCACTAATTTAACGGTTGTATATGATTTTGCTATTTTTAGCGTTTATAAAAACACATTCAATCTCAACAATTGACAATATGATATTATGATTTTAAAGGCCGAAAATTTAATGAAGTCCTACAGCGGACGAAAAGTGGTGAAAGATGTTTCGCTTAAGGTGGAACAAGGTGAAATTGTTGGACTTTTAGGCCCTAATGGTGCTGGAAAAACAACGTCGTTTTATATGATTGTGGGCTTAATAAAGCCCAACGGTGGCCATATATTTTTAGACAATACCGAAATTACCAAATACCCCATGTACAAACGGGCCCAAAATGGTATTGGTTATTTGGCACAAGAGGCTTCTGTGTTTAGAAAACTGAGTATTGAAGATAATATTTTAAGCGTGCTGCAACTTACCAAATTGAGCAAAAAAGAACAGCTCCATAAAATGGAATCGCTTATTGAAGAATTTAGTTTGGGCCATATCCGAAAAAACCGAGGAGATTTGCTCTCTGGTGGTGAGCGCCGACGTACCGAAATTGCCCGTGCCTTGGCTACCGACCCGAGTTTCATCCTTTTAGATGAACCCTTTGCTGGCGTTGACCCCGTGGCTGTTGAAGACATTCAGCGTATTGTGGCACAGCTTACCAAAAAGAACATTGGCATTTTAATTACCGACCACAACGTACAGGAAACTTTGGCCATTACAGACCGCACCTATTTGATGTTTGAAGGCAGTATTTTAAAAGCTGGAGAACCCGAAGAATTGGCCAACGACGAAATGGTTCGAAAAGTGTATTTAGGTCAGAATTTTGAACTACGGAAGAAAAAAATTAGAGACTAATTTTTTGTCCGCAGTCGAAGTAATTCCGCGGTAAAAATTTATTTTGAAACACTAAACAAACACTGTATTGGCCTGTTTTATTCTGTCTTTCGGAGCAATCTTTTAAATCCTGTTACAATCAAGTACGCCACAAAACCCACGGCCAACCCTAAAATAAAGTCTTTTATAAAAGATGGCCAGCTTTCCATGAGATGATGGAAATATTCAATATTATGCGAGAAGATACCGCCAGCAACCAAAATAAGCGCGATGGTACCGATAACCGATAAACTTTTAATGATAATGGGAAGCGCTTTTACCAGCATACTGCCCAAACCAAAAAGAATTCCTTTTTTATTGCCACTTTTTTTGATAAGTGCCAAGCCTAAATCGTCCATTCTTACAATAAGCGCAACTATACCGTAAACCCCAACGGTAGCGATAATGGCCACTAACGACACTACCAAAACCTGAAACATTATGGGCTTATCTAAAACCGTGCCCAAAGCGATAATCACGATTTCGACAGATAGTATAAAATCAGTAAAAATGGCCGATTTTATTTTGGCCTTTTCAACATCCAAAATCTCGCCAGCTTCTTTGTTCTTTATTTTTTTAAGGTCATCTTCATGTCTGTGTGGCACCAGGTATTCCATTATTTTTTCAACACCTTCAAAAGCTAAATAAATACCGCCCAAGATTAAAATTAAGGTAATGGCCCAGGGCAAAAACGAACTAAGCAAAAACGCCACGGGCAAAATAATCAGTTTGTTTAAAAACGACCCTTTGGTTATGGCCCATAATACGGGCAGTTCGCGAGACGACACAAAACCTGTGGCCTTTTCGGCATTTACTGCTAAATCGTCGCCCAATATGCCGGCGGTTTTTTTAGTTGAAAGTTTGGTCATTACCACAACATCGTCCATTAATGCTGCAATATCATCTAGTAGGGCAAAAATTCCGGAAGCCATTAAAGCGTTTTATTTGAGGTTAAATTGTCGAAAACCGACATAAGAACATAAAGTAAAATGATTACGGGAATAGCGGCAAATTGCAAAACCAACAACAACACCACACAAAGTATGATGAAAATATAACGTAGGGCATTATTTTTAAAACTGAAATCCTTGAATTTTAAGGCAAACAGTTTTATGTTCGAATTGAGCATATAGCAACTCAATACAGTTACCGCAATTAAAAACCATTTATTAAGAATGATGGCATTAATAGCATCGCTATTTTGAAATTCAATCATTAAGGGTAATGATACAATGAATAAGGCATTGGCCGGTGTTGGCAAGCCTTTAAAATAGCTTTGCTGTTCGTCGTCTATGTTAAATTTTGCCAATCGGTACGCCGACGCCAAAGTAATTGTGAAACCCAAAATAGCCATAATAGATACATTAAGGGGTGCTAGATAAAAATCGGCTCCCCAGCCCCCTGAAGCACTAATGGATTCATAGGTCCCTGATGCCAAGCCCAATAATTTGAACATTACAATTCCGGGCACTAACCCACTCGTCACCACATCGGCCAAAGAATCCAACTGCAAGCCCAAATCACTTTGCACATTCAATTTTCGGGCAGCCAAACCATCAAAAAAGTCGAAAAAAATGCCTAAAAACACAAAAAAAGCAGCGGCCACAAAATGGTCGTTTACCGCAAAAACCACCGCAATACAGCCACACAATAAATTCAATAGTGTTATGGCGTTGGGTATGTGTTTCTTCATAGAGTTCAATTTATATCTGTAAAAATAGCAAACAAATTACGTCTAAACCAAGTAATAAACAATATCTCTTGCATATTGAAGTTTATAGGTTTATAAATAATGTGCATCTTTGTAAAAAAATTGGGATTGAAACCGTACTTAACCACATTAATAGGCTTATTGTCTATCGCCTTGTTTGGTCAAACCACAAGAAAATACTCCAACGAGTTTATGAACATTGGGGTGGATGCAGCCGCATTGGGTATGAGCAGTGCCGTAACCGCGCACACCTCTGATGTGAATTCGGGTTATTGGAATCCCGCCGGACTTCTAAAACTTGAAGACAACCAACTGGCATTAATGCATTCCAGTTATTTTGCCAATATTGCCAACTACGACTATGCCGCTTTTGCTATGCCTTTGGACAACCAAAGTGCTGTGGGGATATCGTTGATTCGGTTTGCTGTTGATGATATTTTGAACACCACCCAACTTATCGACGAGCAAGGCAATATCAATTACGATAGAATCAGTCTGTTTTCAACCGCCGATTATGGTTTAACGTTTTCGTACGCACGCTCGTTACCCGTTCGAGGATTGAATTATGGTGTAAATGCGAAAGTGATTCGAAGAATTATTGGCGATTTTGCGTCCTCGTGGGGTTTTGGTCTCGATGCCGGCATTCAATTTGAAACGAATAACAATTGGAAATTTGGCGTTATGGCGCGAGACATCACAACAACGTTTAATGCTTGGGCCATTGATGAGGAAGAATTCGAAACCATCAGGGATGCCGTTGAAGGTCAAAACCAAGAGTTGCCCGAAACAACCGAAATTACCATTCCGAAACTTCAAATTGGCGTTTCAAAATTGGTTGATTTTAATTATGATTATACGTTGCTCACTTCCGTGAATTTGAATGTCCGTTTCGAGGAAAACAACGATATCATTTCTACTTCTGTGGCGAGCATTAACCCAGCTTTGGGCTTTGAATTTGGGTATATCGATATGGTATATCTACGTGCCGGAATGGGCAATTTCCAAAACGAACGACAGTTTGATAATTCGGAACAGTTGAGCTTTCAGCCCAGTTTTGGTTTGGGTTTTAAATACAACGGCATTCAAATAGATTATGCTTTTACCGATATTGGCGACCAAAGTGTGGCACTATATTCCAACGTATTTTCATTGAAACTCGACTTTAGCATATTCAGATAATGCAAAAAATAGCACTTTTTTTATCGTTCTTTTTAGTTTTTTTCACTTCCGAAGCACAGCAAAATGAGTTGTCAGACATGGCGGAAATCAGCGTGCTTACCGTTGGTCCCGGCACATCGCTTAACGATGCTTTTGGGCATAGTGCATTCAGAATAAAAGACCGAAAAAAGGGCATCGATGTGGTTTATGGCTATGGCGAATACGATTTTGACGCACCCAATTTCTATTTAAAATTTGCCCAGGGAAAACTTCATTATTTAATCAGTAAAACTGAATTTAGTAGATTTTATCGGATTTATAATTATTACAATCGGTCGATAAAAGAACAGGTGCTCAACTTGAACCCTTCTGAAAAACAGCGGTTGTTCGACTATTTAATCAACAACTACAAGTCCGAAAACAGAAAGTACCTTTACGATTTCTTTTTTGATAATTGCGCCACAAAGATTAAAGATGTTACACAAATTGCTTTGAACGATTCGGTGACCTTTTACCCGCCAAAAGACTATCAAGAAGCAACCTTTCGGACTTTAATTCAAAATAATTTAAACCGAAATTCATGGGGAAGTTTGGGTATTGATGTGGCATTGGGCTCGGTTATCGACAGACTAGCTACTCCCGAGCAACATATGTTTTTACCTGAAAACATACATTTGTTCTTTGGAAATGCCACTATAAAAAATAGCAACGAACCGCTGGTGAAAGAAAACCGTATTATTTACACTAAAAAGGAGACCAAACAACCCAGCTCGTTTTTAAGCAGTCCGTTGTTTATTTTAGGGATTGTTGGTCTTTTTATCATTTTGATCACTTACAAAGATTACAAAAATCACACCCGAAGTAAATGGCTGGATGTTATTCTTTTCAGTATTACTGGGCTTATCGGGATTTTTATTTTACTGCTTTGGTTTGCCACCGACCATTTGGGCACCCACCAAAATTACAACTTACTTTGGGCCTTTGCGCTTAATATTTTTATGATTGGCCAATTGCTAAAAAAACAACCAAGTGCATGGTTTGTTAAATACGTAAAACTATTGATTATTCTCCTTTGCCTTTTAACACTACATTGGGTGATTGGTGTACAAGTTTTTGCTATTGGTCTAATTCCGTTGATATTGGCGCTTTTTGTTCGGTATTTGTTTTTGGCGAAAAGGCTTTAATGAAAAACTATCCAATTTGGATCGCTTAACATTATTTACTTCATAGTCTTGTAATAGCATTAAAAATCGAGATTTTCTCGACTCCGCTCGAACTGACAAACGCTATCTGTAATAACGAAAAATATACAACTACTCTGAAAAGTGAACAGGAAACCATTAGTGCTCTCGCTAAGGCGCTAAGCTACTTCTGAATACCGCAAAATGGGACTATGACTTATGACTGCGACTAAAACCTGCCTACTGAAAACCAAATCACTGTCCGCGGAAGAAAATCACGGTACTCAGGGTTTTTACCAACACATTCATATCGAGAAAAAAACCACGGTGTTTTATATAGTACAGATCGTATTGCAACTTGAGCAAGCTATCATCAACCGAAGAACCATAGCGCGTTTTTACCTGTGCCCAACCAGTCAATCCGGGTTTTACCATGTGGCGTGTTTCGTAAAACGGCAACATTCTCGATAATTCCTTAACAAAAAACGGACGTTCGGGACGTGGGCCTATCAAACTCATTTCGCCTTTTAAGATATTGATAAACTGTGGAATTTCGTCTATTCGCGTGTTCCTCATAAATTTACCAAAAGGCGTGATACGAACATCGCCTTTGGTTGACCACACCGCTCCGTCTAGCTCGGCGTTTTTTACCATCGTCCGAAATTTGATAATATTAAACACCTTACCATTTTTGCCCACGCGTTCCTGTTTGTAAAATAATGGGCCTCGGTTTCCAATAAAATTTCCAATTAATATTAAGGGTGACAAAACAATACCCAAAACAATCCCAATTAACGAAACAAAAACATCAAAAAGGCGATGGAAAAACAAATACAGTTTGTTTTGGTTGTTCCGGCTAAACGGAAAATATTTATAGAAATCCTTTCCCACAAACTGCACAGGTATGCGCCGTGTGAGGTCTTCATAAACCTGGGTATATTCATTGATGGGAAACCCTTCTTCCAGTAATTTTATAAGTATATAATAAATTTCAGAAGTGATATTTTCTGAACTGTAACTGGCTACCACGATTTCGGAAAGCGCTTCTTTTTCAATCACTTCCCTAATCTGTTTTGGACTATATTCTGGCACGGCATTAAACCGTACTGATGCTTCCTTATTGGTTTCACAATTAACAAACCCCACAATTTTATAATTGGGGTCGGCCGTTTTAAAAGTTTCAAAAATGGTTTCAATATTTGATATTTCACCAATAATGAGCACCCGTTTGTAAAACCGAGGTGACACGATGAATGAAATATAAGCCCATCGCCATAAAAACAGCGCCACTAAAATGGAGAAATAGAAAAACAGAATCTGCAAACGGTTGTCGGGCAACACCGGAGTAAAAAACGGTGTTAAAAAATAAAACAGTACCGTGGTTGATACCGTAAACACGATGCTAGTGGAAATCTTTTCAATTTTACTGGACTTCTGCAAATCGTAAAGTTCGAAAATAGTCCCAAAAATAGAAATGTAAAGAATGAGCACAAAAACCCATCTCCAGTTTACCGTTGTAATAGTAAAATAATCGAAATGCAAGGAGTGCCCAACACAATACAATACCCCAAGCACAGAAACAATATCTAAAATACGCAACAGTATTTTGCGCTCAGATAAGTTAAAATGGATATTGCTCTTGGGCATTTTGTACTAATTTGAGGTGGTTAAAGATAACAACTAAATTTAATTAAGTGGGAATACCATTGAAAAACACACTAAACCTAGGCCCCATTTAGCAGGTTTTTATTTTTCGGCAGATTTTTTTTGGTTTTATACTGAATATCCAATAAACAGAGGCCATAAACGAAGGCAGGCGCAGCAATACGCATGGATGAATGATTGATGGTTAAAAACCAGAAAAAATAAAAGGAATAAAAGAATATATTCGATTTATTCTTTAATCGGATAAAAAGAGGCGTAAACAATAAAATTAATAATGTCGTTAAACCGAAGAGTCCGTGTTCGGATAAAATTCGGCTCATTTCGTTGTGAGATGCAGCTAAAATACCGACTTCCCTTTCCCTTAATTCCTTAATTTTTCCAACACCAACGCCCAAGACGGGATTCTTGAAAAACTCTTCCAATTCAAATGAAATCAAATCGGTTCGTCCAGTAGTAATATCTGCTTTTTCGCGCCCTAAAGCATCTTCATTGGCATACCGGTTTTCTATCAACCCTCCAGTTTGCAAAGACGAATAGGCCCAAACCATAACTCCCAAACCTATTACCAGGAATACCACCCTAGTAATTCTAAATTTAGCCTTGGCATTTACCTTCATAAAATAAAAATAAACAAAGGCCGCAACCATAATCAGTGCCGTAATGACACCCCCACGGCTAAAGGTTACAATAGCCCTAAAACTCATCACTGCCAACACAAACCCATTCACCGTTTTAAGAAAAAGTGAAGGAGAAAGCATAAAAAACCTCGCTGCAAACACAAACATGCCCAAACCTAAAACCGTAGCCACTTGATTGGGGCCGAAACCACCTGAAGCCGCATAATTGGATCCCGTTCCTGTAATGGTTTCCCTGATATCAGGAGTGAAAACAAATAAATAAGTCACAGTAGACACTAAGGGCAATGCCATATAAAGTAAAACCTTATGAATATTTTGATAGCTTATTTTTCGTTTGTAGCAAAAAATAGACACGATGCCCAAGCACACTGGCCCACTTAAATTAAAAGCTATAGCCGTTCTAATATTGGTTTGCGCACTCATATTGAATCCTGCTACCAAAATTCCTGGAATAAGCAGCAAAATATACAGAATATAAGGTATGGGCTGTTTGTGCATTTTAACTGTAAAAATCCCCATTAAGCTAAACCAAATTACCATATATTTTGAGGCTTCGTACAATAGACTTCCACCTGTCATTCGTAAAAACACCTCGGCACCAACCACATAACTGCCGGCCAAAAGCACTGTAACGGTCCTTTGCGAAGGTTTTGCTTTAAATATTTTGTGGGTGAAATAAATAAATATGCCCAGCAAATAAATTTTAGATAATGGTTTTAGCCCATAAACGCCAACTCCAATGAGCAAATGCAGTAAAATGGACTTTATGTAGTTTATGTTCTTCAAGAGTTGGTTAGGGACTGCTTATATACTTTTAAAATCGTCTGAATTTGAACCTTTTCTGAATAATGACCTTCAACATGCTTGTTGAATTCCGAAGCAAAAATAGTCCTTAATTCTTGGTTTTGAATACATGAACGTATCGCATTTGCCAATTCTTTTGAATTAGAGGAAGTCACCAATAATCCATTTGCTTCATGTAAAACAACGTTTCCGCATTCTCCTACTTTTGTCGCTACCACAGCTAAACTGGACAAACCATATTCCAACAATGCTATGGGTAATCCTTCTGATTTTGACGATAACACCCCAATCTCACACTGACTTAAAATATGAGATACATCGGGTTTACTTCCGTAGAAAAACACTGAGTTTTCCACCCCATACGCTTTCATTTTTTGTTGAATGGATTTTGAATAATCATCTTTAAAATCCTTGCCAATGCAATGCAATGTCCATTCTGGATTTTCTTTTAAAACTTCATCAAAAGCTTCAATTAAAGTAAAATGATCTTTTTGCGGTCTTAAATTGGCCAAGCAAATAATGCGCTTGCCATCTTCACCTTTTAATTGAGTTAGTTTCAATTTGGTATCCGCCACAGCGAAATTAGGCAAATTTGTTACGTTTTTGAGTTTCAATTTTTGTTTGGCCCAATTTTCCAACGGACGATTCACACTAAAGGTATGTGCAAAATATTTTGAGCACCATTTTAAAACTTTATCTTCGCGATTCTGAAGAAACTCGCTGTTACCGTAATGGTCGTGCCAAACCACCACTATTTTTGGATTCAAAAATTTTACAATAGTCGCTAGAAAAAACGAGGTAGAATGCGCATGAATAATCTGAATGCGATGTTTTTTAATAAACCGATGTAGCTTTTGCGTAGCTGAAAAATCAATGGTTTTCTTTTTTTTAAGAAACAAATACTTGACATCGGACAATATACTTTCCTTTAAAAGTCCTTCCCGACGGGTGGTACACAAAAACGATTTTTCAACCTTTGGCACCAGTGCATTGGCCAAGTTAACGGCCACGCGCTCTGCCCCACCGGCATCCAAAGAATCTATGAGTTGTAATATGCGCATTAAGCTTTTAAGAGTTTAACAATTTCAGTTTCAAAAAAGTCTAAGGTATAGTTTTGCGACCAATTCGCGGCATTTTTCGACACCTGTTTTAAGTTTTCGGTGTCATTTAAATGCCTTTCTATTTCTTCTAATGCAGCATCCAAATCGAGTTTTATTAAAATACCCCGATTTCCAAAACCCAGCATATCTGGCAAACAAGAAATTGAGGTCGCTATGGGAATGGTTCCAAAAAACATGGCTTCTGCAATTACTTTAGGCCAGCCTTCAGACTTTGATGGCAATATTAAAAAGTGAGCTCGCTTTAAAACGTTTTTTACTTTTTGTTTTTCTTGGTTTCCATGGAATTGGATAATATGATTTAAACCTTTGGTTTTCACATAATCCTCTAAATCTCCCCTTAAAACACCATCGCCAAAAATGTCCAAACGGACTTTTTTCCCTTTTTCTTGCAGCCTTTCAATAATTTGAATCGCCAATGATGGGCGTTTGCCTTCAACCAAAGTGCCGACAAAAACAAATTGCAAGCCGCCTGAATAATCACGTGGTTCTATGGGTTCTATTTCATTTTCTTTGAAAGTGGCCGTAAAAAACGGTTTGATGTTTTGGGTTTGGTTTTCCCAATTCCCGTAAACCAACACCGACATATTTTTTGTTAAAAACGTGTTGCTCAACATCCATTTTTGAATTCTATAACTAAGCGGTTGTTTTGCGTTTGGGTCCCAATTTCCAGCATATTTGGCCGTTTTGTTTTTTTTCGGAAAAAAGATTTGCACCAAACAGCCCAACAAACCAATGTTTCCAGGGCAACGTAGGTGGATGTGGTCAGCTTTATTACAGGCTTTGTAAATGCCGATTAGAATAATAGGGATTTTAAAAAGTGAAACAAACGCATTTTTTAAATCGGTGAATTGAATAGAGGGAATCTCGTTAAATTTGATATTTTCATGTTTGTAATCTAAATCAATTTCCGATTTAATTTTTGAAGTTTGTGGCGCAACAATTGTAAGATTTTCGACATGTTTTAACCAAAGATTCATTTCGCGAACATACGGCGCATAGGCAGAAAAGCTTGTACCATTTGATTTGTGCTCGACATGTGTGATGATTAAGAATTTCATGCCTCCGTTTTTGGTTTATCAATAAGTATTGAACACCAGCCTACAATACGCCCAAAACCTTCAGTAAGCGCCGCTTTTCTTTTTCTTGTCGTAAAAGTATTTATCAGCCTGACAAAAGTTAATAAGCCTACAGTCGCATTCCATTTCAATCTTGCTTTCAAGTTTGGCAATGGGTATTTTACCCGCCAAACATACCAACCGTTCCGAACAACCATTTTTCCATATTTAAATGTGTTGGGGCGGCCAGATTGGTTATGGTAATGGTTTAATCGAGCGGAAGTGTTCACATATAATTTCCCGAGTTTTGCTAGCCTTAATGAAAAGTCGGCATCCTCATACAAACCATACCCTTCAAAATAACTTGAAAAACGTATTGTATCAAACACTTCTTTTTTATACGAAGCCACCCCTCCCATAAGCAGTTCTACCTCATAAATTTTATTGGAAGGCGGTATGAACCCAATGGAACGACCGTGTGAAAAGCTAGGCATAAATCCGGGGGGCACATCGGGCAATAACCCTATTTTACCTCTTAATTTAAACCGAGAAGGCTCCTCCCGCATCCAACCATCAAAATAAAATTTATTCGGATTGATTTGACTATCTGCCCTTTCCCATTTTACTTCATTAGAAATGTAACCACCAACAGCCAAAGCATCTTCTTTTTGACTGTAAGTCCCTATTAAGTTTTCAAAATAACTTTTTTCTAAAACCGTATCATCATCCAAAAAACATATGATTTCTGAGTCGGGTGAAACTTTCTTAATTCCAAAATTTCGTTGTTTTGTGAGCCCTCTATCCTGTTCTTCTACCTTAAAATAATGTAGATTTTTAAAAGTATCCTTCTTTAAAATTGTTTCAGTTTCGTTATTTGTAGATCCGTCAACAATTAAAATGTCGTTGGGATATAAAGTTTGCTGGTTTACCGACCTCAATAAATTCAAGAGCGGTTTGGGCCGCATATAAGTACAAACTATAAGTGTAAATGATTTAGGCATGCTTAGGTTTTAATTGCTCTACAAATATATCATGTACTTTTATAAAGTAACTATGCCTTCTTAAGTGGGTTTCCCAAAGCAATCGGTTGCTTTTTTGAATTTCAGACAGCTCTTCATGGCTTTTCGCTTCATGAAATTGCAATATTTGTTGCTCTAAACTCACTTTACTTGACGCGTCTAAAATTACGGCATGTTTATTCCAGTCGATTAGATTCGATAAAGGCAGCCTACAATCGGTATTCAACAAAATAGGTATACGTCCCACGGCCAAGGTTTCATAAAACCGTACCGAAAAATTGCCGACACCTCGGATACAAAACGTGTACAAATTATAGAAAATATTGTTGTAGAATTCTGTGGTGGTTCGTGCTTTGGCCTTTTGGTCTTTAGCTCCTGCACGATAGTTATTCCTTAAAATAAAATTGGTTTGGAGATTTTCGCTACGTTTTAACATATTAAGGTATTGTGCCCGTTTTATACCCGAAGGATAAAAAGGTTGTTTATCAAAATAAGTCGTTTTCAGCATAAATTTAAATCGAAATTTTAAATGGCTTAAAACCGATTTTAGGTGTTTTATAACACCCGTTTTGGCATGCCCCACAAAGCCTACACTCGGTTTTTCTTCTTTTTTTACTACGGAAAAAGACGTTTTTAAAGCCGTTTCAAAAGGGTCATTTATAAACGACGGCATTACAAATGTGTTATCACTTAACTTAGAATGAAAGCCGCCCAACCTAAAATTATAACTATTGGGAATGTGTACGGTGAAACCAAAATCGCCCGCCGTGTACAACCAAATTGGCTTTTTGTATTTTTGGGCTTCGGTTAATAACCTTTGAAATGCTTTTTCATTTTTAAAAAACGAACCATAATCAATGGGAAACACAACGATATCACAATCTAAAATCGTATCGACCAACTCATAAAAATCAAGCACTTCCTCATTTTTAACATAATGCAAATCGAACAGCAACGGAAACACTTTGCTTCGGTTGGCATCGGTTAACAACGATATGTTTGTATAAAGTTTAAGCACTAATTTTTAAAATTCCACCTTAATTCACTCTCTAAATTCACATGTAATCTTCAAAAAATATAAAATCTTGTTTTACACGTTCGCTTACCTCATAAAACTTTAAAAAGCTTCTATAACCATTTAAAGCCAATTTATCCCTAAAATTTTGATTGGAATAAATATGCCTCAATTTTTCGGCAAGCATTTCATGGTCTCCCGTTTCAAACAACAGACCTGTCTTGTTATCTTGTATAGTTTCTTTTATCCCTGTATTATTTGTCCCGATAACACATGTACCAACACTCATGGCCTCTATCACTGTAAAACCGAAAGCTTCGGAATAACTAGGGACGACAGAACAATACGCCCCCTTTAGGCGCCTTAAAACTTCATTTTTACTTTTTGCCCCAAGAAAGGAAACTCTGTTTTTTAGTTTCAAATTATCAACCAATAATTCTAATTCGCTTCTCATGCTTCCCGCCCCTATAATATCCAAATTAACATGGGGACTAGTTTTAATTAGTATTGCTAGTGCCCTCAATAACACATCTACTCCTTTTGATGGATGAAGCCTGCCTACATAAACTATCTTATTTCTGTCCGTTTTAATTTCTGGCAATACCGAATTATAATCTCTAACTGCATTAGGTATTACATTGATTTTATTTTTATTCACAAAATATTGTTCTGAAACATCAAACTTAGTTGCCTTAGAATTAGCAATAATGTTAGTGGCCAATTTATATACCAATGCTTTTCTAAAAAGCAATATCTTACGCTGTGGAAATTGAGTGCTTAATGTCCTTACCCAAGCTATTCTTGCCTTTACTCTTGTTATAAAACCAATAATTAAAAAAACGTTAACCGCTCCAAAAACCGAAATACATATACTTGGCTTGAACTTTCTTATTTCTTTGAAAAAGAAAATAAAATCTTTTACTTGAGTGGGGCGACCAGATGGCCAATATTTAACAATAACATCACGGCTCAATGTATTTTGGGCCGTTTTTACATCAGTAAAAACCAATACCTTATATTTTTTTGAAAAAGTATTTGCCAAATCTGTAAAATAATCGGACACCGAACTGTTATTTAGTGAAAAAGCGATAAAAACACATTTAGCCATTTAAGAATATAATATTATTGTTGCTCTAATTTATCAGCCCAAAATATACTTAGCTTCCAATCTCGTATAAATTTAGAAAAATAAAAAAACGGATTTTTATTTTTTTGTTGCGAACAAAATCTAAAAAAAGAAATACATTTAAACCCTAAAAATTGTTCGTGGGTATAAAACTTTTTCCTAACGTACATTACTGTTGGCGAGGGTTTAGGCTGCACCTTTTCCGTCTCCCATGGATGGAAAAATTTTGTTCTAAACCCTCCCATCGGGGCCTTGAGGTGAACAATCTTTAAATCAGGAAAAAAAATAACATCGTTGCCACTATTTCTTAACTGTCTTCCAAAATCGGTATCTTCTCCATAGCCAAATTCCAAAGCCATATTAAAACGAATATCTTTTAAACTCTCAGTTTTCACAACACTGCAGCCCGAACCAAAAATACCTGTCTGGTGTGTATAATTATACTGACGTGGCAATGTTTCACCCTTTTGAAGGTATTCTGTGGTTAAAACATCAACTCCATACTGTTCGATTTTTTCAAAAACACTTTTCAACAAATGAACTTCAAACCTATTATCGTCGTCATTTAAAAATACCCATTCGCTTTCCACGAGGTCTAAAGCAATATTTCGAGCATTGCAGGCTCCGGTTTGGTGGGTGAACACATGCTTGATTATAAACGGCCAATTGTCTTCAGTTAAAAAATCTAATTCTGAAACGCTTCCTTCCGAAGGATTCTGTTCTACTATAATGACATTTTTGGGCAGTAGCGTTTGAGCGGCCAGGTCTTTCAAAACGTCATAAAGATGTTCCTTTCGCCCAATAGTGGGTATAATAACATCTATTTCCCTTTTATTAACTACAACTTTCGAAGACTGTACTTTTAAATTTTGAAAAAAAATACGCTGTTTCCGATAAAAAAGAGAAAGGACAAACGGCAATAAAGGGAAACGCTTACGATAAAGAATATGACATAGCAGCAACATAAACGTCCAAAACCATTTATAATGCTGTTTACTAAACTTAAACAATTCAATATTTGAAGCGCTTTTAGCCCTAATAGTTTGTGATGGTATCGCTTTTAAAAGTCGCGGTTCCGAATAACAAAACAACCCCTTGGGCATGGCCAATTTAGCCAATGAATTTAAAAAATAATCAAAGCTTCTATGGCGTTTGATACTAATTATGGTATTTAAAAATTCGGCCGAAACACCGCCCACATCACTGCTCATTAACCAAGTGGGATAACTTACATCGTACTTTACATTAACAAATACCGACTGGTCAATAAAACCAATAGCTTTGGGTATATAACTTGTTTTAGATACCGAAAACGAGGCCATGATTTGCTTGTGGTGAAAAATATTAGAAATTTCAGATGTACTGATATATTTAACATAGGTTTTATGACACCACATAATAATATCGTCTGGAAATGTTTTGGCCAATACAAACATGGTATCTGTAATTGAAGACGCAACTGAAAACTTTACTTCGTTCAACGAAGTATCCAAAACCTGCAGCGGCCTATTATTTTCGTGCACCAATACAATCATCTGTTCAAAATACTATTATAATATTCTATGTTGATTTCGGCTATTTCTTTGATATCGAATCGTTCCTCAACTTTAAGTCTCGCCGCTTTCCCAAAATTTCGGCACAGGTCTTCATTGTTTAACAATTGAAGGACTCTAGCCGAAAACGAATCAATTTTAGAGGGATGAACTAAAAAACCATCAACACCATCATCAATTAATTCTTGTGCCCAGCCTATACTGGTGTTCACTACGGTTTTTTGTAGTGCCATGCTTTCTATCGTTACCATACCCAAGGTCTCTGCAAAACTCGGGAATGTGCAAACATGAGCATTCTTAATATGCGTTTTGACTTCTGAATAAGGAATTTTCCCTAAATAATCCACCCGTTGTTTAGCTTCTGGCGACAGTAAACGTTCCATTAATTTGTACGTTGAAGGTGCTCCAGTTTTAATATCCGGGGCATCACTCCCAATGAGAACCAATTTGGCTACTGGGTTTTGGGCAACCACTTTATTGAATATTTCGGCCAACTCCAAAACGCCTTTTTTCCGGATGATGGTGCCGATGTATAAAATAGTGTTTCTATCATACGTTTCGGGCGATTCATTTTCAAAATTTTGGAGCTGCAAACCGTAATGGATGGTTTTTATTTTTTTAGCGTCCAATCCGAAAATCTTTCGTGTTTCTTCACCTGCATACGTTGTTGGGGCTATATAGGCCGAAGCGCCTTTTAAAGCCAGTTTTTCGAACATGAAGTTTTTAAACTTTTGTTGTCGTCCATCCAACTTGCAGAAGTAGGCGTCACTACCGTGAAAACGGATCACCAATGGCACATTAAATTTCATAAATGCGGTAATGCCCGTCCAATCGGCCGCTTCAAGAATATTGATATTCTCTTTTGAAACAATCTTATTGACATAATTTTGAATGTGCTTGCGGTAAAAATACCAAGTACAAAACTTATATCTCTTTTTCTTAATCAGGTAAATTTTTACGCCTTCTTCTTCAATAACATCGTCACTGTCCTGCTGATACACAAAAACCGTCACTTTTGCACCTATTTCAACCAAGGCTTCAACCAAATTTTTAATGCTTGTGGCAATACCAGCAGCATGGCTAACTTTTGGGTGTGGATATTCGGATGTTATGAAACCTATTTTCATTGGTTAAAATCTTTAGTTGAAAACTATGCGCTTTCGTTTCTGTTCATTTAAGCCACGTTTCCGATAGCTATCAAAACACTAATAATTTTTATTGTTTAATCTTTTTTATGCCATTGGTTACACATTTTCTCAAATTTCACTAATACTGTCACCTTGAGCGGAGTCGAAAGGTTATAAAAACATCTCGACTCCGCTCGATGTGACAACTTTTTTGTGCTACTGACATAAAGTGTATTTACAAATAATTTTTATAACACAATGCGAAAATATTAGTGTATCTTTTGTAAAATTACACGAATAGCAGGATTTTAGTTTAATATTGAATCTATGGATTTCCAAATATTTTTTGATGCTTCCGCAGGCGTTTTTCCAACTACTATTTCATACCACGTTTTACATTCTTCTACATTGCTCAATTTTGCATCTACAATCTGTTGTACTAAAGCTTCCAAATCAACTTTATCGGTACAGAATACCACTGCCTTTTTGCTGGGCATGCTCCTAAAATGAACATATTTATAATTCTGACCAATATCGCGAATGCCCTTTTTTAATTGGGGCTGTTCGTAATTATAATAAATACAAGGCTTGTTGTGTGCTACAAAATCGAACACGGTTGATGAGCATACATTGGTTACAAACTCGCTATGTTCACAAACGTTGTACAACATTTTAAAATCTTCGGGCGTTGGCAACACTTGATTCCATTGGTTGCCCACTTGTTTCCATATAGGGTCTAAAACAGCGATAATATCGTTATTTTCTTCAATAACCACGTTATAGCGATTGGTAAAATCCACGGGGCATTTTCTGTAAATAATCCCCAGATTATATCCTTTTGAATTCAAATTTCGAACAGCATTGGCCAAATCTTCCAAATAAAACTGGTCGAGCGGTGAGGTGGTTATATCGTCTCCCGAAAAGCAAATGTATTTTTTGTTAAAATCCAGGTTGTGCTCTTTAAAAAAAGCTTTTCTGCTTAGTTTTAAATTTTCATTGTAATGCGGCTCAAACTGCGGGGTGCCTGTTACAAAAACCTGTTCCGGCTTTACAAACGGATAATATTGCAGCACTTGCTGTTTCATCAAATCGCTCCAAACGCAATAATAATTGGTCTCGACCACTTGCATCGCTTTGGGCACATTATCCCATGAATATACAAATGCTACGGTTGGAATGCCCAAATCTTTTGCCGCTAAAAGCGCACTTATGGATTGTGTGGCGCGTTGTGTAGTACAAAAAATTAAGTCAGGTTTATACTCTTCCAGCTGGGCTTTACAATACTTATATTTTGAAGTGGAACGCTCGAGTTGGTTGATTTTACGCCTGAGTTTTTCAACGCCTTTTGCTGAAGAATACAACCCCAGCAACCATTTTACATACAAACTTTTGATGGTATTTTTTAAGCCTTTGTAACTGAATGGGAATTTATAAGTGGGGTAAACCGAATCGTTGAATTTATCTCTCGACACATTGAGTTCCGCCCGCTTTCTGGCCCTTGAATAAATGGGCAAAAGAGGATGCGCCGAATGGTCTTCAATTTTTACTTCTTGAAAACCCAAATTATCTTTTAACGAAAAAATGGTATTGTTCCAATAGGTAATATCGAACCCCATTTCCTCACCTATTGTTTTGAAATCGGTAAAAGCAAAATTCCGCAACCCCACACCATCAGGAAAAAATATGAATACTTTTTTCTTCATTTACAACTTCGTTTTAAACGGACAAACCCTCATTAAATTTTCACAAATATCTTCTATTTTTTTTTGCTTCGGAAGCACTTCTCTTCCATTAAAAAGTTCCAATAGTTGTTCTGTGTTCATTTTCGATGAAATTACATTGGGCTTGTAAGGTGCAATCCCCACCGACTCAAAATAGTCCTGATATTTAATATCGTCACCAAACACATCGTTTGAAAACTTTTGCCATACGGCAGGTATGCCATAGGCATGTGCTACAATCACCCCGTGCAATGATGAAGACACCACTTTTTTACATTTCAAAATTTGGTTCGTGGTTTCCTCAATATCCTTGGTCATTAAATCAATCAGTAGAACGGCATTTTCATTTTGATAATGCGCTTTTACTTTTTTAAAATCGCTGTAGTGAGGAATAATGCCTATATCGTACTTTTTTTCAATTTTCGGGCTGTAATATTGAGGTAAAAGCAAGGCTGGATCCCCATAAACTTCGGGCACATTATACCCCTGACTGATTAAGTGATTTCGGGTTTGTGGCCCTCGAACCGCTAAAAATTTTGCCTTTTTTATCGGATACTCTTTTGAAACGATGCCGCTGCCCCAAACCACACATTTATGGTTTGCGTGAGTTAAAATACTGCCAACTGTAACGTAAATCGGGGCAAAAAAATCATGTACATAAAACTTTTTGGGCCAACTAAAAACTACTTTCTTACCTGAAATATTTTCAATCAAATACTTCCCTAAAAGGTCACCGTAGTTTTCTTTAGCCTTGCCCTGTATCTTTACCTCGTTCCACCAAAACAATCTAATCTTGTGGGATGAAAACATTATACTTTCTGGTTTTTCAGTTTTTCACGTTGTACCTGCTCAATGGGCAAAATATCTTGATTTTTAAATTGAAGCGCTTTGTAAACGGCGTTCACATCCCTCGATAACTTTCGCAACCCCATCGGCTCTAACGAGGCAGCGTGGTCAGTACCTTTCCAAGTTCTATCGAGCGTGTAGTGTCTTTCAATAATATTGGCTCCCAAAGTGTAAGCGGCCACATCGACCGCAATACCCAAATGATGTCCCGAAAATCCGATATGTTTTACCTCACTTCCATATTTTTCACTAAGTAAATTGATATCAAGTAAGCACACATCTTCAAAGGGCACCGGATAACCTGAAGTACAATTGTACAGCACTAAGTCTTGATTTCGTTTTTTACTTTTAAAAATGTGCACCAATTCTTCAATCTCTTCTTTGGTGGTCATCCCTGTGGAAATGTGCAATTCGCCTGAGTAATTATCGCAAAGCCATTCCAACATTTCAACATTGTTATTGCAAGCCGATGGAATTTTAATGAATTCTGGATTCAACGAAGCGATTTCCTTCGCTGAAGTAAGATCCCAAACGGAAGTTGAATAGGTAATGCCAATTTCCTCACAATAGCTTTTTAATTCGGCATGCTGTTCCAAATCGAATTCCAAAAACTCTCGGTGCGCACCATAAGTATTGCCATAGGAATTCACTGGATTGGGGTGCGGTTTATTGTACTGCTCTTCCGTCAACAATTCTTTGTTATTTCGCTTTTGAAATTTCACGGCATCAACATTGCAGAATATTTTTGCCACTTTAATAAGCTCTTTGGCAATACCCATATCGCCTTTATGGTTGCAGCCTATTTCGGCAATGATATATGGTTTTTTATAATTATTCATGAGAATTGGGAGTATTTCAATCTTTTCTGACAAGTAAATGACAAAAATTAAAAACTGTCACATTGAGCGGAGTCGAAATGTTTTGGGACTTATAACCCCCAAGGTCTTCGAATGCGCTCAGACTGACACCCAATGTACTATATGCTTTTGTCATCCTTTAAAATCTTTTATTGTAATTCATGATAAACTGGCAAGCCTCCCTTATGGCTCCTGCTCCGGAGTTTTTGGACAACACAATATCAGCATGCTGTTTTACGATATCAGTTGCGTTGTTGGGGGCTAAGGACCAGCCTACACTACAAATATTGGTTAAATCGTTAACATCATCGCCAACATAAGCGATGTTGCTCAAAGTGATGTTCTTTTGGGTAACAATGTGGTTGAGCAAAGTAAACTTATCTTTTACCCCTAAGAACACATTTTCAATTTTCAGTTTGTCCATGCGTTTGGCCACCAATTCTGAGTTTTCAGAAGTCATAACCATCACCTCAACATCGTATTGCCTTAAAATTTCGAGCCCCATACCGTCGCGCATATCAAAACTTTTGGTGTGCTCACCGTCTTTTGTATAAGTAATCGTGCCATCAGTAAAAACACCATCAACATCCAACACGACATGGGTGATTTTTTCTGATTCCTTTTGTCGCTTTTGGCGTTCCATCAATAAATTTTCAACCACTAGCCAATCGCTTTCCGAATCGATTTCGTGCAACGATTCCTCTGGCATTTCCACAACAGCTACTTTTTCACCAATTCTATTTTTATACTTTTGAATGGTTTCTCTTTTTGCGGCATAAACGGCGCCATTTTCAATGAGCAACCCTTCAAAATCTTGTCGGCGTGGACGGTTAAACGGGTCGTAGTTTAAAGGTTTTCCTTCTTTATTCCACAGAAACCGATGGGTATTCACCACCGTTAATACAGAATCATAATCATTGTTCAATTTATTCAAGCAGGTGTTGATGTCTTCTTTTTTAGTGAAAGATGATGTGGCCTGTAAGAGACAAAACACATCGAAATCATAATTCATGGATTCACAGAATTCCAGCATGGCAAACTCGGTAGAAGCAGTGTCGCTAGCACTTTCCGTACTTCTTAAAAGCGGTTTTACTTTGTTGGTCCAATGGTATTCTTTTTTGATGAATTCGATGATACTTTCATCATCGGTATAAACTACTACTTCATCCAAGTCTGAAAAGATAGCTTCACCCAAGACCCAAGTGAACAATGGCCGGCCGACCATTTTTCGTTTATTTTTATTCGGAATGCCTTTTGAACCTTTCCGAAGTGGAATGAATCCTATTTTTTTCATGTACTTTTATAATTAATCTACTAAACTAAGATATTTACTCAAAACTTGCTGTTTTAATAAATCATAATCGAACTGTTTGCTAAGCTTTTTGTTTTGTTTATTCCCTCTAATAATCAAATTAGGATTGTCCAAAGTATATTCAATCTGATTTTTAATCTCTTTAATATTTTCACAATTTTGAATTAGAAGCCCGTTTTCTCCATGTACAATCACATCTTCAGTAGCCCCTCCGGGATTGGACTGGATAGGGAATGCGCCCAAACAAATCGCTTCAAGCAAAGTATTTGGCATACCATCTGAATTGCTGTTTCCTACATAAATTAAAGCTTTCCCCATGAGTTTGAGAACCTCACCATGAGGTATTTTATCAAAGCATTTTAAATTATTCCAGCTCTTTAAAGTTGATTTTTCAGCGTATTGAATAACCTCTTCTGAGGCTCCAAATACAATTATTTCTGAGGATTTCAACTTATCCGGTAATTTCTCAATAGCCTTTAAAACTTGTACAGCCCTACCCGAACGGCCTTGAAAACCTTTTATTAAAATTAAGTTTCTATCTTCGACAGACCAGATATAGCCCTTCAAATCATTTAAATGAAACCCTCCGCCACCTGGTACTACAGCTAAAAGTTTACCTTTGAAGCCATGTTTTTGGGCAATTTCAACATCACGATTACAATCTGCGAATAAATAATTCAGTCTGGGTAAAACCCGTTTGATGTCCTTTAAATATTCGGGAATATTTTGAAAATAATACAAATCACTTCCCCACGAGCTGTAAATCCAAGGAGTACTATTATGGCGTTCCATAACTTCCAAAATAGGCGTACATGTTACGTACAGCGCAAAACTATGCACCATATCAGGCTTTACTTCCTGTATATATTCCTCAAAAGCTTTGGAAACATCGCGTTCGTTTATTTTTTGAATATTTTGGTAAACTTTAGGGAATTTCTTTTTAACGATGTGCCTGCCCGGAAAATCCCATTTTAACCTCCAATCTACTTTTTGATGCACCCAATCCAACCGTTGGACAAACTGTCCGCTCCCAGTAATATCAAACCAATACACCTCAAAGCTTGAATCTTTTAGCTGTTCGGTCCACCTAAAAAAATGCAAGGATGGCATGGCGACCATGAGTATTTTTTTAGGCTTCTGCATACGGACTAATACTTAATGTTATGGTTTTGCTTTTCCAATCGGTTTTAAAATTATAGAGGGCTAGTCGCTGATGTACAATCAAAGTTTCCAAGCATTTATTATTGATTTGCTCTAAACTGTAAAACTTGAAACTTTTCTTCCCAAAAAGCTGCTTTAAAAATTGTTTCGTTTCCTCCCTTTTCTGAACGCAATGCACTTGGATTTTTAGGGCTGTTTTTAATTGGGGCAATAAACCTACCAATAATGCATCTATTTCTTCTGATTGATTGGACAGCTTCAATATTGTAACATCTTTTTTTAATTCCCGCTTCTGCTCTAAGGAGGGCAAAACGCCCCAAGGCTGGCCGATATTGGCTTTTGAAATGTGGAGTTGCTGACGTTGCAGCATATATTGATGATTAATGCGTTCCAAACCTGTATGGAAAGGATAGCTGCTCGCTTTTGTACGATACGCCTTAGGATGCCATTGGTGTTTTACCAAGACTTCTTTATCATAAAAACACACTTGATGTCCTGCATTTTTTAAGCGTAAATGTACGTCGGTATCTTCGGCGCCCCAACCGTGGTAAAACTCATCGTAACCGTTTATTAATTTGAGTAACTCTGTTTGATACAACGTAATGCCCGTTACTTCATTGGTACTCAAAAACTGGGGTTGAGACTCATTAAAACTCAAATTTTTCTGTGTGGTTTCTTTGGACAAAAATCCCGTTTGAAAATAGGTTGCTTGATTATTTTTAGACCATTCAAATGACTTATCTACAAATTCCGGATGAAACAACAAATCGATGTCGGCAACACAAAATAATGGTGTTTCACATTGTTTTAAAGCTATGTTAATACTTCTGCTTTTATTCCAAAGCTGCCCCACTGCATTTACAAAGATGTAGCTAATAAAGTTATAAGCATCGCAAAGTCTTTTTAGTTTTTGGCTGTATTCTCGGGTGCTTCCATAATCAACCACCATCACTTTAAAGTTGGAGTTCGATTGCGCTTTTAAAGATTGAAAACACCGTGAAACGATGTTTAAATCTCGGTTACGGTATGTCAAGGCGATGGTTAGCATGTTGTAACATCTAATTTATTCAGCAAACATTTTCTATACTCTAGGCTAAATTTTTCAATATTAAAATGACCTCTTGCGTAATGAAAAGCGTTTTGCGATATTTTTTGCCTAAGTTGTTCATCATTTAAAAGCGACTGTATGGTTTTAACAAAATCTTTTACAACAACTTCTTGACTTTTATGGCTTTCTATTAAAACCCCATTACCATAGCTAGATATGTGCTCACTTATACCTCCCACATTGGTACATATTGGTATGACACCATGCGCCATTGCTTCAATTATTACCATAGGAAAACCTTCTCTATAAGAGGTTACCAAAATAAACGTTAGCGATTTGTAAAAAGAATCTAAGCTTTTTTGCCCAATCAATTCTCCTTGATACAAAACTCCAGCTTCATTAATTCTGTCAATGTTACTTTTCATACCAATACCCGCCATTGAAAATTTAACATTAGGGGCTTGATTTTTAATATTTTTGGCGATTTCTAGAAAAATTTCAGGTCGTTTTTCTTTTGACCACCTCCCCACAAAACCAATATTTAGATTTTGACTAATCTCTAATTCATCTTTAAAGTTGATTGGAATTGCATTCTCTATAATTTTAAGGTTGGAATAATATTCCTGAGGCACATCATTTATTTTATATTTATTCAGCACATCGTTATACGCTTTTTTGTTGATAACAATACGAGTATTAATAATTGATGCGCTTTCAATATAGTGTTCTACAATAGTATCATTTTCATTCGAAATAGCATGAATCAAATCTAACTTTTTAGAAGGGTTACTAATACTAGGCAGTATCTCGTAAAAAAAATTGGTATTGCTCCCAAATATACTTTCCAGTTCTTGGTTTTTGTTTATCTTTTTAATTAAGACTTTTTTAAGCAGAGTATTGACAAAGTCATTGTTCTTTGCCAATATTTTATTTACCTCCAATACTTCTGCATATTTATAAAATTCAGGTTTAAAGTTTTCTGTTGCTGAATTATGGGTGAATAAAATGCATAATTGTTTGTCCTGAACACACTGAACAATATTAAGATGTACCCTTTCTGCCCCACCTGTTTGATAATAGGGTAAAACAAAAATGATTTCTGATTTATCAATCTTTTTTGAGTGAAAGAAAAAAAACTTGAACAGTTCCCTTAAAGACTCAGAAAACCTGAAGACGTTCTTGATATGTTTTTTTAACCACTTCAATTTTTGTGCTCTAATAGCTTGATTATTCTTTTAACCAACTCTCTTTTTAAATATGAAAAACCTACATACAAGAAGTACATAAAAAATAAAAACGCTGTTTTTAATAACGAGATAATGCCATTATTATAAAATATCTTGATAAGTTTAATATTCTCATCAAGCAAATTCTGGTCACTTGGAAAGTAAAAATCTCTGTACCAAACTTTCAAATAACTAACTAGATTTGACTTTAACTTTGAATTGTTACTCAACTCAAGCTCCCTACAAATATCAGGAATAAAAAGTTTTAAGGTTTCAAAATACTTTTCTTTTATTTTTGTCCAATCTGTAATATTTGGATAGTAAACCGTATCATAAGGTTCATCATAAAATATCTTAAAACTTACTTCTGGGGCCAACAAAGCCCTTATCATTAATTCAGGGTCATTCAATCTAGGGTAACCTTCTTTAAAACCTTTTAAATTTAAAATAAATTTGCGCTTCCAAATAGGACACATAATAGACCATGATAATTTATAGTTGAGAAACTCTAATAAATAGTTTGATTTTAATGGTATCTCTTTTTTATAAACCTCTTCATTTCTACTCACGCCCATAGGAAAAACTAGAAAGTCTTCTTTTGCATATTCGCTGATTTTTGAAATTCTATTTTCTAAACATCTTGGTGTGAGCGTATCGTCAGAATCCAAAAAAATAATGTAATCACCCTTAGATTTTTGTAGCCCAATATTTCTACAAGTAGAAGCCCCTTTTATTGATTCTGCAGGTCTTTCGTATAGTTTAAACTTATCGTCCTTGGCAATGAATAGTTTTACAATTTCTATAGTGTCATCAACTGAACCATCATCAACAATGATACATTCCCAATGTCTGTAGTTTTGCTTTTCAACACTCTTTAGCGTTTTACCTATCAAGGCTTCCCTATTGTAAACGGGTATTATTATAGATGCCATTAATGCCATAAATCAGTAGGATGTAGCATATTTATACTTAGCTGTTGCTAAAACCGCCAAGCTTTTGTTTCCAGAATAAATAGCCTCGTACACAATTATGTTATTTTGCCTAAACAGCTCCAATAGGTCTTTAACTGTTTGCTGTTCTCCATGTCTTTGGTAGTCATCAAAAATTATAATAAAGTCATCATTGGAAGTTAACTTCTTTGCTAAATCTAAAATATCATACCTAGAAAAGTTTTTACTAACAAAAGGACCGTCTATGATATATAAATCAAATTTTTGACCTGCAATCTCTTCTAAATTCGAGTATGCGTTAATCTCAACTCCTTTTACTTGTCTTTTTACTAAGTTGTGCACCCTTATTTTTGAGTTTACCGATAAATTAAAGTCAGCCTTAAAAGCATTAGCCCACTCTTGACTATGTTCTATAATTAAATGCTTACTGTTTTTTAAATAATTTTCTATAAAAACAGAAATAAATTTACTTGATTCTCCTAAACCGAACTCAATGATAGATTTAGGTTTGTGCTGCGTTAACACCCTATTCAATATATAAAAAAAAGCATAATTACCTGCCCACCTCCCTACATTTAAAGGCATTTCTTCCAGCCATTTTTTCCCTCTTATGCTATCGTGGTATATATGTGCCCACTCTAGTTCCTTTAGCTGATTATAGTTCTCTTTTTGCCATTGTTTGCTGTTATGGATTATCCTAAACACATTTTTTATTCTTTCGTACATAGTAGGACTAAATTAAGTTTCTAAGTTTTAACCTCCCGATGCTTGGTCCTAATATTATTCTATTTTTAAATCGCAAAGCCTTCTTTTCTACCAAATGCCAAGAAAAATAACCAAATAAAATAGAAATTAAAACTGACCATAACATTAATTGCAAAACATCCAATTTGCAATAATACATCAACGTTTGTTGTAAAGGGAAACTATAAATATAAATACCGTAGCTCATATCTCCTATTTTGCCGAAAGCACTAAAAAACGGTAAAGCTGTAAACCCAACAGATAAAATAATGATGGGCAACACCATATGTTTTACCAAATCATAAACATTAAAGCGAATAGCAACTAAAACAATTAAAACAGCCAAAGGCAAAAACCATTTTTTAATTACTTTTTCAAAATTTAATGATGCCAGTAAACTACCGCAAACAAAAAATGTTCCCAAGTCGAGTATTTCGTAACCGTTCATTCCAAAAATAGATGACCCCGCAAATCTATACAGAAAACCGTTATAAATAATCAACAAACCCGCAAAACAAAACGCCAATAACAAAACTTGTATCTTTTGATGTTTTCTAAAAACAAACAACATAGATAAAGCAATGTACAATGAAAACTCGTATCTTATAGTCCATAATGACCCGTTAATGGAATGATAAGGATTATTGTCAAAGACGCCGTTTATTACCGGTTGAAATCCATACAACGAAAGATTATTGGGCAAATAGGTATAAACTTCTTTGTTTTCGAAAAACCCAACATTACCTGCGTAAACAAATGGCGCCAACAAAAGTGAAACGAGCAACACCACAAAAAGTGCGGGAAATAGCCGAAGGAATCGTTTTTTATAGTAACTGAATAAATTGCTGCTTCGTTGAAGGCTTTGGTAAATAAAATAGCCGCTGATGATAAAAAAACCATCTAAACCTAGCCTAGCCAATACAACCTGCCCATTGGTCACTTGGTAAATCCATTGTTCTGACTCATGACTTCCCGCTAGTGGATATGAATGTGAAATCACCACAAATACAGCGAAAAGAAACCTTAAAAAATCAAAGTTATTATTCTTTCTTATGTTCCGTAAATGCTCTTTCAAAATTTATCAGGTTTATTGAACAGGAACTTAACACCATGGCCAAATCGCAAAACAGCATACCAAAAATCGACAAAGAAGTTTTTTACCAAATTTAAAACCGATGTTACAAAACCTTTTGAAACACTTAAAAAATTAATATGCTCGTGCCAAAGTTGGTAATTGCCAACCAAATCATTTTTAAATCTAAAAAACAATTGTTTTTGGGTCCGCTTTATTTGATAGCAAAAAATGGAGGGTACAAAATCGATGCGATAGCCAGCCTTTAAAACCCGAACGGTCCATTCTTTATCCTCGAAGGTGGCCACATCTTCCCTGAATGGATGTATTTCCCAAACCGATTTCCGGAATGCAGAACCAGAAAAAATCAACCCAGACTTATTGGGATCTTCCTTTGCCGGTATGTTATTGATATAATTTCTATAATCGTTGGGATTGTGCAAACACCTCACCCCTGCCAAGTTTGAGTTTTCATCAAACTTGCTTTTTATCAGCTTAAAAAAATCATGGCTTACCGGGTACGAGTGCGCACTGAACATCACCACAAAAGGAAAGTTAGCCTGCTGGGCAGCAAAGTTAGCACTTCCACCATAACTAAAGTTTTTAATTGTGACAAACTCAGCTCCGAATTGCTCTGATACAGCTTTGCTATTATCACTCGATAAATTATCAATCACAATAATTTCAGCAATATCTTCAGCATACCTTTCAGTAAGGTTCTTTAAAAGGAACCCTAATGCCTTTTCTTGGTTTTTATTTCGGATGATTACTGAAATCATGATAACATTGCCTTAATTTTTTGTAAGGGTTCGTACTTTCTCAAATGTGATTACCACTTTTTCTTTATAAAATAAACTTTTTAAGTCCCCTCCTTATTAACTAATTAAAAAATTTAAAACGATTTACTTTTGATTTCAACCTTCGTTTAAAAGTATTTAAAAATAAATATAATTCTCCAATCATATAATAACAATACTTATTTCTCCCTTTATAATAGCAATGGATCTGAGCTTTACTAGAACCTTGAAAGTGAAGAGCTCCAATTTTTATATCCTTCCATTTTGGGCAAGGACTATTGGAAAAAAAATTTTGCAAATTAAAATCATCTGCACTGTAACCAAGATCTTTTGCATCTTTTCTGATATTACTTAAAGTACTATTAAAATAGTAATTGCTGATCCTAAAAATGTCTTTGCAATTTCCTTCAAAATTATACAAACCTAAAAGTGTCATATCGCAGATGCCGCCCTTTATATTTTTGTCTAAAAAATTAATTTTGTAATTGTCAATTAAAATGTTCCTTTTCTCTTTGTTGGCATAATTATTAAGAATAAAATCACAAAAATGATTAAGAGAACTTGGGTTTTTAAAAATAGAATACTGCGGACCATAACCTTTTGTAACAGTCATTTTATATCCTTCTAAATCAATAACATTAAATAAGTCTTGGTAAACTAAAACATCCGAGTCTAGATACATGAATGTTTCATTTACATTGTTGTTATTCACAAAATCTTTGAGGATAAACCATCTTTGAAAACAAATTAATTCAAACTTAAAGGAGTTTGAAGACATATGTTTATAATACCTACTAAACTCATTAGCAGATTTTGTATATTTATTAATATCGACAATTTGAAGCCCCTTAAGTTTAAAGGTTGGACAATCAGTTAATAAGACACAATTGGATTCAGGATGATGCTTAATTGCTTGGTTCAAAGACAACTTCAAATGAAATGGTATTTTACCAATATGTATATAAAATATTGTCATTACTCACAATTAATTTAAAACTCAAGTTTAACTACGAGGTTAATTCATCAAAGAACCTGTAATTTCACTTTATTAATTAAACTTTTGATTGATTTTAAAATTTTGTATTGTAAATATTCTAAATCATAATAATGAGCAACATTTCGTTTTATTTTGTATTTGTAATCAAAAAGTTCAAAATCCAATTTATAGTAGTTATAAACCATTTCCTGAGTCTTTTTATTATAATATTTAGAATAATGCCTATTATTAGATTTTTTAAGATATTTTTTCTTAAACTCAAGACCTAATTTTTTAAATATTTTATTTGCTTCTGAATTTAGGTTTTCTTGCCTCCCAATTTCATTAACTAATAAATTAAAATTTTCATCACAAATGAACTCATGCTGTAATCTAAAATGAGGGATTTTCTTTAACTCAGGTATATCATCAATTTGCAAACAAAAGGCTTCAAAATCATTATCAAATTGTTTGAAAATTTTGTCAAACCAATAATAATCCTTTTCGTTATTCCCACCTCTAGCAAAATAAAAAAAAGCACTCACCAGTCTTGAATAAGGGTTTCTTACAAAAGAAAATTTATAATAACTTAAAAATTTTGAAGTATCTAGGTTTTTAATTTCAATAGCAGTAGCATGCCCACCAACCGCCTCTCCTGTTTTTTTTCGCTGGTCATCAAATAGGCATGACTCCTCTATGGTTGAACCTCCTGTTTTAGGAATATGAATAAATATACACTTATGTTTATCAGAAATTTGTAATGCCATTCAATACTCTTTAAATTAGAATTTATTTCATCTTTAAGACCAACTTAAACAACTTTTTAAAAACCTTAAATGGTGTCAGCAAAACTTTACCAGTTCTATATTCTAAAGAGTTTTTAAGTTGAAGTTCTGCTTTTCGGTGGGCTTTAATATAGTAGAACATCACTTCAAAAAAATTATCAAAATGTTTAATATACAATTCTTTGTGTTTCTGGAAAATATACTTTTTGTTAGTTTCAGAATGATTTCTCACAGTATCTACAAGCATAGATTTTTTGGCTTTTCTGTAATAAAACAAAGGTTCCTCAACAGTATGATACTGCCATCCTCGCTTAGTGATGTTCAGCCAAAACTCCCAATCTTCAAAACCTTTTCTCATGGACTCATCATAACCACCAACCTCACCCCAACATTCTTTTTTGTAAATAGAGGATGGCATCAATTGATTTTCAAACATTAAGTGTCTATAGTTATTCCCCTTAGGCTTATATATCTTAATTATATTAGTCTTAGACTTAACAAAAAAATACCTATAGCTGGTAACAATACCTACAGAAGGATCATTAAAATGGGGTAATAATTTTTCAATATATTGTTCGTGTAGTATGTCGTCTGAGTCTAAAGCTAAAATTAATTTACCAGAAGAATTTTTTATACCTGTATTGCGTGCTGCTGGCAAACCCCCATTATCTTTTGAAAGATAAGAAAACCTTTTGTCTTTTTTACACCACTCTCGCGCTACCTCCTCCGTGTGGTCTGGGCTGCCATCGTTAACAATGATACACTCCCAGTTTTCGTAGGTTTGATGCAATACAGAGTTTAAAGTTTCATCCAACAGATGAGCTTGTTTGTAGCAAGGGACAATTATAGATACTAAACTATTTGTCATTAAAATTTATTTATGAGACCTAGTTTAATAAGCCATTTTATTTTTTTTGATCGTTTTAAATTTCTTACTAAACGTCTTAGGTCCTTGATATCCTCTAAGTCGTTCATGAATAAGGAATAATTTGATTGGAGTATCTCATTCTTTTCCCTTTCCATCAACTTTTTGTTTTCTAATAAAGAACTCATTCCTCCTAGGTAAAAGGTAGTTAGATTTACATCTAGATATTTGTATGTCCTATTGTCTCTACAAATGGCATGAAGAAACAATTTCCAATCAGATACAATCATTAAATCCTCATCAAAACCATTATACTCTTCCAGTAAACTACGTTTAATAAATGTAGCCTGATGAGGTATATTATCAACTAAAAAATAAGAAAACGATAGTCTTTTCGGGTAGTTTTTAGTGTATTTTTTGTTAAGGCCAACTACTTGTTGATTACAATATATAAAATCATAAAATCCTAAATAATCAAAAGCTTTGCCTAATGCCTTACTATCATAAAAATGATCCCCACTATTTAAAAACAATAAATATTCTCCGTTTGCAGCCTTTATGCCCTTGTTCATGGCATGATATACACCGGTATCAGTCTCACTTACCCAGTAATCGAATACCGCTTTATTATTTTCAATGTACTCTGCGCTTCCATCAGTTGACCCTCCATCAATAACTATATACTCAAACTTCTGGTAAGTTTGTTCCTTTACACTCTCGACGGTTTTTTGTAAACCATCGAGGTTGTTATAGTTAACGGTTATTATGGAAATTTTCGGATTCAAAATTTAGGTAACATTGAAAGATAATTATTTTAACAAATAACGTGATTTAGAAATAAATTTTATCTAAAAATAGAAGGCATTAATTTTTTTCTAAGCCTTACTACTGGAAAATATTTTATAAAAAAAATTGAAAAAATGGTTTGTGGAAACTTAAAACTTAATGTTATCCAATAATATATATAATGAAATAAATCTTTATTATCTCTAAACTTAATCTCCCACAACCACTTTAAAACACTATCAATATTTTCTTTTGATGTGCCTTGCCCATAACACCACCCAAGTATTGACTCGTACAGTTTTATATTCCATTTTTCGTACAACATATCGTCATTGTAAATATTTTTATCGTGGATGCCCCGAACTGCAACAGCTTCACTTATATTTCCAGCTTTAAACTCACAGAGTAGCCCCAGCTTAAAAATAAAATCTGAATCTTCTGCCACTGGCAGGTTTTCATTAAAATAGCCCACTTTTTCAAAAACCGATTTCTTAACGGTCAATCCATTTAGGTGCAAATAACCGTACTTGCTTGACAGTAACGATTCAAAAACGTTTCCGTTTTCCAATGGCTGCGTTACTGAATTAAGTTTGTTGAAATAATTCTTTTCATCATTGTCCAGTTTCCTATAAAACTTATATCCTACCGCATTGTAAACCACCTCTACTTCGTGGTTTTCAAAATTATATTTATCTTTTTCAAACCTGTTGGGTAAATAATTATCATCGGCATCCAAAAATGCTATAAAATCTGACGTTGTTTTTTTAATCCCTAGATTTCGTGAAGCTGAACGCCCCCTATTTGCTTGATTTAAATGATGAAGTACCTTTAATCGATTAGGGTATTTATTCTTTAAGTCATTTAATATTTCTAATGTACCATCTGTACTTCCGTCGTTAACCACAACTACCTCACGCACCTCTTCAAGTTTAAAAACAGAAAGAACAGCTTTTTCGATAAAACGCTCAACATTGTAGGCCGGTATGACAACGGATACTTTAAAGGTCATGAATACTTTGATAAATATTTCTTTCTAAAACGTATTAACGGAAAATATTTGATGCTCAACAAAGAAAACAATAATTTAGGATGCGGTAAAAATAATCTAGCCCAGTATTGGATGTTTTGCGCTAAAGCATTCTGTTCTTTTTCCTTAATTATCCATATCCATTTAAAAAGTTCGTCAATAATTTCAAATTGTATTTTATTTTTCGAACACCAAGTTATTAAGGCCTCATACATTTTTATGGTGTATATTTTATAAACATTGGTTTGGTCGAAAATATTATCATCGTGCACGCCACGAACGGCCAGAGCTTCTTTTATAACTCCTGTGTGGAGCTGGCTGGTCATTGCCATTTTCCAAAATATTTCGGTGTCTTCGGCAACTACCAGTTTTTCATTAAATCCCCCTGTTTTATTGAATATTGAGCGCTTTACCGTTAATCCATCAATGTGGAAATGACCACATTTTCCGTATAGTAACGATTTGAACAACTTTTTAGGTTCTACCTCTTTAGTAACCGTATAAAGTTTATGCTTTTTTCGTTCCTGCTCAGATGCTTCTCTATAAAAATGAAATCCCACTGCATTATATACCCCTTCGGCATCTGCATATTTTTCAAACACCTTTTTATCGTTTACAAACCTATTTTCCAGATAGTAATCATCAGCATCCAAAAAAGCAATGTAATTGGCACTAGCGTTTTCTATGCCCAAATTCCGGCTGGCTGAACGGCCTTTGTTTTCGTTGTTTTTATGATGGTAAATTTTAACTCGGGAATCTTTTTGTTTCAGCAGCCCTGCAATTTCCAACGAACCATCTGTACTACCATCGTTTACAACAATAACCTCATTGACTTCGGATTGTTGTAATGCCGATTTTATGGCTTTTTCAAGAAAAGCTTCGGCATTATAAACGGGTATGATTACAGAAACCTCAAATTTCATTCTTAAAACTTATCAATTAACCCTAATTTAACTAACCATTGGATTTTTTTTGACTTCCTTAAATTCCTAATAATCCGCTCCAATTTGTATTTGTATTTAAGATCATTCATTAAAATGGGAAATTCTTGTTCTAAAACGACTTTTCTTTCGGCATCCATTCTAGCCATACTTTCAGAATTACTACTAATACCTCCCAAATAGAAATTGGTAAAAACCTTATCGACATGCTTATAAGTTGCGTTATGCTTCAATAAAGCAATGATTAAAAACTTCCAATCGGAAACTATCTTCAGGTTTTCGTCATAATATCCATAATCCTGAAACAACTCCCTTTTTATAAAAGTGGATTGGTGGGGTGGCAGGTCGTGGTACAGATATGAAAATGAAAGTTTACTTGGCACTTTTTCAACATTAACCGAGCTTCCGTCTATTTTATTGATATTAAAATACACAATGTCTTCTCCTGTAAGCGCTTCAGCTATATTTTGCAAAGCTCTATTTTCCACAAAATCGTCTCCACTGTTTAAAAAGAACAAATATTCACCCTTAGCCTTAATTATCCCCTTATTCATGGCATGGTAAATACCCCGATCGGATTCGCTTACCCAATAACTAAACTGGTTTTTATTTTCTTCAAGAATCGCTTTACTTCCATCGTTAGAACCACCATCAATTACAATATGTTCAAAATTAGTATATGTTTGACCTTGGACGCTTTTTAAAGTTCGTTCTAAACCCAATTTATCGTTATAGTTTACAGTAATTATTGAAACCAGCATGCTTATCCCTCTAAAAATTTATTTTTATACACTTGTTTTATGCCTTCCTCAAGTGTAGTTTTATGTTTCCACCCCAAACTATGGATTAACGAAACATCCAATAGCTTTCGCGGTGTACCATCGGGCTTACTATCATTCCAAACAATATTACCTTTGAACCCAACTATAGCCTTTACGAGTTCTGCCAAGTTCTTTATTGAAATGTCTTCACCTGTTCCCACATTAACCGATACGTTTCCTGAATAATTTTTCATCAAATGGACACTGGCCTCGGCCAAATCGTCCACGTGCAGAAACTCCCTTTTGGGCGTTCCCGTTCCCCAAACCTCTACAGAGGAAAGCTTTTTCAATTTTGCCTCGTGAAACTTACGTAACAATGCCGGAAGTACATGAGACGTTTTCAAATCATAATTATCGTTGGGTCCGTATAAATTAGTGGGCATAACCGAAATAAAATCGCAGCCATACTGTTTATTATAGCTTTCGCACATCTTCACTCCAGCTATTTTAGCAATGGCGTACGGTTCGTTAGTGGGCTCTAACAGCCCTGTTAACAAATAATCCTCTTTTATGGGTTGGGGGGAAAATTTTGGGTATATACATGATGAAGCAAAAAATAGTAATTTTTTCACTTTATGCAGATAACTTTGATGAATAACATTATTTTGAATCATCAAATTCTCATATAAAAACTGTGCTCTGTATGTATTATTAGCAACTATTCCTCCTACCTTAGCTGCTGCCAAAAACACATAATCGGGTTTTTCCTTTTCAAAAAACGAAGCCACTTCTAATTGATTGGTTAAATCCAACTCTTTTGAAACTTTCAATATAAAATTACTATACCCTTGCTGTTTTAAAAACCGAAGCACGGCAGAACCTACCATGCCTTTATGGCCAGCAATATATATTTTAGAAGATAATTTCATGTGTTCATAATTATTGTTTTTCAAATGTCATGCTTCGACTGCGCTCAGCACTGGCATGTAACATCCATGCAATCATTCCGCGGTGTGACAAGATTTTTAGTCATGGATGTTTCATTTTGCTTTTTAAAGTTTGAAACAACAGCTACAATCTACTTATTTATCATTTTCTGTAAACAATTTTAAATCGGATGCCATCATATCTTCTACCAAACTCTTTAAATCGTACTTTGGTGACCATTTTAATTTTTCTTTACACTTTGTGGCATCGCCTACTAACAAATCGACCTCCGTTGGCCTGTAATAGTTAGGATCTACTTTTACTACTGTCTTTCCAATAGGCAATTGGTATTCTGATTGAGTACAGGCACTTACCCTGCCCACTTCATCTTCGCCTTCGCCACTAAACTCAATAGTGATTCCAATATAATTAAAAGCCAAATGAATAAAATCGCGCACGGTTGTGGTAACGCCCGTGGCTATCACAAAATCTTCCGCTTTTTCCTGTTGCAGCATTAGCCACATCGCTTCTACATAGTCTTTAGCATGTCCCCAATCTCTTTGAGCATTTAAGTTACCAATGTAAAATACGTTCTGCAAGCCCAAAGCAATCCTTGAAACAGCCCTTGTAATCTTACGGGTAACAAAAGTTTCTCCACGTAATGGCGATTCGTGGTTAAACAATATGCCATTACAGGCGTACATGCCATAGGCCTCCCGGTAATTAACCGTAATCCAATAGCCATATAATTTGGCAACACCATACGGACTCCTTGGATAAAACGGAGTTGTTTCGCTTTGTGGCACCGCTTGAACCAAGCCATATAACTCTGATGTTGATGCTTGATAAATTCGGGTTTTTTGGGTCAACCCCAACAACCTAACTGCTTCCAAAATCCGTAAGGTTCCCAATCCATCTATGTTTGCTGTATACTCTGGGGTATCAAAACTCACCTTAACATGTGACATGGCACCCAAATTATAAATTTCGTCTGGCTGCACTTCCTGTATAATCCGTGTAATGTTCATGGAGTCGCTCAAATCACCATAGTGCAGCTTGAACCGCACATTACTTTCGTGAGGGTCTTGGTATAAATGGTCTATACGCTCTGTATTTAAGGATGACGACCGCCTCTTCACACCATGAACCATATAGTTTTTTGACAGAAGCAGTTCGGCCAAATAGGCTCCGTCTTGGCCGGTTATTCCCGTAATTAATGCTGTTTTCATTTTATAACAAAAGCTCTTTTAAATATTTAACTTACTGAACACCTATGCGTTTAACAGGATTAAAGTTATACTTAATAAAATTAAGTGTATGGTTAGCTAATTCCCCTTTAAGCTGTTCATTATTTATTAAAAATAGAAATGCTTTTTAAAGCCATCATAATTCGCTCAGTAGATTTCCCATCCAATTTATAAGTTGTATTTCCTATTATTTCATCAATTTCAAAATCACTTATAATGCTACTTTCAAGTTCTCTAATAGCTAAAGCCAAACGTTTACTATCCTTTATCACCTTTTTATAAATATCATATTTCAAAAGAAAATCGTAATGTTTACTAGCTCCATCTTCATACAAGTCAAAAGCTACAACTCTCTTTTTCAACATTAGTGATTCTTCTATAACACTTGAAGCTCGGCTAATTACTAAACTTGAAGCCTTGATAACATCATAAACCGTTTTCGAAGTGTCATTTGCTCCAATTATCCTAATATCACTTTCTGTCAAACCTAACTCCATTCTTACAAAGTCATAAATATTATCTTCGACTGGGTCATAGGGGTGCATCTTTATTACTAAAACATACTCTTCGTAATTTATACTCTCAAAAACAGTCTTAACATATTGAATATAACTTTCCCTAGGGTTTGACCTATCATCATATTCGGTATGTACACAAGTGATTAAAGATATTACTTTTCGTTTAGCATCAAATATTAATTTTAAATTCTTTCGAAAAGCTTTATCATGCAATGGGTTTCCTGTTAAAAATAGATTTTTAGCACTAAAACCAAACTCAACGAATCGATTATATATCAGTCTTCCAAAAAGGAGTTGGTATTTGCTTATCGAAGACAAATGACCGTTTATGTAGTCCTTTTGATTACCCCCATGCTGAACACAAACAGTTGCTTGTTTTTTACTGTTAAGAAAAGTAACAATATCTACTCCTATTTTATGAGCATTTTTGTAATAATTATGATCGAGACAAATAACATTAATTGCATTTTCATACTCTGTTAATGAGAGTGCCGAATGTTCAATTTTGATGGTTTTACTATCATAAATTTTTTGCAACAAATTAGAATCAAACCCTACCCCTTTTTTTGCAAAAAATAATTTTACTTTTATCTCAGGATTGTACTCAACAATATAATTCAGAAGAGGGGTAAAAACTCTTATCTCAGCTTTGGAAGTTATAATAAAATTAACACAAAAAGAATCATTTGTCTTATATTGTCTCAACAAAAGCCTTTTTTTAAAGTAATCAAAAACATCCAATTTACTAATTGGGAAATAAGAATTTATAACAGTGTAATCCTTTAAAAAAAATGATATTATTTTTTCTTTAAAGTAACTCAAATCTTATGGTTTAAATTTTTCAAAAACTGTTTAAAATCCCGAAAGAAATCATCATTGGGCAATTGATAAACCATACCGAGATTATTTAGTTTAATTTTATTTAGATTACCTCCTTCTATCATTCTATTTTCTAAACCCAACATATTTAAAAGTCCTTCTGTTTTGTAGGTGTTCGATTTAAGAAAAAAGGTTTTTATATAATTCATTAATCCGAAAATACCAATATGGTATCTACCCGTTATTAACAAATCAAATTTAGAAATTAAACTACCTATATTGTTATAGTTCAGCCCATCTTCATAAGATATTATTGGTACACCTATTTTAGCAAGTTCATTAGCTATTTGGGTTTCCTTTTCTTCTATTTTAAGATAATATGGCTTGTACCCAAGATTATCAATTTCAAAAATATGTCGTTTTATATCAGATAAAGAAACTCCGTTTTCTTGATTTGGATAGGCTCCTAATACACCCACCGTGTATAAACATTTCTTAAGAGATTGATTATTTTTATTTGATAAAATTTGATCTTTCACAAATGGTTGTGAATTAATTTTAGCTCTAAACGCAAAATCAGGAATCAATGACAACTCAACGCCTTGGGATGCCAGGTAATTATATGAAAAAGAATCTCTTACGCTAATAAAATCCGCACAACTCATTATTTTTCTCGTAACTCTGACGTCCATGTTTTGATAACTCCCATTTACTAGAGCCACTATTTTCCCTTTTTTTTTAGAGTAAAGTGCTATAGCCAAAAGAGCAAGCCCAGCTATTGAATTGTGATGGATAGTACCCTCCATGTTTATCAAAATGAGATTGGAGTCTTGTATTCTATCTTGAGTAGGTTTAGAAATATTAGTCATAGCCAATCTTTCCCACAATTTTATATTTATTCTTTTTTCTCTTTTTAATATTCGTAGTTTTGACGAAACTCTTGAGAATACTCTATTTCTAAGTAGTACATTAGTTTCTTGATAAAGATTTTCAGAAAACATGCTATTTTCTGTACCCAAAGGCACATATTCAATTGTGGTATTTGGTAAATTTTCTAAGACAAACTCAGATAACGAGTTAACTGTCGCATGGCATCCGGGGTTTGTTTCCACCCTCGTATCATTAAAGAAAAGAACCTTTACCATCCTAAAAGTTATAATTAAACATATTCAGGTCTTCTAAAAACTCTTTTTCTATTATGCTCTGGATTTCATTACTATAATAAGACCTGTAGTCAAACTTATGCACATTTGAAACATTTAGCCATTTGAGGTTTAGCTTAAAATCAAAATTTGCTTCAATATCCGTTTTAAAACTTGATAAATCTTCATATTTCCCTATATAATCAGCCGCAATCTTCCCTTCTAAATCTGTAATATAACTTAATTGTGACTTAGCCGAATGAAGCTTAGACACCCAACTATTTTTATCTTCGAATAAATGAACGAAATGTTCAAAGCCATTTACACTACATATCTCATTTCTAACTTTACTTTTATTTAAGTAATTGTATAATGAAACCATTCTTTCAAACGGGTTTCTCACAACAGCAAACTTAAAATAATTTAAAAAATCAAAATCTTTAACTTTTTTTTCCAACCAGCTTGAATCTTCATAAATTTTAAGCAAGTCCTGCAATGATTGATGCTTCGTTGTTTGTGACACAACCCAATGTTCTCTTTTTTCCTTAACGCTTTTTAAGGCTTCCTGTATACTAGTTCCTGCATTTTTAGGAATATGGATAAAAATAAATTTATGCTTTTTTGAGATTACCATTATTGCCAAGTTGAGTTTAATACTATAGGCGCATAACTCTCTTGCTTTTTACCCTGCATTAGCAGTTCGGCAAAATATAAAACCCTTCCAAGAACATTTCTCATACCATTGGATTTTTTTTCAACGACATTTAATGTTAAAGAGTATATGCTTCCGGTTAAATTCATTTCATCAAAACGGGCAGTAAAACTAAAAACTTCTTTTTTAAAATTCTGTTTAGATATAAATTCATTCTCAGCAATGGCTATTGCTCGTTGAGATTTGTCCGTAACAACAAGAGTTATAATGAAATTTTCATAGTCGTATTCTTTTAAAAAAGATAATTCAAAAAAAACCGTCAGTTCATTACCAAAACTTATAGGTATTTGCTTTCTTCTATTTAATGTAGCCTCCCCATTAACCTCTATTTTTAAAACTTTAAAATAATCGCTTATTGTATTAATTTGATCTCCATTTGAAAAACTACCATCATAAGCTTCTATCGCTTTGCCTACATCTCCAGGAAAACACATTGAAACCCCACGCTTCATCAAAATACAATCCGTACAAATTCTTGCAATCTGAGGCATTGAATGTGAAACAAAAATCATTGCACATTTGGTAGACATCTCACTAATCTTATTATAGCATTTTATTTTAAACCCAGCATCTCCTACCGCTAAAACCTCATCTATTATCAACACATCGGGTTCCATTTGGGCGGCCACGGCAAAACCCAAACGCACTTTCATTCCACTACTGTAGTTTTGCACGGGCATATCGATGAACTCTTCCAACTCAGCAAAGGTGATGATATCATCCAGTTTTTCGGTTATTTCCTTTCGGCTAAAGCCTAAAACGGCTCCATTGTTATAAATGTTTTCTCGACCGCTTAAAATAGGATTAAAGCCTGCCCCCAATTCAATTAAAGCGCCCACACGTCCTTTTATAGTAACCTTACCGGCATCTGGATTAATGAGTCCGTTTAAAATTTTAAGCAATGTACTTTTTCCTGCGCCGTTATGCCCAATTAAACCCAAACACTCGCCTCTACGTAACTCAAAACTCACGTCTTTTACAGCCCAAAATTCTTTGGGACGCAGATCCCGTTCATTTTTATTGCCACTCATTCCCGAAACCAAGTCCTTCACCCCATACCAAAGACTGGTTTTAAGGTCTTTACAAAATTTCTTGCTCAGACCTTCAACCTTAACAAGTACTTCGTTTTCTGATTTTTCTGACGCGGTATTAGACATATTTTTAGACTTCTAATTTGTATTGATGAGATTCTTCGCTATCGCTCTGAACGACACGACATGCTCAACAACGAACATTAAAAAACTGATTATCAATTGCTTTAAAATCGAACTCCAATATTTTATATTTTTTTATTCATTATCTACCGCATCTTTCTAGCTCACTTTCCTTTGGGGAGGGGTGGGGCTACGCGCTCATCCGCTCCACAATAATGGGTATTGAAATTCGGTAAAACACTAATCCCACCCCCAATAGTGGTATGCATAACAACAACAGTACAGCATAATACGCAAGGTGTTGTGGAGGCAATCCCAAAGCCAAATCACGAGCTGATAGTATAAATGGTGTAAACGGATTCCAAACCATAATCGTTTTCATTATGCCCTCTTTTGGGATAGCATATACCACGGGGGTAATGTACATAAGAAACCCCAGGCCAAAATTTATAAACTTACCCACATCGGTATAGAGCATCCCCACAGGTGTTAAAAACAGCCCCAAAGTGATGCCAAAAAGCACTGCTGCCAAAATAGTGAGGGGCAACCATAATAAGGACCAGTGGAACCCAATCCCAAATGCGAAAATAAACACAATGAGCAGAATGACTTTTACCGAACTATTGAACAGCAACTTAAAAACCCCCGACACAATTAAAGCTTCTTTCGGAAAATTAATTTTTGTTAAAATAGACCGAGCAGAATTGGTACTTGCCATAGGTGTGTTAATAGCTTCTTTGATAATGGCCCATAACAAGGTTCCTGAAAAAGCATACACAGGGTATGGTACACCTGTATCGGTTAATTTTACTGTACCTGTATTATTAAGAAACACCCAAACAAAAGCCGTGGCCAGGGGTGTTATAAACATCCAAAAAATACCAAGATAAGACTGGCGGTATTGTGCCTTAATATCGCGAACCGCTAGTTGGGTAGCCAAAAATCTCGAAGACAGCATATCTGACAAAGTAGCCTTTAGTAGAACTCTTAACTTTAAGTTGTTCTCTTTTTGATATATTTTAGTTTCCAATGGCATTAAATGCTTTCTTTAAATCTTGTTAATCAACAGTTTTAAAATTTTTTCTACGGCCTTTTCTGGACTTTCTTTCAGGGTTTGAATCTCGATAGTTGGATTGTTCGGTATTTCAAAAGGGGAACTAATTCCTGTAAAATTTTTGATTTCTCCAGCCCTTGCTCTTTTGTACAGCCCCTTTACATCACGCTGTTCACAAACTTCCAATGGGGTATTTACGAACACCTCAATATAATTTTCATTGCCAACAATAGTTCTTATGCTTTTTCGAACTTCATTATAAGGCGTAATAAATGCAGCCAAAACCACGAATCCAGCATCGACAAACAGCTTTCCTACTTCAGCGGTTCGTCTTAAATTTTCAACACGATCTACTTTGGTAAATTTTAAATCACTATTCAATCCACGTCGCAAATTATCCCCATCTAAAGTATAAGTGTGAATGCCTTGTTGGTAAAGTTCTTTTTCCAATAAATTGGCTATGGTCGACTTTCCAGACCCCGACAAGCCTGTAAACCAAACCAAACAGGGTTTATGTTTATTTAAAGCCTCCCTATCGCTTTGCCCAATGGCGTAATCTTGCTTAATGTTATTCTTCATACTACTGTTTTGGCAAGAAAATAGGGGTTTAACAAACTTTCTTTGTTGTATCTTAACTCTTTTACAGCTCCAACTTGACTCACCTTTATTCCAACGGCATTACAAATGGCATGTCCCGCGGCGATATCCCACTCCATGGTGGGGGCAAACCTAGGGTAAACATGTGCCTCGCCCTCTGCCAATAGACAAAATTTCAACGAACTTCCTTTTGATACCATCACAACATCTTCCCCCTTTAACTTTAAATCGTTTATAAAGGATTCGGTTTCGTCATTGAGATGCGAACGGCTGGCCACCACTTTTAGCTGCTGTTTCGGTTTACTGTCTGGTTTGATGATGACACTATTTTCAAAAATGCCTTCTGAAACCTGATGACTACCCAACACTATTCTATAGGCTATATTTTCTGAAACTATTGCATAGTATAGCGTTTTGGAAACTGGTACATAAATTACCCCTAAAACAGGCTGACCGTTTTCAACCAACGCGATATTTACTGTAAACTCACCGTTTTTATTCACAAATTCCTTGGTACCGTCCAATGGATCGACTACCCAACATTTGTTCCACTTTTTTCTTTCAGAGTAGGATACCGCAGCATTTTCTTCACTAATAATTGAAATATTCGTTTCTTCTAGCACCGCGTTGATAACAGCATTGGCTTTTTCATCGGCTTGTGTAAGTGGTGAATTATCAGGCTTCAAAACCACATCAAACACTCCCGAGTAGACTTTCATAATTTCTTCACCTGCCAATACAGCAGCTTCAATAGCTTTTATAAGCACCTCCCTCATACTAAATTCAATTTTTGGGTATCAAATTAAACAACTGCTTTAACCTGCCCATAACTCCCTTTTTAGTGTTTCCGTCATCGTTATAACCATTTCCGTAACTACCGTAACCATAGCCATAACCGTAACCGTAACCATAGCCGTAACCGTACTTTCCTTTTTGGTTATAACCGTTATACACAAAACTGATATTTTTTATCTCTCCTTTTTCATACTTTGAATTCACCAAGTTTATCATCCCTTTTTTGGTGTAATCTTGCCTAACCACATAAATGGTTGCATCGGCGTATTCGGTTAATTCAAAAGCATCGGCTACCAAACCAATCGGGGGAGTATCCAAAACAATATAATCGTATGATTCTTTTAAAATTGCCATCATTCGATCAATGGGTTCTCCAATAAGCAATTCTGATGGGTTTGGTGGAATTGGTCCAGAAGTAATCACATCCAAATTCGGCACTTTGCTTTTCACCAATATATCATCCAACTCATTTTGGCCAATTAAATAGTTAACCACGCCAATATCGTTGGCAATATCGAAGTCTCCAAAAATTTTAGGTTTCCTCAAATCCAATCCTACCAATACCGTTTTTTTACCACTCATGGCCAATACCGTCGCTAAATTAATAGAAGAAAACGTTTTACCTTCCCCACTAACTGAAGAAGTGACCATGATGGTTTTTGTGCCGTCAATCCCTTTATTTTTATAAAAATACTGCAAACTGGAACGTATGGAACGAAATGCCTCTGCAATGGTCGATTTTGGTTTTAAATGAACCGCTAAATTATTCTCCGCATTATTTTTACCAACAACACCTAAAATCGGAATTTTAGACAAGCCCTCCAACACCTGAGGATTATGAATTTTATTATCAAAAAATGTGATTAAAAACGCCAATAACAATGGTGGTAAAATCCCTCCGATAACGGCAAACAAGTAACGCGAACTCAACTTTAAATCTATCGGTGTTGCTCCAGTATCTTTGGCTTTATCAATCACAACAATATCAGAAACCGTAGCCGATTTAATAATATCGGCCTCACCCCGTTTGGACAAAAACATATTATAGGTTTGCTCGCTCAGCGTATATTGCCTTTGTATATCAAACAACTTTTGCTGCGCAACGGGCAACTTTTTAATCTTCGCTTCCTCTTTGGCAATTTTAGAGTTAATGGTTTGCTGCTCTCTTTTAATCTCATTAGTAACCGAACTAATATTTTCCAAGAGCACCGATTTTAAACCATCAATCTGTCGGTTCAGGTCGGCAAAAATCGTAGCGTCCTTTCTAACCGTTGCACCGTATTGCGACTTTTGTACCGACAGCGCATTGATTTTAGATATGTTAGCAACAATATTACCATCGTCTATTCCTGCAACAGCTGGCGCAGGAAGTTCGGTAAACGAATCACTGGTTTGCAAATAGGTTTTTAAACTGGCGTAATAGGCCAACCTTTGTACGTTGCCGTCCCTTTGGTTTTCCAAATCGGTAATCTTCGAATTAATCGCCTCCCCTTCGTGGTTTAAATTGAAAATTTTATTCTTTTGCTTGTAATCATTCAACGAATCGGCATTCAGCACCAATTGTGATTTCACCCGCTCCAATTGCTGATCGATAAAAGTAATGGTATTGGTTACAAACTGGTTTTTGCGCTCAAGCTGTTCCTTGCTTAAAACCTCAACTGTTTCATTTAAATAATCTACAATTTTTGCTTTGTTGACATCTACCATGCTCAAATTCAAAATGGCCGAATTCCTTGGGTTGTCGATTGACAGCCTATTTCGGTATTTTGAAACCACGGCATCAAAATTATTGAACATGAAAAAATATTCACCGTTAGGGGCAACGGTTTTGTCATCTGCCAAAGTTATCACGCCACTAAAATATGGCGTTTCCACCCACTCGTTCAGTTTAAATTGTTGCTGAAATGTTCCCGCAGGTATAGCAATATTTCCCTTTTTTTTATTGCTGAAATTCTGTGTTCCCCGAGACATTTCTTCTTCAAAACTAAAAGACAGTTCGTATCTATCACCGTCTAGAAAAGTGATTTTAAGAGGTGTATTCAACAACTGAAACGTGTTGGGCATTAAATCAACCCGAAACGGGGCGTAAGTATAAATATCATCTTTTCTGAAGCGCGATTGCTTTAAATAAGTGATGTAAAATTTAAGGTTATCGACCACTTCTTCGTGTATGGAGCGCGACCTTAATGAAGTCATCATGGTTTGTACTTTGCCCGAAACACCGCCCCAATTGAAAGTCAAACTAGTGTTTGATGTAAACAAAGGGTTTGAAGCTTCTTCAATCGAAATTTGCGTTCCCAAACGGTACGACTGCTGGGTTCTAATATTTTGCTGATAGACGATAAAAACCCCAACGCCAATAAAAAGTACAAATAGCTTCCAATAGCTTAATACCCTAAAAATAAATGCCTTTACATCAAAGGAAAACGACGACTGGCCTTCTGATACTTCAAACTCTTCCTCCATTTTCCGTTACAGATTTTTTGTTAAAAAATAGGTGGACACCAACACCGATAAAATGGAAGAAATGGTAGTGATATTCTGAATAGCCGTTTGCCCAGCCCCCAAGGCCTTACGCTTTAAGGGTTTTACCAAAATAATATCGTTGGGCTGAATATAATAATAGGGCGATTGCATAGCCTTGATATCGGTTAAATCGATATGATGGATTTTTTGTCCATCGGGGTACTGCCTAATCACCAAAACATCTGTTCTATCTCCTGTATCTGCAATATCTCCAGCATTTGCCAAAGCCTCAATAATATTCACTCGATCTTGAAACAAGGTGTGTACGCCGGTGCCTACTTCGCCAACCGTGGTATAACGCAATCCCGCTAATTTTACGGTCACAAAAATTTCAGCAGTTTCCTTAAAATATTGCGACAGCAATTCGCGCTCAACTTTATCTTCTATCTCTTTAACGGTAAATCCTAAAACGTTTATTTTTCCTAAAATCGGGAATTCAATATTACCATGTAGATCGACAGTAAAACCGTTAAAATAGAGTCCGCCACCAGAGGTATTCCCCCCATTCGCGCCCTCAACCGGATTAAAAATCCCAACCAATTCAGGATCCAGCGCCTTAACATTAATACTCAAAATATCGTTAACCTGAACGCGATAGGGTTTAGAGAGTGCTTTTATTGCCAAAGAGTCAACAACAGTACCTTTGTCCTGCAGGTAAACAATATCTTTATTGGTAATGCACGATACTGAGAGCATGGCTATAACCAACAAAGACAGGATAAAATGGTTCTTCATATTGAGGCACATTGATTTAAAGCAAATATAAGTTTTACGCCTTAACAATAAAACTTTTATCGGATTTTTTGGTTATTTGTCCGTTCTTTGTAAAAAATTAAAATTTTGAATTACTTAACAGTAGAAAACATATCGAAGTCGTATGGTGAACACACCCTTTTTGAAGGCCTTTCATTCAGTGTTCACAAAGACCAAAAAATAGCTTTTGTGGCTAAAAATGGCACGGGAAAAACTTCTATTTTGAATATTCTTTCTGGCGATGACCAAGCCGACTCTGGCAACGTGATTTACCGGAAAGACATTAAAGTCGCCTTTTTATCGCAAGACCCTAAATTCGATAAAGCTTTAACGGTGGAAGAAACCATTTTTGCGAGTGACAACCCGATTTTAAAGGTGATTGCTAACTACGAAAAGGCCCTTTTAAACCCGGAAGACACCGATGCTTACCAAGCCGCTTTTGATGCCATGGAACGCCACCAAGCATGGGATTTCGAGACATTATACAAACAGATTCTTTTCAAACTTAAACTCGATAATTTAGAGCAAAAAATAAGCACACTTTCGGGCGGACAAAAAAAACGATTGGCTTTGGCCAATGCCCTGATCAACAAGCCCGATCTATTGGTTCTAGATGAACCCACCAACCATTTAGATTTAGAAATGATCGAGTGGCTTGAAGAATTTTTCGCCAAGGAAAACATCACCCTTTTTATGGTAACGCACGACCGTTATTTTTTGGAGCGCGTGTGCAACGAAATCATCGAGCTTGACGAAGGTGAACTGTACAGCTACAAAGGCAATTACTCGTATTACCTAGAAAAGCGCGAAGAACGCATTGAGCGCGAAGCGGTTGAAACCGGTAAAGCCAAACAACTTTTCAAAAAAGAACTAGCTTGGATGCGCCGACAACCCAAAGCAAGGACCACTAAGTCGAAATCTAGAATTGACGATTTTAAGGATATAAAACACCGTGCCCACCAACGCCGAAACGACCACCAAGTACAACTGGAACTGAACATGGAACGTTTGGGCAGCAAGATTTTGGAATTTCATAAAGTTTCAAAAGCGTTTAAGGACAAAACCATTTTAAAAGGTTTCGATTACACCTTTAAAAAAGGGGAACGCGTGGGCATTATCGGGAAAAACGGTACTGGAAAAACGACCTTTTTAAACATTTTAACCCAAACGGCAGCGCCCGATTCAGGCAAAGTGGTTAAAGGCGATACCGTAAAATTTGGCTATTACACACAAAGCGGCATTGCCATAAAACCCGAACAGAAAGTTATTGATGTGATCCGTGAGTTTGGCGATTACATTCCGTTGAAAAAAGGACGGCAAATTAGTGCGCAACAGCTTTTGGAGCGTTTTCTTTTCAGCAGAAAAAAGCAATACGATTTTGTTGAAAAACTGAGCGGAGGCGAACGCAAGCGTTTATATTTGTGTACCGTTTTAATCCAAAACCCTAATTTTTTAATTCTTGATGAGCCAACCAACGACCTCGATATTGTAACGCTGAACGTTTTAGAGGAATTCCTTTTGGATTTCCCGGGCTGTATAATAGTGGTGTCGCACGACCGCTATTTTATGGACAAAATCGTAGATCATCTTTTTGTATTTAAAGGTGAAGGTGAGATTGAAGATTTCCCCGGAAACTATACCGATTATCGGGTTTATGAAGATAGCCAACCAGCCGTATCGACTACTACTTCCGAAGATAAAAAGGACACCAAATCGTGGAAACAGAACGAGGCTTCAAAACTGTCGTACAACGAAGAAAAGGAATTAAAAAACATTGAAAGCAAACTGAACGCATTGGCTTTTGACAAAAAGGAACTGGAAAGCAAATTCAACAATCCTGATTTAACGCAGGACGAAATCAACGCACTTTCCGATGAGCTTCAAAAATTATTGGACACCATTGAAGCCAAGGAAGAACGTTGGTTTGAACTGTCCGCCAAATTGGAAGGATAGTTTCTCGCAAAGGCGCGAAGGCGCTAAGAGATGCTTCGACTGCGCTCAGCATGACATTCAACTTGAAATTTGAAACCTGAAACTAAATTTTGTATCAGCCAAAACAATATATAAAGTTCCTTTTAAAATCGAGCAACCAACACGGGGTGCATTCGCCGTTCGTTTACAGTTTGGTGACCAAATGTTTTTACGACAAAAAAGAGCACGGCGCTTACCAAGCTATTTTAAACTATAAAAAAGAACTTCGAAATAGCCATGAAAAAATATCGGTGACTGACTTAGGGGCTGGTTCGCGAGTTTCAAAAGGAAAAATGCGAAAGGTTTCTGAAATGGCAAAAAATGCAGGAAGCACCAAAAAACGGGCGAAATTATTATTTAGAATAGTTCAGTATTTCAAACCGAATTCCATATTAGAATTGGGCACTTCATTAGGCATCGCCACCCATGCCATAGCTTTGGGTTACCCTGACGCCAACATTGTTTCTATTGAAGGCTGCCCGAATATTTCAAAGTTCACAAAAGGTCAACTGAAAAAAAATGGGGTTAAAAATGTTTCGCTTGTTACAGGCGATATTTCGGAAGGAATAAAAAAACTAAAAACCAATTCCTTCGACTTGGTATTTTTTGATGCCAACCACCAAAAAGAAGCTACACTGAGTTATTTTGAAACTTTACTGCAAACGGCGCACAACAATTCCGTGTTTATTTTTGACGATATTTATTGGAGCCCAGGCATGACCGAGGCTTGGGAAACCATAAAAAAACACCCAAAAGTAACCGTAACCATCGACACTTTTTTATGGGGCTTTGTGTTTTTTAGAACCGAACAGGCCAAGGAACATTTTACGATTCGGGCATAAAAATGTTCAACCACTTTGGCTAAAAACAAAAAAAATCCCGAAGCGCTAACTCCGGGATTTCTATTTTTATTTAGATAAAAGCGTTTGCTTTTACTTCACTAAATTAATTTCAACACGTCTGTTCAATGCACGACCAGCACTGGTTGAGTTCGTTGCAATAGGCTTGCTCTCTCCAAAACCTTGTGAAGTCAATCGGTTTGAAGCCACACCGTTTTCAATTAAATAATGCATTACTGAACTTGCTCTCGCTTCCGATAAATTTTGATTTAAACTATCGCTTCCCACACTATCGGTATGCCCTTCAATAGCAAATTTAGCCGAAGGATACTCCTGTAAAATACCTACGATTTCCTTCAACACATCGTTCGATTCTTCCTTAATGGTAGATTTACCGGAATTGAACAAAATAGTTTTTGCATATTCATTTAAGGTTTTTTGAATTTCTTCAGTCACCTCTGGCTCTAATTCTGGGCAACCGTTGTTTGCCACAGTTCCTGCTTCGTTAACACATTGGTCGTCTTTATCCAAAACGCCATCGCCATCGGTATCTGGCCATGGACATCCGTTGTTATCAACTTCTCCGGCCACATCTGGGCATTCATCTTTGTTATCTAAAACCGTATCGCCATCGGCATCTCCCCATGGGCAACCATTGTTTTCCTCAGGGCCTTTTTCATCTGGACAATTATCAACGTTGTCCATAATACCATCCACATCTCTATCTGTCCATGGGCAGCCATTATTTTCAACGGGGCCTGGTGTTTTTGGGCATCCGTCCAATTTATCCAAAACACCGTCACCGTCTTTATCTTTAGCTTTTCCTTGATAAACCGGTATTTTTAATCCGGCGTACACATCGGCTCCTTTAGTATCGTCGCTAGTTAAAGCGGTAAGCACTGAACCAGAACCTAAGTAAAGCGGCCCCATTCTTAAACCAGCACCCGCTTGGAAACCATTATACTCCACCATGCTCAAAGGCAAATAGAAACTGAACCATCGGCTTTCAAAACGCGGTGTTAAAGAGGCAATATTCAAAATACTGCTGGTGTTTTCCTTGCCTTTTTTAGTCAAAGACAAATCGGTGTTTAAATTCAAATAGAATTTACCGCTAAAATTCCAATCGGCATTAAAATGTAGTGCTGTTGGCAAGTAAGTTTTAAAAGAACCGCTCGATTGTGTTAATGTATAAAAATTGTTCAAAAACTCTTCGATATCCTCGGCGTTGTCAAAATCATCCTCTGTTACATTAGTATTAGTAATGTCGTAAACATCTTCCTGTCCTTCTTTGTAATTAATAGAACCCAAATCGGTGATAGAAAGGCCCAATTTTAATTTGTACTTATTTTTATGCTTCAACGTGTAGCTTTCACCATCAGAATTCGTTTTTGTGTAATCGGCATGGTTTGGTCGCCATTCGTACACAAAACCTAAATCGACACCAAAACCACTGGCATCTGGTAGCTCATAATCATAATCGTCATCATCAAAGTTATCAAAACGGCCATAAGTCAATTCACCGGTAGAATCGAAACTCCCATTGTCTGGACCAGCGCCATCAGCATCATAATCAATAGTTACGTTTCTTCCGTAAATATAGCCACTACCAGCACCTTGCAGGTATTTTAACGACAGACCTCCTTTTAAAAAGTGTTCTTCGCTATTCATCAAAACTCGCGCATAAGTTAAACCAACTTCAGCCCAAGCTTGGCCAAAGGCATTAAAATCGCCTTCGTTCACCATAAAATCCTCGGTGTCATCATTATCGATTTCATCAACCGTATTTCCGTTAATGTCATTGATATTTACTACCGACCTCGCTCTTGTAAAAACAGCAATGGAACTATTCTTATTCAAATTGAACATAAAAGATGGTCCTAAAATATCCTCATAAGTCCCAAAGTTATTGCTGTTTGAAGGTGATTTGGTAGCATCCAAGTCAAAATCATAGTCTTCTTTTAAGGCATCCATTACGTTTACCCCATAATAATCGTTTCCAATTATTGCACTGGCGCCCAAAATATTAATATCAGTTTTAAAACGGGAATCCACAATATTGGCCGGGTTTGCCGTAACACTATTCACCCCGCTGTAATTATCGGTAAGATAGCCAATGAACGATTGAGCTTGCGTGCCCATGGCACCTAGCAAGAACAATACTGATAAAGCAGTTTTCTTCATAAATTTTAAGATTTGGTTTGTTTTACGTTATGTATTTGGTTGCAAAAATAATCTTTTTATGTTAAAGGATGTTAAAATACACGCCTAATTCTTACAAGTCAATACCCAAAAGTGGTGATTTATTTTTTACATTTATATTTAACCCTAAAATTGAAATACGCTTTAATTACAAAAGCAAAAAGCATTAAAACAAACATATGAAAATATATACCAAAACAGGAGACAAAGGTACTACGGCCTTATTTGGCGGCTCCCGAGTGCCCAAACACCACATTAGGATTGATAGCTACGGAACGGTAGATGAACTCAATTCACATTTAGGTTTGATACGTGACCAAGATATGAATCTACACTACAAAAAAACGCTCCAAATCATTCAAAACAAACTATTTACCATTGGAGCTGTTTTGGCCACCGACCCCAAGAAAGCCATCTTAAAAAGCGGAAAAGAACGCTTGGATATTGAAAAAATTTCGGTTGAAGATATCGAACTGCTCGAAAAGGAAATGGACCAAATGAACGATGCCCTTCCTCCTATGACGCATTTTGTGTTACCGGGCGGCCACCAAACCGTGTCATTCTGTCATATTGCACGCTGCGTGTGCCGTCGCGCCGAACGTTTAGCTTCAGCATTAAATGAGTTGGAACCTTTTGAAGCGCATGTTTTAATCTACCTTAACCGCCTTTCTGACTACCTTTTTGTATTGGCACGAAAGTTGTCATTTGATTTGAAAGCGGAAGAAATTAAGTGGATACCCGAAAAGGAATGACATATCTTTTTCACAAAACACGATCAAAAATCGCTAAATAACAACCCGCAAAGGTGGATTTATTAAGGTTTAAACCCCAACAGCACACGTTCTTATAATTAATGATTAAATAATTCATTTTTTACTTGCCTGTTTGAACTAAAAATTTATTTTTGCACAAAATTAAAAGTATAGAAAATGTATTGGACTTTAGAATTAGCATCGTATTTAAGTGATGCGCCATGGCCAGCAACTAAGGACGAATTAATAGATTACGCTATTAGAACCGGTGCCCCTCTAGAAGTTGTTGAAAATTTACAGTCAATTGAAGATGAGGGCGACTCGTATGATTCTATTGAGGAAATATGGTCTGACTATCCTACGGACGAAGATTATCTTTGGAATGAAGATGAATATTAAAACAAAAGCATAAAGAATAGTGAAAAAGTCTCGATTTCGAGGCTTTTTTTTGTACTAATCTTTTAATAAAACTAATAACATAATGTATCTTTGAGTGCTTTAAAAACAGCAGGTAAAAGATACTTCTGAAAAATAAAGTGAAACGGAAAACCGCTACGTAACTAATTCGGTTTTTTGTTTCACATAATATAAAATTAAACACTTATGAATTTTTTAAATTCTGTACTAAAGATGTTTGTTGGCGACAAATCCAAACAAGATGTCAAGTCCATAACACCTATAGTCGATAAAATTAAAAGTTTCGAGGCTGCTCTCGAAGCACTTTCGCACGACCAACTTAGAGCCAAAACAGCCGAGTTTAAAGCTAAAATTTCCGAAGCCAACAAAAACATTGACGAGCAAATCACCCAGCTTTTGCAACAGGCCGAAAACACCGAAGATATTGACCAACGTGAAGATATCTACGAACAAATAGACAGTCTAAAAGACGATGCATACAAAATAACCGAAGACGTTTTAAACGATATTTTGCCCGAAGCTTTTGCTGTGGTGAAAGAAACTGCAAAGCGTTTTGTAAATAATACTTCCATTACGGTAACGGCCAACGAATTTGACCGTACCATTTCTGGAGAAAAAAATTATGTTACCTTAGATGGCGACCAAGCCTCGTGGGCCAACTCGTGGGATGCCGCCGGAAAACCCATCACTTGGGATATGGTGCATTACGACGTTCAGCTTATTGGAGGTATTGCCATGCACCAAGGTAAAATTGCCGAGATGCAAACCGGTGAAGGTAAAACCCTTGTGGCCACACTTCCCGTGTATTTGAACGCACTGGCCGGAAAAGGCGTGCATTTAGTAACGGTTAACGATTACTTGGCAAAGCGTGACAGCGCATGGATGGCTCCTATTTTTGAATTCCACGGGTTGAGCGTTGATTGTATCGATTACCATAAACCGAACTCAGCCGCAAGAAGAAAAGCATACAATGCCGATATCACTTACGGTACCAATAACGAATTTGGTTTCGATTACCTGCGTGATAACATGTCGCACGCCCCAGAAGATTTGGTTCAGCGTCCGCACAATTACGCCATTGTCGATGAGGTCGATTCCGTTTTAGTTGACGATGCCCGTACACCATTAATTATTTCTGGGCCTATCCCTAAAGGCGACCACCACGAGTTTAACGAACTGAAACCCAAAGTAGACGATATTGTTGCCGTACAGCGAAAATATTTAACAGGCGTTTTGGCCGAAGCTAAAAAACTAATTGCTTCTGGCGATACCAAAGAAGGCGGCTTCCAATTGTTGCGTGTGTACCGCGGTATGCCAAAAAACAAAGCACTTATCAAGTTTTTAAGTGAAGAAGGCGTAAAGCAATTGCTTCAAAAAACCGAAAATTTCTACATGCAGGACAATAACCGTGAAATGCCAAAGGTTGATGCCGAATTGTATTATGTGATTGAAGAAAAAAATAACCAAATAGAGTTGACCGATAAAGGTGTAGAATATATTTCTGGAAAAGACGACCCAGATTTTTTCATCCTTCCAGAAATTGGTGTTGAAATTGCCAAAATTGAAGAGCAAAACCTTCCGAAGGAAAAAGAGGCCGAACTTAAAGAAGAATTATTTAAGGATTTCGGTGTAAAATCGGAACGCATCCATACTTTAAACCAACTTTTAAAGGCTTACGCTTTGTTTGAAAAAGACACCCAATATGTGGTGATGGACAACAAAGTGATGATTGTTGACGAGCAAACGGGTCGCATTATGGACGGTCGTCGTTATTCCGACGGACTGCACCAAGCTATCGAAGCGAAGGAAAACGTAAAAATTGAAGATGCTACCCAAACTTTTGCTACGGTAACACTTCAAAATTACTTCAGAATGTACCGCAAATTATCAGGTATGACGGGTACTGCGGTAACCGAAGCGGGCGAATTCTGGGAAATTTATAAATTGGATGTGGTTGAAATCCCAACCAACCGCCCTATTGCCAGAGACGACCGTGAGGATTTGGTTTATAAAACTAAGCGTGAAAAATACAACGCGGTTATCGACGAGGTTACCCAACTGTCAAAAGCGGGTCGCCCGGTACTAATTGGTACTACTTCGGTTGAAATTTCAGAATTACTCGGAAAAATGTTGAGCATCCGAAAAATTCCGCACAACGTATTGAACGCAAAACAACATAAAAAAGAGGCCGACATTGTGGCACAAGCGGGACAACCCGGACAGGTAACCATTGCCACCAATATGGCGGGTCGTGGTACCGATATTAAATTGAGCGACGAGGTGAAAAAAGCGGGTGGTTTGGCCATTGTAGGTACCGAACGCCACGATTCGCGACGTGTAGACAGACAGCTACGTGGTCGTGCTGGCCGTCAAGGAGACCCAGGAAGCTCACAATTTTATGTATCGCTTGAAGATAATTTAATGCGTCTGTTTGGTAGTGAGCGTATCGCCAAAATGATGGACCGTATGGGCTTGAAGGAAGGCGAAGTAATCCAACATTCCATGATTTCAAAATCGATTGAACGTGCCCAGAAAAAAGTAGAGGAAAACAACTTTGGGGTTCGTAAACGATTGTTGGAATACGACGATGTGATGAACGCTCAACGTGAGGTGGTTTATAAACGTAGAAAGCACGCCTTGCATGGTGAACGTCTTCGTGTGGATTTGGCGAACATGATTTTCGATACTTCGGAAGGTATTGCCGAAACCAACAAAAACGCTAACGATTTCAAGAATTTCGAATTTGAATTGATTCGTTATTTCTCAATGAGTTCACCGGTTTCCGAAGCTGAATTTGGCAAACTTTCCGCTCAAGAAATCACTTCAAAAATCTATAAAGCGGCATTTGAACATTACCGTGAAAAGATGGAGCGCAATGCCGAGCTTGCCTTCCCGGTTATTAAAAATGTTTACGAAAACCAAGGCGATAAATTTAAGCGCATCGTCGTGCCGTTTACCGACGGAACAAAAAGTTTGAATGTTGTTACCGATCTTGAAAAAGCATACGAAAGCCAAGGAAAGCAATTGATTACCGATTTTGAAAAGAACATCACTCTGGCCATTATTGATGATGCTTGGAAAACACATTTACGCAAAATGGACGAGCTGAAACAATCGGTGCAATTGGCGGTTCACGAACAAAAAGACCCTTTATTGATTTATAAATTTGAGGCGTTCGAATTGTTCAAAGCCATGATTGACCAAGTGAACAAAGATGTGATTTCATTCTTGTTTAAAGGCGAATTGCCACAGGAAACGCAAGATACCATCCAAGAAGCTAGAGCACGTAAACAAGAAAAGGTACAGACCACAAAAGAGGAAATACCTAATCTTGACGAGCGTTCTGCTCAAAGTCGTGCGGCTGGGAACACCCAACGCCAACCAGAAGTTTTGGAAACCATTGTGCGCGATAAGCCCAAAATTGGACGAAACGATCGTGTAACAATCAAGCATGTGCTGAATGGTGAAAACAAAACCTTAAAATACAAACAAGCCGAACCCTTAATTGCTAAAGGCGATTGGGTTTTGGTTGAGGAATAGAACTAGATTTCCCTTCGGCTACGCTCAGGGAACAGATTAATACAAACACAAAAAACCGATAGAAATTCTATCGGTTTTTTTTATAAAATTAAGATATTCTGGATACGAATTATTTCCATGGTCCAGACAGGAATACTTGTGTATTTACAAAATCCGTGCCTATTTTTCCTTTTTGAAAATATAGGTGTAAATCCACATTAACGTAAACGTGGGAATAACATCCAATCCGGGTAATGCTTCTTCGATAAAAGAAATAATCCCAGCTATTTTTCCGGGCTTTCCTTTATAAAGTTTAGTCATTAACCAACCAGAAACGGGCGCCCAAACGATATCGGAGAATTCGCCCACCCCGGGGATAAAAAACGAAACATAGCCCAAAGCATCCAAAACGATACCGATAAGTAGTTTTTTGTATTTATTCATTCAATAATTTTTCTTTGTCAAGAACAAGAAATGTACCAAAACCTACTTCCCGATAAGCTTTAAAAACTCATTACGGGTTTCAATTTTTTCGAACTGTCCACGGAACCCAGAAGTGGTAGTTACCGAGTTTTGCTTTTGTACGCCTCGCATCATCATACACATATGCGACGCTTCAATTACCACAGCAACGCCTTGTGGTTTTAAAGTATCGTTTATACAATCGAGAATCTGCTCGGTTAAACGTTCCTGCACCTGTAAGCGTCTGGCAAATACATCAACAATACGTGGCAATTTACTCAACCCTACAATTTGTCCGTTGGGAATGTATGCTATATGGGCTTTTCCAAAGAAAGGTAAAATATGGTGCTCACATAGTGAATACAATTCAATATCCTTTACTATCACCATTTCGTTGTACGACTCCTTAAACATGGCCCCTTTTAGAATTTCTACTGGGTCTTGATGGTAACCTTGGGTTAAAAACTGCATGGCCTTGGCGGCGCGTTCGGGCGTTTTTAGTAAGCCTTCACGATTGGCATCCTCGCCCAAATCCTTTATAATATTTTCGTATCTGTTTTTTACGTCGTCGGTAATCTTGATATTGTATTCTTCAAAATGCTTGTACGGCATGCCTTGGTAATTTTAATTTTTAATTAGAGCCTGTTTAGGAATTTATCAATTAGTCCTTTACGCTTCTTTTTCCGCATTATTTCGTTAAAATTTTAAACCGTAGCCCTGCTATGCTTGAAAATTTTGCCTCATACTGCACTAAAAATAAGCTATAAAAAATCAAATCATAAATTCCTAAACAGGCTCCTAAATATAGCCCATAAAACGCATACGGCAATAAAAAGCGATTTGAAATTGTACAGAACGGCATAAAATAGTAATTTCCCCACTGATATTTCATACAGATGATTCAAGCGAAAAACATTCATAAATATTATGGCGATTTACAGGTTTTAAAAGGCGTTGACCTGCATATTGAAAAAGGACAAGTGGTATCTATTGTCGGGGCCTCGGGTGCCGGAAAAACCACTTTGCTTCAAATTTTGGGTACGCTGGACAAAGCTTCCTCTAAGACATCTTTCAGCCTAGAAATTAACAATACCGATGTAAGCTCTCTGAGGGATAAAGCCTTGGCGAAATTTAGAAATGAGCATATTGGGTTCATCTTTCAGTTTCATCAATTATTACCGGAATTTACTGCGATTGAAAACGTATGCCTTCCCGCTTTTATAAAAGGCACCCATAAAGCTGATGCCGAAAAACGCGCCAAAGAATTGTTGGACTTTTTAGGGCTATCGCACCGCTACGACCATAAACCCAATGAGCTTTCGGGCGGCGAACAGCAACGCGTGGCCGTGGCTCGGGCATTGATAAACAACCCCGAATTAATTTTTGCCGATGAACCTTCGGGAAATTTGGATAGTGAAAGTGCAGAAAACCTACACAATTTGTTTTTTAAACTTCGGGATGAATTTGGGCAAACCTTCGTGATTGTTACCCACAACGAAGAACTCGCCGATATGGCCGATAGGAAACTCACCATGGTGGATGGCAAAATTATAAACGACCAACCAAGATAAACAAAAAAGCTCGCTGAATACCCAACAAGCTTTTTCTAATTTATTTTAATCGTTCTTTAATTACTCACCAAAAGGAAAAGTTTGGCCAAAAATAGTAATGGTAGCGTTGGTATAATTAATTTTGATATCATCGATATTACCAATACTCACATCCAGAATACCTGCTTCAATACCGCGAGGCAATAGCACAAAATGAAGTTCCTCCTCTACCGTTAAAGTATATTCCACTCCTTTAGAGCTTACTCCAGATTGCGAACCATCTAAAGTATATTCGTCATCCCAAATATTGAAAGGCGTATCGGCACCGGCCACCCAAGTTCGGGTAGAATTTTCGGTGTAATTGATGCTTGCGTCTGTTGAAGTTGTGATTTTTCCGTTATTGATAACCACACTGTATTCTGGGTTTTCATCTTCATTTGTTCCTAAGTTCGTTACTACATGCGTACCCTCTACTTTAAAATCTTCGTGATAATAATTGCTGAATGTTGAAGTGTGCTCACTACCTTCCTCTCTGTACCAACCCGTTGATACTACAGTAACAATGCCTTTTCGGGTAACACCATCTTTACACAAAACACCGTCGCCATAATCGATGGTTGTGGTTTTTGGGAACGAGGTTAAATCCAACGGTTCAACAGTAATGGCTGGTCCATCGGTTTCTGATTTTCCTGCTTTCGATTCGGTTGAACTTTCAGCAGACAACACGGCATCGCCACTGTTGTTTCCAACATCTTGAAACACCTTGTTTACAGTGGCATACTCAATTAAAGCTTCTCGTACCGCTGCCGCATCAATACTCTCTTTTACTTTTTCGGTTTCTTCGCAAGCCATAAATAGAATGGCTAAAATGGGGAAAATAAATTTTCTCATAATATAAAATTTAGTTCACCAAATAACGCAATAAATGTTAATTTTAGTGTACTTCAACCGTTCCAATTCACACTTAAATCATGATTTTACGCATTTCGTCGATGTTTTTCATGTTCTTTTCGCTGAGTTTTTGGTTTACTTTTTGGTTTTTCAACAGTTAAAACTCCCGAAAATTGTATTTTTGAACTTGATTTTTAAACATAAAACCACATTTTTGAAAATAAAACCATCGGAATTAAAAGAGTTTCTTGACGCCAAAGTCGAAACCTACAACAACCCTGATTTTATTGAAAGTGATCCCATTCAAATTCCGCATCAATTTTCAAAAAAGGAAGACATTGAAATTGCGGGATTCTTAACATCTACAATTGCTTGGGGCAATCGAAAAAGTATTATCAACAATGCAAAAAAACTGATGGGTTTACTGGACAACGCCCCACACGATTTTGTGATGAACCACCAAGAAGCCGATATGGAAAAATTGTTACCGTTTGTACACCGCACTTTTAACGGCACCGACTGTATTCAATTTATTACTTCATTAAAACACATTTACACGCATCACAAAGGTTTGGAACAGGTATTTGCCCAACATGCTGAAACCGATTCGCTGCAGCCTGCCATTTCAAAATTCAAATCTGTATTTTTTGAAATTGAACATTTGGCACGAACACAAAAACACGTGAGCGACCCATTGAAAAATTCGGCTGCAAAACGCATTAACATGTTTTTACGATGGATGGTGCGCCCCAACAATACTGGTGTAGACTTTGGTATTTGGGAGAACCTTTCGCCCAGCCAGCTCTCCTGCCCTTTGGATGTCCATTCTGGTAATGTGGCCCGAAAACTAGGATTACTAAACCGAAAGCAAAACGACGCTAAAGCCCTATTAGAACTGGACACTGCATTAAGGCAACTGGACCCCAAAGACCCCGTAAAATACGATTTCGCGCTTTTCGGATTGGGAGTTTTTGAAAAGTTTTAATTAGATTCATTTTAAATATTAAGCTTAACTTTACATAAGTAACATTGCATTCACAAATTCTTCACTTAAAGCCAAACTTAAGCTAACATTTTTGAAGTGCCGAGCACATACTTTTGGAAAAAATAAATAGAACTAATCCAAAAACATCAAAAATGAAACATTCTATTCTTTACGGCATTTTAGCTTGTGCATTTATAACATCATGCGACACTAAAGATGGCACCATTAAAGGAGATAACAAAAAAATTGAGCTTGTTAACCACTCTAAAACCCCCAACCTTCTTGAATTGAAGTCTGGTTTTGAAAACGTTGAAATTACCACGTTGCTTTCTTCTGAAGACCAATTGGAAGACTCTCCAAACTTTGTTTACGGAAGTATGGCCGACGGTGCCGGGTTATTAAAAAACAGCGACGGCACTTACACCTTAATTAATAATATTGAAGCCGATTATTCGGTAGCCAGAATCACTTTAGATGAAACTTTCAAACCAGTAAGCGGCGAGTACATCTTAAATGCTGAAGCTTCAGCTCGTACCGCACAATGTTCTGGTTCGTTAATTACTCCAGAAGAGCATGGTTTTGGTCCACTTTACCTTTCTGGTGGCGAGTGGGGTGGTGCTTCAAAAGCTGTATTTTCAATCGATCCATACAAAGATGCTGCCAATGCATCCATCGCGCAAACCTTGCCTGCTTTGGGCCAGTGGTCTACCGAAAATGCAGTTGCCATGCACCAAAATGCTTTCCCTGGAAAAACAGTCGTTTTAATTGGTGACGATACCAGTGATAACGAAACACCTTCCGGTCAATTGGCCATGTACGTGGGCAACAAAGGCGATTTAAACGGTGGAAAACTTTACGGTTTAAAAGTTATTACCGAAGGCATTAACTACGAAATGGACATGGAAGAAGGCGTAAGCTACGATGTTACTTTTGAAGAGTACAACGAAAGAACTTTAGATGAACTTGAGGCCGAATCGAGAGCCAAAGGCATCATGGGCTTTTCAAGAGTTGAGGATATCGACTGGAGAAGAGGTTCGGCAAGCAACAACAGAGAGTTTTTCTTTGTAGTTACTGGAAGAAAAAAAGACGCACTTTTAGGAAAAGGAACATTTTACGGAAGGATCTACCACGTAGTACTTAATGAAAACAATCCGCTTAAAGGTACTATTGAGTGTGTTTTAGATGGTGATATTTTAGATGGAAAAGCAAAAGCTTTCCACAGTCCAGATAACATCGTGGTGACTGAAAACTACGTGTACATTCAAGAAGATCCAAACGGATACCCAGACACTCCAGAAAAAGACCACTACGCGCAATTGTACGAATACAATATCAAGTCTAAAAACCTTAAAACCGTTTTAGAGTGCAACCAAGATTATGCCGCTTCTTTGGGTTACGGAACTGCCAATAGAAACTGGGAAATTACTGGTATGATTGATATTTCTGAAACTATTGATGTAGACCGCACCTTTTTACTGATTACCCAAAACCACGGCTGGGAAAACCCATCGTTTACCGACCCGTTGGCCAACCCAACACCAGACAGAAACGAAGGCAGTATGCTTTATGTTATTAAAGGTTTAAAGAGATAATCATTTATGAATTTCAATACCAAAAAAGGGGCTTATGTTTTCATAGGCCTCTTTTCAATATTATTAAATGCTTGCTTAAACCAACAGCAAGATCATCAAACAAAAAACAATCCAACCCGAGTGTTGGAAAACACATTTTCTAACACCCTTTCGGCAGCCATAACTGCTCTGGACAGTATAAAAACCGCCAAGGAAGCAGTATCTTTAGAAAAACATTACCTAAATGCTAGGCATCATTTTAAAATGGCCGAACCCGTTTTAGCATTTGTAGATTCTGAAAATTATAAATTTTTGAATCAGCCCAATATTTTAAAAATTGAAGAAGAAGATGCTACCGATATTAAAATAAAGCAACCCACCGGATTTCAGGTTTTGGAGGAAAACATCTTTAATGAAAATCCCGATTTTGAAAGTATAACACTGCACGCCAAAAAAACATCCGAAAGGCTGCAACTTATAAAGAAAAACCTGAATTTAAACTACATAAAGCCATACCATGTACTTTGGATGGTGAGGGACCAAATTATCCGAACTGCCCTAACAGGAATTACTGGCTTCGACTCGCCCGCATTAGAGCAATCGCTCACAGAAGCGCAAACCTCTTATGAGGCCGTAAAACAGTATTTAGAGGTGTATCAATCGGAATTTAATAATACTGAAATTTACAACCAATGGACCGAAGCGATTAAAAAGGCACAAATAGACTTAAATGCCGATTTCAATTCCTTTGATCGTTACAGCTTCATTAAAAACCATACCCACAAAAATTTAGAGCTTTGGAACGCAACGGTGGCCGATTGGCAAGTAGAATTTCCGTTTACCAAATCCATAAATAATAACGCCACTTCACTGTTTTCAAACAACACATTTAACCTCTACCACTTTTCGGTTTACAACGACAGTTTAACCGAAGAAAAAGTCAACCTGGGCAAAAAACTCTTTTTTGAAAAAGAACTTTCAGCTTCAAAAACCATAAACTGCGCCACCTGCCACATTCCCGAAAAAGGTTATACCGATGGCCTCGCCATTTCAAAAGGGGTAACACGCAACAGCCCTACCCTACTTTATGCCGGGCTGCAAAAAGGCTTCTTTTACGATAACAGAGCGGGGAGTTTAGAAGGGCAGATTGTTTCTGTAATCAATAATGAAAATGAATTCCACAGCGATTTGCAAACTTTTGAAAAGGCTTTAAAAAACAACACGGAATACACCAAACCATTTCAGTCCGTTTTTAAGGATTCAATTAAACAAGAGTATATTAGGCACGCCATAGCCAGTTTTATTAGAAGTTTGGCACCGTTCGATTCCAAATTCGACAGAAACATCAACAACCTTGAAAATACGTTAACCGCATCTGAAATCAATGGGTTTAACCTTTTCAACGGAAAGGCCAAATGTGCCACTTGCCATTTCGCGCCACTATTTAACGGCACGGTGCCCACCACTTATAAAGAATCTGAAATGGAATTGATAGGAGTACCGGAAACTACCGATACCATTAACGCGAAAATTGACGACGATTTAGGTCGCTACGACTTGTTTCATACCGAAGAACGGAAACATTTCTTTAAAACACCAACCCTTAGGAATATTGCCCTTACGGCTCCCTACATGCACAACGGGGTTTACAATTCGTTGGATGAAGTGTTGCACTTTTACAATATTGGTGGTGCTGCCGGTTTGGGCATCGAGATGGAAAACCAAACCCTTCCTCCCGACCCGTTAAACCTATCGGAAGAAGAAAAGCAGGATATTATTGCGTTTTTAAATGCATTAACTGATGATGCAAACACCTATTTAGTTTATTAAATCCTTGATGATGCAATATAAAAAAGCTGCCTGAAAAGAAAATCTTTGTCATTTCGAGCGGAGTCGAGAAATCTCATCATATTGAAAATAAAATTTCTCATTTAAAAGATTCTTCGCTTCGCACTGAATAACACTCTTTTCAGACAGCTTTTATCGTTTTAAAAAATTATAAACTACCCTTTCAACCACGCTTTTCGCAAAGCCTTTTGGGCTTCAGTTGCTTCAGGATTTTCAACAATCATTTCACCGCTGGTATAAGCTTTAGTGGTAGTTGTTTTAATTTCAACTTCTTCGCCGTTACGCTCCAACTTCACCTCAATAACACGACCAGGTTTCCACATAAACACTTGCTGTAACACTTGGTTGGCATTTTGCATAGTCAACTCGGTGCCATCAATACTTTTTATCACATCGTTGGGCTGAACGCCCTGTGCTTTCCAAAAGCTATTTTCCAACACTTTATCGGTGAAAAAGATTGTACCCGTTTGAGCATCGCCACTTACTATGGGTACGCCGTCCATTAAAATATAGTTGGCCTCCACTTGTCCTTCACCAATCTCCAAGCCTACTTTTTCAAAAAACACATTGTAATCAATTGGAATATCGCCAACCACGTGCGTGTTTAAAAACTCTCCAACCGAAGGATAGGTCATCTCAGTAATTTCGGCAATTAAATTGTCGTCTTCAAAAGGCTTGTTTTTTCCGTATTTATTGGAAAGTTCTTTCATTAATGATAAAATACCGCGTTGCCCGTTGCTTTCCTCTCTCATTAAAATATCGATGCACATTCCAATTAACGCGCCTTTTTGGTACACGTTTAAATATTCATCTTTGTAAGGTGCTTTTAAAACATTCTCACTCATAATAGTGAAACTCATCGCATCGTTCATTCTTCTAGAGGCTTGTATTTTTTCATAAATATCGCCGTAGAATTTTTTCTCATCTACTAAACCTTGGTCAATTTGAAACAAGGTTGAAAAGTATTCCGTTACGCCTTCGTACATCCATAGGTGTTTTGAAAAAGTAGGGTTGTTATAATCGAAATAATGCACATCTTCAGAGTGTACACTCAGCGGCGTTACAATGTGGAAAAACTCGTGCGACACCACGTCAATCATGGCATCGGCCAACGTTTGTTCGTCCATCGATTCTGGTAAAACCACAACGGTTGAAGTATGGTGCTCTAAAGCTCCAAAACCTTTCGGTGAATCGGCCTCACCATCCGATAAATACAAGTAAATATCATAACGCAGCGTCGAGTTAATATCGCCCAAATAGGCTTTTTGAGCCTGCATCATTTTAAAAATGGTTTCTTTAAGCGATGCTGCCGAGTGCTTCTTGTTTGGAGAATATACACTCAATACAATTTTTATATCGCCCACTTGAAATTCTTCAACATCTAAATTACCGTACATCATGGGGTTGTCGGTAATATCAAAATAACGCGGTGCCAAATAAGTTGTTGTTAAATATTTGCCGTCTTCACTTTTGGTGGAATTAACATTTTGCAAGGCCGAAGTACGTACAAAACCGGCATCGGCGGTCACATTCAATTTGTATTGGTTGCTTTTTAAGGAATCGAAATAGCCCACAAAACCGTGCAGATTCAGCACGTAGTTTTTGGGTTCAATATTCGTTCCTGCAGGCGAAAACGGTTGGTCTTTACCAATACCGCCTTCTTCCTCGATATCGTAAGTATCATTCACCAAATAAGTGATTTTATCCAGCTTCTTGGCATTTTCAATCGTCCAAGTATTGGTATCCAATTGGTTCACCTCTATTTCGTTTCCAGAGTAATCGTAAGCTTTAAAAGCTTCCACGTACTTTCCAAAATCACTCACCGAATAAGTTCCCTGAATCACCCTTGGCAAACGGTAAGTCACGGTTTTAACGGTAAATCGCCCCGGATCGATGGTTACGGGCGCTTTATCATCATTAATTTTCGATAAATCTATGGTCGCTTCAATGGGCAAACTGGTAGCCAAATCATTTCCTGTTTTATTGGCCGACCCGCAACTGGCCAATAATATTCCGGCCATTACTGCCATTACCGATTTTGAATTCATTTATGAGTAGTTTTAAAAGTTTATAAATTGACGTGCAAAATACCATTATGTAACGGCCTCCTTTCTTAAGGTTTTGTTAAATTCGCAGCGTATCCACCCATAATGGGTGCCTAAAAATAAGTCATAAATTTTTAATAAAACTGAAAATGGAACCGCCCTTAGTGAGCATTTTAGTGCCGTTTAAAAATACCGAACGTTTTTTGGCTGTATGTATTCAATCCGTTATTGAACAAACCTATCAAAATTGGGAAATGGTAATGATTGATGACGACTCAACTGACGGCAGTTATAATACGGTTAACGCTTTCGCGGAAAAAGACGCCAGAATACATGTTTTTAAAAATTCAGGAAGCGGTATTATCGATGCCCTGCAAATGGCCCTATCAAAAAGTAAAGGTGAATTTATCACCCGAATGGATAGCGACGATATTATGATGCCTAATAAGATTGAAGTATTGACCAACAATCTTTTAACCCACGGAAAGAAACATGTTGCCGTTGGTTTGGTAAAATACTTTGCGAAAGGCGGCGTAAAACCGGGCTATAAAAGCTACGAAAACTGGTTGAACAAGCTAACGAAAACGGGAAGTAATTATGATGAAATTTATAAAGAGTGCGTTATTCCCTCACCCTGTTGGATGCTACACCGCGACGATTTACTGGCCTGCGATGCCTTTAATCCGCATATTTACCCCGAAGATTACGACCTCACGTTCCGGTTTTACAAAAGCAGCTATAAATGTATTCCGTGTAACGATATTTTGCACCAATGGCGAGATTATAGCACCCGAACTTCCCGAACGCATGTGCATTATGCGCAAAACCATTTTACATCGTTAAAAATCAATCATTTTTTGGATATTGATTTCAACCCCAATAAAACATTGGTGGTTTGGGGCGCCGGAAGCAAAGGCAAAATTATTGCGCAAACGCTTGTTGAAAGAAACATAGATTTTGAATGGATTTGCGACAACCCGAAAAAAATCGGTAAGGATATTTACGGAAAATCCATGCTACCGTTTGAAACACTTTCAAAAATTAAAAATCCGCAAAGCATCATTACTGTGGCCAACAAAGCAGCTCAAAAGGAAATACGGGCCTATTTAAAAAACTTAGATTTAAAGCCCGTTAAGGATTATGTTTTCTTTTGTTAGTAAAAATGACTCAAGGTTTAAAAATGTATTTAGCTGCCACGAATACACGAATAGTTTTACAAAATTTACAAACAAATTGAGATGCTGAATCAAGTTCAGCATGACGGAAAACAAGATTTTATAACTAAAAACATAGATCGAATAAGATTTTAGCACCGCATACAAACAATCAGAAAAAATATGTAGTTTTGACTAATTTAAATCACTATGCAGTTTAAACACCCCGAAATTCTTTACGCCTTATTTTTACTGCTCATTCCCATTATTGTCCATCTTTTTCAGCTTCGTAAATTCCAAAAGGTCGATTTTACCAACGTGGCTTTTTTAAAGGAAGCGACGCTGCAAACCCGAAAAAGTTCACAAATAAAAAAGTGGCTAGTGCTTTTTACCCGCATGCTGCTTTTGGCTGCTTTGGTATTTGCATTTGCACAACCGTTTACGGCAAAAAGCGATGCGTTTAAAACGGAAAAGGAAACCGTGATTTATTTGGACAATTCGTTCAGCATGCAGGCCAAGGGCGACAAAGGCGAACTGTTTAAACGTGCCGTTCAGGATTTGATTGCCAACGTTCCCGAAAATGAAAATATCTCGATAATCACCAACAGCAATAGTTTTAAAAACACCAACATTAAAGCCTTAAAAAACGACATGCTGCAATGGGATTATGCCTCGAACAGCCTTAGTACCGAGGCCGCTTTTTTGAAAAGCCAAAGTGCTTTCAGTAAAAAAAATGGTGTTTTGAAACATCTGGTTTTTATTTCCGATTTTCAAGATAACAACGGTAGTTTTGAGATTCCAACGGACTCGCTTACAGAAATCCATTTTGTAAAATTGGCGCCCGTAAACACCAACAATATTTCGATTGACAGCGCCTATATTTCAAAAAACACAGCCAACACCATTGAACTCAACGTTATTTTAAAAAACAGTGGTGCCGCCGTTGAAAATTTACCGGTGTCGCTGTTTAACAACGATAACCTTATTGCAAAAACTTCAGTGGCTATTGACGACACTGCCGAAACCACATTTTCCATTCCGGCGAATGAAGTCATTAACGGAAAAATCAGCATTAACGATGCGCATTTACAATTCGACAATAATTTGTATTTCAACATCAACAAAGCATCAAAAATTAATGTTTTGGCGGTGAATGCTGCGGACGATTCCTTTTTAAAACGCATTTACACCGATGATGAATTCAACTATATTTCAACTGCTCCGAACCAATTAAATTACAACCTCATTGACGAGCAACATCTCATTGTTTTAAATGAATTGACTGACATTCCCGTATCGTTATCCGCCGCCCTAAAACAGTTTACCGAGCAAGAAGGCATTGTTATTGTTATTCCTTCGGAAGACATCAATGTGGAATCGTACAGTTCATTTTTGGGACATTTTGGCAACGGGTTTTCCGAATTGAATCCATCCGAAAAACGAGTAACCACCATCAATTACGGTCACCCACTATTTAGCAATGGCGTGTTCGAAAAACAGGTGGAAAATTTTCAATACCCTAAAGTCAATAGCTTTTATAACCTCGCTTCAAACAATATGGCTTCTGTCCTACAGTTTGAAGATGGCAAACCGTTTTTGGGCCAAAACAACAATGTTTATGTGTTTACTTCGGCCATCAACACTAAAAATTCAAACTTTCAAAATTCACCGCTCATCGTTCCTTCGTTGTACAATATGGCCAAGCAAAGTTTAAAAATTCCCGAACTGTATTACACTATTGGAAAGGAAAACACTTTTGATGTGGAAACCCAAATGCAGCAAGATGCCGTTTTAAATATGGAACATAACGGCACGAGCATCATCCCGAAACAGCAATATTTCAACAATAAAGTCGTCGTCAATACTTCTGAAACCCCAGATATTTCGGGTGTTTACACCATTAAAAATAAAGAAGAAACCTTAAAAAACGTCAGTTACAATTACAACAGAACCGAAAGCCATTTAAGCTACCGCGACCTGTCTTCGGCAGAAAATGTAACCGTTAGCGATTCCATTCCCGAAATTTTTGATGCCTTAAAAAGTGACTCAAAAGTTAATGCGCTATGGAAATGGTTTGTTATTTTTGCACTAGCGCTACTGCTTGTAGAAATGCTCATCTTAAAATTCTTTAAATGAACATACTTATAAAATCGGCCACCATCCTTGATTCGAAAAGTGAATTTCACAACACTACCCAGGATATTTTAATTGAAAACGGCACGATTACCCAAATAGCCCCAAGTATAAAAAACACTAAAAATTTTCAGGAAATCGATGCCGAAAACCTGCACGTTTCGCAAGGTTGGTTTGATAGCAGCGTGTGTTTTGGCGAACCTGGATACGAGGAACGCGAAACCATACAAAACGGATTGAAAACTGCAGCAGCTTCTGGGTTTACCTCCGTGGCCGTTAATGCAAACAGCAACCCGGTGATTGACTCGAATTCCGATATTACTTTTTTAAAATCGAAAGCCCAAAACCATGCGGTAAGCCTGTTGCCGATTGGTGCCTTAACCGTTAAAAGCGAGGGCGAGGATTTAGCCGAACTTTACGATATGAACACAGCTGGATCGGTGGCTTTTTACGATTATAAAAAACCGATTGCCAACCCCAACCTGATGAAAATCGCATTGCAATATGCGAGTAATTTTGATGGTTTGGTGTGCTCCTTTCCGCAGGAAAACAAAATTGTTGGCAAGGGTGTGGTAAACGAACATATTAGCAGTACTAGATTGGGACTTAAAGGGATTCCCGCTTTAGCAGAAGAACTACAAATTGCCCGCGACTTATTTTTATTGGAATATACCGGCGGGAAACTACATATCCCCACCATTTCAACGGCTGGATCCGTGCAGTTAATTCGCGAAGCCAAAAAGAAAAAACTGGATGTAACCTGTAGCGTGGCCATCCATAATCTATACTTTACGGATGATGTGTTGGGCGATTTCAACACCCATTTTAAAGTATTGCCGCCATTGCGCACACAAACCGATGTGGATGCTTTAATTGAAGGCGTGAAAGACGGCACCATCGATATGGTAACCAGCGACCACAACCCCATCGATGTCGAACAAAAGAAAGTGGAATTTGACCATGCGGAATATGGCACTATCGGATTGGAAAGTGCATTTGGGGCACTTCAAAATGTATTCACTTTAAAGAAAACCATCGAACTGCTCACTAAAGGAAAAAACCGATTCGGTTTAGAATCCACGAGCATTAACGTAGGAAACACGGCCGATTTAACGCTATTCAACCCGAATACTAAATTCACTTTCAGTAAAAACAATATCGTTTCAAAATCGAAAAATGCCATTTTTGAAAACGAAACCCTAAAAGGAAAGGTGTACGGCATTGTAGCCAACAACCAAGTGGTTTTAAATCCATAAACAACATGACCGAACAAGATATTGACCGCGGGCGCAGCAACGCCATCATCAGCTATATTACCATTATTGGGGTGATTATCGCCTATTTTTTAAACAACGAAGAGAAAAACAAAAGTGCCTTTGCTAGTTTTCACATTCGGCAATCGTTGGGGCTTTGGCTCACGTTTTGGGCCTTGGGCTACCCGGTTGGGAGCTTTGACAGTTGGATGGTTACTTCGGCATTTTACCTCTTTTTTGCCGTACTTTTTATTTACGGGTTTTCGGGAGCCATTTCACGAAAAACCACCGAAGTTCCTTTAGTCGGGGCATTTTATCAAAAATTATTTGCAAACTTAGGCGCTTAACATGGAAAACACCGCATTGTCTTTAGAACATATTATTCGAAAATCGACTTTAACCGAAAACGCTCCGTTGCTGATTATGATGCACGGTTACGGCAGTGATGAAAACGATTTATTTTCGTTTGCACAAGAATTGCCCGAAGAATTGTTTATCATTTCGGTGAAAGCGCCCTACCCCATGCAACCTTTCGGTAATGCATGGTACGCCATTAATTTTGATGCCGAAAAAGGCAAATGGAACGACAACGAGCAGGCCAAGGAATCGCGCGATTTAATTGCCCAGTTTATTGATGAGGCCGTTGAGGCTTATCCAGTAAACAAAACGAACGTAAACCTTTTGGGCTTTAGTCAAGGCAGCATATTAAGTTATGCCGTGGCATTGACTTATCCCGAAAAAGTAAAAAACATCGTGGCTTTAAGCGGCTATGTAAACCACGACATACTTCCAAAAGATTTGGAAACACCCGACTATTCCCATTTGGATTTTTACTGCTCGCATGGCAGTGTAGACCAAGTGATTCCAGTAGATTGGGCGCGGCAAACCCCTACTTTCTTAAAAAGTTTGAACATTAAACACCAATATTCGGAGTTTCCGGTTGGGCATGGTGTGGCACCACAGAATTTTTACGAATTTAAGGCTTGGTTGGCAGAGCGGATTTAACCAACACCCTCCACAAACTATTCTTAGCTCTCTTTTTTTTTAAGCTCCATATCGCTTTTGCGACTTTTCATTTTGAACCTTGAATTTGTAAATAATTTCAACTACCTTCGTTTAACGTCTGATATAAGTCATTGAAACGACGCATATCATTAAAGTTGTGGTGCATTTTGACCCGTGCGCAGTCCTGAAAGAAAAAGTAAATGATTTTTTTCATCAATCAAAAAAGGATGCCAAATAGCACCCTTTTTTGAACCTTTGTCAATCATTATTTTAACGCAGGATCCCATAAAGCTCCAAAATACTTGAATTTGCATCCAACAACAGTTGAAAGTCTTCTCCATTAGCATCTATTGACCAGAGACTTGAACCTGACTGCCCATTCTCTGAACCCGCATAGGCAATCCGGTTTCCACCGTTGTAGTAGGTAGGATAACCTGGCGGTAAGGTATTGGGTGAAGGATCCTCAAAAACAAGTAGCGGTTGCGATCCACTAGTCACGTTTATCCTGTAAATGCCAGGCGTGCTATTAAAATATGCAGTAAATATAATATCGCCGCCATCTGGCGACCAGTCTAAACTATAAGTGCTGAGACCATCTGGAAAGGTATAGAAATCTGTAATGAGTCCAGATTCTGGCTGAAGGAATGCAAGTTTTGTTAAATTTGTATCAATATTGGTACGTGTAAAAGCGATATCGCCAGTTACAGGAGATAGTGTAAAATAGCCTAAAATAATATCGCGTTGTTCAGCTACGGAGGTCAATTGAGTCAAAGCCCCAGTCTCAAGATCGTAGGCAAAAATTTCATAGAAGTGCCCATTTACAGGGGGATTCGGTACATCTACAGCTCCTGTAAAATATAATGTTTTGCTATCTAGTGAGAATTGGGGAGAATTATCAAGTTCCAGAAATGTTACAGGAATGGGTATTAATCCGGTACTACCATCACACCTAAAAATGTGCATTTGCCATCCAAATTGAGTGTCTCGAGCTTGGGCAATCCATTCACCATCTGGTGATATGTCCACACCTGTACCACCACCTATACCAAGAGACTCTTCGTTCGTGCCATCAAAATTAAGTACAAAGTTAAATGTTCCGTTTCTGTAGATTAATTTTGGCTGATCAAAACAGCCAAAACTCGTTTGGTTTCCAGAATCAACTATTGTAAAGTTGTAGGATGTTGATATAAATATATCATTTGAAGCATCCAACACTTCTACAATAATCTCTTCGTCCCCTTCCGATTTGCCGACACAGCTTATGGAACTACCACTAACCGAAGGATTGGGAAGCGGATTTCCACTCTGTGAGAGTTCGCCATTTTCTGTAGATAACCTCCATCTATAGGTTAAAGAAGTCGCATCTCCTTCAAAACCAGAAATACTGGCTGTAAAAGTTGCTGAATTGTTCAGCGCCAGTTTGTCATCGTTAAGCCCTGAGGCTTCAATTGAGACTGTGACATTGCTAGTATTTGGATTGCTGTCGTCTGATGTACATCCTATTAAAAAGGATATTAGAAACAATAAAAAGATGCTTTTTTTCATAATAGTTTGGTGTTATTTATCTATACATCGAAACAAAACGGAAATGTCATCAAAAAAAATAAACTGAAAATTACTGACATAAAGTTTCTGAATAAAAAACGACACCACAACAACGTGTATAATTCATTGCTAGTACTCGCCTACTTACGAAAATCCTCGCGGATTTTCTATTTGGTTTGTATTTGCTAAATTAGTTGCTTAAACACGCAACGAAATCATACACAAGACCATTAAACGAAATACTAAAAATCAACTTTCAAAACAAAAAATCCAGCTTTTGGCTGGATTTTTCAATATTCAAACCAATTAGATTTTATTCGTTAACCACCAATCTAAAACCTTCGCCGTGAATGTTCAGGATTTCCACTTTGGGGTCTGGTTTTAGATATTTACGTAATTTGGCAATGTACACGTCCATACTACGCGAGGTAAAATAGTTATCGTCGCGCCATATTTTGGTAAGTGCCAATTCGCGGGGCATTAAATCGTTTTCATGCAATGCCAACAAACGCAACAATTCGTTTTCCTTTGGCGATAATTTTATGGGGTCTCCACCATTAAAACGCAAGAACCGTAGTTTGGAGTTTAAATCGAACTTTCCAATTTTAAACTCAAACTGCTTACTATCTGAAATGGTTTCGGTAGCCTTACGTTGAATAATAGCCTTTATTTTCATGAGCAGCACTTCGCTATCAAACGGTTTGTTCAAATAATCGTCCGCCCCCACTTTATAGCCTTTTAACACGTCTTCCTTCATGGTTTTGGCGGTTAAAAATATAATAGGCACATCGCTATTTTTTTCGCGAATTTCCTTGGCTAGTGTAAAGCCGTCTTTGTAAGGCATCATCACATCGAGGATGCACAAATCGAAATCGTCTTTTTTAAACTTTTCAAAGCCTTCCATACCGTTTTTGGCATGGGTAACTTCGTAATCGTTCATCATTAAATAATCTTTAAGCACGGTTCCGAAATTGGGGTCGTCCTCAACTAATAATATTCTTTTTTTAAGCTCTTCCATAGTTTACGATATTAACGGAAGCTTGATTATAAAGGTGCTTCCTTTGTCTTTTTCACTTTCTACTGATACGTGACCTTGGTGGTCTTCAACAATCCGTTTAACGTAAGCCAAACCTAAGCCGTGGCCTTTTACGTTGTGGATGTTTCCGGTGTGCTCTCGATAAAATTTTTCGAACACCCGTTTGGCAGCCGCTTTGCTCATACCGCTACCGTGGTCTTTTACCTTTAACAGAACATTGTTTCCAACATTTTCGGTATAGACCTCTATTTTTGGTGCATCTGGAGAATACTTAATGGCATTGTCCAGCATATTAACTATCACATTGGTAAAGTGGGTTTCATTGGCCAAAACCGAAGACTGTTCGGCATTTAAAAACGTTTTTATGTAGCCTTGGCGGTCTTCAACAATAAGTTCTACGTGGGTCAAGGCATCTTCAACCAAATCGTGTAAATCTACACGGTCTTTACTAATGTTCAGTTCGTTTTTTTCTAGTTTAGATATGCGCAACACATTTTCAACTTGTGCGTGCATGCGCTTGTTTTCTTCCTTAATCATGGAAAGGTAGCGCATCACCTTATCTTTATCTTCAATAACTTTCGGGTTCCGGATGGCATCCAAAGCCAAATTGATGGTCGCAATCGGAGTTTTAAACTCGTGCGTCATGTTATTGATAAAATCGGTTTTTATTTCCGATATTTTTCGCTGTCTCACCAACTGCATCAGGGCGCTTCCGTAGGCCAAAATAATTACAGAGGTAAATACCACCGACAATAATACCATACCAATTACGGTTGATAAAATGAACTTTCTATCGTCTGGAAAATTCACTAACAGCCGGTACAGGCTTCGGTTATTTTCATCGTAAAAAATAGGTACCCCAAAGGTAGAATTGGCTTCGTATTCAAAATTTTCGCTTTTTACCTTAGTAGCCAAATCGTTACCGTAAATGGCAAATTCGAAATCGATGTTGATACCGTATTTTTTTAACCTTTCGGAAAGCAATGCCCGAACTTCACTTCCTGAAACCCGCTTATGCACTGGCTTCCTTTTAAATACTTCTTTAAAGTTCTTTTTAAAGGTGAGTTTTTGGGCTTCATCAATAGTTCCACTTCTAATAATTTTTGAAATGGGACTCTTTAAATCCCTATCGGTCGATTCCAAATCCTTATAAATTTCGGTACTGGAATTGCCAATAATATTGGTGATATCGAGGCTATCTAAACCAATGTCAAAGAGCGATGAAGAGAGTTTATAGTTCTCTTCTAAAACGTTGCTTCTGTAAATGAGCGTTTCTTTGGTGCTGTTGTTTTTTCGGTAAATTAATAGCTGCGAAACGGCATCTTCATCCGCCTTCTTTTCCTTATCCAAGCTTAAATATTCTGAAAAGTACTTCTCGAATTCGTTCTCTTCGATAGTGTTCGATACGTTGTTGAGTACCGTAACCACATTCGACTTAAAACGCTCCTTTTCGTTCTGTACCGAATCGTTGATATAATAAGCTTGAATGGAAATAATACCGATAAGCGATAGGCTCATCAGTATTATCAACAGGACAAATAATTTTTTGCTCATCATTCAAAATTAACATTTTAACATTTAGGAAATAGGGCTTTTAACCTAACGTTAACAAAAATGTTAAAATTTAAGATTTTTTAAGGATTTCTTGGTGAATTTGCAAAACTTGAGCCTTGGTATCTTCTAAATCTATATTATTGATAACAAAGTGCGAACGTTTGGCTTTTTCTTCGTCGCTCCACTGATTGTTCATAATGGCCTCTATTTTTTCCTTTGAAGTGTTATCGCGTTGCAGCAAACGTTTAACCCGAACCGCTTTTGGCGCCACAACGGTGATGATGTAATCGCAAGCTTGGTCTCCCCCATTTTCAAATAGAATGGCCACTTCCTTAATCACATAAGGAGCGTTTTGCTTAAAAATCCATTTATTGAAATGCTTGGCCACCCTGGGGTGCACGATGGCGTTCATTTTTTCCAAAAAAGACTTATCGTTAAAAATGATATTGGCAATGAATGGCCGGTTGAGTTCGCCATCCACATAAGCGTCCTTACCAAACAAATGAGTTAGTTCGCGCTGGATAACCGGTGAGCGATTCATGAGTTTTTTTGCTTCCTCATCGGCAATATATACCGGAATGCCCAGCTTTTCGAATTCCTTCGCTACGGTTGTTTTTCCGCTACCAATACCTCCTGTAAGCCCTACTATCATTATTTTGTCATTATGAATTCTACATGCTGCTGGTTCACCTTGGCACTCTTAACCGCTTCTGGCCAAACCGTTAATTCGGGTATTAAAAACGACTGGTTTTCGGTGGTTTTGGCATAGTCACAAACCACTTTAAAATCCTTTTCAGTGATCGAAGCAAACTTACTTAAGCTCACATAGTATGATACACTTACCGTTTTCGGGAAATACTTTAAAACCACACCTGCCGGAACATTCGCAATGGTTACGGGTACTTTTAAAGTGCCTTCGGTAAACTTTTCAACCTGCGCTTTTAAGGTAACTTGTTTCTCAGAAAACTGTAAATCGCCTTGATCCGGTAATTTTAATTTTACCTTTTGATTTACATTTGAACGCACATCGGTTAAACTCAACTTTTCGGTTTCCAAAGCCTCAATTTTTGAAACCACAATGTTGGGGCCCACCACCGTTACCGAATCGGGTTCTGCCTCCATTTTTCCCGAAATATCGTAACCCAAACTGTATGTGATGTCTGAGTTGATTTTTACAGGCACTTTTTTTATCAAATTGACGCCATATCGGAACCTTAAGGTATCGGGGCTCATGCTCAACAACTCCACCTGTTTATCAAACTGTGTGTTATTTAAGAACGCCTTACTTTTGCTCCACTCGAAAACCGCTCCTTTTTTATACACATCTTGGCTAAAGTCTATTTGAATTTTCGGGCGTGAAAATGCATATTTCAACCATCTAAAACCATGGGTTTTTAGGGTGATATTGATTTTTGAGGAATCGTTTAAAATAATGTATTCCTGCGGCACATTTATTTTTTCAACATCCAAAACAATAGTTTTGGTGTATGCTTTTGAAAGCTTGGTAAAAATTAGAATAATAAAAGCAAATAAAAAGAACAGCAAAAATACATTGATGCGTTTGTTCTTTATGGAAGAGATTATGTTGCTTTTTATTTTTTTAATCATTTCTGTTTAAAGAATAATTTTGGAAAATGTATTTCAGGATCCTTTTTTAACACTGAAATAGCCCACGTAGATTTTAAAAATCCGTAACCATACCCCAAAAACTGCACCAAAATAGCAGGCACGGACAATATGGCGACCACCAGGTTACTCGCACTTAATAAGGCCAAAATAAATGCCAAAACAAAATACAGCAAATACAATTTAAAGAGCCAATCTATTTGAAACGCGAGAAATAAAACCGAAACTACCAACCCCAAACTAAACAGCAACGGAAACCAATACGTCAGTTTTTTTGTTGACGGATGCCAACTGTTCAAAATCGGGCGAACCAGCCCGAACTTATGTACCTGTTTGTAAAAGGTGCTCCACGAAATTCGGCGTTTATGGAACACATAAGCCTCGGGAATCAGTTTGGTTTTAAAACCTAAATTCCAAAGCCTAATCGAAAGGTCGGGGTCTTCTCCGGGATGGATGCGCCCAAACCCATTTGAAGCCTCGAATGCCTTTTTCGAAAGTCCCATATTGAAACTTCTCGGTTGGAACTTATCCACGCTATTTTTGCTGCCACGAATACCTCCGGTGGTGATAAAAGAGGTCATGGAAAAATTAATGGCCTTTTGCAAATTGGTAAACGATTGGTGTGCTGCATCGGGCCCGCCGAAGCAATCTACATAATCGGTTTGCAAGCTTTTTCTAACTTCGTTTAAATACTGCTTGGGCAAAATGCAATCGGAATCCAAAATGATAAAATAATTGCCTTTGGCGTGCTGCATACCGAAGTTTCGAGAATCGCCCGGCCCCGAGTTTTCCTTATAGAAATAAGAAATATTTAACTTTTCAGAAAATCCATCAACTACTGTTTTTGATGATTGTTCCGAGCCATCTTCAACAATAACAATTTCGAAATCGGTAGCGCCTTCCAAAGCACTAAAACTTTGCAACAATTCCTGAATTTCGTCAGGACGGTTATACACCGGAATTATGAATGAAAATTGTAATTGCATAGCACAAATGTAACAAAAAAAGCCACCCTAAAAAGGTGGCTTTTTCTATATCGTTCAAATTGTATTATTCGTCCTCGCCCATAAAGGTGCTCATTACGGCATCACTAACACCCATGTTACTGAAACCGCCGTCGTTATAAAGGTTTTGCAGTGTTACACGCTTGGTTAAATCGCTAAACAGGGTTACGGTATAATTTGCGCAATCCATTGCTGTGGCATTGCCCAGTGGCGACATTTTATCGGCGTAAGCAATAAATCCATCAAATCCTTTTACACCGCTACCCGCTGTTGTTGGGGTTGGCGATTGCGAAATGGTGTTAACACGTACTTTTTTGTCTCT